>JBGALV010000076.1:0-25864 GCA_044223515.1 Alphaproteobacteria bacterium
GAGGAGACATCCCGACCGGGAACGCCGGTCGTGCTGATGGGCCAGGAGCTTCCGCCCGACGAGCTCGGACGTCTCGCCGGCACCAACGGATACCAGATGCTGACCGGGCTATCCCGCCGCTACGCGCGCCGCTACGTCGGATCGGACGCCTGATGGGTTTCCTCGCCGCCATCGGCCGGGCCTTCCTCGACGCACTGGCGGCGATCGGCCGGCTCGCGATGTTCGCCACGGTCGCGATCGGGCACATGTTCCGCCCGCCCTACTATCCGCGCCTGATCGGCTGGCAGATGATCGAGATCGGCTATTTCTCGCTGCCGGTCGTGGCGCTGACCACCTTGTTCTCCGGCATGGTGCTGGCGCTGCAGAGCTACACCGGCTTCGCGCGCTTCTCGGCCGAGGGCGCGGTCGCGACCGTGGTCGTGCTGTCGATGACCCGGGAGCTGGCGCCCGTGCTGGCAGGCCTCATGGTCGCGGGCCGCATCGGCGCCTCGATGGCCGCCGAGATCGGGACGATGCGCGTGACCGATCAGATCGACGCGCTCACCGTGCTCTCGACCGATCCCTACAAGTACCTCGTGGTGCCGCGGCTGATCGCCGGCGCCACGATGCTGCCGCTTCTGGTTCTGATCGGCGACATCCTCGGCGTCTTCGGCGGCTACCTCGTCAGCGTCTACAAGCTCGACTTCAATGCCGCGGCCTATCTTCGCCGCACCTGGGACTACCTCGAGATGATCGACGTGATCTCAGGCCTGGTGAAGGCCTCGGCCTTCGGCTTCCTGGTCGCGCTGACCGGCTGCTACCACGGCTACAACTCGAAGGGAGGCGCGCAAGGCGTCGGCCAGGCGACCACCAATGCCGTCGTCTCCGCCTCGATCCTGATCCTGATCTTCAACTACATCATCACCGAGCTGTTCTTCGCCAAATGACGACACCGAAGATCCAGCTCCAGGGCGTGAAGAAGCGCTTCGGCGAGAAGGTGGTGCTCGACGGCATCGACTACGCGCTGCCCGCGGGCGAAAGCCTCGTCGTCATCGGCGGCTCGGGCTCGGGCAAGTCGGTGCTGCTGAAGTGCATCCTCGGCATCATCACGCCCGACGCCGGCTCAATCAAAATCGACGGCGAGGAAACGGTCGGCGCCCGCGGCGAGGCTCGCGAGGAGGTCCAGAGAAAGATCGGCATGCTGTTCCAGGGCTCGGCCCTCTTCGACAGTCTGCCCGTCTGGGAGAACGTCGCCTTCCGCCTGGTCCAGGGCCAGGGCATGGAGAAGAGGGAGGCGAAGAAGATCGCGCTCGAGAAGCTGGCGCAGGTCGGCCTCGCGGCGCCGGTCGCCGAGCTCTTCCCGTCCGAGCTCTCCGGCGGCATGCAGAAGCGCGTGGCGCTGGCCCGCGCGATCGCCAGCGAGCCCGAGATCATCTTCTTCGACGAGCCGACCACCGGCCTCGATCCGATCATGGCCGACGTGATCAACGACCTGATCGTCGCCTGCGTGAAGAAGCTCGGCGCCACGACGATCTCGATCACCCACGACATGCACAGCGCGCGGAAGATCGCGACCCACATCGCGATGATCTACGATGGCAAGTTCATCTGGGCCGGCCCCGTCTCCGAGATCGACCGCTCCGGTAACGCCCATGTCGACCAGTTCATCCACGGCCGCGCCGACGGCCCGATCCAGATGGCGGTGAGGCGACCTTAAGCCCATGGCCAAGCCGCAAACCCGCTACGTCTGCCAGTCCTGCGGCGCCTCGACGGCGAAGTGGGCGGGGCGATGCGAGTCCTGCGGCGCCTGGAACACGATCGTCGAGGAGCAGGCGGAGGCGCTGGCGCCGAAAGGCCAGTCGGCCAAGGGTGGGCGCAAGATCGACTTCGTCGAGCTCTCCGGTACCTCGACCGAGGTGCCCCGGTCGGTCACCGGCATCGCCGAGTTCGACCGCGTCTGCGGCGGCGGCCTGGTGCCGGGCTCGGCGATCCTGATCGGCGGCGATCCCGGCATCGGCAAGTCGACGCTGCTGCTGCAGGTGGTCGCGCGGCTGGCGACCAAGGGGTCGACGATCTACATCTCCGGCGAAGAGTCGATCGACCAGGTGCGACTCCGCGCCAAGCGCCTCAAGGTCGAGGGCGCGCAGGTGGCCCTCGCCGCCGCCACTTCAGTGCGCGACATCCTCGCGAGCCTGGATGGCGCCGACCACAAGGACGTGGTCGTGATCGACTCCATCCAGACCATGTATGTCGACACCTTGGACTCAGCGCCGGGCACCGTGTCGCAGGTACGCGCCTCGGCACAGGAGCTGATCAAGCTCGCCAAGCGCCGCGGCTTCGCCCTCTTCCTCGTCGGTCACGTCACCAAGGAAGGCGTGATCGCCGGCCCGCGCGTGCTCGAGCACATGGTCGACACCGTCCTCTATTTCGAGGGCGAGCGCGGGCATCACTTCCGCATCCTGCGCGCGGTCAAAAACCGCTTCGGGCCGACCGACGAGATCGGCGTCTTCGAGATGACCGATCGCGGCCTCTCCGAGGTTTCCAACCCGTCGGCGCTTTTCCTCGCCGAGCGGCGGGGCGACGTTTCCGGCGCCGCGGTATTCGCGGGCATGGAAGGCACGCGGCCTGTGCTGGTCGAGGTACAGGCGCTGGTCGCCCCCTCGCCCTTCTCGACGCCGCGCCGCCAGGTGGTCGGCTGGGACTCGAGCCGGCTCGCGATGATCACCGCGGTATTGGATGCGCGCTGCGGCGTGAGCCTGGCCGGCGCCGACGTCTACCTGAACGTCGCCGGCGGCCTGAAGGTCAACGAGCCGGCGGCCGACCTCGCCTGCGCCGCGGCGCTCATCTCGTCCTTGACGCAGACCCCGGTTCCGACCGACACGGTGGTCTTCGGGGAGATCGGGCTCGCGGGCGAGGTCCGGCAGGTCAGCCAGACCGACGCCCGCCTCAAGGAGGCGGCTAAATTGGGCTTCTCCAAGGCGTTCCTGCCGCGGCGCCGGAAGCAGCGAGGGGGCGACGCCCCGCTGGAGCTGGTCGAGATCGACCAGCTGGCCGAGCTGGTCCAGCGCCTCGACGGCGAATCGACCCTGCGACGGAAGCGCGCATGAACGCCCTCGCCTTCAACTTCACCGACGGCCTGGTGATCGGGATCATCCTGCTCTCCGGCCTCTTCGCCTTCTTCCGCGGCTTCGTGCGCGAGGCGCTGTCGATCGGCGCCTGGGTCGGCGCGGCGCTGGCCGCGCTCTACGGCTTCAAGTACGCGCGCCCGATCGCGCGCCAGTTCATCTCGGTCGACATGATCGCGGATGCAGCCGCCGGCGCCGCGCTTTTCATCGTGGCGTTGATCATCCTCAGCATGATCTCGGGCGCGATCTCCAGGCGGGTTCAGGATAGCGGGCTTTCCGCGCTCGACCGTTCGCTGGGATTCCTCTTCGGCCTCGCGCGCGGCGCCGTGATCGTCTGCCTCGGTCTCCTGGTCGTGAACTGGGCCGTCGCAAAGGAGAACCGGCCCGACTGGATCGCCAATGCCAAGACGCTGCCGGCGATCGAGTCCGGGGCGCAGATGCTCTTGAACCTGCTGCCGCGCGAGGCCACATCGCAGACCCGGGCGGCGGCCGACGACGCCAAGCGCAAGGCGGAGCAGGCAGTCGAGCTGAAGCGGACCTACGACCGGCTGGTCAACCCCCAGCCACAGGCGAATCCCGGTGCCCAGGAAGCACGCCCCGGCTATAATGCCGAACAGCGTCGCGACCTCGACGGCCTGATCCGATCCACCCAGTAGCGGAAGGCAGAACTCGGCCGCCGATGACCTTCACGACCAGCCCCTTCGACGACGACAAGCTGCACGAAGAGTGTGCGCTGTTCGGCATCTACGGCACGCCCGATGCCGCGGCCCATACCGCGCTCGGCCTGCACGCCCAGCAGCATCGTGGCCAGGAGGCGACCGGCATCGTCTCCTTCGACGGACAGCAGTTCTCGGCGCACCGGGGCTTGGGCCATGTCGGCGACAATTTCGGCGATCCGTCGGTCATCCAGCGGCTCAAGGGCCACGCGGCGATCGGCCACAACCGCTACGCCACTACCGGCGCCACCGTCGCCCGCAACTCGCAGCCGCTGTTCGCCGAGTTCGAGTCCGGCGGCTTCGCCGTCGGCCACAACGGCAACCTCACCAACGCGATGGAGCTGCGGAAGGACCTCGTCCGCCGCGGCTGCCTGTTCCAGTCGACCACCGACAGCGAGGTGATCGTCCACCTGATGGCCCTCGGCCGCGGCCTCAGCGTGATCGACCGGCTGGTCGGCGCGATGCGCCAGGTCGAGGGCGCCTACTCGCTCGTGGCATTGTCTCCCGCCGGGCTGATCGGCGTTCGCGATCCGCATGGCGTGCGTCCGCTGGTGCTGGGCCAGATCGGCGACGCCTACATCCTGGCCTCCGAGACCTGCGGCCTCGACATCATCGGCGCCGAGTTCGTGCGCGACATCGAGCCCGGCGAGGTCGTCGTCATCGACGATGCCGGCGTGCACAGCCACAAGCCATTCCGCCAGCAGGACGAGCGGTTCTGCATCTTCGAGTACATCTACTTCGCCCGGCCCGACAGCGTCGTCGAGGGCACCAGCGTCTATGAGGCGCGCAAGCGCATCGGCGCCGAGCTTTCCCGCGAAAGCGGCGTCGATGCCGACCTCGTGATCCCGGTGCCCGATTCCGGCGTGCCTGCGGCGATCGGCTATGCCGCCGAGAGCGGAATCCCGTTCGAGCTCGGCATCATCCGCAACCACTATGTCGGCCGTACCTTCATCGAGCCCAGCGACCACATCCGCCATCTTGGCGTGAAGCTGAAGCACAACGCCAACCGCGCCCAGATCGAGGGGAAGCGCGTGATCCTCGTGGACGACTCCATCGTCCGCGGCACCACCTCGACCAAGATCATCCAGATGGTCCGCCAGGCCGGCGCCAAGGAAGTGCATTTCCGCATCGCCAGCCCGCCGACCACGCATTCCTGCTTCTACGGCGTCGACACGCCCGAGCGCTCGAAGCTGCTGGCCGCGCGCATGGACCTGAAGGGCATGGCCGATTTCATCGGCGCGGACTCTCTCGCCTTCATCTCGCTCGACGGCCTCTATCGCGCGATGGGCAAGAAGGGCCGCGACACGGCGAACCCGCAGTATTGCGATGCCTGCTTCACCGGCGACTATCCGATCCCGCTGGTCGACCAGCTCGAAGGCCAGACCCAGCAGCTCTCGCTGCTGACCGAGACGGTCTAGCCCCGCCTCTTCTCTTCGTCGTCTCTCCACACAGGAAATCCCCATGCGCCTGAAAGATCGGATCGCGCTCGTCACCGGCGCGTCGCGCGGCATCGGCCGCGCCGTCGCCGAACGCTTCGCCAGGGAAGGCGCGCATGTGATCGCGACCGCGCGCACCGTCGGCGGGCTCGAGGAGCTCGACGACACGATCAAGAAGATGGGCGGCTCCGCGACCCTGATCCCGCTCGACCTCATGTCGCCCGACGGCATCGAGAAGATGGCCCAGGCGGTCTTCGAGCGCTTCAAGAAGCTCGACGTGCTGGTCGCCAACGCCGCGGTCGCCACCACGCTCACGCCGGTCGCGCAGATCACGCCGAAGGACTGGCACGAGTCGGTCATGCTGAACATGACCGCCCAGTGGCGGCTGATCCGCTCCTTCGAGCCGCTGCTCAAGCTTTCGGACGCGGGCCGCGCGATCTTCGTCACCTCGGGCGTGACCAAGGGCATCCCCGCCTATTTCGGCGCTTACACCGCGACCAAGGCCGGCATGGAAGGCCTCGTCTACACGTGGTGCAAGGAAATCGAGAAAACCAACATCAGGGCGAACCTGCTGTCACCCGGCGCCGTCCGCACCCAGATGCGCGCCGGCGCCTTCCCGGGCGAGGACCCGCTGACGGTGACGCCACCCGAGGACATCGCCGGGATCTTCGTCGACCTCGCCGAAGCAAGCTGCCAGAAGCATGGCGAGTGGGTCCGCGCCCAGGAGCCGAAGCCGGCCTGAGGCGGAACTCCCAACGACGCAGCCTTGTTGTCATTCCGGAGGACCGGGATGACAGCAGGAGTCCGCGATGCCGGCGAGCACCGTTCCCGGGCCGGTCGGCCCCCTTCACATCGATGACGGCGGCACGGGCGCCCCGCCCCTCGTCTTCCTGCATGCCTTCGCCGGCAGCGGCGAGCACTGGCGTGCGCAGCTGGATCACTTCCGGAAGTCGCGGCGCGCGATCGCGATCGACTTCCGCAACCACGGCCGATCCGGCAGGACCGAGCTTCTCGACGACCTGACCGTCGACCGGCTTGCCGACGACGTCGCCGCCGTCGCCAACAGGCTCGGTCTCTACGACTTCGTTCTGGTCGGCCATTCGCTCGGCGGCACGGTCGCGATCGACTATGCCGCGGGTCATCCCGACCGCGTTGCCGGCCTCCTCACCATCGGCGCACCAGGCAAGGTTCCCGACAACGACGCGACCCAGATCCTCGCCTCGCTCATGGCCGACTACGACGGCGCGACGGCCGCCTGTTGGCGGAAGCTTCTCGCCGGCTCGACGCCCGGCACGCAGGCCCGCGTCACGGCGGGCATGAAGACGATGCCGAAGGACGCCGGCTTCGCGCTGATCAAGGTGCTTTTCGACTTCGATCCGGTCCCCGGCATGATCCTCTATCCGGGACCGAAGCTCGCCGTGGTCGCCGGCGACGAAGAGCCGCCGCACGATCTGCACCGGTTCGTCCCGGGACTGCCCTTCGCCCGCGTCTTCGGCACCAGTCACTGGGCCCAGATGGACAAGCCCGACGAGATCAACGCCATCATCGAGGCGTTCGTCGAGAGCAAGGTCCAGGCGGATCTCGACCGCCGCTACGCCCGCGCCGCGGAATGACCCAATCGCGTTGACCGACTTTTCAGGTCTGGCATCCTCTCCTCTCCGGGAGGATCGCCATGACCGCCGCCAAAGCCTCGTTCGCCCCTTACATCCCCGTGCGCCAGGACTGGCTGGACAAGCGCAAGGAAGAGATCATCGAGCCGGACCTGCCGATCGTCGATCCGCATCATCACTTCTGGGAGAAGCCCGACTGGCGCTACCTGCTGCCGGACTTCCTCGAGGACGCCAACAGCGGCCACAACATCGTCTCGACCGTCTACCTGCAGGCGCGCTCCATGCATCGCGCCGGCGGGCCAGAGGAGCTGCGCCCCGTCGGCGAGACCGAGTTCGTCAACGGCATCGCCGCGATGAGCGAGAGCGGGGCCTATGGCAAGACTAGGATCTGCGAGGCCATCATCGGGTACGCCGACCTTCGCCTCGGCGCCGCGGTCGCGCGCGTCCTGGAGACGCATCGGCGCGTCACCGACCGCTTCCGCGGCATCCGCCACATCTCGGCCTGGGACGATTTCCACGGCCTTCGCAATCCCGCCTTCGAGATGCCACCGGGCCTGATGGGCACCAAGGGCTTCCGAGAGGGCTTCGCCGTGCTCGAGCCGATGGGCCTCAGCTTCGATGCCTGGCTCTATCACCCGCAGATCGACGACCTGACCTCGCTGGCCCGCAAGTTTCCGGCCACGCCGATCGTGATCAACCATGCCGGCGGACCGCTCGGCATCGGCCCCTATGCCTGCCGCCGCGACGAGGTGTTCAAGACCTGGTCGGCCTCGATCCGCGAGCTCGCCGAATGCCCGAACGTGCATGTGAAGCTGGGCGGTCTCGGCATGAAGCTGAACGGCTTCGGCTTCGAGACCAAGCCCGAGCCGCCGTCGTCGGACGACCTCGTGGCAGCTTGGAAGCCCTACATCGAGACCTGCATCGAGGCCTTCGGCCCGTCGCGCGCGATGTTCGAGAGCAACTTCCCGGTCGACAAGGGCTCCTACAGCTATGCGATCTTCTGGAACGCCTGCAAAAAGCTCACGCAAGGCATGAGCAAGCCCGAAAGGACCCAGCTCTTCTCGGGCACCGCGGCACGGTTCTACCGCCTCGCTCACTGAGACACCTGCGCCGGCGTTCCGCGCGACGAAGCCATTCCTTACGCTGCGCCAGGGCCGATGCTAGCGTGGCCGGAAGGAAACCTGTCGACGGCCGCGTTTCCCGCGGCGCCGACGCGAGGAGGCTCACCGATGCGCAAGATCGCCGCCGCTCTTTTGCTTTCGACCTCTCTCGCCGCACCGGCCCTCGCCCAGGACGCCGGATCGGTGATCCGCTACGTGCCGCAGGGCGACCTCCGCGTGCTCGATCCGATCTGGACCACGGGTACCGTGACCCAGGTCTTCGGATCGATGATCTACGACACGCTGTTCGCCCGGGACGCCAAGCTCCAGGTGCAGCCGCAGATGGCCGAGGCCTGGTCGGTCTCGCAGGACGGCCTCACCTACAGCTTCACGCTCCGGCCGGGTCTCGTCTTCCACGACGGCAACCCGGTCACCACGCGCGACGTCATTCCGTCGCTGGAGCGCTGGGGCAAGCGCGACATCATGGGCCAGCGCCTGTTCCAGTCGGTGGCCAGGCTCGAGGCCAAGGACGCGCGCACCTTCACGCTGACGCTGAAGGAGCCCTACGGCCTGGTGATCGACTCCATCGGACGGATCGGCGGTTTGTTGCCGGCGATCATGCCGGAGCGGATGGCGAAGACCGACGCCAGCGTGCAGGTGCCGGAGCACATCGGCTCCGGTCCCTTCACCTACGATCCGAAGGAATGGGTTCCCGGCTCGAAGATCGTGCTGCGCAGGAACGCCAAGTACGTGTCGCGGCCCGAGCCCTCGGACTGGGCCGCCGGCAACAAGAACGTCTACGTCGAGCGCGTCGAGTGGAACTACATTCCCGATCCGTCGACCATCGCCAACGCGCTCGGCGCCGGCGAGGTGGATCTCTGGGAGTCGCCGACCGAGGATTTGCTGCCGCTGCTCAAGCGCAATCCCAACATCACGATCCAGCGCGGCGACCCGCTCGGCAACGTCGGCACGCTCCGCCCGAACCACCTCCATCCGCCGTTCAACAACGTGAAGGCGCGCCAGGCCCTCGGCTACCTGATGGAGGAGGAGGACTATCTCCGCGCCTCGATCTCGAGCGACCCGAACGACTGGCGCGTGTGCTGGTCGCTGTTCGTCTGCGGCTCGCCCAACGACACCGTGGTCGGATCGGAGATGTACACGACCGGCACCCGCGCCGAGCGCGACGCCAAGGCGAAGAAGCTGTTCGAGGAGGCCGGCTACAAGGGCGAGCCGATCGTCATCCTGCAGGCGACCGACTATCCGGCCTTCAGCGCCGCGGCGCTGGTGCAGGCGGACGCGCTGAAGCGCATCGGCGTCAAGGTCGACCTACAGGCGACCGACTGGAACTCGGTGCTGACCCGCCGCGCGGTCAAGAGCCCGCCGTCGCAGGGCGGCTGGAACATCTTCTTCACCTCGGGTTCCGGCGTCTCCAGCGCCGATCCCTTCACCAACCCGGCGTCGACCGCCTGCGACAAGGCCTGGTTCGGCTGGCCGTGCAACGCCGAGATCGAGCGCCTGCGCGATGCGTGGACGCGCGAGGCCGATCCCAAGAAGCAGCGCCAACTGCTCGAGGACGTGCATCGCAAGCTCTACGAGGAGGCGATCTGGTTCACCTACGGCCAGTGGTTTCCCAAGAACGCCTTCCGTTCGAACCTGAGCGGCGTGCACAACTCGCCGGTCCGCTACTTCTGGAACATCAGGAAGGGCTGAGCCCGAAGCGGTTTCCAGCGGCGCCGGGCGTCCGTCCGGAGCTGCTGACTGAATCTGGCAGCAGTCCGGGATAGAGTGATCCGGGAGGATCGCCCTTGTCCCGCGCCGAACGCCTGCTGGAGCTGATCCAGACCCTGCGCCGCCATCGCCATCCGGTCTCCGGCGAGACGCTGGCCGATGCGCTCGAAATCTCGCTTCGCACGCTGTATCGCGATATCGAGACCTTGCGCGGCCAGGGCGCGCACATCGATGGCGAGCCCGGAATTGGCTATGTGCTCCGGCCCGGCTTCATGCTGCCGCAGCTGATGTTCTCCGAGGCCGAGATCGAGGCCCTGGTGCTGGGGTCGCGCTGGGTCGCGGAGCGCGCCGACGGGCCTCTCGGCGACGCCGCCCGCAACGCGCTCGCCAAGATCGCGGCGGTGCTGCCGAAGGACATCAAGGAGAACCTCGACGGCTCGCCCCTGCTGATCGGGCCGGCCGACGGCCCCGCGGCCGGCGACGACGAGCTTCCCGCGATCCGCGCGGCGATCAGGCAGGAGATGAAGCTTCGCATTCGCTATGTCGACGGCGGCGGGACGGAGACGCGCCGCGTGATCTGGCCGTTCGCGCTGGCCTTCTTCGATCGCGTACGCGTCGTCGTCGCCTGGTGCGAGCTGCGAAAGGGATTCCGCCACTTCCGCACCGACCGCATCGTCCGCCTCGCCGTCACCGAAAAGCGCTATCCGCGTCGCCGTCAGGCCCTGCTCAAGGACTGGCGCGCCGCCGAAGGGATCGGTGCCGGATAGTCAAATTTACTACTGACATAATTTGGCAGCATGACGAGATAGCCTGTCTCCGTCACCCACCACGGAGATGCGCCATGACCGACTTCAGCTTCATCCTTCTCTATGTCGCCAACCCGCCGAAGAGCGCCGCCTTCTACGCTGACCTCCTCGGCCGTCCGCCGGTCGAGACCTCGCCGACCTTCGCCATGCTGCCGCTCCGCAAAGGTGTGATGCTCGGCCTGTGGTCGCGGAAGACCGTCGAGCCGGCGCCAGCATCCTCCGGTCAGAACAGCGAGGTCGCGTTCACCGTTGCGGACGCCGACGCCGTCCGCGCCGCCCATGACGACTGGAGCCGCCGCGGGCTCAGGATCGCCCAGGCGCCGACCGCGATGGATTTCGGCACCACCTTCGTCGCGCTCGATCCCGACGGGCATCGCCTCCGGGTCTTCGCGCCGACCGCGTGATCCGCGGCTGGCGGAGCCGGTTTCGGTGACGGCGCGAAGTCGCTTGAACCGTGAGCGGCTCCGCCCCACCATCGCCGCCGTTTCGGATCGGAAATGGACGGAGGGCGACATGGCGGCATTGAACGCGACGGCGAATGGCGGAATGGGCGGCGGCAAGACCCGCATCGGCTGCGAGATCGACTTCGAGGCCGACGGCAAGCAGGTCAGCTGGCTCAAGCTGCCCTTCTCGGTGCACCGCTCGGCCTACGGCCACATCGCCATCCCCATCGCCTGCATCAAGAACGGCAAGGGCCCGACGCTCCTCGCCATGTCCGGCAACCACGGCGACGAGTACGAAGGCCAGATCGCGACCACCAAGCTGATCCGCGACCTCGAGGCCAAGGACATCAAGGGCCGCGTGATCGTGCTGCCGGCGGCGAACTTCCCCGCCGCGATGGCCGGCATGCGCACTTCGCCGATCGACCAGGGCAACCTCAACCGCACCTTCCCCGGCGATCCCGACGGCACGCCGACCTGGATGATCTCGCACTTCATCGAGACCGAGCTGGTGTCGCGGGCCGACGTGATCCTCGACCTGCATTCCGGCGGATCGAGCCTGCTCTACATCCCGAGCGCTTTGGTCGCGATCAGCAAGGACAAGGCGCGGACCAAGAGGCTGATCGAGATCGCCGAGGCCTTCGGCGCACCGGTCGCCTATGTGAACGCAGGCGGCGGCGACCGCACCTCGACCGGAGCAGCCGAGCGCGCCGGCAAGCTCCGCCTCGGCACCGAGCTCGGCGGCGCCGGCATGGTCGGGATCGACGCCAAGAAGTTCGCAGAGGACGGCGTGCGCCGCGTCATGGAGCACATGGGGATCGCGCCCAAGAGCAAGCTCACCACCAACAAGCCCAAGACCCGCATGATGGATGTCGGCGGCGACGACTACTACTGCTTCTCTCCCGATGCCGGCCTGTTCGAGCCCTATGCCGATCTCGGCGCCATGGTGAAGAAGGGCCAGGTCGCAGGCGTCGTGCAGTTCGTCGACAACCCGATGCGCGAGCCGGTGCCGGCCTACTTCGGCCGCGACGGCATGGTGCTTTGCAAGCGAGTCCCCGGCCGCGTCGAGCGCGGCGACTGCCTGTTCCACCTGGCGACGGATCGCGACTAGCGAGGCCGTCTCGTGTCCCCTCTCCCGCGTCTTACGCGGGGGAGGGGGTAAGAAGCGCTTCGCCTTACGACATCCCGTCCGGCTCGAACTGCGTGATGTTCACGTCGTTCGGCCGGCTGCGGATCATGTCGACGAGCTCGCGCTGGATCGCGGCGACGCCCGGATCGCCGAAGCGGTTGTCCATCTCGGTCGGGTCGTTCGCGAGATCGTAGAGCTCGCCCGCGCCCGATCCCTCCTCCAAGGTCAGCTTGTGCGTCTTCGTGCGCACGGTGCGGAGCTTCAGGGCCACGCCGCAGCGCGCCGGATGCAGATCCCATTCGTTGTAGGCGAAGTCGCGGCTCTCGGCGCCGTCCATCACGCGCCGAAGCGAGCGCGAGTGAAGGTCGCGCGACGGCGCGACGCCAGCGAAGTCATGGAAGGTCGCGGGCAGGTCCAAGGTCGAGACCGGATCGCGCACCACATTGCCCGCCGGCACGCCGGGCCCCTTCATCATGCAGCCGACGCGCAGCACGCCTTCGTAGTGCATCGGGCCCTTCAGGATGAGGCCGTGATCGCCGAGCCAGTCGCCGTGGTCGGAGGTGAAGACGACGAGCGTGTTCTCGGCGAGGCCGAGATCTTCCAACGCCAGCAGGATGCGGCCGACATTGTGGTCGACCAGCGAGATCATGCCGTAGTAGTTCGCGGTCATGTGGCGCAGCTGCTCGTCGGTCTGCGGCGGCACGCGCGACTGTTTCTGACGGAAGGCGAGCAGGCTCGGATCGGCGAGCGCCGGCACGCCTTCGAGGCTCGCCTTGTGCCACCACGGCCGCCGGTCGAGATCGAGCGTGCGATGGTCGGGGATGTCGACCTCTTCCGGCCGATGCAGGTAGCACCACGGCTCCGGCGCATCGAAAGGATGATGCGGATCGGGGAACGACGCCCAGGCGATGAAACGGTCGTCCCTGTTCGTCTTCAGGAACTCGATCGTGCGGTCGCCGACCCAGGTCGAGTTGTGATAGGCGACGGGAAGGCCTGAGTTGAAGGTCTGCGCCGCGCCGACATAGGGCGGCAGCTTCCTCGCATAGAGCTCGTTGAGGCGCTCGCCCCGCCCGCCCTGGTGATACCAATGCTCGTAGTGCAGCCCCGCCGGCGGCTCCTGCGGCAGGAAGGCGTTGTGGCCGGTCAGCACGATCTCGACATGCTCGAAACCCATATAGGGGCCGTGCCAGTCGGGACCGAAGTTCACCGTGCTGGCGCGGCACTCCGGGCGCCCCGTGGGCTCGAACGTGTGCACGGTCGAGAAATGCGCCTTGCCGATGAAGCCGGTCTTCCATCCGGCCTTGGCGAAGGTCCCGGCAAACCCGCCTTCGCCGATCCGCTCGTCAAGCTCGAAGCCGTTGTCCCAGGCGCCATGCGTGCGCGGCAGGAGGCCGGTCAGGATCGAAGCGCGCGAGGGCTGGCAGACGACGTTGGGGGTGATGCAGGCGGCAAAGCGCGCCCCCTCCTCCGCCATGCGGTCGAGATGCGGCGTCTTCACCTTGCGGCCTTCGAAGCCGTAGCAGTCGCCGCGCTGCTGGTCGGAGGTGATGAGCAGGATGTTGAGCGGAGCCATGCCTTATTGGAGGCCGGGCAGCCTCCAAGGCAAGGCGCAACGACACGTCGCGGACCGCTAGAAGCGGGACGGCTCCGGCGTCTTCGGCGTCAGACTTTCCGGCATGGTTGCATGGTTCGGACCGGCACTGGCTTGGAGGACATCCGGCAGCGGCCCCGACCGCGGCGCGTTCGGCACGGTCGGCGCCGAACTCGAGTTCGCAGTTTGCGGCGGCGTGACGACAGGCTGGCCGTCGGCCTGGCCGGATACCGCGGGCGAGTCCGCCGCCGAGCCGGTGACGGGCCCGGGCTGCGGACCGGGAGGCGGCGGCGCCTTCAGTCCTTCCGCCGGCTGCGGTGCGATGCCTGCGTGCGGCGGAGGCGGGTTCTGCGCCTGGACCGACGTCGCGGCCGCGAACGCGGCGATGCCGGCCAGCAGAAGCGAAGCGGCTCTGGTCATCGGAATTCACCTCCGGCGATGGACGGATCACCACCATAAGTATCCGTTCGCCGGATCGTTCCTCCGGATGACAGCAGCCGCCCGCCGCTATAGGCCTATGGTCCGGAGGAAACGATGAAAACCAAGAACCTGTCCCTGCTGGCCGGCTTGGCCCTTCTGCTCGGCGCCTGCGTCGCGCCGGCAGGCAACGCGCCGAATTCGGCCGCGCGCATCGCCGAGATCCTTGCCGGCCCGGACCGCACGCCCGCCGACCGGACCAACGACCTCCGCCGCAAGCCCGACCAGATGCTGGCCTTCATCGGCATCCGGCCGGGGATCACCGCCCTCGATGTCAGCGCTGCCGGCGGCTACACGACCGAGTTGCTGGCGCGATCGATCGGCCCCGCCGGCAAGGTGTATGGCCAGGCGCCGGTGCGCGATCCCAACCGGCCGCCACCCGCGCCCGCCGCCTCCGAAGGCAACAGCAACCCGAGCCTTCCGCCTGCTGCCCCGGCGGCGGCGCCGGCCGGTCCTCCTCGTCCCTCGGCCGTACAGCTCGCCGACCGCGAGCAGCGCATGAAGGGGGCCGGCGTCGCGGCGGCGCCCATCGTCGCGGTGCCGCGTCCGTTCAACGATCCGGTGCCGCCGGAGGTCGCAACGAACCACTTCGATCTCGTGACGCTGATGTTCAACTATCACGACTTCGGATTCCTCGGCGTCGATCGCGAGGCGATGAACCGCGCGATCTTCAAGGCAATGAAGCCCGGGGGCATCTACGTCCTCGCCGACCATGCGGGGCGGCCGGGAACCGGGATCTCGGAATCCGGCACGCTCCATCGCATCGAGGAAGCCTTTCTCCGCAAGGAGGTCGAGGCCGCGGGCTTCAAGCTTCTCGAGGAAGGATTCTTCCTGCGCAATCCCAACGACCCGCGCGACAAGAACACGCCGGATCCGCCGCAGCCGAAGGACGAGTTCGTGCTGAAGTTCATCAAGCCCTGACACCGGGCCGACGAGGGAGAGACGGATGTTCGATCTGGTGATCAAGGGCGGGCGCATCGTCGACGGCACCGGCGCGCCGTGGTTCCGCGGCGACGTCGGGATAGAAGGCGACCGCATCGCCGCGATCGGCCGCCTCGACGGGCAGGCCGCGAGACGGACGGTCGACGCGAAGGATCGCCTGGTCACGCCCGGCCTGATTGATGCACATACGCATTCGGACCTCACGCTGGCGATCGAGCCACGCGCCTCCTCGGCCGTGGCCCAGGGCGTCACCACGCAGATCGCCGGCAACTGCGGCGTCTCGGCGGCGCCGACGATCGGCGGCAAGCCCTACTACGGCCCGCTCGATCCGACGCTGACCGACGGGCTCGGCTGCGACTGGACCGGCTTCCAGGGATACTTCGACCGGCTCGAGCGCCAGGGCATCGCCACCAACCTCGCGAGCTTCGTCGGCCACGGCAATGTCCGCGCCGCGGCGATGGGCTACGACGACCGGCCGCCGACCGATGCCGAGATGACGAAGATGGAGGCGCTGACCGACGAAGCCATGCGCGACGGCGCGCTCGGCATGACCACCGGCCTCGCCTACATCCCCGGCTCCTACGCGAAGAACGAGGAGATCGTGCGGCTCGCCCGCGTGGTGGCGAAGCATGGCGGCCTCTACGCGTCGCATATCCGGAACCAGACCGAGAGCATCACCGCCTCGGTGCGCGAGTGCCTCGATGTCGGCCGCCAGGCCGGCATCCCGGCGCATGTCTCGCACATGCAGCCCGGCGCGCCGCGCCTCGGCTGCGCGCACGAGCTCCTGTCGCTCATCGACGACGAGCGCCGCTCGGGCCTCGATGCAAGTTGCGACGCGATCCCCTACACGGTCGGCTCGACGACGCTGAAATCGCTGCTGCCGCCCTGGGCCTGCGACGGCGGCGACGCGGCGATGATCCAGCGCCTCAAGGACCCGGCGACGCGCAGGAAGATCATCGACGATACCAACACCCATGGCGCCGAGAGCGGCGGCAGCCGCAAGCGTACGCTCTGCAAGAACGGCGACTGGCACAAGATCTGGCTCGCCAGCGGCACGCGCAACGCCAACCTCGTTGGCCAGGACTTCCGCGCGATCGCCAAGGCGCGCGGCCAGGATCCCTACGACGCGCTGCTCGACATCCTGGTCGAGGAGGAAGGCAAGCCCTGGATGCTGGCCGAGGACGTGTCGGAAGCGGACTTCCTCGACATCGCCCGCCACAAGGTCGGCGGCGTCGTCTCCGATGGCTTCTCTCTCCATCCGGAGGGGCCGCTCGCGCGCGGTCGCCACCATCCCCGCTCCTACGGCGCCTTCGCCCGATTCCTCCGCCGCTTCGTCCGCGAGGAGGGCGAACTCTCCTGGGAGGCGGCGATCCACAAGCTGACCGGCTATCCCGCCAGCCGCTTCCGCATCGCCGGCCGCGGCGTGCTCAAGGCCGGCGCCTTCGCCGACGTCGCCGTGATCGATCCAGAGCAAGTGGCCGAAACCAACGACTTCGGCGATCCCTACCGCTATGCCAAGGGCGTCGACTGGGTGATCGCCAACGGCCAGGTCACGCTGGAGAAGGGCGCGCTGACCGGGGCCCTTCCGGGCCGGGCGCTCCGGTTCAGGCGGGGGGCCGCCTAACCCGGAAGACCCGGCGCAAACAATTTTGCTAAATTCCGGGCGGTCTGTCCCCTCGGAGTCTCCGCATGGCCGCAGACGGCCAGCATCCCGATGCGAGCGCGTTGATCGCCGATGCCCTGGATGGCATCGGCCAGGGCGTGCTGATCGTCGACGCCGACGGCCGGATGGTCCGCGGCAACCGGCGCTTCCTCGAGCTCTATGGCGTCGGCGAGGAACTGATCCGGCCCGGCCTCCCCTTCGACCAGCATCTCCGGATGATGGCCGATCGCGGTCTCATCACCGGTGTAGATCCCGAAAAGCAGATCGCCGCCCGCCTCGCCTCGCTCAAGGCACGCAGGGACTTCGAAGGCGACCGACGCCTGCCGAACGGCACGGTGATCTCGCTGACCGGCCACGCCCTCGCCAATGGCGGCTACGCCTTCACCTTCTCCGATGTGACCGAGCGCACCCGGCATGCCGAGACCCTGGCGGCCGAGGTCGACAAGCGCACGGAAGAGCTGAAGAAGGACCGCTCGGTCCTTCGCGCCACGCTCGACAACATGGCGCAGGGCATCATCGTCGTCGACGCCGACTTCGACGTGAAGGCGTTCAACGCCCGCTTCCTCGAGCTCTTCGACGTCGAGGCCAGCGCCGTCGAGAACCCGCAGGGCTTCCGCCGACTCGTCCGCACCATGGCGGCACGCCGGGACTACGGGCCGGACGTGACGGAAGAGACGGCGCTGGCGCGCTACGCGACCGCGAGCCGCTTCGCCGAAGGCCGGATCTTCGAGTTCCACCGTCCGAACGGCCGGGTGATCGAGGTAAGCTCCTCGCCCCTGCCGGACGGCGGCTTCGTCTCGACCTACACCGACATCACGCGGCGCTCGAAAGCCGAGGCGGCGATGCGTCAGCGCGACGCCATCGTCTCGGCGCTGCATACCGCGGCGAGCGCGATCCTCGCCTCCAACGACTGGACCGGTCCGGTCGAGACCATGCTGGCGACGATCGGCGAGGTCACCGGCGTCAGCCGCGTGTTCTTCGCCCACGACTATCGCGCCGAGAACGGACTCTACAAGCAGCAGGAGCTGTTCCAGTGGCGCCGGCCGGGCGTGAGCTCGTTCTGGGACAATCCCAAGCTCCGCACCATGCCGGTCAAGGACGACGCATTCCAGGACTGGCGCGAGCGTCGCCGCGCCGGCGAGACCGTGCAGGCGATCGTCAGCCATCTCGGCGACGAGAAACGCCGCTGGCTCCAGCTCCAGGACATGAAGGCGCTGGTGCGCGTGCCCGTGTTCGTGTCGGGCCAGATGTGGGGAACCATCGGCTTCGACGACTGCTTCGAGGAACGCGTCTGGTCGGAGGCCGATATCGAGGCGCTCAAGGCCGCGGCCGCGCTGATCGGCGTCGCCGTCGCCCGCGTGGAGTCGATCGAGACCCTGCGCGGACGCGAGACCGAGCTCGCACGCAAGTCGGCGGTGCTGTCGGCGACGCTCGACAACACGGTCCAGGCGATCTCCATGTTCGACGCCGACATGCGGCTGGTGGCGCACAACAAGCGCTACGTCGACATGATCGGGCTGCCGGCAGAATTCCTGGCGACCGAGCCGACCTTGCGCGAGCTGCTGGTCAAGCAGATCGAGAACGGCGACGTGATGCCGCCCGAGGGCATGAGGATGCCCGAGGACAAGGAGGCGATCACCGACTACTGGTACACGCGCGCACCGCCGCCGGACCGGGCCTACGCCTACGAGCGCGCGCGCGCCGACGGATCGGTGGTCGAGGTGTTCTCGAACCCGCTCCCCGACGGCGGTTTCATCCGCGTCATCACCGACATCACCAGGCAGAAGAAAGGCGAGGAAGTCCTGCGCAAGGCGCTCGCCGATACCGAAGCGGCCGAGGCGAAGGTCCGCGACATCCTGGAGTCCCTACCCGTCGGCGTGCTCGTGCTCGACGAGGACCGTGGCATCGAGATGTGGAACGAGGCCTACGTCAAGTATACGGGCGTCAGCGCGGCAAACCTCGATGCGCACCGCTCGCTCGATGACAACTCGCGATTCATCTACAATTCCTATCCGCACATGCAGACGATGCCGGTCGAGGAATTCATCGAGGCTCGACGCAAGCGCATGTTCGTCGAGGGATTCTCGGTCCGCGAGGTGACCTTCGAGGACCCCCGCTACGACATCCAGTACATCATCGCCCCCTTGAAGAGCGGCGGCGCGGTAAACGTCATCGTCGACATCACCCCGCAGAAGGACGCCCAGCGCGATGCGCTTCGGGCCCGTGCCCAGGCCGAGGCGACCGAGGCGCAGTTCCGCGCCATCCTCAACCACCTGCCGATCGGCATCCTGGTCGTCGACGAGAACCAGAGGCTGAACTACTGGAACCGTACCTATTGCGAGGTCACCGACACCGAGGACTCGTTCTACCAGACGAATCCGGACATAAGGGCGATCTGCGCCTACGTCCATGAGCGCTTCCCCGGCCTCCGGCGGGTGCCGCTCGACGCCTTCACGAAGGCCTGGATCGACCGCTTCTTCGGCTCCGACTTCGCGCCGCGCGAGGTCGAGTTCGAGTCGCCCAGGGTGAACACGCTGCAGTTCGTCGCCGCGCTCCCCGACGGCGGGCGCATGCTGGTCGTCGTCGACATCACCAAGCAGAAGGACTCCGAACGGGTAGCGCTCAAGGCGCGCCAGGAGGCCGAGCATGCGAGCCAGGCCAAGTCTCAGTTCCTGGCCGCGATGAGCCACGAGATCCGCACGCCGATGAACGGCGTGCTCGGCATGCTCGAGCTGCTCAAGGGAACCCGTCTCGACGCCGAGCAGTCGGAGATGGTGAGCGTGGTGCGCGAGTCCGCCAACTCGCTGCTCAAGATCATCGACGACATCCTCGACTTCTCCAAGATCGAGGCCGGCAAGATCGAAATGGAGCAGGTCGAGCTCTCGCCCCTCCAGGTCGTTGAAGGCGTCGCCGAGACGCTGGCCGCCGAGGCACGCAAGAAGGAGATCGCGGTCGTCACCTTCGTCGACCCGGCGGTTCCCGACCCGCTCGCCGGCGATGCGGTCCGCCTCAGGCAGATCCTCTTCAACCTGGTCGGCAACGCGATCAAGTTCACGCAAGCTGGCGAGGTCTCGATCTCGACCCGGATCGCCGAGGAGACCTCGGAGACGGTGACGCTCCGCTTCGAGGTCCGGGACACCGGCATCGGCCTCGACGACGACCAGAAGGCACGGCTGTTCCAGCCCTTCATGCAGGCGGACAGCTCGACCACGCGCCGCTTCGGCGGCACCGGCCTCGGCCTCTCGATCTCGAAGCGGCTGGTCGAGCTGATGGACGGTACGATCAACGTGGACAGCACGCCTGGCCAAGGCTCGACCTTCAGCTTCACCGCGAAGCTCGCGCGCCGGCCCGATCGCCGCATCGAGACGCGGAAGCCGCTGCAGGGACAGCGCCTGCTCGTGGTCGACGACAGCGCGATGGTCCGCGACCTGGTCACGCGCTACATCGTCGAAGCCGGTGCCGAGACCGCGACCGCCGGAACCGGCCGCGCCGGGCTCGACGAACTCGCCCGCGCCGCCGCCGCGGGCAAGCCCTACCAGGCTGCGATCCTCGACATGCGCCTCCCCGACGGCGACGGCTGGGCGCTCGGGCGCATGATCCGCGAGACGCCGGCGCTGGCGGCGACGCGCCTCGTGCTGCTGACCGCGTTCGACGAGCCCGATCACCGCAGGAAAGCGCTGGGACAAGGCTTCTCCGCATACCTCACCAAGCCGATCCGCCGCTCGCTCCTGCTCTCGGCGCTGGTGCCGGCGGTCGACAAGGAGTCCCAGGCGAAGTCCGAGGAGACGGCCGCTCCGCCGTCGGATGCGCTGATCCTGGTCGCCGAGGACAATCCGACCAATCGCGCGGTGATCGCCAAGCAGCTGAAGAAGCTGGGATACCGCTACGAGATCTTCGCCGACGGCCGGGCTGCGATGGACGCCTTCGAGCGCGGCCGCCACGCCCTGGTCCTGACCGATTGCCACATGCCGGTCATGGACGGCTTCGCGCTGACCATGGCGTTGCGCGACCAGGAACGCAGCGGCATCCCGCGTATCCCGATCGTGGCGCTGACGGCCAATGCGCTCCAGGGCGAGGCCGAGAAATGCCTCGCCGCCGGCATGGACGACTACATCGCGAAGCCCGCCTCGCTGGCACAGCTCTCGTCGGTCCTTCGCCGGTGGACGGCCGGCGTCGCCTCGAGCGAGCCGATCGAGGCCGCGGCAACACGCGACCTCCCGATCTTCGACCGAACGATCCTCGACGAGCTGTTCGAGGACTCGACCGAGGAGCGGCGCAATCTCCTCGTCCTCTTCGCGCAGTCGGTCGAGCAGTCACTGGGGGCCCTGCCCGCCGCTCTCGACCGCGACCGCGAGGAGGCCCGCGGCCTCGCCCACTCGATCAAGGGGGCCGCGCGCTCCGCCGGTGCCGCCCGGGTCGGCGCCGCCGCCGAGGCGCTCGAAGCCGCGCTCAAGGCCGGCGACGATACCCTCGTCCCCTTCGCCAACCTCATGGGTGCATTCGAGGAAGCGAAGAAGGAGATGCGGAAGAGCTAGAGCTCTTCCGCGAGCCAGCGGCGCATCGCTGCCGTGGTTGCTTCCGGCCGCTCGATCGAGGCGAGATGGCCGCAGTCGGGAACGATGGTGAGACGGCTGGTGGCGATGCCCGAAGCGAGCTCCCGCGACAGCTCGACCGGGGTCAACGCGTCCTCCTTGCCACAGAGGACCAGCGTCGGCACATGGATCCTGGGCAACAGCGGACGACGGTCAGGGCGGCCCATGATCGCCTTCTGCTGGCGGAGAAAGGCGTCCTTGCCGACGCGTTCGGCCATGTCCATCACGACCTGGGTCAGCGCTGCATCGCCGGTCCGGCCCGGATGGATCAGCATCGGCAGCAGGCGCGGCGTGACCCCTTTGAACTCGCCGCGATCGGCGAGCTGGATCAGGCCGCGCCGGCGGCGGAGCTGTTCCGGCGTATCGGCGCGTCCCGAGGTGTCGATCAGCGCCAGGCGATCGATCCGGCCGGACACGGTGGCGATCAGCTCGAGCGCGACGTAGCCGCCCATCGAGAGGCCGGCGACGGCGAAGCGCTCGGGCAGGCCGTCGAGCGCGCGCTTCGCCATCTCGGCGACCGACTCGTCGCGGGTGAGGTCCGCGACGCGGCAGTCGGCGACATCGGCGAGCGCCTCAACCTGCGGCGCCCACAGAGCTCGATCGCAGAGAAGCCCGGGAAGCAGCAGCAGCGCCGGCTTAACGGCCATCTACTTGATCAAGGTGATCAGGTCTTTGAACTCGGGCGTGCCGGCCTGCTCGAGCCATTCGAAGACGACCATCTCGGCCGAGGCGACCTGGACACCGGCATCCCGGAGCCGCGTCAGCGCCACCTCCCGATCGGAGGGTTCGCGCGAGCCGACGCCGTCCGAGACGACGATCGGCGCCATGCCGGCAGAGAGCAGCCCGAGCGTAGTCTGGAGCACGCAGACATGAGCCTCGGTGCCGCAGACCACGATCTGCGGCCGGCCCTTGTCGAGCTTCTGGGCGAAACCCGGCTCGGCCGTCGCGGCGAAATGCCGCTTAACGAAGACCTCCGCCCCGCCGAGCTGTCCTTTTACCGCCGTGGCGAGCGGCCCGATGTTCTCGGGCCAGTGCTCGGTCGCCATCGTCGGGACACCAAGCCGCCTCGCCGCCTTCATCAGGAGCAAGATTCGACCCAAAACCGTCCTGTTGGAGGCAATAGATGGCAATAGCCGTTCCTGGACGTCGACGACCAGCAGACACGACCGGGCACGTTCGATAAGCATTTTTCGACCCTACCGGAACCGCGGCTCATCCGCCACGCGTTAAGGAAATCCGTGGCTTGGGAGCCGCCGAGGTTTGACATTTCGGCCTTTATCCACAATCTACAGCGCAACTTCGAAACGATTGAAAGAAGCACAGAAGCGATGTCGTTTGCAGATCTCGGCCTGAGCGAGCAGGTCCTCCAGGCCGTGTCCGACGCGGGCTATCAGACCCCGACCCCGATCCAGGCGCAGGCCATACCATACGTGTTGATGGGCCGCGACATCCTGGGCATCGCTCAGACCGGCACCGGCAAGACCGCTTCCTTCACGCTTCCGATGATCGACATCCTGGCCGCCGGCCGGGCCAAGGCGCGGATGCCGCGCTCGCTGATCCTGGAGCCCACCCGCGAGCTCGCCGCCCAGGTCGCCGAGAACTTCGACATCTACGGCAAGTACAACAAGCTCTCCAAGGCCCTGCTGATCGGCGGCGTCAGCTTCTCCGACCAGGAGCAGGTGCTGGACCGCGGCGTCGACGTGCTGATCGCCACCCCCGGCCGCCTGATGGACCAGTTCGAGCGCGGCAAGGTGCTGCTGAACGACGTCAAGCTCCTGGTCATCGACGAAGCCGACCGCATGCTCGACATGGGCTTCATCCCCGACATCGAGAAGATCGTCGGGTTCCTTCCGAAGATCCGCCAGACGCTGTTCTTCTCGGCGACGATGCCGCCGGAGATCCGGCGCCTGACCGAAGCCTTCCTGATCAATCCGAAGCAGATCTCGGTCGCGCCGACCTCGAAGCCGGCGGCCGAGAGCGTGACCCAGGGCCTGGTGATCGTGCCGGCGGCCGAGCAGAAGCGCGAGGCGCTGCGCACGCTGCTGCGCCGCGAGGCGGTCAAGAACGCGCTGATCTTCTGCAACCGCAAGCGTGACGTCTCGATCCTGCACAAGTCGCTCGAGCGCCACGGCTTCAACGCCGGGTCGCTGCACGGCGACATGCACCAGAGCGTCCGCACGGAGACGCTGGAGAAATTCAAGGCGGGCGAGATCACGCTGCTGGTCTGCTCGGACGTCGCCGCGCGCGGCATCGACATCGACGATCTCTCTCACGTCTTCAACTTCGACGTCCCCATACACGCCGAGGACTACATCCACCGGATCGGCCGCACCGGCCGCGCCGGGCGCACCGGCACCGCCTTCACGCTGGCGACGCCCGAGGACGGCAAGTTCGTGTCGGCGGTCGAGCGGCTCCTCCACAAGGAGATCCCGCGGGTCGAGATCGAAGGCTTCTCCGGCGCGCAGCTGGAAGCCGGAGACGGCCGCCGTCGCGGCCGCGGCGGACGTACCCGCAGCGAGCCCAAGCCAGAACGCAAGGCCGAGCCGAAGCGCCGCGAGCAGGTCGAGCACACCGAGGCCCCGGTGGTCGCCAACGTCACGCCGTTCCGTCCGCGTCAGGAGGAGCGTCCGCGTCCCGAGCGTTCGCGACACGACGAGCGCCGCCGCGAGGAGCGCGAGGACCGCACACCGGTCGTCGGCCTCGGCGACCACGTACCCGCCTTCCTGCTGCGCACGGTCAAAGCGTAGCGTCGGCTCTCGATCCATCGTAGGCTCGCCGCCATGAAGACGATCTTCGTCATGGTCAAATGCGAGCTCGGCAAGGCCTATCAGGTAGCCGACGAGGCCGTGCTCAACATCGAGCAGGTGTCGGAGGTCTACTCGATCTCCGGCCAGTACGACCTGCTGATGAAGTGCTACCTGCCCGAAGAGGACGACATCGGCCACTTCGTGACCGAGAAGGTACAGCGCCTCGGCGGCGTGAAGGACACCTTCACGATGATCACCTTCAAGGCCTTCACGTAGCGTCGCCCGCAGCGCGCCTCCCGCTTCCTTCCCCGGCTATTCGTCCGAGGGATCGTCGTTCGGGGTTTCCGGGACTTCGACCAGGATCATGCCACCCGCATCCTGGACGACGCGGATGCGCCTGCCGTCCGTCCCGGTCCTGACCTCGGCCTCGTCCGGCGCCGATGCCGCGGCCGACCATTGCTCCGCCGAGACCGCCAAGAGCTCGCCGGCCGGCAAGCCTTCCATCGGATCGGCCCGGCAGAGCGCGTTGAAGGCGGCATTCGCCTCCTCTACCCGCCCCGTGGGATCGGTCAGTGCCAGCGGCAGGGGCGAGAGATGCATCGCGGAGCGGAACCGGTCGACGGTGAGCTGCGCCCGGGCGAGCTCGTTGCGAAGGCCGCGCACCGCCATCGCCGTCACGGCCGTCTCTGCCAGCAGCGATAGCCGCCTCCTGTCGCTCTCGTCGAAGGATGCCCTCGGCTTCCGGTCGATGATGCAGACCGTGCCGACCTGGTAGCCGGAAGGTAGGCGGATTGGCATCCCGGCATAGAAGCGGATGCCCGGCGGACCGATCACCAGCGGATTGTCGACGAACCGCTCGTCCTTGGTCGCGTCGAGCACGACGAAAGCGCCCTCGGCGAGGATCGCGTGACCGCAAAACGAGATCTCGCGCGAGGTCTCGGATACATCGAGGCCGATGCAGGCCTTGAACCACTGGCGGCCGCCGTCGATCAGCGACACCAGGCAGATCGGCACGCGGAACAACTCCTGCGCCAGCTTCACAATGGCGTCGAAATCATCCTCGGACGCGGTATCGAGGATATCGAGCGAGCGGAGCGCGTCGAGCCGGTAGGTCTCGTCGGCCGGGAATGCTGGAGACTTCATGCCGCCACCCTCTGGAGCCGCCCCAAGTCGAAGACCGCATGAATGACGCAGACGCGGAGCTGATCGTTGCCGAAGGGCAGCAGCAGCTGCTCGTAGGCCTGGATCCCGTCCACGTTTCGCCATTGGCCGCGCCTCGCGTCCGGCTGGCGGCCGTTGGCGACGGCGTGGAAAGGCGTCGACAGCACGGTGCGGTTCACGGTCGAGGTGATGTCCTCGAAACGGAGTCCGGCCCAGACGTTCGGCAGCACCTGGCGAACGGTATCGCCTGCGTGCTTGACCACGGGGCTGCCGCCATCGGTCGGGAAGATCACGCTCAAGGAGACGTTGGCGGCCGCATGCCCGACGAAACGGTTGTAGTCGTTGACGTGGGCCATCAGGCGGGTGCCGCGGAATCCGATCCAGGTCTGATGGAGGCTCCGAAGCGTCGGCGAAACGATGTCGATCCACTTCATCAAGGCGAAGCGCTCCGCTCAGATCGCGCGGAGACCCTACCGACGCCTCAAACGGACGACAAGGACGAGGATCACACCGCCTGGCGGAGATCGACGGTCGCGTCCCGCACGTCGTCGATCAGCAAACGACGCAGCTCGGACAGGTGCCGATCGAACACCGGGAGGTGGCGGCGCGGATCACCGAGGTT
>JBGALV010000077.1:0-25819 GCA_044223515.1 Alphaproteobacteria bacterium
GAGGGGGTACAAGCGCCTTGAATTCCCTCTCCCGCGTCGTACGCGGGGGAGGGTTAGGGTGGGGGCCGAGCGCTAGCGAGGTTTTCTATTGCCTCGTCGACCGTTCAGAACGGCCGATCGCCCTTTACCGTGACGCGGTGGGCGAGCCGCGTATGGGGCCAGTAGTCCCACATCGCGCGGTGCTGGGCGCAGCGGTTGTCCCAGAAGGCGATCGCGTTCGGCGTTCACTGGAAGCGGCACTGCCAGAGCGGGCTCTCGGCATGCTCGAATAGGTAGCCCAGCAGCGCGTCGCTCTCGTCGCCGGGGATGCCGAGGATCCGGCGGGTGAATCCGCGGTTGACATAGAGCGAGCGCCGCCCGGTCACCGGATGGGTCCGGATCACCGGATGCTCGGCCCGCGGATACGCCTTGAGATCCGCTTGGCCCTGGCCGGCATAGGCGCCGCGATAGACCTGCTCGCCGTCATGCAGCGCCTTCAGGCCCTCTAGATGCGCCTTCATGCGGTCGGACAGGGACTCGTAGGCCGCGTACATGTTGGCGAACAACGTGTCGCCGCCTTCCGGCGGGCATTGGCGCATGTAGAGGATGCTGCCCATCGAGGGCTCGTCCTCGCAGGAGACGTCGCTGTGCCAGTGCTCGCCATTGACGCGCGCCGAGTTGGCGTCGGTGTAGACGCGCATGAGCGCCGGATGGTCCGGCTCGTGCGGGGCGATCGGATGGACGTGCAGCTCGCCGAAGCGCCGCCCGAAGTCGAGATGCTGCTCGGGGCTCAGGGTCTGGTCGCGGAAGAAGATGACCAGATGTTCCATCAGCGCCCGGTGGATCTCGTCGAAGGCCTGGTTGCCGAGCGGGCGCGAGAGATCGACACCGGAGATCTCGGCGCCGATCAGCGGCGTCAGCCGCTTCACGCGGATCGCCTCATAGGGCCGGCGCTCAGGCTCCTGGAAGCCGCGGGTGCGGGAGCCTTCGTCGCGATGGGGTGCGGTCATGAAGAAATCCTATCGGGAAGACGAAACTAGGCGGCATGCCTCGGCGAGACTTCACGGATCACGGTCGCGCCCAGCTCCGCCTTCGCCTTCGTCAGGTCATGCATCGACTGCAGGTTCACCCAGAACTCGGGCGTGGTGCCGAAGAAGCGGGAAAGCCGGAGCGCCGTGTCCGCCGTCACCCCGCGCTCGCCCTTGAGGATCGCGCCGATGCGGTTGGCCGGCACCCGCAACGCCAACGACAGGGCGTGCGCGGACATTCCCATCGGCTTCAGGAACTCCTCGCGAAGGATCTCGCCGGGATGCGAGGTGATGCGATCTGGGGTCATGTGCCGGCCTTCAATGATAGTCGACGATCTCGACCGCGGCGGGACCGTCGGCCGTCCACTCGAAGCAGAAATACGTATCCCTGCCGGTCGTCACACCGGCTTCTCGCCCTTCACGGTGACGCGGAAGCCGGAGCGGGTCTTCGGCCAGTAGTCCCACATGGCGCGGTGCTGGGCGCAGCGGTTGTCCCAGAACGCCATCGAGTTCTTGCGCCAGCGGAAGCGGCACTGCCAGAGCGGGCTCTCGGCGTGATCGAGCAGGAAGGCGAGAAGCGCGTCGCTCTCCTCGCGCGGCAGGTCCAGGATGCGCGAGGTGAAGATGCGGTTGACGTAGAGCGCCTTCCTGCCGGTCACCGGATGGGTGCGGACCACCGGATGCTCGGCGCGCGGATAGGCCGCCTTGTCCGCGACGCCGAAATTCACGTAGGCGCCACGATAGACGTTTTCGCCGTCATGCACGGCCTTGAGCCCGTCGAGATAGGCCTTCATCCGGTCCGAGAGCGCGTCGTAGGCGGCATACATGCTGGCGAACAGCGTGTCGCCGCCCTCCGCGGGACACTCGGTGACGCGCAGGATGCTGCCCATCGGCGGCTCGGCGTCGCAGGAAACGTCCGTGTGCCAGTCCTCGCCGTTGGCACGCTTCGAGTTGGCGTCGGCGTGGATCATCATCAGCTCCGGCAGACCTTCGACATGCGGGGCCGCCGGATGGACATGCAGGTCGCCGAACGACCGGCCGAAAGCGATGTGCTGCGCGGGCGTGAGGTCCTGGTCGCGGAAGAAGATCACCAGGTTCTCGGCGAGCGCACGGCCGATCTCCTCGACCTGCGCGGGATCGAGTGGACGCGAGAGATCGACACCGCCGATCTCGGCGCCGATGATCGGGGTGAGCTTCTCGACCTGGATCGCGCGGTAGGGCGCTGAGACCTGCGCGACATGACGGACCTGAAGTCCGCCGGAGCGATATGCGGTCATGTCAGATCTCATCCAGCGGCCAGGTCGGCCGCGGGACCTTCTTGTAGGGGAAGCGCTTGATGTCGATCGTGGTGAGGCCGCCGGAGTCGACGTCGATCGACTTGGAGCCGATCGGATCGAAGGCGGCGTGGTGGCCCTGCATGCACTTCACCACCAGCACCGACTTGTCGGTGGGCTCGATGCCGAAGATGCGGAACTGCTCCAGGTCGTAGATGCCCTTGTTGAGCGTCGAGAGGATGACCTGGATGCCCTTGATGTCGACCGCGACGCTCTCGCCGAAGCTGCCGCGCGTGCCCGTGCCGTAAGGGCCCTTGTAGACGAAGTTGCCGTCGGAAAGCGCGGTCACGCGTGCGTCGACCTCGATCGGCCCGCCGCCGAACGCCGGATCGTGCTTGCCGCCGAGCGTGAGATGCACGGTCGATCCCACGCCGGCGGCGCGCGCCTTCCTCGCCGACTCCGGATCGTACATCGCCGCCAGCGCCGCGTTCTTGATGCCGGCGTCGAGAAGGCCCTTCAGGATCGAGGTCGAGTCGCCATAGGCGCCACCGCCGGGCGCATCGCCGTAATCGCCGAGCACCAACGGCTTGTCGCCGACCTTGACCGCGCGCGCGGCCGCGATCGCCTCGTCGACCGAGACGACCTTCTCGGTCTGCGTGTGGCGGTTCTGCCAGCCGAACTCCATCAGCTCCTCGGCGAGCGCCTGGTATCGGGGATGATCGCCGTCGCCGGTGACCGCGACCGACGGCCCGACCTCGGCGAAGTCCGAGCGCGAGAATCCCGAATGCACGCTGACGCAGAGCACGCCCTTCTCGGTCTTCTCCATCTCGTCGGCACGCTTCAAGGCCTCGATCATCGGTCCGTGGCCCGTATAGGTGCGGGCGGAGTCGAAGGCGTTCAGCGCCGATCGCCGGGCGAGGAAGACGCGCGGGGCGACCTCGCCCTTCATCGCGCGATCTAGAATCGCCGAGGCGCGGAGCGCGGTCTCGTACTGGTCGACATGCGGGCTGGTGCGGAACGCGGTGATGATGTTGGCGTGCAGCGCCATCGTTCTGGTCACGTTAGAATGCGGATCGAGCGTGACCGCGACCGGCACGTCCCTGCCGATGATCGCGCGGGTCCGCTTCAGGATCTCCCCTTCGGCGTCGTCATGGGACTGCGTGACCATCGAGCCGTGCAGCGCCAGCGCCACGCCGTCGAGCCGGCCGGCACGCCGGAGGCCCTCCTCCAGGTGGCCGACGAAGAACTCGAACGCCTCGTCGGTGACCGAGCCGCCGGGCGTGGCGAAGGTGCAGACCGGATGTAGCAGGTCCCAGCCGTACTTGGCCGCGGCATCGAGGAAACCGCCCATCTCCAGCCGCACGCCTTGGTACTTCGTGCGGATCTCGTCGCCGATCGCGAACTGCTGCGCCTTGAAATGCGCCAAGGTCGTCGGCAGCCGGTTGAAGGCGTGGGTCTCGTGCTTGATCGAGGCGGCAAGGACGCGGTGGGACATGCTGACGGAAGCTCCGGACTTTCTCTTACCCCCTCCCTCGCGTCTCACGCGGGGGAGGGACGGGGTGGGGGCACGCGCGAGGCAGATCGATCAATCGCAAGCGCCCGCAATGAACATCGAGCCGGCCCCCACCCTCCCCTCCCCCACGTACGACGCGGGGGAGGAGAAAAAATTTTGTGGGGGAGGAACTCTCTAGTCAGGAATACGTCGCCTCCAGCTTCGCCTTGCCGGCGCTGGTGCGGACTTCCGCCGCCGACGCCGCGAGGTCGCGGAGGTAGTCGGGCCGCGCGTCCTTGTGCAGCAGCGACATCATCAGGTGCAGGCCGGGCGGGTCCTTCAGCATGCCGGGAACCCAGCCGCGGCCGGCCATGCCCTCGGCGACGCGCGGCATGTCGAGGTCGGCCGCGCCGAAGCCGAGCAAGGTCAGATGCGGCTTGCCGAAGACGCGAAAGCCCGGGATCGCCTCGATGCCTTGGATGTAGGCATCACGCATCGTCATCAGCTCGCGCGCGATCTGGCGATAGCCGTTGCGGCCAAGCGTCTGCATCAGCGCCCAGGCCGCGGCGACCGCGCCGCCGGCGCGCGTGCCGGTCAGGGTCTCGGTGACGAAACGGCCGTTCGGCCATTCGTCGATCGAGAAGGTCTGACCCGCCTTACGCGCTTCGTCGCGATAGAAGACGGTCGAGGCCGGCTTCGGCGCGAAGCCGAACTTATGGAGATCAGCCGAGAGCGACGACACCGTCTTCACCGCGAAGTCGAAGGTGGGCACCGGCCAGCCCTCGTCGCGCACGAAGGGCGCCACGTAACCGCCGACGCAGGCATCGACATGGAGCCAGAGATTCTTCGATCCCGCGACCTCGCCCAGCGCCTCGATCGGATCGATCGCGCCATAGGGGAAGCACGGCGCCGAGCCCACGATCATGATCGTGTCCTTGTCGACCGCAGCCGCCATCGCCTTCGGATCGGCGAGGAAGTCCTTGGTGACGGGCACGCGCCGGACCTCGAGGTCCATCAGCAGCGCCGCCTTGTTGAAGGCCGGATGCGCGCTCGCCGGCAGCACCAAGTTGCCGCGATGCGCCTTGTCGCCGCGCTGCGCCCTCGCGAAATCGCGCGCGGCCTTCACCGCCATCAGGATCGACTCGCTGCCGCCGGTGGTCATGTTGCCCACGGCGCCCTCGGGCGCGTGGAAGAGGTCGAGCGCCATCCGCGCGACCTCGTCCTCCATCCGCTTGAGGCTGCCGAAGGCCCGCTTGGCGCCGAGTGCGTTCTCGGTGAAATAAGCGTTGAAGGCTTCCTTGCCGACCTCGGCCGCTTCCTCGGTCGCCTTGAACACGTAGAGCGGCACGCGCCCCCGCTTCCAGTCGGCGTCGCCGGCGGCGAAGCCCTTCAGCTGCGCCATGACCTCGGCGCGCGGACGACCGGTCTCGGGGAATTTCATGCGCAAGGCTCCGGAAGGGGTCGAGGGACGATAGGCCCGGCCCGGAATGCCTTAAATGCATAATTTAACTGTGAAATATACACAGATGCTATTCTACAATGTGAATTTGGATTGAAGGCGCGATCCGGAGCGTTAAATCTGTACAAAGAACATCCAGGAGCCCGTCGTGGCCAAGATTCACGTCATTCATGAAAACAGCGTCTGGGTCGAGCCGCTCCGCGCCCAGTTCAAGGCGATCGGCGCGCCTTATCAGGAGTGGCACCTCGACCAGGGCACGCTGGACCTGACCGAGGCGCCGCCCGAGGGCGTCTTCTACAACCGGATGAGCGCCAGCTCGCACACGCGCGACCACCGCTACGCCGCCGAATACACCGGCGCGGTGCTCGCCTGGCTCGAGCGCCACGGCCGCACCATCGTCAACAACGGCCGCGCGCTGCAGCTCGAGATCAGCAAGGTCGCGCAGTACGAGGCGCTCGCCCGCTTCGACATTCCGACGCCGGACACGCTGGCCGTCCTCGGCAAGGATCGCCTGCGCGCCGCCGCCGAGAAGCTGGGCTTCCCGGTGATCTTCAAGCACAACCGCGGCGGCAAGGGCCTCGGCGTGCGCCTGTTCCACTCGCTCGCCGCGCTCGACGAGTATCTCGCCTCCAGCGAGTACGAGCCGTCGGTCGACGGCATCACGCTGGTCCAGCGCTACATCAAGTCTCCCGAGCCTTACATCACCCGCGTCGAGTTCGTCGGCGGCAAGTTCCTCTACGCCGTCCGCGTCGACACCTCCGAGGGCTTCCAGCTCTGCCCGGCGGATGCGTGCCAGATCGGCGACGCCGCCTGCCCGGCGGTGGCGCCGTCGGAGAAGTTCAAGGTGATCGAGGGCTTCACCCACGCGCTCATCCCGAAGTGGGAGGCGTTCCTGGCGTCCAACGGCATCGGCATCGCCGGCATCGAGTTCGCCAAGGACGAGCAGGGCCGCAGCTGGACCTACGACGTCAACACCAACACCAACTACAACCCCGATGCGGAAGCCAAGGCCGGCGTGTCGGGCATGGGCGCGATCGCCCGCCTCCTGAACGGCCTGCTGGCGAAGGACGTCGCCGCCGCGGCGGACTGAAGTCGAGTTCCCTCCCTCGGCTGCAAAGCAGACGGGGGAGGTACGCGCGACGCCGAAGGCGTCGTCGCGCTAGGGTGGGGGCACGACGCCGGCGGACAGGCCATTCGAGTCGGAGCCAGCGAGCCTCATCGCCCCACCTCGCCAAGCCCCCACCCCGTCCCTCCCCCGCGTACGACGCGTGGGAGGGGGTAAGAAGCCCGTGGCGATGCCGAACCGCGAGACTCCCTAGCGTCCTTTCGGGATCGGCTCGAAGACCTCGCGGCGTTCTTCCGATTCCGGCGGCGTGCGGATCACGATCGCCTGGTGCATGTTGCAGTCGACGCAGACCAGCTTGGGCTGCAGCTCATCCAGCGTGAGATCGGGATCGAGCTTCTTGAGATCGAGGTAGCGGCCCTGGCGGCGCTTGCTGCGCCCGCAGCGCGGATTGTTGCAGTAGGCGGTGAGCGAGTAGCCCTGCGCCAGATGCTCGCCGATCGTCGAGGCGCCTCTTGTTCTCGACGTGGGGGTTCTCGCCATCGCTCCCTTTGCCGCCGGCCTCAGTCCTCGCCGGCCGGGTGATCCTCCCGCAGACTTATCTCGCTCGCAAGGATTCGCGGCGGCGCCTTGGCGCGCAGCAGGGCCGCCTCGACCGCCCGCGCCTCCCGCCCGGCCACGCGCACCGCCATGCGCAGCTGGGTCTCGGTGACGCCCCAGCGCCGGCACCAGCGATAGACGTGATACGGATCACCGATGTTCACGAACGCTATCCCGAGCGGAGGCATCATCGACGCGGTCGCCATGGTTCTTCCTCTTGAAAGGCTGGGGGAAAAACCGGGCGGATCCATGGCGGTTCCGCGGCGCAGCAATGACCGTTTCGCGCGTGCAGTAGCCTAGGCTACGGTCCTTAGGCATGCTCGCTTTCGTGACATATCGCGGCACGGTCGAAGCGCAGGAGCTCGACCGGCTCGGCCACATGAACGTCCAGCACTACATGGGGCGCATCAGCCACGCCGGCTTCGCGGTCATGGAGAAGATCGGCCTCGGCGAAAGCTCCGCGCATGGCCGGAAGGCGCTGTCGATGCTCCGCTGCGAGATCGACTTCCGGCGCGAGCTGACCGAGGGCGAGGCGACCCGCATCGAGACGACGATGCAGACGGTCGGCACCAAGTCGCTGACCTTCGCGCACCGCATGATCGTCGAGGCCGACGGCGCGCTGGCGATGGAAGCGAAGATCGTCGCGGTCTGCGTCGATCTCGACGCGCGGAAGTCGGAGCCGCTGCCCGACGCCGTCGCGGCGACGGCGAGGGCGCTGATCGATCCCTAGCGCCTCGTCCGCTCAGTCGAAGATGTCGAAGATGTCGAAGCCACGGCGCTTCTTCTTGCGATAGTCGTCGTCATGCCAGCGGCGCTCGCTTTCGTGGAGATGCCGATCGTCGTAGCGACGCTGTTCCTCGTAGCGACGCTCAGGCGGGCGCGTCTGGCGATACTCCGCACCGCCCCCATCCTGCGCCGCGCCCATCAGCTTCTCGAGCTCGCCGCGGTCGAGCCAAACGCCGCGACAGGTCGGGCAGATGTCGAACTGCACGTCGGAGCGGTTGACCGTCTGCATCGCGGCGTTGTCGTTCGGGCACATGAGCAATGGCATCGGCGGTGCGTTCCCTCGCGTTGATCGTCCCGCAGGCGAGGTGGGAGCGGCGGCCGCCGATTGCAAGATATGTGAGGCTAAACAGCAGGTTAGATGACGCGGAGTTTACCGCCGCCGGACCCGGACGAGGATGATCCAGGCGCCGCCCGCGAGGATCACGGCCGAGTATCCGAGCGTCACCGGATCGAGCTTCGGCGGCGGCAGCATGCCGGCCTCGCTGGCCGCGATCTCGAACAGCAGCGTCGTGATCGGCAGCGCCGCCATCGACAGCATGTATCCGTCGGCACCGACCAGCCGCATCATCTGGAACGCCATGTAGGTGAGCGGCGCGCGGAAGAGGACGCCGAAGACCAGCGCACAGCCCCAGAGCAGCGGCGACGACAATGTCGCGAGCACGTCGGCGGCGCTGGGGCCGATCGCCACCTCCGGCACGACGCGCCCGAGCACGCTCCAGACGATCAGCAGGCCCGAGGCCGAGAACAGCGTGACGAAGCCGGTGAGCGCGAGGCGCTGGCGGCGGTCGCCGAGATTGTCGGGATGGCGCTCGGAAAGAACGCTGGAGAGCACGACCGCGGTCTCGGAGACGAGCAGGAACTTGAGCGCCGGGCTCGACCAGCCGCCGTCGAGCTCGCCCGCCAGCAGCACGATGCCGATCGCGATCAGCGCGAATCCGGGAAGCTCGGCCGGGTGCGGCTTCCGGCGGAAGGCGGCATAGACGCCGATCGCCGCGACCAGAACGTTGACGATCGAGATCAGCGTGATCGTCGTCGCCGAGCCGTAGAGAAGCGCCGCCGAGAAGCAGCAGGTGGTGATGACGCGGATCGCGCCGATGGCCCAGGTCGACCAGCGCCGGATCGGCTCCAGCGGCAGCGAGCGCAGGCCCGCGGCGGTGAGCAGCGTGGCGCCGGCGCAGAGCTGCGTCGTCATCGCCATGGTCCACGGATCGAACGAGAACTGGAACAGCGCCGAGCGCAGCAGGACGGTCACGAACGACCACATCGCCGTGGTCGCGAGCGCGATCGCCAGCGCCGGCGACATCAGCGCGCCGCCTGACGGTGGCCACGCACCTGCGCCACCACCACCCAGACGCCGCCGGCGATCACGATCGCCGCGGCGCCGAGATCGGCGAGCGCGCTCTTCGGCGCCGGCACCAGGCCGTACTGCGCCGCCAGCATCTCGAGCCCCATCGCCAGCGGCGGCATCGCCGCCATGCCGAGCATGTAGCCGTCGGCGCCGAGCTTCGCGGTAATGACGAAAGCGCCATACGTCGCGGGCCCGCGCAGCACGCCGCCGAGCAGGAAGGCCATGATCCAGAGCCACGGCGACGACAGCGTCGCCATGACCGCGCTGGTGTCGGGCCCCACGGTCGAGCCGGCGAGCAGCACGGTCGCGAGCCCCCAGACGACGAGCAGGCCCATCGCCGAGAGCAGCGTGACGAAGCCGGTGAGCGCAAGGCGCTGGCGGCGGTTGCCGAGATTGTCCGGGTGGCGCTCGGCCATGAGGCTCGCGATCACCACCGAGGTCTCGGAGAAGATCACGAAGCGGATCGCCATGTTGCTCCACCCGCCCTCGAGATGGCCGACGAGCAGGATCAGGCCCGCGATCATGATGAGGATGCCGGGGACCTCGCCCAGATGGCGTCGCCGGCGGAAGACGACGAAGACGCCCACCATCGCGATCAGCACGTTGATCGTGGTGAGCAGGCTCACCTGTCCGGCCGAGGCATGCAGCAGCGCGGTGGTGAAGGCGCAGGTGGTGACGACGCGGAGCCCGCCGATCACCCAGGTCGCCCAGCGGCGCAAGGGCTCGAGCGGAAGCGACCTGATCCCGGCCGCGAGCAGCAGCACGGCGCCGCCGCAGATCTGCACGGCAAGCGCCAGCGACCACGGCTCGAAGGCGAAGCCGTAGAGCGTGGCACGGATCGAGACGGTCAGCACCGACCAGGCGACGACGACGACGCCCGCGAGGATCACGGCGGAGGGAAGCATCGGGGAAACCTAGCGAGGGTTGGCCGCGACCGATACGCGATTCAGGAAGTCGCGACGACCTCGCTGACGCTCAGCCCACTCTCTAACCCTCTCCCGCGTCGTACGCGGGGGAGGTACGCGCGCCGCCGAAGGCGTCGTCGCGCGCGGGTGGGGGCGAGCGAAGCGAGCTTGCTTACGCCGGAGGCGCCACGTCTGGCCGGCCGGCCATGCACATCAGCGTCTGCAGGCCGTAGGCGCAGGCGACCTGGCGGGGGCCGTCGAAGACGTCGACCTCGAGGCTGCAGACGGTCAGCGTGCGGCCGGGCTTGATCACCTTGCCGGTGGCGACCAGGCGGTCACCCTTGGCCGGCGCCAGCAGGTTGATCTTGAACTCGACCGTCAGCACCGAGGCGTCGGCCGGGAACAGGGTGAAGCCGGCATAGCCCCCGGCCGAGTCGGCGATGGTCGAGGTGACGCCGGCGTGAAAGAAGCCGTGCTGCTGGGAGAGGTCGGCGCGGAACGGCAGCTCGATCGCGACCTCGCCGGGCGCGACCCTGGTCATCCGCGCGCCCAGCAGGCTCATGATGCCCTGGCGGCCGAAGCTGGCGCGGACTCTGGCCTCGAAGTCGGGATCGGCAGGCTTGAAGTCGGTCATGGGGATTTCCAGCATGGAGAGCGCGTTTCGCGCGCGCAAGGGCGACCCTGGTGGCAGCCGTTTCCGATCGGCTAGACTTTGCCTAAAGCTGCCTGCCGCGAAGGACCTTCCCATGACCCAGACCATCGCCCATCCCGCCAACGCCGACATCTCGTCCGCGCTCGCCGAAGCGCGGGCCGACTTCGTCAAGCGCAACCCGAAGAGCCAGAAGCTGCACGAGGACGCGTGCGAGAGCCTGCCGGGCGGCAACACGCGCACCGTGCTGTTCTACGGACCGTTCCCGGTGACGATGGTGAAGGGCCAGGGCGCCAACCTGTGGGACGCCGACGGCAAGAAGTACGTCGACTTCCTCGGCGAATACACCGCCGGCCTCTACGGCCACTCGCATCCGGTGATCCGGAAGGCGATCGACGGCGCGCTCGACGACGGCATCAACCGCGGCGCCCATAACCAGATGGAAGGCAAGCTCGCCGCGCTGATCTGCGCGCGCTTCCCCTCGGTCGAGCTGGTGCGCTTCACCAACTCGGGCACCGAGGCGAACCTGATGGCGATCACCGTCGCCCGCGCCTTCACCGGCCGCAAGAAGGTGATGGTGTTCGACGGCGGCTACCACGGCGGCATCTTCACCTTCGCCAACGGCAACAACCCGGTGAACGGCCCGTTCGACTTCGTGATCGCGCCCTACAACGACGCCGAGGGCACGAAGAAGCTGATCGCAGCGAACGCCAAGGACCTGGCGGTCGTCGCGATCGAGCCGATGCAGGGCGGCGGCGGCTGCATCGCCGCCGAGGAGTCCTTCCTCAGGATGCTGCGCGAGGAGACGCAGAAGGTCGGCGCGCTGCTGCTGTTCGACGAGGTCATGACCTCGCGCCTCTCGCCCGGCGGCATCCAGGCGAAGCTCAACATCACGCCGGACCTGACCTCGCTCGGCAAGTACATTGGCGGCGGCATGAGCTTCGGCGCCTTCGGCGGCCGCGCCGACATCATGTCGAGGTTCGACCCGCGCCGCGCCGACTCGCTGCCGCACGCCGGCACCTTCAACAACAACATCCTGACCATGACCGCGGGCGTCGTCGGATTGGAGCAGCTTTACACGCCGGAAGCGGCGGTGAAGCTGAACGCCGCCGGCGACAAGCTGCGCGACCGGCTCAACGCGGTCACCCGCGACAAGGGTCTCAACATGCAGTTCATCGGCATCGGCTCGATGATCTGCGTGCACTTCGTGAAGGGGCCGATCAAGTCGGTCATCGACGCGAAGAAGGCGAACCAGGACCTGGGCGAGCTGTTCTTCCTCGACCTGCTCGCCAGCGGCATCTACATCGCGCGCCGCGGCATGATGGCGCTGTCGCTGCCGCTGACCGAAGCCGACGGCGACCAGCTGGTCGCCGCGGTCGAGGAGTTCGCGGAGTCGAGGAAGCGGCTGCTGAGCTAAGGCGCAAGGGCGCACTTGCGCCCGTCAGCCTTAGCGGAAGCGGAATGCACTAAGCTCGCGACAGTGGTCTTTACGCGGGAGAGGACTCCGAAGAACGCTTTCAGTCCTTGCCGCGCGGGCCCGGGCCCGGCGCGTTGCGGGAGATCACCGAGATCGTCTTCGCTTCCTTGTCCGAGCCGCGCACGATCGCGTGGCCCATCGTCGCGTCGAAGTAGAGGCTCTCGCCGGTCTCCAGGGTCAGCGGCTCGTAGAATTCCGAGTGGAAGACCACGGGGCCAAGAAGCACGTACATCCACTCCTCGCCGGCGTGGCGGTTGAGCTCGCCGAACTCCTCGAGTGTCCGCGCCTTCACTTCCGAGACGATCGGCACCAGCGCCTTCCTGGACAGCTCGGACGCGCAATAGACGTGGATGTAGTTGGCGCTCTCCTCGGGCCGGCCTTCGGTGAGGCGGGTGATCGAGCGGCGGCCGGTGGTCGCCTGGATCGTCTCCGGCGTGAACAGGTCGGCGAGGTCGATCTTGAGGCCGTCGGCGAGCTTCGCCAGGTTGTCGTAGGTGAGCGAGATCTGCTTGTTCTCGACCTTGGACAGCGTCGAGGGCGCGAGGCCCGTCATCTCGCTGACCTTGCTGAGCGTCCAGCCCTTCGCCTTCCGGAGCTCGCGCAAGCGGTCGCCGAGCGTGTGGCGGCGGGCGCGGGCGGCGGTGGCGGCGTCGCTGGTGGTCACCTTCTTGCGCTTCAGCTTCAAGGTCATCGGTAGTCCCCCGATCGGGCGCGTTTATCTAAATTCGATCAAGCCCGAGAGCTTCACTTTATCAAGTGCGAGTACCAAATAGTCAAACGGGCAATTTTCCGGTAGGAAAAACTTCTGAACCGTTTCAGATATGCTCCCGTTACTCGGGAACCAGCCAAGCGACCTTGTGAGCGTTGGCGTTGAAGGTTCGGGCCATCGCGGAAAGCGCCTCTTCCAGCCAGTTTTCCAGCTTGAAAGGCGGATTGATTACCACCAGCCCGGACCCGTTCAGAAGCATAGGCGAAAGAGGTTCGTTGATCCACAACTCTGCGATGAGTTGGCGGCGGGCGCCGGTCTCCTTGAGGCCTTTGTGGAGGGCATCGACCGGGGCGCGATCCTTGATCGGATACCAGATCAGATAGGTGCCGGTGGCGAATCGCCGGAGCGCCTGCGTCACCCCCTTCACCAGCTGCTCGGCCTCGTCCCGGGACTCGAAGGGCGGGTCGATCAGGACGACGCCGCGGCGCTCGGGCGGCGGCAGCAGCGCCTTGAGCGCGTGGTAGCCGTCCTCGCGCCGGACGTGCACGCGCTGGTCGCCCGCGGTCGCGCGCTTGAGCGCCTGCACGTCCTTGGGATGCAGCTCGCAGAGCTCGATCCGGTCCTCGGGCCGCATCAGCAGCCGCGCGATCCCGGGCGATCCCGGGTACCAGCGGAGCGACCCGTGATTGATCCGCCGCACCAGCGAGAGATAAGGCTTGAGCACCGCCGGCTCCGGCGAGAGATCCCAGAGCTTCCTGATCCCGTTCTCCGCCTCGCCGGTCTTCTGCGCCTCATCGGCATCGAGGTCGTAGCGCGCGATGCCGGCATGGGTGTCGAGGAACAGGAACGGCTTCGGCTTCTCCAGCATGTGCGCGAGCACGCGCGCCAAGGTCGCGTGCTTCAGCACGTCCGCATGATTGCCGGCATGGAAGGCGTGGCGGTAGTTCACCCGAACACCATCTCCGCCGACGGCATCGCCGTCTTCGGGATCACCGCGCCCGGGTGGAGGATCACCTCCTCGGCGAGCACGTGGCCGGCGGCGGCGGCTTCGGCCGGCGTGGCGCCCTTGATGCGGGCGGCGATGTAGGCGGCGTTGAAGCTGTCGCCGGCGCCGGTGGTGTCGACGGCCTGCTCGACGGGTCGGCCGATCACCTCGAGCTCGTCGAGCGCGGTGACGACAAGGCACGGGTTCTCCGCGTCCTTCACCACGACCTCGGGCACGCCGAGGTCGCGGATGCGGAGCGCGGTCGCCTCGCGGTCGGGATCGCCGAACAGCAGCTTCTCGTCCGCGTAGCTCGGCAGCGCCAGGTCGGCGAGCCTGAGCGCTTGCGCGAAGACGCGCCGGGCCTCGGCGCGGTCGGGCCAGCCGCGCGGACGGAAGTTGGGATCGAAGGCGAGCTTCGCGCCCGCCGATTTCGCCGCCGCGAGCCCTTTGAGCAGCGCGTGGCGCGGCTTGTCGCTGAGGATCGAGAGCGTGATCCCGGAGAAGTAGATCCAGCCATAGCCCGGAAGCGCGTCCAGGATCTTCTTCCCGTGCGCGCCGTCCATCATGTCGCGTGCCGCGGCGGCCTGGCGCCAATAGAAGAAGCTGCGCTCGCCCTTGTCGTCGGTGCGGATCGCGTAGAGGCCGGGGAGTTTGCCGGGCAGGCGCTGCACCAGGCCGGTGCCGATGCCTTCGCCCGTCCACATCGCCAGCATCGCGTCCGAATAGGGGTCGTCGCCGAGCGCGGTCACGTAGTCGACCGAGAGGCCGGCCGACGGCGCCAGCCGCGCCAGGTAGGCCGCCGTGTTGAGCGTGTCGCCGCCGAAGGCGAGATCGAGGTCGGTGGGGCTCCGGTGGCGGAGTTCCATCATGCATTCGCCGATCGACGCGACCCGGACGGTCATTCACCCTCCCGAAAAGCCGGGGCCCTCCCCGGAAAAGCCGGGACTATAAACTCTCCCAGGCAAACTCTTGAGAGCTGGCGGGGCCAGCCTTGACACCAGCCAGAATGTAATAACATAACATTCGCATGACCCGCACCGCCGCCGCCTTTTTCGCCGCCTGGCTCCTGGCCTTCCCGGCCACCCCGCACCCGGCATTCGCCGAGCCGCTGCCGGTGGTCGCCAGCTTCAGCATCCTGGGCCAGGTCGTCGAGGCGATCGGCGGGGACAAGGTGAAGGTCCACACGCTGGTCGGCCCCGACCGCGACGCCCATGTCTACCAGCCGACGCCGGCCGACAGCCGCGTGCTGGCCGGGGCGAAGGTCGTGGTGATCAACGGGCTCGGCTTCGAGGGCTGGATCGAGCGGCTGGTGAAGGCCTCCGGCACCCGGGCCCAGATCGTGGTCGCGACCAGGGGGATACCCACCCGGAAGATGACCGACGCGCATGGCCATGGATCGGGAGTCGATCCGCATGTCTGGCACGATCCCCAGCGCATGGCGCCCTATGCCCGCACCGTCGCCGAGGGACTGGCCGCGGCCGATCCCGCCAATGGCGAGGCCTACCGCGGCGCCGCGCTGGCCTTCTCAGGCATGCTCGACACGCTCGACAGATGGGCCGAGACCCGCTTCGCCGAGGTGCCGGCGGCCAAGCGCAGGGCCATCACCACCCACGACGCCTTCGGCTACCTGGCCGCGCGCTACCGGCTGACCTTCCGCGCGCCCCGCGGGCTCACCACCGACGCGGAGCCCTCGGCCAAGGGCATCGCCCAGCTGATCGACCAGATCCGCGCCGAGAAGACGCGGGCCGTGTTCGTCGAGAACATCACCGACCGCCGCATGATCGAGCAGCTGGCCAGGGAGGCGGGCGCCGTGGTCGGCGGACGGCTCTATTCCGACGCGCTTTCCGGCGCCGACGGCCCGGCCGCCACCTACGAGGCCCTCTTCCGCCACAACGTCTCGCTGCTTACATCAGGCATGCTGCAAAACTGATCCCTTGGCGGTAAGGTCCGCCCCTTCTCGAAGTCGGAGTTCTTCTTCATGGCCGATCAGGTTCCCGTCACCGTTCTCACCGGCTTCCTTGGCGCCGGAAAGACCACACTCCTCAACCGGATTCTCACCGAGGAGCACGGCAAGAAGTACGCCGTGATCGTCAACGAGTTCGGCGAGATCGGCATCGACAACCAGCTCGTGGTCGGCGCCGACGAAGAAGTCTTCGAGATGAACAACGGCTGCATCTGCTGCACCGTGCGCGGCGACCTGATCCGCATCATCAACGGCCTGATGAAGCGCAAGGGCAAGTTCGACGCGATCCTGGTCGAGACCACGGGCCTCGCCGATCCGGCGCCGGTGGCGCAGACCTTCTTCGCCGACGAGGAAGTGAAGAAGCGCTGCGGCCTCGACGCGGTGGTGACCGTGGTCGATGCCTTCCATGTGCTCGACAGCCTCGAGGACAGCCACGAGGTCCAGGACCAGATCGCCTTCGCCGACATCATCATCCTCAACAAGACCGACCTGGTGGATGCCGGGAAGCTGAAGGAGGTCGAGGCGCGCGTGCGCAAGATCAACCGCTTCGCCAAGGTGATCCACGCGCAGAAGAGCCAGGTGCCGCTCGACCAGATCCTCGACGTCGGCGCCTTCGACCTGAAGCGCATCCTCGAGATCAAGCCGGACTTCCTCGAGGAGGACGACGACCATCATCACGACGAGGAAGTTCAGTCGATCTCCTTCGAGCTGGACCAGCCGGTCGACCGCCGCCGCTTCGACATGTGGATCAACATGGTCCTGCGGGAGCTCGGCCAGAACATCCTCCGCTCCAAGGGCATCCTCGACTTCAAGGACGAGCCCAACCGCTTCGTCTTCCAGGGCGTGCACATGCTGATGGACGGCCAGCCGGGCAAGCCGTGGAAGGAAGGCGAGAAGCACACGAGCCAGCTCGTCTTCATCGGCCGCGACCTCGACGTGCCGGCGCTCAAGCGCGGCTTCGAAGCCTGCGTCGCTTAAGGATCCGCACAGCTCCATGACGGCCCCCCACCCGGCGCGACGACGCCTACGGCGTCGCGCTCTCCTCCCCCACAAAGGGGGGAGGGTTTACGAGGATTGCGCCTCGACCTCCCTCGCGCCCCTTCCCCCCGCGAAGCGTAGGGGAAGGTTGGGATGGGGGGTGGCTACCACATGACCCAAACTCCCATCACCCTCTCCGCCGACGCCTCCGTCGTCGCGGCCGTGTTCAACCGGCGCGCCTCGCATCTCTGCTTCGCGCTCGGCGACGGCACGGCGCGGATCGTGGCGCTCGACGGCGGCGCCGCGAAGGAGATCACGCTGACCGGGTTCGGCACGGTGCTGGCGATGGCCCAGGACATGGACGACGCCGGCTGGCTCGCGGGCCTCGACGACGGGCGGCTGGTCCGCCTCGACGCCGACGGCACGATCGCCGAGCTGGCCAAGCACCAGGGCAAATGGATCGAGCAGGTGGCGAGCTCGGCCGCGGGGCTCCGCGCCTATGGCGCCGGCAAGGACGCCTATGTCGGCGACGCCAAGGGCTTCGGTCCGGCACGCGCGCATCCCTCGACCGTCGCCGGTCTCGCCTTCGATCCCAAGGGCAAGCGGCTCGCGGTCGCGCATTACGGCGGCGTCAGCCTGTGGTGGGTCAACTCGGCGGATTCCAAGCCGAAGGTGCTGCCGTGGAAGGGCTCGCACATCTCGGTCTGCTGGGCGCCGGACGGCGGCTACGTGATGACCTCGATGCAGGAGAACGACCTGCATGGCTGGCGCCTGCCGGCGGCGAGCGACATCCGCATGTCGGGATACCCGACCAAGGTGAAGGCGCTCGCCTGGTCGACCAAGCCCTACTTCCTCGCCACCTCGGGCGCCGACCAGATCATCTGCTGGCCGTTCTCCGGATCGGGCCCCTCGGGCAAGCCGCCGATCGAGTTCGGCGGACGCGGCGCGCAGGTGATCACGCGCGTCGCCTGCCACCCGGCGGGCGACGGCGTCGCCGCCGGCTACGATACGGGCGAGGTCACGATCGGCCGCATCAGCTGGCGGCGCATGGCGCTGGCGCTGGAAGCGACCAAGTCCGAGGTCACCGCGCTCGCCTGGTCGCCCGACGGCAAGTTCATCGCCGCCGGCGACGACGCCGGCCACATGACGGTGATGCCGGTCGACCTGCCGCCGGCCTAGTCTTGTCCCCTCTCCCGCGAAGCGGGGGAGGTACGCGCAACGCTTGTTGCGCGATGGGTGGGGGCGAGCGAAGCGAGGCTATTGCGCCGACTTCTCTACGAAGTCCACGAGCTGCGCGAAGCGCCAAACTTCTAGATGCTCGGTCTTCTCTTTCACGCGAGCTTCCATCGCTCGGTCCTCGGTGACCAGCACATCCGCCTCGACTTCCGCCGTCATCGCGATCAATGCGTCTTCGGCATGAATGGGGTTGCCTTTCGCAATATCACCGAATTTGACGGCGCCTGAGCCACCCCACTTCGCCTCTCCCCATTTCGAGATTCCCCAAGCAGCGCCGTTGGTCGCAATTTTGCGCACTCGAACCTTCCGCATTTCCGCTTGCTTCGCGGCATTCGGAATGCGCGCGATCTCATCGTCCTGAATATGGGTTCGCAGGATCTCGATATGGCCTGCCACAACGGCTTGGTTTAGCTGATCGGTGAATCCTCGCCGAGCGATGATTCGATCGTAGATATTCGTATCGAGCATCAATTTTCTGGGCATCGGAAGTACTCGCTTCGCTCGCCCCCACCCATCGCGCGACAAACGTTGCGCGTACCTCCCCCGCTTCGCGGGAGAGGGGACACAATTTTACCTCTTCCCCAGCAGCGCCTCGATGCCGAGGCCGATCGAGAACAAGTGGCGGTCGCCCATGTTCTCGCCGACCAGCATCAGGCCGACCGGGCCTTCGCCCGCGTTGTGGATCGGCAAGGTCAGCGACGAGCGATCGAGGAAGTTGAACAGCGATGTGTTGCGCAGCACCATCGCGTTCTTCTGCAGGAAGGTCTCGGGCGTCGCGACCTCGTCGAGCGCGGGCGCGACGATCGGCGTGGTCGGGCAGATCATCGCATCAAAGGGCAGCGTGATCGCCGCGGCGTTCGCGATCAGACGCTGGCGCGCATGCATGACGTCGATGTAGTCGGCGGCCAGCATCTCGCCGCCCTTCCTGATCCTGAGCAGCACCAGCGGATCGAACTGGTCGCCCTTCGTCGCGATCGTCTCGCGGTGATGCGAGAAAGCCTCGGCCGCGGAGAAGCCGCCCTTGGAATTGATCTTCGGGATCTCCGGCAGGTCCGGCATCTCGACGTCGACCAGCATCGCGCCGGCGGCCGACAGCTTCGAGAGCGCGCGCTGCCAGGCGGCCGAGACGGTCGCATCGAGACCGTCCTGCACCAGCGTCTTGATCACGCCGAGCCGCATGCCCTTGACCGGGAGCGCGGGCGGCACGACCACCGGATCGTCGGCCATCACCGCATCCAGGATCGCGCAGCAGGAGAGCGTGTTCGCCAGCGGCCCGATCGAGTCCTGGCTGAACGACAGCGGAAAGGCGCCGGTCAGCGGTATGCGGCTCGCCGTCGGCTTGAAGCCGGCGATGCCGCAGAGCGAGGCCGGGATGCGGACCGAGCCGCCGGTGTCCGAACCGATCGAGCCCGCGCACATGCCGTCGGTCACCGAGACCGCGGCGCCCGAGGACGAGCCGCCGGGGATGCGCCCGCGCTTGCGGTCCCACGGATTCCTTGGCGTGCCGTGGTGCGGGTTGATGCCGATGCCGGAATAGGCGAACTCGGTCATGTTGGTGCGGCCGACCAACACCGCGCCGGCGGCGCGGAGCCGGCGCACGATCGGCGCGTCCTCCTTCGCCGGCGCCGCGTCCTTGAGCGCGACGGAGCCGGCCGGAGTCGGCTCGCCGGCGATGCCGAACAGGTCCTTCACGCCGATGGGAATGCCAGCCAAGGGCGAGGTCACCTTGGCGTGCTTGCGCACCTGGTCCCAGCAGTCCGCCTCGGCGCGGGCGCGGGCATGCCAGACCTTGATGAAGGCGCGCCCGCCCTCACCATCCTTGTCGTCGATGCGCGACAGCGCCTCGTCGACCAGCGCCCGCGAGGTCGTCCGCCCCGCGGCGAGGTCCGCGGCGAGTTCGAGGATCGGCTTCATCTGAGATTTCCCCTGGGAGAGCGAGAAGGTCTGGTCCGGCAACGCGGCGCTCATGCTAGCATGCGGCCTTCCCTTCCTCCCCGGGAATGTCATGGTCGCAGTCACCGCGGATGTGCGTAACGACGCCCGTGTCATCGGGCTGGTCAGCGTCGCCCACTTCTTCAGCCACTTCTACGTGCTGGCGCTGCCGCCGCTGTTCCCGGTGCTGAAGGAGACCTACGGCGTCTCCTACGTGGCGCTGGGTCTCCTGATGGCGTCGATGAACATCGGCACCGGCGTGCTGCAGACGCCGATGGGCTTCCTGGTCGACCGCATCGGCGGCCGCCAGGTGCTGATCCTGGGTCTTGCCCTGCACGCGGCGGCGATGGGCGCGATCGGCTTTTCCAACGGCTACGTGATGACCCTGGTGCTGATGGGCGTCTCCGGCATCGCCAACTCGGTCTATCACCCGGCCGACTACTCGATCCTGAACGCCTCGATCGACAAGCGGCGGATCGGCCGCGCCTTCTCGATCCACACCTTCGCCGGCTTTCTGGGATTCGCCGCGGCGCCGATGGCGATGGCGCTGCTCTCGGGCCCGCTCGGGTGGCGCGGCGCCCTGATCGCGACGGGCGCCGCCGGGCTCGTCTCGGCCGCGTTGCTGCTGTGGCAACGCGACACGCTGGCGGACGCGCCCCCGGCCGATGCGAAGAAGAATGCCGGCGTCAGCACCGACCTGCTGCGCTCGCCGGCGATCTGGCTCGCCTTCCTGTTCTTCACCGTGCTCGCCTGCGCCGGATCGGGCCTCAACAGCTTCTCGGTCGCGGCGCTCGACATGGCCTACGGCACGCCGTTCTGGGCGGCGACCACTGGGCTTTCGGTCTATCTCTTTGCCGGCGCCGGCGGTGTTCTCGTCGGCGGCTGGATCGCCGACCGCACCGAGCGGCACGGCACCGTCGCCTCGGTCTGCCTGGTCGCGACCGCCGCCGCCTTCGCGCTGGTGGCGACGGTCGACCTCGGCAGCGTCGGCTACATCGCGGTGATGGCCGCGACCGGCCTCATGAACGGCGTCATCCAGCCGAGCCGCGACATGATGGTGCGCGCGGTGACGCCGCCGGGATCGATGGGCAAGGTGTTCGGCTTCGTCACGTCCGGCTTCAACGTCGGCGGCGTGATCGCGCCGCTCTTCTACGGGAGCCTGCTCGACCACGGCCAGGCGAACGCGATCTTCTGGCTGGTCGCCGCCCTCAACCTCGCCTCGATCCTCACGGTGATCAGCGTCCGCACCCGTCGCCCCGCGCTCGCAGGAGACTGACATGGCCGATTCATCCGCCTACACGCCGCCGAAGGTCTGGACCTGGAACAAGGAGAGCGGCGGCCGCTTCGCGTCCATCAACCGGCCGATCGCGGGGCCGACGCACGACAAGGAACTCCCGGTCGGCAAGCACCCGCTGCAGCTCTACTCGCTCGGCACGCCGAACGGCGTGAAGGTCACGATCATGCTCGAGGAGCTGCTGGCGCTCGGGCACAAGGGCGCCGAATACGACGCCTGGCTGATCAAGATCGGCGACGGCATGCAGTTCGGCTCGGGTTTCGTCGAGGTCAACCCGAACTCGAAGATCCCGGCGCTGATGGACCGCAGCGGCCCGAAGCCGATCCGCGTCTTCGAGTCCGGCGCGATCCTGGTCTACCTCGCCGAGAAGTTCGGAGCCTTCCTGCCGAAGGACCCGGCCGCCCGCGCCGAGTGCCTGTCCTGGCTCTTCTGGCAGATGGGATCGGCGCCCTATCTCGGCGGCGGCTTCGGGCACTTCTACGCCTATGCGCCGTCGAAGATCGAATACGCGATCGACCGCTTCGCGATGGAGACCAAGCGCCAGCTCGACGTGCTCGACCGGCGCCTCGCCGAGAGCAAGTTCATCGCCGGCCCCGACTACACGATCGCCGACATGGCGATCTTCCCCTGGTATGGCGGGCTGGTGAAGGGCTGGCTCTACAACGCCGCCGAATTCCTCTCGGTGCAGGACTACAAGCACGTGAACCGCTGGGCCGACATTCTGCTGGAGCGCAAGACCGTGCAGCGCGGCCGCATGGTCAACCGTCTCTCGGGCGAGCCGTCGAGCCAGCTGCACGAGCGCCACGACGCCAGCGACTTCGAGACCAGGACCCAGGACAAGATCGCGGCGAAGAGCTGACGGACATTCTTCTTGACGATCAACGTTGGTGGCGACAGTTTCGAAGAACATGCTCAGGAACCCGACCCTTCATGATCGATGCCGACGTCGCTGCTCCCAGGCGGCGGCTCTTCGGGCTGCGCGTCGATCGTCGTGCTTCCGCGTGGTGACCGTCTCTTCGTAGGTCCCATCCGCCGGAACGGCCTCGGCCCGCGTTCCTGAACCCCCGCAGCCCCCGGCTCCGGGGGTTTTCTTTTGCCCAGATCCCAGGAGGACATCATCATGAGCATTCGCATCGGCATCGTCGGAATCAGCGGTTTTGGCGGCGGCGAGGCGATGCGCCTGGTCGCGAGCCATCCTTCTTTCGAGCTGGTCTACGCCGCGGGCGAAGGCAGCGCCGGCAGCCGGCTGGCGGACCGCTTCCCCGGCGTGCCCGCAAAGCTGGCCGGACTGGTGATCGAGAAGTGGGACCCTGCGACCCTGCCGAAGCTCGACGTGCTGTTCGCGTCGCTGCCCACGGGTGCCTCCGCCGAGGCGCTCGCGCGCGTGCCCAAGGACGTGAAGGTCGTCGACATCGGCGGCGACCACCGCTACGTCGACGGGTGGGCGTACGGCCTGGCCGACGTCTGGCCGACGGAGATCGCGGGCCGGACCCGCATCGCCAACCCCGGCTGCTACCCCGCGGCGGCACTGAACGCGCTGGCGCCGCTGCTGGCCGGCAAGCTGATCGAGCCCGGCAACATCGTGATCGACGCCAAGACCGGCATCTCCGGTGCCGGCCGGGGCGGCGCCGACAGCAGATTCGGCTACGCCGAGAGCAACGAGAACCTGCTGCCCTATAGCCTGCTCAAGCACACCCACATGCCCGAGATCGCCCGGACGATCGAGCGCTTAAGCGGCGGCAGCGCGGCCGGGCTGGTGTTCACGCCGCACCTCGTGCCGATGACGAGAGGCGTGCTCGCCACCATCTACTGCCGCGGCAGCGCCACCACCGAGCAGTGCCTGGACGCGGCGCGGCGCTTCTACGCCGGGCGGGCTTTTGTGCGCGTGACCGACAAGCCGCCGCAGACCAAATGGGCGACCGGCTCGAACCTCGCCTTCGTCAGCTACGCGGCCGATCCCGAGCGCAACCTGGTGATCGCGATGGGCGCGGTCGACAACCTCGGCAAGGGCGCCGCCGGCCAGGCGCTGCAGAACGCGAACCTGATCTGCGGCCTGCCGGAGACCACCGGCCTGGAGGGCGCCCCTGTATGGCCGTGAGGGGCGCGGACTTCAGGTTACTCGATCCGGTTCATTGGTCCGCACATAGCCAAAAGCAGACACTTCGACACACCCAGGTGCGCCTGTCTCAATCCATCACTCAGCATTGGCTTGCTTTGGATCCCGCTCCCTGCATCCGAAAGAAGCCTGGACGGCGTATCGGCCAACAACACCTAAAGCCAGTCAATGACCCTCTCCGGGCCATCAAAATCCAACCTTGTCCCCACCCTTCAGTTGAAGAATCTGTCGCGCCTCGTCCGGCGTCGCAATCTCCAACGACAGTGTCTCGAGCACGTGTCGGATCTTCTTCACCTGGTCGGCATTGCTCTTCGCCAGCTCGCCCTTGCCGAGATAGATGCTGTCCTCCATGCCGACTCGGACGTTCCCACCCATCATGGCGCCCATGGTGCACATCGACATCTGGTGCCTGCCGGCTGCGAGGATCGACCACTGATAGTCTGGGCCAAACAGACGATCGGCCGTACGACGCATGTGCTGCAGATCCTCGGGATGCGTGCCGATGCCGCCAAGAATGCCGAAGATGGTCTGGACGAACAGCGGCGGCTTGATCAGCTTCCTGTCGAGAAAGTGGGCCAGCGTGTAGAGGTGACCAACATCGTAGCATTCGCACTCGAAACGGACGCCGTGGCCTTCGCCGAGCTCCTTTAGGAACCGTTCGATCTGGCCGAACGTGTTGCTGACGATCGACTCCTTAGTCCTCTCGAGATAGGGCTTCTCCCAGGGGTTCTGCCAGTTCTTGATCTTGTCGACGATCTGGAAGAGGCCGAAATTCATCGATCCCATGTTGAGCGAACAAACTTCCGGCTTCGCGCGTAAGGGTGCGGCGAGCCGGTCCTCCATGGCCATGCCCAGGCTACCGCCGGTAGTAATGTTCACGACTACGTTCGATGCCTGCTTAATCCGCGGCAAGAACTGCATGTACACGTTGGGATCGGGCGTCGGGCTGCCATCCGGATTTCTGGCATGAAGATGAACGATAGCGGCCCCCGCTTCGGCAGCGGCAATCGAGTCCGCAGCAATCTGGTCCGGAGTGATCGGTAGATAAGGCGTCATCGTCGGCGTGTGGATCGAGCCGGTGACGGCGCAGGTTATGATGACCTTGCGGCCAGAGGGTTTTGCGGAGCTCATCTGCTAAATTTCGATTGGTTGTTGGTGGGATACGTCATAACCGTGAGCCAACGCGCGCGCCTTGCGACTCCGCACGATCACGGCCCAATTGCAGATCATCGATCTCGGCGCGATCCCGTTCACTTCTTCTCTGCTCACGATGGGATCAGATAGCGCCGCTGCGGGCGTACTCTTTCAGCTCATCCGCCGTGCGCCCCAGCAGTTCGCCATAGATCTGCTGATTGTCGGCGCCGAGCTTTGGCGCCGGCTGGAAGGCAAGTGAATCCGCCCCGTGAACTCTTAAAGGACTGTTGGGCACGACGACCTTGCCGAGCGTGGCATGGTCCACCCTCTGCAGCATCCCTCTTGCGTGCATGTGCTCGTCATTGACGACCTCAGCCACTTCGCGCACCGGGGCGCAGGGTACGCGGTGAAGCTTCGCCGCTTCGAACAACTCAGTACGGGTAGATTTCGATGTCCAAGCTTCCACGATAGCGTCAGTCTCATCGATATTTTCGCAGCGGGCCGCATGGGTCTCGAACTTCGGATTGCCGCGAAGATCCTCGCGGCCCATTGCAGTCAGCAGGTTTTGCCAGTGACTTTCCTGGACGCAAATTAGCGCCACATACCCATCGGTCGCCGGGTACACGTTGTACGGCGCGACGGCCAGGCCGCTATGACGGTTCCCGGTCCGCATCGCCGCGTCATTACCCTTTTCATAGAGGAGCCCCAGGGTCGAGGACAGGGTCGGATAGGCCGCTTCCTGCATCGAAACCTCGACGAGACGACCGAGTCCGGTACGGGCGCGCTCCACGAGCGCCGTCACGATTGCCGCGTAGAGATGAACTCCGCCCATGAAATCGCAGACCGCGGGGCCTGCTTTCACCGGAGGACCATCCGCAAAGCCAGTAGAAGCCATTATTCCGGACGCGGCCTGGATCGTGAGATCGACCGCCAGCTTGTCGCAATCTGGGCCGGAGAGACCAAAACCCGTTGCGCTGCCGTAGACCAGCCGAGGATTCACCGCATTCAGCGTGGGCCAGCCGACACCGAGCTTCTCCATGACGCCAGGTGCGAAGTTCTCGATCAGGACGTCAGCACGCTTGACCAGATCGATCAGGAGCCGCCGCCCCTCCTCGGACTTGAGATTAATCGTAATGCTCTGCTTGTTGGCGTTGAGCATCTCGAAGGGGAGGGAGGCGCCGAGGTTGACCTCGATCCGCTTACGCGCCTGCTCACCTGTCTTCGGTGGTTCGATCTTGATGACCTTCGCCCCCGCCTTAGCCATGAGCAGGCCACAATAGGGGCCGAGATAGATCTGCCCGAAGTCCAGCACGGTGATGCCAGCCAAGGGCATGTTGGCCGTTGGCTGGTCGACAAAGGTTATCGAGTCGTTCAAGCGGCAACCGGCACAAATCGAGGAACGGAAGTCGTGG
>JBGALV010000078.1:0-25267 GCA_044223515.1 Alphaproteobacteria bacterium
GGCCAGGGCGACCTCGAGCCGACCTCGTCCGCCCGCGTGCGCCTGGCCTATGACGAACTGCTGTCCAACCAGCTGGCCCTGGCGCTGATGCGCGCGCACCAGAAGAAGCAGGCCGGCCGGCGCACAAAGGGTGACGGCAAGCTCCGTGCCCGTATCCTGAAGGCACTCCCCTACTCGCTGACCCGTTCCCAGGTCGAAGCCGACGCCGAGATCGCCGGCGACATGGCCGACGACAAGCGCATGCTGCGCCTGCTGCAGGGCGATGTCGGCTCCGGCAAGACCGTCGTCGCCCTGTTGGCGATGATCTCCGCGGTCGAGGCCGGATCGCAGGCGGCTCTGATGGCCCCGACCGAGATCCTGGCCCGCCAGCATTTCGCGACGATCGAGCCGCTGGCAAGTGCGGCCGGCGTTCCGGTCGCGCTGCTCACCGGCCGCGACAAGGGGAAGAAGCGCGACGAGATCCTGGCAGGCTTCGAGAACGGGTCGATCCCGCTCGCGGTCGGCACGCATGCGCTCGTTCAGGAGGCCGTCGCCTTCCGCGACCTGGCGCTGGCGGTGGTCGACGAGCAGCACCGCTTCGGCGTCGACCAGCGCGTCGAGCTCTCGTCGAAAGGCAAGGCGGTCGACGTTCTGGCGATGACGGCGACTCCGATCCCGCGCACGCTGATGCTGGCCGCCTACGGCGACCTCGACGTCTCGCGCCTGACCGAGAAGCCGGCGGGACGGAAGCCGGTGGACACGCGGACAGTGCCGCTCGACCGCCTTTCAGAAGTGATCGATGGGGTCGGCCGCGCGATGGCGGCGGGTGGGCAGGTGTTCTGGGTCTGCCCGCTGATCGAGGACAATCCCGACAGCCCGATGGACGAGACCGCGGCTGCCGAGGTGCGTCACGCCGAGCTCGCCGCGCGCTTCGGTGCCGAGCGCGTGGCGCTGGTCCATGGCCGCCTCAAGGCGGCAGAGAAGGACAAGGCGATGACCGCCTTCTCCGAAGGAGCAGCCAAGCTGCTGGTCGCAACCACGGTGATCGAGGTCGGCGTCGACGTACCGGCCGCGACCGTGATGGTGATCGAGCATGCCGAGCGCTTCGGCCTCGCCCAGCTGCACCAGCTACGTGGGCGCATCGGCCGCGGCGACAAGCCGGCGACCTGCCTGCTCCTCTATCAGACGCCTCTGGGCGAGGCGGCGAAGGCCCGGCTCGCGACGTTGCGAGAGACCGACGATGGCTTCCGCATCGCCGAGGAGGACCTGAAGCTGCGCGGCGCCGGCGAGGTGCTGGGCAAGCGCCAGAGCGGCATGCCGGAGTTCCGCGCAGCCGACCTCGAAGTGCATGGCGACCTGCTGCCGGTGGCGGCCGACGACGTGAAGCTGATACTCGCGAAGGACCCCGAGCTGGAAAGCGAGCGCGGCAAGGCGCTCCGCACGCTGCTCTACCTGTTCGAGCAGGACACCGCCGTCCGCTATCTCAGATCCGGCTGACCTGTCGGCTGGTCGAGACCTCGATCGGGCGGCAGCACGATGCCGAGGCTGACGATCAGCTTCAGCGCCTCCTCGACGGTCATCTTCAACGGCTTCAGCTGAGCCCTCGGCACGAACAGCAGAAAACCGGAAGTCGGGTTCGGCGTCGTCGGCACATAGACCGGCACCAATTCCTCGCCGACCTCGCGCACGACCTCCGTGTGCGTCTGACCGCAGACGAACGCGATGGTCCAGGATTCGCGGCGCGGATATTCGACCAGGACGACTTGGCGGAAGGTCTCGGACTTCTGCGCGAAGACGGTCTCGACGATCTGCTTGATCGCGCCGTAGATGCCGCTGACCAAGGGCGTGCGCGCGATGATCCGATCACCGATGCTGACCGCCCAGCGGCCGATCAGGCTCGCGGTGACCGCACCGATCAGCGTCAGGCCGACCGCGACCACGACCACGCCGTAGCCCGGGATCTTGAACGGAAGATAGGTGCCGGGATTGAGCTGGGACGGAATCCAGCGCTCGACCAGCGAGTCGAAGTAGCCGATCAGCTCCCAGACGATGTAGGCGGTCAGCGCCAGCGGAACGACGACAAGGATTCCGGCCACCAGCCAGCCTCGAAGGCGTCGTCCGATGCTCTGATGAAAGCGTGGAGGCCTGGGTCCGGCCGGCTCGAAGGCGCTGTCGGTCATTCCTCCGACAGCTTATGCCCTACTCCATGCTGATAAGGAAGAGCACGATCGCCCACAGGCTCATGCCCGCAAGCCATGCCGTGACGACCGCATGCCCCGGCCGATCGTCGAGGAGAGCATCCTCGTGCTCGTCCGGGACCAGGGCGACCGTGTCGCCGAGACGACGCGCGCGAACAGCCGAAGCCCACACGGCGTGACCGACGGAGTCGGCCCGCGCTGCCGGCGGAAGAGCAAAGGCCCGGGCTCTTACGAGATCGAGAGAAGGGCGAGCGCCGTCACCCAGAGGCCGACGCCGGCGATCCAGCTCGCGACCGTGCTCCGGGAGAATGTCGGGAGCAGTTCGTAGACGCACCGCGTTGAAGTCATGGCTCATGTCCCAAGGTAACTGCGCCATCGTGTTCTCTCGCTACGTATAAAGCTGTGACTGCTGTCACAGAGGTGTGACGCTCGAGCGACCCTTGTAAGTCGCGTCAAACTATGTTCGGTTCGAAGGGCGCCATCGCCATCCGGCTGGATGGGAATGCGGGGGCATCGATCGCGCACCACGTACGAGGAATGCCCCGATGCTCCCCTGTCTTCTCGCCCTTTCCACATCCGTGCCCGAGCACGTCCTCGATCAGGACGCCGTCGGTATCCGTGCAGCCCAGTTGTTCGGCGGCCGGACCGAGGCGTTCGCGCGCCTGGCGCAGATCTACGGCAACGCCGGCATCGCGAAGCGGCACTCCTGCGTCCCGATCGACTGGTACATGACACCGCATGGATGGGCCGAGCGCTCGCGACTCTATGTCGAGGAGTCGCTTGCATTGGCGGAGCGCGCGATCCGCACGTCGCTGGCGGATTGCGGCCTGACGTTGGACGACATCGACGGCCTGGTCGTCGTCTCGACCACCGGCATCGCCACACCGTCCCTCGACGCCTTGCTGCAGGAACGGCTCGGGCTGCGTCGCGACTTGAGACGCCTTCCGGTTTTCGGCTTCGGCTGCGCCGGCGGCGTCCTTGGACTCGCCCGCGCCGCCGCCATGGCGATTTCCGAGCCGGGGTCCCGCATCCTTTGCGTCGTGGTCGAGCTCTGCGGACTCACATTCCAGCCGGCGGATTCCTCCCCAGCCAACATCGTCGCGACCGCACTATTCGGCGATGGTGCCGCCGCCGCGGTGATCTCGACCGACGGGAACGGGCCTGCCATCGGGCCCTGGGGCGAGCACAGCTTTCCCGGCAGCCTCGACGTCATGGGTTGGGACATCGGCGACGACGGCTTCGGCGTCCGCTTCTCGCGCGACATCCCGAAGCTGGTGCGCGAGGATCTTGCACCGGTGCTCGATGCGTTCCTTGCCCGCCATCGCCTCGGCATGGCCGAGTTCGACGCGATCGCCGCCCACCCCGGCGGCGCCAAGGTGATCGACGCACTCGAGGACGTCTTCGAGCGGCCGCTGCCGGAAGCCCGCACCGTCCTTCGCGACTTCGGCAACATGTCCGCGCCGACCGTGCTGTTCGTGCTCGATCGTCTCAAGCCATGGAGCGGACGCACCCTGATGACCGCGCTTGGACCCGGCTTCACGGCGGCCTTCCTCGTGCTTGGCGCCGCATGAGCTGGCTCTACGTCGTCATCGGCCTCGTCGCGCTGCAGCGCCTGGCCGAGCTCGCCTGGTCCCGCCGCAACGAGCAAAGGCTCAGAGTCGCTGGCGCTGTCGAGATCGGGCGCGGCCACTATCCTTTCTTCATCCTGCTTCACGGCGCCTGGCTCGTGGCGATCCTGCTGTTCGTCCCGCCCGAAACCGTTCCTGACCCGATGCTGCTTGCCGTCTTCTTGATCCTGCAGATTCTGAGAGTCTGGATCATCGCGAGCCTCGGCCGGTTCTGGACTACCCGGATCCTGACCCTGCCGAGCGAGCCGCTGGTCCGAAACGGACCCTATCGCTGGCTCAGGCATCCCAACTACGTCGTGGTCGTGGGCGAGATCGCGGTCCTGCCGCTTGCCTTCGGTGCCTTATCGATTGCCTTGATCTTCTCCGCCGCCAACCTGATCCTGCTCGCCGTCCGCATTCGCGCCGAGGAAGCCGCGCTGGCCCCTCGCCGCCCGCTCTAGCCAGGAGTCCCCGTGCCCGAGTTCGGCCAGGCTGTCCGCCACTACTGGACGCTCGATTGGAGCGCCACGCATCTCAACCACGGCAGCTACGGCGCGACGCCGAAGCCGGTCCTCGCCGCCCAGGACACCGTTCGTCAGGAGATGGAGCAGACGATCGGCGACTTCTTCACCCGCCAGCTACCCGGACGCATGCGCGCGGCGGCAGCCGAGCTCGCCGGATATCTCGGCGCCGAAGCCGACGACGTCGTCTTCGTCGACAACGCGACCGCCGGCATGCAGTCGGTGATCGGCTCGATCGAGCTCAAGCCCGGCGACGAGATCCTGATCAACGACCAGACCTACAACGCGGTGAAGAACATCGCCCGCTACGAGGCCGGCCGCGTTGGCGCCAAGGTCGTCGAGATCACCCTTCCCTTCCCGGTCGAGGACGACGGCGACTCGATCGTCGAATCCTTCAAGGCGGGCCTGAGCGCGCGCACCCGGCTCGTCCTTCTCGATCACATCACGTCGGCAACCGCGGTGGTCATGCCGATCGAGCGCCTGATCGCAGCTTCGCGCGAGGCCGGCGCGCTTGTCCTGGTCGATGGTGCCCACGCACCGGGCCAGGCGGATCTCGACCTCGCCACACTCGGCGCCGACTTCTACACGGGCAATTGCCACAAATGGCTCGCCGCGCCCAAGGGCGCCGCGTTTCTCTGGGCAAAGCGCGAGCACCAGCCTTGGTTGCATCCGCCGATTGTCTCGCATGGACTCGGCAAGGGCTTCGTCGCCGAGTTCGACTGGACCGGCACGCGCGATCCATCCTCGTTCCTGTCGGTGCCGGCCGCACTCTCCTTCCGCCAGACCTTCGGCGACGGCCGCATCAAGGCGCACAACCGGGCGCTCGCCGAGGAAGCCGGCGTCTATCTCGCCGACGCGTGGAAGACCCGGCTCGGCTCGCCGGCATCGCTCGCCGGATCTATGCGCATGATCAAGCTACCAAAAGCGGCGGACGCCTTCCCCGATTTGAGGCTCAAGCTGTGGCAGGATCACCGGATCGACGTGCCGGTCAACGCACTCGCCGACGGCCTCTGGGTCCGCATCTCGGCCCAGCTCTACAACGAGATGGATGACTATCGCCGGCTCGCCCAGGCGATCCGGAACCTCTAGGGAGCAATCCGATGGTCGATCAGTTTCAGGCGGTGACCTTCGTGCCTGGCGACACGTTGCTGAAAGAAGGCGACACGGCCGCCGCGGCCTACCTGATCGAAAGCGGCAACGTCGAGGTCTCGAAGATGGTGGATGGCCGCCGGATCGTGCTCAACACGCTCGGGGCCGGCGCAATCGTCGGCGAGATGGCGCTGATCGACAAGTCGCCCCGCAGCGCCACGGTATCGGCAACCAGCAAGACCGTGGCCTTGATCATCGACCAGAAGGTCTTCGACCGGGTCCTGGCCAGCGCCGAGCCGGTCCTGAAGGCGCTGGTGCTGGCCTATACCAGCCACCTGCGGAATCTCGGCACGCGTGCCTCGCAGCTCGAGAGCGACCTCCACCGGGCCTATGAAACCAAGGCGTCCCGCTGATCGTCGCCCGGGGTTGGTTCCAGAGGCGATCCGGCGCTATGGTCGGAGCCCCGCCGGCCCAAGGACCCCTTCCATGCAGGACATTCAGCGTATCGTCTCCCTGATCGAGGCGAAGACCCCGGCTTACGTCGCCCTCAGCGACAAGGTCTGGGACCTCGCCGAGCTTCGCTACCAGGAAGAGAAGTCGGTCAAGGCGCAGATCGAGATGCTGGAGAAGGAAGGCTTCAAGGTGAAGCCGGGCGTCGCCGGCATCCCGACGGCCTTCGAGGCCGAGGCCGGTGAAGGCGGGCCGCTGATCGGCTTCCTCGGCGAGTACGACGCGCTTTCTGGCCTCAGCCAGAAGTCGGGCGTGACCGAGAAGGTTTCCGCCGGCGGTCCCAACGGCCAAGGTTGCGGCCACAACCTGCTCGGATGCGGCGCGCTGCTCGCCGCCGCGGCGGTGAAGGACTATCTCAAGGCCAACAAGATCCCCGGCCGCATCCGCTACTACGGCTGCCCGGCCGAGGAAGGCGGCTCCGGCAAGACCTTCATGGCGCGCGAAGGCATGTTCGCCGACCTCGACGCGGCCGTGACCTGGCACCCCGGCAACTTCTTCGGCGTCATGTCGGTGCGCTCGCTCGCCAACATCCAGGCCTATTTCCGCTTCACGGGCCGCGCCGCGCATGCCGCCGGCTCGCCGCATCTCGGCCGCAGCGCGCTGGACGCGGTCGAGCTGATGAACGTCGGCGTCAACTACATGCGCGAGCACATGCCGCCCGACGCCCGCGTCCATTGCGCCATCACCGACACTGGCGGCATCTCGCCGAACGTCGTTCAGGCGAGGGCCGAGGTGCTCTATCTCGTGCGCGCGCCCGAGGTCGCCGAGACCGTCGAGCTGTTCGAGCGCGTGAAGAAGATCGCCGAGGGCGCGGCCCTGATGACCGAGACCCAGGCCGTGGTCGATTTCGACAAGGCCTGCTCAAACGTGCTCCCCAACACCGCGCTCGAAATGGCGTTGCACCGGAACGCCCAGAAGCTCGGACCGACTCCGTTCGACGACACCGACCGCGCCTTTGCGGACAAGCTGCGGAAGGCGGCGCTGACCGCAGCCGACATCACGTCCAGCATCCGCTCGGCGGGCCTGTCGAAGTACCCAAACGTCATGCACGACGACATCCTGCCCTTCGACGGGACGCCGCAGGTGCTGTTCGGCTCGACCGACGTCGGCGACGTCTCGCTGGTCACGCCGACGGTCCAGGCCTGGGGTGCATGCTTCGCCGTCGGCACGCCCGGCCACTCCTGGCAGCTGGTGACCCAGGGCAAGCTGCCGGCCGCGCACAAGGGCATGATCCACGCCGCCAAGGCGATGGCGGCGACCGCGATCGACGCGATTGAGGATCCGTCCTTGCTCGCCAAGGCCAAGGCCGAGCTGAAGGAGCGCATGGCCGGGCAGCCCTATGCCTGCCCGATCCCGAAGTCCGTGGATCTGCCGTTCAAGCGGCGACCGGACAGCGGCATGCCGCTCGGCGCTCCGCTCTCTCCCCATGTCGGCGGCCCATTGTCGCGGGCCAAGCTGCCGACCTGAAGACCTTCAGATGGACGACTTCCTGGTGATGGGCCACGACGAGGCCAGGCTCGTCCGCGAGACCTTCGACAACATGATCCGCGACGGCAAGGGACCCGAGTTCGCCCGCGCCTTCTACGACCATCTCTTCACCATCGCGCCGGAGGTGCGCGAATGGTTCCCCAAGGACATGGTCGAGCAGAACCGGAAGCTGGTGAAGACGTTGGGCGTGCTGCTCAAGAACCTGCCTGAATGGCATGACGTCGCCGGGCCGGCGCGCGCCCTGGGGCCGCAGCATGGCCCGTTCCCGATCGAGCCCAGGCACTTCGAAGCGTTCGTCACCTGCCTGTTCAAGGCGATGGAGAACGTGATGGGGTCGCCGCTGCTGCCCGACGTCTCGATCCCGTTCCGGATGGCGTTCCTCAGGGTCGGTGCGGAGATGATGCGCGCCGGACGCGCCCGGCCTTAGGCGATCTCGACCCTAGGCGATCTCGAAAAGGCCGGCGTTCTTCGCTTCGTAGACGCCGATCATCAAGGTGTCGATCGTCTCGCCGTCGGCGGCGAAGGGGAGGATGAGCCGCTCCCAGGTGACGATCTCGTTGTCGAACTCGCCGGTGTACATCCGCCAGGTCGGCCGCTTCTTCTGGCGCACGTAGTCGTACTCGTGCTCGATCAGGGCGCGCTGGGCTTCTGGCAGCTCGGTCGTGTCGCGCCCCGACATGTCGACGCCGAACTGCTCGACGAAGGTCTTCGGATAGTAGCGGTAGACGAACTCGCCTTCGCGCCGGACCGTCATGATCACCAGGTTCTTGAGCCAGGGCGTCAGGCTCTCGGCATGGATCCGCATGATCGAAGGAAGCTTGCCGTCCGATTTCTGGCGTCGGTCGTCCCAGAATGCATAGAGTTCCCGGAGCCGGGGCTGCATTGCACCGAACTGGATGACCGGCATCGACGTCTCAGCTCCTGGCCTTTCGCCACGCGGCGATCGCGGCGGTGATGCCGAGCCTGGGGCTGGTCAGCACCGGCAGGCCGAGCCGACGCTCGGCCTCGGACGCGGCACCGGCCATCGATGCCTGCGCCAGCACGACGACCTCGGCATCACCCTTTTCCTTCGCGAGACGCTCGACGATCGCCGCCTCGTAGGCTTTGACGTCGCCGGCAAGGAACTTCGGCCACGCCTCGGCGATCAGCACGACGCGGATCTCGGCTGGGCGCCCCGCCTCCTTCGCCACGCTGGCGATCAGGTCCGACGTCGGCCCGACGGTCGAGGCGACGCAGGCGGCGACCAGGATACGGCGTCCCTTGGAGACCGCGAGTTCGGCCATCGCCCGATCAATGCGCTGCACCGGGGCCGCAAAGCTGCCGTTGGTTCCTTCGGCGACCGCGCCGATGGTCGAGCAGGTGCAGACGATGACGGACGCGTCCTTGGAGGCGTCGGCCATGCGCTGGCGCACGCCTGCAGCGACGGAATCGGTGACCGTCCCAGCCTTGACCGCCTCGGCCAGAAGCTCGGGATGCAGGTGATGGCGGATCGGGATTTCCGGTGCCAGCTCTGCCATCAGCTTGGTGACGGCGGCGACGTTGGACTCGGCGGTGTGGAGGAAGGTCAACATGATGCTTCTATATCACGTATAGGTACCAATCAGCTCGTATTCGAGGCCCCGGAGGCCCCGCTTGAACTCGGTGACGCCGGCCGCTTCCTCCGGATTGATGCCGCCCAGGTCGAAGCGACGAACGCCCTCGGCGGCCAGCGCCTCCATGGCACGCCAAAGCAGGAAGTGGGTCGCATTCAGTCGCCTCCCCTCGGCACCGCTCCAGCCGAGGAGATAGGTCGCCGTGTCGCCGTGCCGGACGGTCAGGATGCCCGCAATACGCTGGCCTGCGTGACTGGCGACAAGGACCAGCGCTCCGCCATCGGGCCGCGCGGAGAGCATCAGCTGGAGTGCGAGCTTTCCCGATGCACCACGATAGCCGCGGAGCTTGCGGTCGAGGTCCGTACGCTGAAGTAGCCAGGGGAGCGTCGTCTTCCCGTGGCGGTCGATCTCGACATCGACGCCGCCCCTCTCCGCCCCTCGCAGGCGCTGCCGCCAGGTAGGGCGCAAAGCCTCGCGCCGCTCCGGCTCCGGTATCGCCAGGTCGATCAGGATCGAGCGATAGCCATCCCCGACACGACGATAGCCGGCCTCGCTCAGCAGAGCGTGGCTCGATGCCCCTGCCGGCAACTCGGGGATGAACGAGACGCGGCGCCAGGGACGCGCCGGCCAGCGCCGATGCAGCGCCGCCAGCGTGGCCGACACCGTTTCCGCCGGAACGTCAGAACGTAGCCAGAGAGGTCCGCGATGAATAGATACACGGCTGAGGAATCCCACCGCCCGGCGCTCGAGCACGAGCACGCAGCCAACCTCGCCGGCATCGTCCCGGATCACGCCGAAATGAGGGAGTTGCCGCTCGGCGGCAGCCATCGCCTGGGCGTAGGCGAGGCACTGTGGCAGCGTGGCTCCGACCGCGCCGTCGATGAGGCGTCGCCAGTCGGCGACGGTCGCCTGGTTCCAGACGATTTCCGTCGCCATCCGGGCCTAGCGGGCGACCCAGCCGCCGTCGACCGGAAGCGTATGGCCGGTGACCATCGCCGCCGCATCGGAGGCCAGGTAAAGCACCGCGTCGGCGATCTCCTCGGCCTCGGCGAGCCGTCCGAGCGGCGTCATGCCCTCGATTGCAGCCTTCATCTGCGCATCCGAAAGCAGTCGCGCGGTGAGCGGCGTCTTGACGAAGGTCGGCGCCACCGCGTTGACGCGCACGCCGCGACCAGCCCACTCGACGGCGAGCGCGCGGGTGAAGTTGACCAGCGCGCCCTTGGTCGAGTGATAGGCGAGGTTCGGATAGAGACCGCCGCCGACGAGGCCCATGATCGAGGCGATGTTGACGATGCTGCCGCTCTTGCGCTCCAGCATCGCTTTTCCCGCCTCGCGCGCGCAAAGGAAGGAGCCGTTGAGGTTGATGCGCAGGACCTTCTCCCAGGTGGCGAGGTCGAGCTCTTCGGACGGCTGGCGCGCAGCGAGTCCGGCATTGTTGATCAGCACGTCGATCCGGCCCCAGGCTTTGGCGACCTCGCCGATCGCCGCCACCACGCGCCCCTCGTCGGCAACGTCAAAGACGTAAGCGACCGCCTCGATGCCGTCACCCTTCAGCGCCGCGACCGCCTTCTCCGCACCTTCGGCATTGATGTCGCAAACCGCGATGCGGGAGCCGGCGAGGCCGAGCGACCGCGCGCTGGCGAAGCCGATGCCGGAAGCGGCACCGGTGACCACGGCGACACGGCCGTCAAGGCGGAAGCGGGCAAAGGCGTCGGCCATCTCGATCCTCGAAGTAAACGTTTGAGCACGCGCAAGATGCGGCGGACTGGGAGCGCCGGCAAGAGTTTGCTCGAAATGCCGGAGAAATGCCGAGCGATAGGTCTTGCCAGGCCCCCGTCTCGCGTCGGCATGATTCACGCATGGACGACGTTGCCACGTGGCATCCGAAGACACGCGCGCTTCATGCCTATTGGCGGTCGCGCATGCCCGGTCCGGGCCTGCTTCCAGCGCGGTCGATGATCGACGCCGCGGACATCCCGACCCTGCTTCCCAACGTCTTCATGCTGGACGTGATCGAGAGGCCGTTGCGGTTCCGCTATCGGCTCGCGGGCACGAGACTGCTCTACGCAGGAGACCGGGAATTGACCGGCATGCTGATGGAGGATGCGCATCCGAACCTCTTCATCGCGCCTCCCTACGCCGACTATCCAGCCTGCGTTCGCGAGCACAGCGTGAGCCGCCGCGTGGGCTCGCCCGTGTTCGACTGGGACCGCGAGCATGTGCGGATAGAACGTCTGCTGCTACCACTGGCGAGCGACGGCCGGAAAGTCGACGTGATTCTGGGCCTGTCGGTCTTCTTCGACGGAGACGGACACGAGCTATAGCCCCGCCACCCGGGCCGGATCATGATGACCGCATGATCGGCGCCGTCTATCGCGACGCGGTGGGTGCCGAAATCTGACCGGCGATCAGCTGCAGGCCGCGCGCCGCCGCATCGGAGGGACCGATCTCGGTCGCGATACCGAGCGCGCCAAGCCCCTCGACGTAGCGTTGGGTAAGACTCGCTCCACCGACCACGACGACGTGCTCGACGCCGAAGAAGTCCCGGGCGCCACGGATCTCGTGACCTATCACCAGACCCGACAGCAGCGACGACAGCGCCTCGCCCGGCCAACGCGCGAACAGGCCACCGGTGCGCACGCGAAAAAGATGATGGAGCAGTCCACCCGGCTCACCCGAGGCGGAGACACCGGCGGCGAAGGCCTTCGGATCATGGCCATCGCCCGTCATGAGGCGCCCGAGGATCGTGTGCTTCGAAGTCGCCGCGAAAACCTCTCCGGTCATGAAGGTGGCGAAGCGGACGACGCGGCCGTCGACTACCTCCGCCCACTTGCTGTGGCTTCCAGGCAGAACCAGGATCCGGCGGCCGGAACCGGCGACACCGAGGATCTGGGTCTCCTCCCCGCGCATGACCTCGTCGGCACCGGTCGGCGAGCGCCAGGACAATCCAGGTGCGAAGGCCACGTTGCGACCGCGCGACGTGGTGTGGCGGGTCAGCTTGGCGACGATCTCGGCGGCACCTGCCGGGCACGGGCAGTAAGGTGCCTCCACCCAGCCTTGCCGGCTGCCGATCATGCCTGCGAGCAGGATCGGCGCCTGCGGATGCGCATCGGCCCAGGGACCACAGTGGCGTTCGAAGGTGGCGTCGAAGTCCTGGGCCGAGAGAATGCCGTCGGCAGCTTCCTTACGATCGAGGATCGCACCGGCCGCGTCCATGAGATACGCCCTGAAACTCGTCGTGCCCCAGTCGATGCCGATCAGGCGCACCGGTCCGTGCGCTTCCGTGCTCTGCTTGACGACCGTCATGAGCGCCCTTCTTAATGCCTCGCCGATCGCGATCTGAAGCGGAGGATAACGCGGACATGGCGGCGCGCAAGAAAACGACGACCGATCTCTCGGACCGCCTGCTGCGCTGCTACGCGTCCGCCGTGCACGACGTGCTGAAGGGCATGGGCCACGGCAACTGCGTGCTGCCGCCGGCGATCAAGGCGCTCGACCCCGCCCGTAAGGTCGCGGGCGAGGTCTACACGATCTCCGGCCGCGTCGATCGCACGCTTTCCAGGCATGAGACGCTGCTGCGCTGGGCCCGCGTGCTGTCCAGGGTCCCGGCCGGCAAGGTCATCGTCTGCCAGCCCAACACGTATGCGATCGCGCTGATGGGCGAGCTTTCCGCCCGCGCGCTGATGGTCAAGAAGACACGAGGCTACGTCGTCGACGGCGCCTGCCGCGACACCGACTTCATCCTGGAGATGGGCTTTCCCGTCTTCTGCACCCACAACACGCCGGCCGACATCGTCGAGACCTGGACGCCCGACGAGCACATGTTCGGCGAGCCGGTCACGATCGGCACCGTGACGATCCGCTCCGGCGACCATCTGCTCGGCGACCGCGACGGCGTCGTCGTGCTCCCGAAGGAAATGGCCGCGGACGCCGTGGCCGAGACCGAGCGCGTCGTCTCGACCGAGAGCGACATGCGGAAGTCGATCCTGGCCGGCATGGATCCCGAGAAGGCCTACCTCAAATACGGCAAGTTCTGATCATGACCCTCAACATCGCGAACACGCTCCCCGTCGACTGGATCAAGGCCACGCTGGTCGGCCGCGCCTGGGTGCCATCCGCCGACGGACCCTCGGTGATCAAGGTGACGCCCGACGGCGTCTTCGACATCACCAAGGCCGGACCGACCATGGCCGACCTCTGCAACGCCGACGACCCGACGGCGAAAGCGAAGGCCGCGACCGGCCCGCGCCTCGGCAGCATAGAGGAGCTGCTCGCCAACAGCGAGGCCGGCTCGATCGATCCGAAGAAGCCCTATCTCCTGGCGCCGGTCGACCTGCAGGCGGTGAAGGCCTGCGGCGTCACCTTCGTCACCAGCATGCTGGAGCGGCTGGTCGAGGAGCAGGCCAAGGGCGATCCGTCGAAAGGCGATGCGATCCGAGCCGAGATCCAGAAGGAGATTGGCACCAGCCTGAAGGCGCTGAAGCCCGGCTCCGAGGAGGCGATGCGGCTCAAGGAGCTGCTGATCAAGCGCGGGCGCTGGTCGATGTACCTCGAGGTCGGCATCGGCCCCGACGCCGAGGTCTTCACCAAGTGCCCGCCTATGGCGTCGGTCGGCACCGGCGCCGAGATCGGCATCCATCCGATCTCCACCTGGAACAACCCCGAGCCCGAGATCGTCATGATCGTCAGCGGCAAGGGGAAGATCGTCGGCGCCAGCCTCGGCAACGACGTCAACCTGCGCGACGTCGAGGGCCGCTCCGGCCTCCTGCTCGGCAAGGCCAAGGACCAGAACGCCTCCAGCGCGATCGGTCCCTTCATCCGCCTGTTCGACGACGGCTATACGCTGGACGACCTTCGAAACACGGTGGTGGAACTCCGCGTCGACGGCCTCGACCAGTTCGTGCTGGACGGTGCCTCCTCGGTCGCCGAGATCAGCCGCGACCTGACCGACCTCGTCGGCCAGACCATCGGCAAGCATCACCAGTACCCGGACGGCGTCTGCCTCTACTCCGGCACCATGTTCGCGCCGATCAAGGACCGGTCGAAGCCGGGTCTCGGCTTCACCCATGAGCTAGGCGACCTCGTCACGATCCGGGCCGATCGGTTGGGCGCCTTGATCAACCGGGTGGTCCACACCGACAAGGCGCCGCCTTGGACCTTCGGCGCCACCGCGCTGATGCGGAACCTGGCCAAGCGGGGCCTGCTCGCCTGAACATGCCCAATTTTTAGGCGTCGTTCACGCGCTTGCGACCAAGGTCGGGGGCACGGGAAAGTTGTTTGGGAACAGAGCGATCAGGTAGCATCCGGGTCCCATGGGAGGGAACCCGATGAAAAAAGTCGTAGCGAGTGCAATCGCGCTTTCGGCCCTGCTGCTCTCCGCGCAGGCCCAGGCGCAGGAAAAACTGACCGTCTTCTGGGTCAAAGGCTTCTACAAGGCGGAAGACGACGCCCTCTACGAGGCGATCGCCAAGTACGAGAAGAAGAGCGGCATCAAGGTCGACCTGTCGCAATACGCGGTCCAGGACATGATCCCGAAGACCGTCGCGGCGATGGATTCCGGCACGCCGCCCGACGTTGCCTATGCCGACGTCTACGACTTCCAGACGGCGGCCAAGTGGGCCTTCGACGGCAAGCTCGAGGACATCTCGGACGCCATCAACCCGATCAAGGATACCTTCGAGGCGACCGCGCTCTCGACGACCTTCCTCTTCAACGACAAGGCCAAGAAGAAGTCCTACTACGCCTTCCCGCTGAAGCAGCAGACGATGCACATCCAGTATTGGGGTGACCTGCTGGAGCAGTCGGGCTTCAAGGATTCCGACATCCCGAAGACCTGGAAGGAATACTGGGCCTTCTGGTGCGACAAGGTTCAGCCAGGCTTCCGCAAGGCGACGGCCGCCCGCGGCTTCGGCATCGGCCAGCCGATGGGCGTCGATTCGTCCGATTCCTACTACTCGTTCCTGACCTTCATGGACGCCTACAACGTCAAGCTGGTCGACGACGACGGCAAGCTGCTGGTCGACGACCCGAAGGTGAAGGCCGGCCTCGTCAACGCGCTCCGCGACTACACCCAGCCCTACACCAAGGGCTGCGCGCCGCCGTCCGCGACGAGCTGGAAGGACCCGGACAACAACGTCGCCTTCCACAACCGCACCACGGTCATGACCCACAACGCGACGATCTCGATCGCCGCCAAGTGGCTCGACGACGCCAACAACCCGAACCTGAAGCCGGAAGAGCGTCAGCTCGGCAAGAAGTACTACGACGACGTGATCCGCACCGCCGGCTTCCCCAACAAGCCCGACGGCTCAGTCATGAAGTACCGCTCGGCGGTGAAGGTCGGCGTGGTCTTTGCCGACGGCAAGAACAAGGCGAAGGGCAAGGATTTCGTGCAGTTCCTGCTGCAGGAAGAGAACCTGACGCCCTACGTCGAGGGCGCGCTCGGCCGCTGGTTCCCGGTCACCAAGAAGGGCCAGGAGAGCCCGTTCTGGCAGGCCGACCGCCATCGCAAGGCGGTGTACCAGCAGTTCAAGTCGGGAACGGTGCCCTTCGAGTTCACCAAGAACTACAAGTTCACCATTCTCAACAACGAGAACGTCTGGGCCAAGGCGATGAACCGGGTGGTCAACGAGAAGGTCTCGGTCGACAAGGCCGTGGACGAGATGATCGCCCGCATCAAGCAGGTCGCCGGCTGACCTGACGGAATTCCCGGTCGCCCGTCACTCGGCGGGCGACCGGGCTTCCTCTTCGCATGACCACGGCAGCCATCACCCGTAGCGGCACGGCACGGCCCGTGTCGAGCTGGCTCACGCCGGCGCAGGCCTGGGGCCTGCTGCTGGTGACCCCTTACATCCTGATCTTCCTTGCTTTCGTCCTCTACCCGATCGGCTATGGGCTCTGGCTCGCCCGACATCCCTACAGCTACGAAGAGCTGATCGAGGACCCGATCTTCCTGCGGTCGGTCGTGAACACGCTCGTGTTCCTGATCGTCGGCATCAATCTGAAGATGATGATCGCGCTCGGCCTCGCCGAATTCTTCATGCATCAGCGGCCCTGGATCCGCTGGCTCTCGGTGCTGTTCATCCTGCCCTGGGCCGTACCGTCGATCCCGACCATCCTTTCCATGCGGTTCATGCTGAATCCGGAATGGGGGATCATCAATACCGTCATCTTCAACCTGACGACCGAAGACGGTCCGAACTGGCTGAACGATCCGACGCTCGGACTGTCGCTCGCGATCGTCGTCCATATCTGGAAGTCGCTGCCGTTCTGGACGCTGATCCTGCTTTCGGCGCGGCTCTCCATCTCGGCCGACCTCTACGAGGCCGCCTCGGTCGATGGCGCCACAGGCTGGAACCGGTTCCGCTTTGTGACCTGGCCGTCGATGCAGACGCTTTACATCACCTGTACGCTGCTCTCGATGATCTGGACGCTCGGCGACTTCAACAGCGTCTACCTGCTGACCGGCGGCGGACCTGCGGACCTCACCCACGTCCTGGCGACCCTCGGCATCCGCTACCTGCGGCTCGATCGCGTCGACATGGCGATGGCCAGCATCGTCTGCGCCCTGCCGCTGGTGCTCCCACTCGTCTACTTCATGATGAAGCGGCTCTCGAAATGAAGCTGCCCTCGCTGAAAGCCGTCTCCACGGAAGCCAAGCTGCTGCTGATCGGCATTCCGGTATTCCTGTGGACGATCCTGCCGATCTATCACCTGGCGCTGTTCGCGATCTCCCCGAAGGATGCCGCCTTTGCCGGCCATCTCTGGCCCGATCACCCGACGCTCCGGAATTTCGAGATCGTCTTCACCCAGAAGCACTACTTCCTGATCCACTTCTGGCAGCAGCTCGGGAACTCGCTGTTCATCGCGGTCGCCATCGGGGCGCTGACCCTCATGATCGCGACTTGCGCCGCCTTCGCCATCAGCCGTCTCAAGGTGAGAGGCGGCCGGACCGTGATGAACCTGGCGCTGCTCACGTACTTCATACCGGCCGCGTTCCTGGCGGTGCCGATGTACAAGACCATGGGCGTCTACGGGCTCCTCAACAGCCAGTGGGCGCTGATCCTGGCGATGGTGACCATCGCCTCGCCGTACGCCATCTGGGTGCTGAAGCAGGCGTCCGACAAGCTGCCAGTCGAGCTCGACGAGGCCGCAGTGATGGACGGCGCCTCACCGATGCAGCTGTTCCGGCTCATCTACATCCCGCTGATGGGGCCGTCGATGGTGGCGATCGGCACCTACGCGCTGCTGCTCGCCTGGAACGAGTACCTGTATGCGTTCCTGCTGCTCTCGAAGGACACCAACATCACGCTGCCTGTCGCGCTCGGTAACTTCCTCTCGGCCGACGACTCCCCCTGGGAGCTGCTGATGACCACCGGCCTCATCTATGCCTTCCCGCCCGCGGCCATCTATTACGTCTTCAAGCGATACATGGTCTCGGGCCTCACCGCCGGCGCGGTAAAGAGCTGAAGCGAAAAACCCCGGCGCTAGGCCGGGGTTTTCCTCCAATCCGAAACTCGAGCGAACTCAGTGCGAAGCCGCACCGGTCGTTGCCGGCGCCTTCGCCGCCATCGTTGCATGCGCTTCGATCTCGTACATGGCTTGGCCGGGCTGGCGCAGGTGGCAGGCGACGAAGTGGCCGGGCGCGACCTCCTTCATCGGCGGCTCCTGGACCTTGCACTGGTCCATGACGTAGGGGCAGCGGGTATGGAAGCGGCAACCGGGCGGCGGGCGGATCGGGCTCGGCACGTCGCCGGTGAGGATGATGCGCTTGCGCTTCATCTTCGGCGACGGGATCGGCACCGCCGACAGCAGCGCCTCGGTGTAGGGATGCTGCGGCGAGGTGAAGAGCGAGCGCTTGTCCGTCATCTCGACGATCTTGCCGAGATACATGACCGCGACGCGGTGACTGATGTGCTCGACGACCGCAAGGTCGTGGGCGACGAACAGGTAGGAGAGATTGAACTCCTGCTGCAGGTCCATCATCAGGTTGATGACCTGCGCCTGCACCGACACGTCGAGCGCCGAGACCGGCTCGTCGCCGATGATCAGGCTGGGATTGACCGCGAGCGCGCGGGCGATGCCGAGGCGCTGGCGCTGGCCGCCCGAGAACTCGTGCGGGTACTTCAGCATGTGCTCGGCGCGAAGGCCGACGCGCGCGAAGAGCTGACGGGTCCGCTCTTCCTTCTCCTTACCGAAGGCGATGCCGTAGTTGTACATCGGCTCGCCGACGATCTCGCCGGCGCTCATGCGCGGGTTCAGCGAGGAGTACGGATCCTGGAAGATCACCTGCATCTCGCGGCGATGGGGCCGCATCTCGGCCTGGTTCAGGTCCGAGATCTTCGTGCCGTCGAGCTTGACCTCGCCGCCGGTCGGCTCGATCAGCTTCAGGATGGTCTTGCCGACCGTCGACTTGCCGCAGCCGGACTCGCCGACCAGACCCAGCGTCTCGCCGTGGCCGATCGTGAAGCTGACGCCGTCGACGGCGTAAACGTATCCCTGGACGCGCGAAAGAATGCCTTTGCGGATCGGGAAGTGCTTCTTGAGGTCCGTGACCTCGAGGAGGTTGCCCTTCTTGGGGGCCGCGGCGTTACCCATGGAAGGTCTCCGCGACCTTGTCGGAATGGAAGCAGGCAGCGTAGTGACCGTTGGTCTTCATCTCGAAAGGTGGGACCTCCAAGCGACACCGCTCCGTCGCAAACCCGCACCGGGGCGCGAACGCGCACCCGACCGGCATGTTCTTGAGCGAGGGCACCATGCCCGGGATTTCCATCAGGCGTCCCTGCGTGTCGCCCGCCGCACGGTCGAGACGCGGCACCGACTTCATCAGGCCGAGCGTATAGGGATGAAGCGGATGCTCGAACAGCTCGTCCGAGGTCGCTTCCTCGACCTTCTTGCCGGCATACATGACGACGACGCGCTGGCAGGTCTCTGCGACGACACCCAGATCGTGCGTGATCAGCACGATCGCGGTGCCCGTCTTCTCCTTGAGCTCCATCATCAGATGGATGATCTGCGCCTGGATGGTGACGTCGAGCGCGGTCGTCGGCTCGTCGGCGAGCAGGACCTTGGGGTTACAGGACAATGCCATCGCGATCATGACGCGCTGACGCATGCCGCCCGACATCTGGAACGGATACTCGTGGACCCGCCGCTCCGCTTCCGGAATGCGGACCAGCTTCAGCATCTCGATCGACTTGTCCCAGGCGTCCTTCTTGCTGAGGCCTTGGTGCAGCATGATCGTCTCTGAGATCTGACGGCCCAGCGTAAGCACCGGGTTCAGCGACGTCATCGGCTCCTGGAAGATCATCGAGACGTCGTTGCCGCGGATCGTCCGCATCTCCTCTTCGGAAACCTTGAGAAGATCGCGCCCCGACATCCTTATCGAGCCTTGAACGACGCGTCCGGGCTTGGCGATGAGGCGAAGCACCGAAAGCGCCGTCACCGACTTGCCGCAGCCCGACTCGCCGACCACACCGAGGGTCTCGCCCTTGAGCACGTGGTAGCTGACGCCGTCGACCGCCTTCACCACGCCGTCACGGGTGAAGAAGTGCGTCTTCAGATCCTCGATCTCGAGGACCTTCTCGACACCGCCCGCACCTTGGCCGGGGCGGGTCATCGTCTGAGTTGCCGTCACTAGCGGTTTCCTTGTGCGGTCGTCACATGCGGCGGGCAAGACGCGGATCGAGCGCATCGCGCAACCCGTCGCCGAGGAGATTGATCGCGAGCACGGTCACCGACAGGAACAGGCCCGGGAACAGGATGATCCAGAAGGCGATCTGGAAGAAGGTGCGACCCTCCGCCATGATGTTGCCCCAGCTCGGGATGTTCGGCGGCGTGCCGGCGCCTAGGAACGACAGGCCCGCCTCGATCAGCACCGCAGCGGCGCAGATGTAGGTGGCCTGCACGATCAGCGGCGCAGTGATGTTGGGCAGGATGTGCTTGAGCAGAATGCGGTGGAACCGCGTGCCGATCGACTGTGCCGCCTCGATGTAGGGCTGCTCGCGGATCTGCAGCACGACGCCGCGGACCAGGCGCACGACGCGCGGAATCTCGGGGATCGAGATGGCAATGATCACGTTCTCCACCGACGCCTTGGTCAGCGCCATCATCGCGATGGCGAGAAGGATGCCGGGGATCGCCATCAGGCCATCCATGATCCGCATCACCACCGCGTCGACGCCGCGGACGTAGCCGCTGAGAAGGCCGATGAAGAGGCCGACAGCGGTCGAAACGATCGAGACCGAGATGCCGACGATCAGCGAGATGCGCGCACCGTAGATCGTGCGCGTATAGACGTCGCGGCCGAACATGTCAGTGCCGAACCAATAGGTGCTCGACGGCGGACGGAGCCGCCGTGCCGGTGCCAGCGCCAGCGGGTCGCCCGGCGCGAAGAGCGGCGCGAAAATCGCCATGAACACCATCGCCAGCAGCAAGCCGGATCCGAAGATCACGGTCGGATTACGCCGGGCAAACTCGTATATGACCCGGCTGAGCGGCTTCGGCGGCTCGATGATGTCGATGACGGCGGGGGTGGTCGCGGTCATTGGAGGACTCCTTGCCTGCGCGTTTCCATCAATACCGGATACGCGGATCGAGGAAGGTGTAGATGATGTCGACGGCCAGGTTCACCAGCACGTAGGCACCGCTGAAGACCAGGATCACGCCCTGGATGATCGGATAGTCGCGTCTCAGGATCGCATCGACGGTCAACCGTCCGAGGCCAGGGATCGCGAACACGCTCTCGGTGATGATGGCGCCGCCGATCAGAAGGGCGAAGCTGACGCCGATGATGGTGACGATCGGCACCGCGGCGTTCTTGAGCGCGTGGCCGATCAGCACCTTGTGGGTGGCGAGACCCTTGGAGTGCGCGGTCCGGATGTAGTCCTCCGCCAGCACTTCCAGCACCGAGGTGCGCGTCATGCGCGCGATCAGCGCCGCCTGCACCATGCCGAGCGTCAGCGAAGGCAGGATGATGTTGTTGAGGAAGGGTCCGAAGCCCCGGCTGATCGAGGTGTAGCCCTGCACGGGCAGGACCTCGAGCTTGATCGCGAAGGCGTAGATCAGCAGGTAGCCCAGCACGAAGGAAGGGAACGAGAAGCCCAGCACCGCGAAAAGCATCACGCCGCGATCGATGATCGTGCCGGCCTTCCATGCGGCGATCACGCCCATCGGGACCGCGGCGCAGATGGCGATGATCAAGGTCGTCGTGGTCAGCAGCAGCGTCGGCTCGAGCCGCTGCAGCATCAGCTTGGACACCGGCAGGTTCGAGAAAATCGAAACGCCGAGGTCGCCCTGCATCAGGTTGAAGGTCCACTTGCCGAACTGGACCAGGAAGGGCTCGTTCAGGCCGAGCCGCTCGCGGATCCGCGCGATGTCGTCGGCAGTCGCGAGATCGCCGGCGATGATCGCCGCCGGATCGCCGGGGCTGAGGAAAAGCAGCGAGAAGACGAAGACCGCAACCACGGCCATGACCGGGATGGTCGCGAGAATTCGCCGGATCAAATAGGCATACATCGTCACCCCCGCGCACGCGGCCGAAAAGCCAAACAACTCACATCGGCGCAACCGGCGCCAGCGGCGACTCCTAGAACCAGCGACGCGCGTCTGCCCCCTTGCCGGGAACGGTATCGCGCGTGCCTCCCCTCGACCTTAGTTGGGCTTGCCAACCACGAGAGAGCCCCCCCGGAGCCAGCGCCAAACGCAGTCTCTCCTATGGCCTGTCGCTCCGTCAACAATCCCTTAACACTGACGAACAAGTCCTTGTCATACGGCGCTCGAAACTGTTTCACGTTGAGAAATACGCGTTAACCACGGATTTACCGAGCCCCCCCATTTTCCGCGCCACGAAAGGGCCAGCAGCCCCCTCCCACCGTTCCATGGAGACATACCGTGACGTGGCTTTCGCACATCCGCATTACCGCCAAGGTTCATGTCGTCGTCGGCATCCTTGCGCTCGTGGCCGTGGCCGTCGCGGCCCAGAGTCTTCTCGCACTTCGGACCTATGATGCTCAGGTCGAGCTGATCCAAGATGCCTCCAAGCGGGCCGTCGTCGGCGAACGGGCCAACGGCCTCGTGCTCGCGACCGTGATGGAATCGCGTGGCGTCTACATGGCGAAGGACAAGGCGGAAGCCGAAAAGTTCGCCAAGCCGCTGCTCGACGATCTGAAGCAGCTCGATGCCCGCCTCGTCGAATGGAAGACGCTGATCGAATCCCGAGACGCTGCCGGCTTCGCCAAGGTCGAGAGCGCCGCTCGCGACTTCATCCGCTTTCGGACCGAGCTCGCCCGGCTGGGCACCGAGGTTTCCGGCGCGGCTGCGCGCGAATTCGGCGACAACGACGCCAACCGCTCGAACCGCCAGGCGCTCAACAAGGCGGTCCAGGAGCTCGCCGACACCAATAACAAGGCGATCGACCGGATGGCCGCCGAGCTCGTCGACTACCAGCGCTCGACCGTCATCCAGGTGCTCGCCGTCGCCGGTATCGGGCTTCTGATCGGCGCCGGCCTCGCCAGCCTGATCGCGATCGGCCTCGTCGCCCGGCCCATCGGCCGCCTGACCCAGACGATGCAGGGTCTCGCCGGTGGCGACACCTCGGTGGAGGTGCCTGCTGCCGACCGTCGCGACGAGATCGGCGACATAGCGCGTGCCGTCGTCGTCTTCCGCGAGAACGCGATCCGCGCCGTCGAAGCCGAGACCGCCAAGCGGGCCGACGAGGCCCAGCGGGAGGAGCGCCGCCGGGGCCTGGAGATGCTGACCAAGTCCTTCGGGGAAACCATGGACCAGGTCGTGCGCACTCTCTCCGGTACCGCGACCGAGATGCAGAGCTCAGCCGGAACCATGAGCAGCCTGTCATCCTCGACCGAGGCACGTTCGGGTGCGGTTGCGCAGGCTTCGCACACCACGTCCTCCAACGTGCAGACGGTGGCGGCGGCGGCCGAGGAGCTGTCCTCCTCGATCGGCGAAATCGGTCGCCAGGTTGCCGAATCGGCCAAGGTCGCCCAGCGCGCGGTCGACGAGGCGAACCGCACCGATCAGTCCGTGCAGTCGCTTGCCGACGGCGCCCAGAAAATCGGCGAAGTGGTCCGCCTGATCAACGACATCGCGAGCCAGACCAACCTGCTCGCGCTCAACGCGACGATCGAGGCGGCCCGCGCCGGCGAGGCCGGCAAGGGCTTCGCCGTCGTCGCCTCGGAAGTGAAGAGCCTCGCCAACCAGACGGCCAAGGCGACCGAGGAGATCGCCGCGCAAATTCAGGGCATCCAGTCGGCGACCCAGTCCGCGGTCCAGGCGATCAGCGGGATCTCGCAGACGATCGGCGAGGTAAGCCAGATCGCGACCGGCATCGCCTCCGCGGTCGAGCAGCAGGACGCCGCCGCCCGCGAGATCGCGCAGAACGTGCAGATGGCGGCGGCCGGCACCGACGAGGTGTCGTCCAACATCGCCGGCGTCCGCGAATCGGTCACCGAAACAGGATCGGCGGCACGCGCCGTGCTCGCCGCAGCCGAAGGCCTCGCGCGGCAGTCCTCGACGCTGGAACGCCAGGTCGGCGACTTCCTTTTGAGGGTCGAGGCCGCCTGAAGCCAGTTGCAGGTTCGATAGAGAGGGGCGCGGGGTCTCCCGCGTCCTTCTTTTTTACGGCATCAGCAGGCCGCCATTGACCTCGATCACCTGGCCGGTAACGAAGCTGGAGAGCTCGTCCGACGCAAGATAGAGATAGGCGCCGGTGCACTCCTCGGCCGTGCCGTCGCGCTTCATCGGCGTGAGGTCGACCATCACCTGGTAAGCCTCGGGCTTGGTCAGGCGGTCGTGCAGCGGCGTGCGGATGATGCCGGGCGCGATCGCGTTGACGCGAATCCCGGTCGGCGCCAGCTCCTTGGCGAGGCCGCGCGTGAAACTTGAGACGAAGCCCTTCGCGCCCGCATAGAGGATCGATCCGGCGCCGCCGCCGTTCCGGGCGGCAACCGATGTCGTGTTGATGATGTTGCCCTTCGCCTTGCCGCCTGATCCTGCGGCAAGGAAGGCGCGCACCCCGGCCCGGCAGCAGGCGAAGACCGACCGCGCGTTGAGATCCATCACCTCGTCGTAGAAGGCGTCGCTCAGGTCCTGGGCCGGGACACGGTTCACCACCGAGCCGGCATTGTTCACCAGCACGTCGAGCCCACCGAAGGCCTTGATCGTCTTTTCGACGAGGCCGTTGCAGACGTCGGTCTTGCGGACGTCGCCCGCGAGCAGGATCGCCTTGCCGCCGGCCGCCTCGACCTCGGCGGCGACCTTCTCGGCCGGCGCCTTGCTCGAGTTGTAGTGCACCGCGACCTTCATGCCCGACCTGGCGAAAGCAACGGCAACCGCCGCACCGATGCCGGTCGACGAGCCCGTGACGAGGGCCGACTTTCCTTCGAGATCCGCGATGCGCATCGAGAGCCTCCCTGGAGCTGCGGCTTCATTTCCTAGGGGAAACCGCTTACCGTGTCGCGCCATTCTTCCCGTCCCCGAAAACTGCGAGCGACAGCCATGAAGATCGAAGAGCGCCTGAAGCAGCTCGGCATCACCCTTCCCGACCCCGGCCCGCCGATGGGCTCCTACGTCCATGCCGTGCAGACCGGAAACTGCGTCTATCTCGCCGGAAAGGGCCCCTTCGATCCGAAAGGCGGCCCGATGCCGTCGGGCAAGGTCGGCGGCAACGTCACGGTCGAGAAAGCCTACCAGGACGCCCGCTCGGTCGGCCTTGTCCTGATCTCGGTGCTGAAGAACACGCTCGGCGACCTCGACCGCGTGAACCGCGTGGTCAAGGTGCTCGGCATGGTCAACGCGGTGCCGGAGTTCGGCGAGCACCCGAAAGTGATCAACGGCTGCTCCGACCTTTTCGTCGAGGTCTTCGGCGACAAGGGCAAGCATGCGCGCTCCGCCGTCGGCATGGGCAGCCTGCCGATGAACATCACGGTCGAGATCGAAGCCATCGTCGAGGTGAAGTAACCATGGCCAAGATCGAAGCCCGCCTGAAGGAGCTCGGCATCACGCTGCCGGCGGTGCCGGCCGCCGCCGGCAACTACGTGCATGCGGTGCAGACCGGCAACCTCGTCTACCTCGCCGGAAAGGGCCCGCTGGCCGAACCCGGCAAGCCGCGTCCGTCCGGCAAGGTGCCAAAGGACATCTCGGTCGAGGACGCCTACAAGCACGCCCGCTCGGTCGGCCTCGTGCTGATCGCGGTGCTCAAGGAATTCCTCGGCGACCTCGACCGCGTCGAGCGCGTGGTCAAGGTGCTCGGCATGGTCAACGGCACG
>JBGALV010000079.1:0-24744 GCA_044223515.1 Alphaproteobacteria bacterium
AGGCCGCCGCCGAGAACAACGACCTGATCCTGTTCCGGGAATACGGCGTCACCGAGGCTGCGCGTTTCACGCTTCCGCGACAGGGCGACGGCGAGCGGACCTGCATCGCCGACTACGTCCGCGACGTGACCGACAACGAGCGCGACGTGATCGGCCTACAGGTGGTGACGATGGGCGCCAACGCCTCAACCGTCGCGCGCGACTGGTTCGGCAAGGACCAGTATCAGGACTATCTCTACCTTCACGGTCTTTCGGTCGAGATGGCGGAGGCGATGGCCGAGTACGTGCACAAGCGTATCCGCGCCGAGCTGGGATTTGCCGGCGACGAGGCGCGCGACATGGAAGGCCTGCTGAAGCAGGAGTATCGTGGCAGCCGCTACTCCTTCGGCTATCCTGCCTGTCCGAACCTCGGCGATCAGCGGAAGCTTCTGAAGCTGCTCGGCGCCGACCGGATCGGCGTCACGCTGACCGAGGAAGACCAGCTCGATCCCGAGCAGTCGACCTCGGCGCTGGTGATCTTGCACCCCAAGGCCAAGTATTTCTCGGTGTGACGATGGAACAGTGGATCGCTTTCGCGGTCGCGACCCTGATCTTCGCGGCGACGCCGGGGCCGGCGATCCTCTACACGGCGGCGCAGACGCTGGCGCGCGGACGCCGCGGCGGGCTGCTCGCCTCGGCCGGCATCCATGTCGGCGGACTCTTTCACGTCTTCGCCGCTGCCGCCGGTCTCGCGGCGCTGCTGGAGATGGTCCCGAGCCTCTATCTCGGCTTGCGGCTATTCGGCGCGGCGTATCTCGTCTGGCTCGGGATCGGCATGATCCGCAGCCGCTTCGATGCGAGCGCGCTTCCCAAGGTTCGCGACCGCGACGCGCGCCGGGCGTTTCTCGAAAGCATCATGGTCGAGGCGCTCAACCCGAAGGCAGCGCTCTTCTACGTCGCGTTCCTGCCGCAGTTCGTCGATGCCGGAGCCGCCTGGCCGGCCTGGGTGCAGTTTCTCGTCCTGGGCTGGATCGTGAATCTCGCCTTCAGCGCCGCCGACCTCGTCACGGTCGTGCTGACCTCCCGGCTGCTTGCCGGGCTCCGGCGCAGCGAGCGGGCCCAGCGGATCTTCCGGACCGCGAGCGGCACCACGCTGATCGGGCTTGGCGCGCATCTCGCGATTTCGAGGCAGTGAGGCACTTAACCGGGCATTAACCCGGGCGGCCTAGACCCATGGCATTCTGCGTTCTATAAGCAGCATTCGCTATTCGCAGCCACCGCGAGACGCGGCGTCGCGCGGTCGCCAGGGACCGGTTCATGCTCAACTTTCTCTTCAACAAGAAGAAGCCTGACGCGTCACACGTCCCGCCGGGAAAGACCGCTGCGGTCATCAAGTCGAGCAAGGCCCAGATCGACTCCACCGTTTATCATCTGTTCCAGTGGGACGGCTTCGGCTTCATCCTGAAGCCCTATTCGGGCGATCTGGTCGCGACCCAGATCTTCTATCCGCGGATCACCATCGAGCTGGAAACGGACTCGATCATGATTCCCGCCACCGCCGAGGTCCTGACCGTCGGCGACCAGCTGGCTGCCAAATGGGTGACGATGACCGGCGCCGAGGCGCGGTGGCTCAAACGCTATATGTTGAGGCACGGTCCCGGCTATAACCCCAACATCACGGAGCCGGCGGCGGTGGAAGCCGAGGGCGGGGACGACAAGAACAAGCCCGCCGACGCCAAACACGGCGAGAAGCCTAAAAAGTAGGCGTGCCTGCGCGGCAACCTACCGCGCGCTTAGTTGTTGAAAACCCTTGATTTGATCGGTTGGGCGTCCTACGAGACGGGCCGGCGGGGAGGCCGGGAGGCTCGGACGACGGGGTCTGTTCAGGGACACCGCACCCGATCTTGTGCCGTGCTTCCGCCATAGTCGGTCCTAATTTTCGTCGCCAAGGTCGAGCATCTTCGTGGCCGTCACGGAACCGTGAGTGCCAATCCGGCATCGAGGTTCCGAAAGGAGCCACGCGAGATGGGCCAGTCGGAGGGGCGGTATGGTGTGCAGCATTCGGGAGACGGCTCGGGCATGAACGCCTCCGTTCTCGTCACCGGCGGCGCCGGCTATATCGGCAGCCATGCTTGCAAGGCGCTCTCCCGCGCCGGCTTCCGTCCCATTGCCTACGACAACCTGGTGTACGGCCATGCCGAGGCCGTGAAGTGGGGGCCGCTCGTCGACGGCGACATCGCCGACGGCCCTAGGCTCCGTGCCGTCCTCAGCGCAGAGCGGGTGGTCGCGGTGATGCACTTCGCCGCGTACGCTTACGTCGGCGAGTCGATGAGCGACCCGGCCAAGTACTTCCGCAACAACACGCTCGGTACGCTGACGCTGCTGGATGCGATGCGCGACGTCGGCGTCGACCGCATGGTCTTCTCCTCGACCTGCGCCACCTACGGCATCCCCGGCGAGGTTCCGATCTCCGAGACCACGCCGCAGCGTCCGGTCAATCCGTACGGCGAGTCCAAGCTGATGGTCGAGCGCGTGCTCGACTGGTACGACCAGGCCTACGAGACCAAGTCGGTCTGCCTTCGCTACTTCAACGCCTCCGGTGCCGACCTCGAAGGCGAGATCGGCGAGGATCACGAGCCGGAGACGCACCTGATCCCGCTCGCAATCAAGGCGGCGCTGGGCCAGGCGCCGGCCCTCAACATCTTCGGCACCGACTATCCGACGCCGGACGGCACCGCGATCCGCGACTTCATCCATGTCGAGGACCTCGCCGAGGCGCATGTCCAGGCGCTGCGCCACCTCCTCCATGGCGGGGCGTCGCTGAAGCTCAATCTCGGCACCGGCAAGGGCCACACCGTCCGCGAGGTCATCCGTGCGGTCGAGCGAGCGACCGGCCGTCAGGTTCCGGTGATCGAGGCGCCTCGCCGCGCGGGCGATCCGCCGGCGCTGGTCGCCGACGCGAGCCAGGCGAGGCTCAAGCTCGATTGGGTCCCGACCCGGTCTGACATCGACACCATCGTCACCTCGGCGGCTCGCTGGCATGAGCGGCCCGAGGACCGGCCGCTGGCTGCCGCCGCGGTCTGACCGCTCTCAAGGATTCTCAAGCGATGTCCGTCGTCATGGCCGAGCCGGCGTCGCAGGCCGCACCTGCTGGCGTCGACAAGCCTAAGGGGACGAGCGCGTCCCGCATCGTCGCGCATGGAAAGTTCTTCTTCCGCGGCGAGGAGAAGGTCTTCCTCAAGGGCGTGACCTACGGGCCGTTCGGGCCCGGCACGCACGGCGCGCAGCTGCCGGAAAAGGACGTGATCACGCGCGACCTCGCGCTCATGCGCGAACTCGGCTGCAACATGCTGCGGGTCTTCACCGTGCCGCCCCGCTGGTTCGCTGACATGTGCCACGAGGCCGGCGTCGGCATGCTGATCGGCGTGCCGTGGACCCAGCACATTGCCTTCCTGGACTCCCGCGCCGAGAAGAACCGCATCCGCCAGGCGATCCGCGACGGCGTGAAGATCAATGCCGGTCATCCGGCGGTGATCGCGCATCTGGTCGGCAACGAGATCTCGCCGGACATCGTGCGCTGGCATGGGGCCGAGAAGGTCCGGGACTTCCTCGAGGAGCTCTACGACATCGCCAAGGAGATCGACCCGGAAGGGCTCGTCTCCTACGCGAACTATCCGTCGACCGAGTATCTCAATCTCGACTTCTTCGACTTCCTCTCGTTCAACGTCTACCTGCACCACGAGAAGGACTTCCGCGCCTACCTGATGCGGCTGCACAACCTGGCGGTCGACCGGCCGGTGGTGCTGACCGAGTTCGGCATGGACTCGATGCGCGAGGGACTGGAGGCGCAGGCCAAGACGCTCGAGTGGCAGGTGCGTGCCGCCTACGAGACCGGCGTCGCCGGCACCTCGATCTTCGCCTGGACCGACGAGTGGTTCACCGGCGGCTTCCTGATCGAGAACTGGGCCTTCGGGCTGGTCGACCGCGACCGCAAGCCGAAGCCCTCCTACGACGCGGTCCGCACGGTCTATCACGAGACCCTGCCGCCGAAGCTGAAGTCGTATCCGAAGGTCTCGGTCGTGGTCTGCGCCTACAACGCCGAGCGCACGATGGATCCGTGCCTCGAGTCGCTGAAGAAGCTCACATACCCGAACTACGAGGTCGTCGTCGTCAACGACGGTTCCAAGGATCGCACGCTCGAGATCACCGAGCGCCATGGCTACACCAAGATCGTCAACCAGGAGAACAAGGGTCTCTCGGTCGCGCGCAACGTCGGGATGCAGGCGTCGAGCGGCGAAATCATCGCCTATACCGACTCCGACTGCGTCGCCGATCCCGACTGGCTGACCTACATGGTCGCCAAGATGCAGGCGGGCGACCTCTACGCCTGCGGCGGCCCGAACTTCCCGCCGCCCGAGGACTCGCTGGTCCCGTCGGCGGTTGCGGTGTCGCCGGGCGGCCCGACCCACGTTCTCGTATCCGACGACGAGGCGGAGCACATCGCCGGCTGCAACATGGCCTTCCGCCGCGAGGCGCTGGAGGCGATCGGCGGCTTCGATCCGATCTTCCGCGCCGCCGGCGACGACGTCGATCTCTGCTGGCGGCTGCAGTTCGCCGGCTACAAGATCGGCTTCAGCCCGTCGGCGACCGTGTGGCACTTCCGCCGCAACACCGTCGATGCGTATTTCGGCCAGCAGCGCGGCTACGGCAAGGCCGAGGCGATGGTCTATGCCAAGCATCCGTTCCGCTTCAACCTGTTCGGCCAGGCGAAGTGGCTGGGCCGGATCTACGGCGACCTTTCGGCCTCGATGCTGCTCTCGTCCAAGCCGATCATCTATTCCGGCGTCTTCGGCCGCGGCCTGTTCCAGACGCTCTACGAGCCGCCCTCGTCGATCGCCGCATACCTGCCGCTGACCTTCGAATGGGGCCTCGTCGCGTGGCCGCTGGCGCTCGCCGGCGCGATCCTCGGCGGCCACATGTGGCTGGCGGTGCTGCCGCTGCTGCTCTCGTTCGCGATTGCGATCGCAGGCTCGCTCAGGGCGCCCGTCGACCCGCGCTTCACCGGTTTCCGGGCGCGCGCGCTGATCGCCTTCCTGATCTACGCCGGCCCATTCGCCCGTGGCTGGGAACGCGTCAAATGGCGCGTGAAGGGCCTGACCCAGGTCGATCCGATCCAGTACGAGCCGGTCAGCCAGCGCGCCGAGATCAAGCCCGCGCAACGCGCCTTCTATCTCTCCTACTGGAACGAGAAGGGGATCGAGAAGGAAGCGCTGCTGCAGGGCATCTACGATTTCCTGGTGCCGCGGAAGTACTTCGTGATCCTCGACCAGGGCTGGAGCGACTGGGACCTGAAGGTCAGCCGCGGGCTGTGGTCGCGGGCCGAGCTCAAGGCCGTCGGTGAGAACCACGGCGATCCCAAGCGCCTGATCCGTCTCCGGGTGGCGCTGCGCCTTTCGCGGCTGTCGACCCTGGTGCTGAAGATCTATGGCGGCATCGCGCTGCTCGGTCTCCTGTTCGGCGTGCCCGCGCTGGCGGTTGCGGCGGTCGCGGTCGGCGCGGTGAACACCGGGGTAATCGCGTATGAAACCTTCCGCCTGGGACGCGTGTTGCACCGGGTGACGGAGATCGTCGCCGGCCGGGTCGGCTTGCTGGCCCAGCGTGGCTCCATCGCGCCCTAAACCCGCCGGAGCCCGCCGATGAGTGGGGTGTTCCGCAAGATCCTGCCGTACCTCCGGCCCTATCTTGCGACCTTCGCCTTCTGTCTGCTGCTGGTGCTGGCCCTGACCGCGGTCGAGCTGGTCAAGCCGTGGCCTTTGCAGATCGTCGTCGACGGCGTGCTCAGCGGGAAGCCGGTCGACCTGCCCGGCCTTTCAGGCGTCCCGTCGGCGCTTCTCCTGATCGTCGCCTGCGTCGGCATCGTCGCGATCCAGGCGGTCGTCGGCCTCGGCAGCATGTGGTCGAACCACGTGTCGATCAATCTCGGCCACCGGATGGTGATCGACCTCCGCGACGACCTCTACGGCCATCTGCAGCGCCTCTCGCTGGTGTTCCACAGCCGCCAGCGCATGGGCGACCTGATGTACCGGATCACCGCCGATACGTTCGCGGTGCAGACGCTGATGCTGAACGGCGTGCTGCCGGTGCTGCAGGCGATCGCGCTCCTGACCGGCATGTTCTTCATCATGTGGCGGATGGACTCGACGCTGACCATGGTGTCGATGGTCGTCGTGCCGGCGCTCTACGTCACCATCGTGGCGCTCGACCGTCCGATCGTCAGCGCTGCGACCGACATGAAGATGACCGAGAGCCAGGTCTATTCGCTGGTGCAGTGGGCGATGGGCGCGATCCGCGTCGTCCAGGCCTTCGGCAAGGAGGAGGACGAGCGTCTCCGCCTGCTGAACGCGACCCAGGCCAGCATGCGGGCCAACCTCCGGCTCTACAACTGGCAGACCGCCTATTCGGCGATCGTCAACACGGTGATCGCGCTCGGCACCGCGCTCGTCCTCTATGTCGGCGCCGAGGCCGTGGTCAGCGGCCGGCTGACATTGGGCCAGCTGCTCGTCTTCATCTCCTATCTCGCGACGCTATATGGGCCGATCAACACGATGAGCCAGACCTGGGCCCAGATCCAGGGTGCGCGTGTCGGCGCCAAGCGCGTCTTCGAGATCCTCGACATCGCCCCCGATCTCAAGGACGGTCCGCTGCCGTGGCCGGAGAAGGTCGAGGGCCGCATCACCTGGAAAGGCGTCGCCTTCCAGTATTCCGACGAGGTGTCGGTCCTGAAGCAGATCGATCTCGACGTGAAGCCGGGAGAGAAGATCGCCGTGGTTGGCCCGACCGGCGCCGGCAAGTCGACGATGCTCTCCATGCTGCCGCGCTTCTTCGATCCGACCGCGGGCACGGTCGAGCTCGACGGCGTCGACATCAGGCAATACCCGATCCGCGATCTTCGCCATCGCGTGGCGCTGGTGCTGCAGCCGCCGATGATCTTCCCGCTGTCGATCCGGGACAATATCGCCTACGGCCGCCCCGACGCGACCCAGGAAGAGATCGAGTCCGCGGCGAAGCTCGCGCGCATCGACGAGCTCGTCGCCCGCCAGCCGCAAGGCTACGACCAGATGATCGGCGAAGGCGGCGTCGCCCTCTCGGAAGGCGAGAAGCAGCGAATGACCATCGCGCGCGCGATCCTGATGAACGCGCCGGTGCTGATCCTGGACGAGCCGACCAGCGCTCTCGACGCCCAGACCGAGGCCGAGGTGATGCAGGGCCTGGCGAAGCTGACCGAGGGGCGCACCGTCTTCACCATCGCGCACCGGCTCTCGACCATCCTCAGGGCCGACAGAATCGTCGTGCTGAAGGACGGCGTGATCGTCGAGGCGGGCCCGTTCGCCGAGCTTCTCGGCAAGGGAGGCGAGTTCGCCAAGCTCTACAAGGCCCAGTTCCAGGACTCGGGCCCGGAAACGGCGGCCGCGGCCTCCTAGGGCTGGAAGACCTCGTTCAGCGCCGAGTTGGAGCCGCCCGGGGTCGGGCCGCCGCCGATCGCATAGAGTTTGCCTGCGACCACCGCGGCGCCGAGGCCGTGGCGCGCCGTCGGCATCCGCTTGTACGAGATCCAGACGTTGGTCTTCGGATCGTAGGCCTCGGTCTGGTCGAAGGTGCCGGGCGGCGCCTCGCCGCCGACGATGAAGATCTTGCCGTCGAGGACGGCGCCGGCGATACCGCTCCGGATCGTCGGCAGCGGCGCGCGCTTCTCCCAGCGATTGGTCTCCGGGTCGTAGACCTCGTTGTCGCCGACGTTGCGCGCGTAGCTGCCGTTGATCCGGCCGCCGATCGCGTAGAGCTTTCCGTCGAGCGCCACGACCGCATGGTGGTCGCGCGGCGTCGGCAGCGGCGCCAGCGTCGTCCATTTGTTGGTCTTCGGGTCGTAGACCTCGTGCACCGGCGTGTTCTCGCGGCCGGTGCTGCCGACGCCGGAGACCGCGTGGATCTTGCCGTTCAGCACGGCCGCGGCGAGTGCGCCCCGCGCATGCGGCAGCGGCGCCAGTGCCCGCCACTTGTCGGTCTGCGGATCGTATTCGCGGACCTCGTTGGTCGGGTTCCATCCGTCGACGTAGCCGCCGATCAGGTAGAGCTTGCCGTCGAGCCCGACCGCGGCCGGATGATGGATGCCGCGCGGGATCGGCGCGCCGCGGGTCCACTTGTCGGTCGCCGGATCGTAGATCTCGATCTCATGCACATGTGTGATGCCGCCGATCGCATAGATCCGCCCACTGACCTCCGCCACCGCGATCTCCGCCCGCGCCGCCGGCATCGGCGCCGCAGTCTTCCAGGTGCCGGAGCCGGCGAGGGCGGGGATGGATAGGGACAGGAGCGCGGCGGCAAGAAGGACGCGGAGCATCGATCGCCTCGTTTTTCCTCTTCTTGGGATGGATGATGCGACTCCCGGTCCATGGGCCGCAACCGCGTATCGTTCAAATCCGCGTGGATTGGCGTTTCATGGGCTCTCGTGCTTTTCTTCGTCCGGCTTCTTCTTTCAGGACCCTCCCATGACCCATGTCTTCAACCGCATGACCGCCAAGCTGCCGCCCGTCGCCGTGTGCGCGGAGGGGCTTCATATCTGGGATTCGACCGGCAAGTCCTACATCGACGCCTGCGGCGGGGCGGCGGTGTCGTGCCTGGGTCACGGGCATCCGAAGGTCATGGAGGCGATGGACCGGCAGGTCCGGAAGCTCGACTACGTGCATCCGGGCTTCTTCTCGGCCGAGCCGGCCGAGCATCTGGCCGACCTGCTGATGGAGGACGCGCCGGCCGGGATCAGCCATGTCTACTTCGTCTCCGGCGGCTCGGAGGCGATGGAGGCGGCGCTCAAGATGGCGCGCCAGTACTTCCTCGAGATCGGCCAGCCGAAGCGCTCGAAGTTCATCTCGCGCCGGCAGAGCTATCACGGCAACACGCTGGGCGCGCTCTCGGTCGGCGGCAACCTGGCGCGGCGCGATCCCTACGCGCCGATGCTGATGGACGTGTCGCTGATCGCGCCCTGCTTCGCCTATCACTTCAAGCGCGACGACGAGACCGAGGAGCAGTACGGCCGCCGCGTCGCCGACGAGCTCGAGACCGAGATCCTTCGCCTCGGGCCGGAGAACGTCGCCGGCTTCACCGCCGAGACCGTGGTGGGCGCCACGACCGGCTGCGTGCCGCCGGTGAAGGGCTATTTCAAGCGCATCCGCGAGATCTGCGACGAGTATGGCGTGCTGCTGATCCTGGACGAAGTCATGAGCGGCATGGGTCGCACCGGCACCATGCATGCCTGCGAGCAGGACGGGATCGCACCGGATCTCATGACGATCGCCAAAGGCATGGGCGGCGGCTTCCAGGCGATCGGCGCGGTTCTGATCGGCAAGAAGGTCCACGACCCCATCACCAACGGCTCGGGCCTGTTCATGCACGGCCACACCTATATGGCGCATCCGGTCGCCTGCGCCGCCGGCATCGCGGTGGTGAAGACGATCAAGGAGGAGGGGCTGGTCGAGCGCGTGCGCGTGCAGGGCGCCAAGCTGCGCCAGCGCATGGAGGCGCGCTTCGGCAACCATCCTCACGTCGGCGACGTCCGCGGCCGCGGCCTGTTCCAGGCGATCGAGCTGGTCGAGGACCGCTCGACCAAGGAGGCCTTCGACCCGAAGCTGATGCTGCACGACCGCATCAAGGTCGAGTCCATGGAGCGGGGGCTGCTCGCCTATCCGATGCCGGGCACGATCGACGGCAAGCGCGGCAACCACATGATCCTGGCGCCACCCTACATCGTCACCGACGCCGACATCGACACCATCGTCGACCGCCTCGGCGACTCCGTCGACGCGGCGCTGGCGAAGCTGCCGGGGAAGTAGTTTCTTAAACCCTCCCTCGCGTCGTACGCGGGGGAGGGCAGGGTGGGGGCGCCTACGAAGCGCTTCCGTACCCTGGGTTGGGGGCGGCTACCTCGTCATGCTCCCACCCCAACCCTCTCCCGACCTCGTCGAGGGAGGGGCACGAGGTGCGAGGGTACAATCAGCCGTTGAAAGCCTTGCCGACGACCTTGGTCAGCTCGGCAGGCGCGACCGGCTTCTTGAGGAAGGCCTGGTCGAGCTTGGGATCGGCGAAGCGGGCGCCGGCGGCCCTGATCGCCGTGTCAGGCACCTTGTCGAGCTTCGTATAGAACGGGTGGTGATGCGCCCGGTAGGGATTGTTCCGGGCGGCGTTGTAGCAGCAGATCATCGTCCAGCGCCGGTTGGCCGAGCGGTTCTGGTCGGACCGGTGCAGCGTGTTGCAGTGGAAGAAAAGGCCGTCGCCCGGATCCATCTCGGCATAGACGAGCTCCAGGCTCTTCTTCGCCTCCTCGACGCGGCGGAGATCGGCGCCGACCTGCTGTCCTTCGAGCAGGCCGTGGTCGAGGCGCCCCATCAGATGCGATCCCTTGAGTACCTGCAGGCAGCCGTTGTTCCGGTCGCTGCGGTCGAGCGCGATCATGCAGGAGGCCATCAGCGGGAACAGGCAGCCGTTGTGGTACCAGTAGCCGTAGTCCTGGTGCCATTCCCAGGCGCCGCCCTCATGCGGTTCCTTCGCGGTCAGCTTGGAATGGTAGTGGTAGACCTCGCCGCCGAGCAGGTCCTCCATGGTGTCGACCATCTTCTCGGAACGTGCGGCGAGGCCGTAGACGCCGTCGCCGGGCTGGTTCCAGGTCACCATGCGCGTGACGAGGCCCTCGGAGTCCCCGCGGTTGTAGAAGTTGGCGCGGACCGTCGGATCGGTCTCCATCGCTTCCCGCAGCAGCCGTGTCTCCTCGTCGTCGAAGAGACCCCGGACCAGGAAATACCCGTCCCGGTCGAACTGCTGGCGTTGTTCCGTGGTGAGGACGCTCGGCATGGAAGGCTCCGGCGGGATGGCCGATGATCGCGGGAGTATAGTCGAAGCAGCCCAGCGAGACGGAGGGGAACATGGCGCCGCCGCGCATCGCATTGCTCGGGTTCATCCTTGAGACCAACGGCTTCGCGCCGGTCGCGACCGAGGCCGATTTCCGCCGCACCTGGATGGACGGCGAGGCAATCCTGAACGACGCCGCCGCGAAGGCGCCGCGCGAGCCCGGCGGGTTCGTCGGCTTCATCTCCGGCATGAACGCGGGCGGGGCCTGGACGCCGGTGCCGCTGTTCTACACCTCGGCCGGCGCCTCGGGCCCGATGGACCAGGCCTTTCTCGACAAGTTCCTGAAGATCCTGGAGGAGCGCCTCAAGGCGGCGATGCCGTTCGACGGCATCTACGTCCAGGACCATGGTGCAGCCGGTGCCACCGTCGACATCGATCCCGACGGCACGATCTTCGCGCTGATCCGCAAGGTGGTCGGGCCGAAGATCCCGATTGTCGCCACGCTCGACCTGCACGCCAACGTCTCGAATGCGATGGTCAAGAACACCGACGTCCTTATCTCGTATCTGACCAACCCGCATATCGACATGGTCGAGCGCGGGCGGGAGGCGGCGTTCGCGATACGCGAGCTGCTCTCGGGCGTGAAGACCGCGAAGGCTTTCATCCAGGTGCCGATCCTGCCGCCGCAGGTCTCGCTGCTCTCCGACCGAGGCCCGTACGGTGAGGCGATCGCCAAGGGGCAGAAGGCGGTCAAGGGGTCGATCCTCAACGTCTCCGTACTCGGCAACTGCAGCTTCGCCGACTCGCCGAAGACCGGCATGAGCGTGATCGTCACCGCGCGCGAGAACCAGAAGGCGGCCGACGATCTGGCGAAGGAGCTGGCGCAGTATCTCTGGGACCAGCGCGACCGCCTGCGGCCGAAGGTGATGGAGATCGACGAGGCGGTGCGCCGCGTGAAGGCGGTGCTGGCCGATCCCTCGAAGAAGCCGCTGCTCTTCGCCGACTGTGCCGACAATCCCGGCGGCGGCGGCCGCGGCAACACGATCCACGTGCTGAAGGCTTTCCTCGAGAACGGCATCGACCGTACCGCCTACGGGATCTTCAACGATCCGCTGCTGGCGGCCGAGGCCCATAAGCTCGGCGTCGGCGCACGCTTCACCGCTGAGCTCAACCGCGACGAGACCAACAAGCTCTCGGGCAAGCTCACCGCGCCGGCGCAGGTGATGGGCCTGAGCGACGGCGAGTTCATCGGGCGGCGTGGCACCATGGGCGGTCGCAAGGGCAGCCTCGGCCAGACCGCGTGGCTCCGGCTCGACGGCCGCATCGACGTCGTCTTCATCACCAACCGCCAGCAGTGCCTCGACACCGAGATGATCGAGCACATCGGCATCAAGGTGCGCGACATGCGCTGTGTCGTGGTCAAGTCGCGCGGCCACTTCCGTGCCGGCTTCAACGACATCTTCGCCGACGAGCAGATCCTCGAGGTCGACTCCCCCGGCCTCACCACCCCGGTGCTGCAGCGGCTGCCCTGGACCAATCTCCGGAGTCCGATCTGGCCGCTCCAGGAGAACATGGTCTGGCAGGTGCCCGCTGAAGTCGCGGTGCGGTAATTAGTGACCGCTTTCTTCGAAACAGCGACTATGGGGCGATGATACGCGAGACCTGGAATGGCCTGTCCCGGCACGCCCGAGGCCTACTGATCGCCGCCGCGATCGGCTTCCTGGTCGGGGCCGTCTTCGGCGACCTGGTCTTCGTCGTGGTCGAGATCGCGCTTGGTGATCCCTGGGACGAGCTGGTCTTCGGGATCGCCGGTGCCGCGCTGGCCAGCATCGTCTACGAGATCGCCGCCATGGCTCGCTCCACCGGCTAGGGGCGGATTGCCTCCTCCTCGCGGCCCCGGTCATAATCCCGGCCGGGGGAGGGTTTCATGCTTCTGACTGCCGAGACCGTCGTCACCGGTCGCCCAGACCGGGTGCTCGCCCCGGCCGACCTCAAGCGCCTGAGCGATCGATCCGATCTGCAGGGTCTGGCGCGCTACACGGTCCATTGGCTGCTGATCGCCGCCGGGGCGACCCTGGTCGCCTGGACTCGTGGCACCTGGTGGGTGCTGCCGGCCATGCTCCTGCACGGCTGGTTCCTGATCGCGCTGTTCGCGCCCGTGCACGAGAGCGTCCACTACACCGCGTTCAAGAGCCGGCAGCTCAATGTCGTGCTGGGATGGATCGCCAGCGTGCCGACGCTGATCAACTCGACCTTCTACCGGCTTTTCCACTACGCCCATCACCGCCATACCCAGGATCCGCTGAAGGACCCCGAGTTGGGCGGACCGCTGCCGCAGACGGTCTGGCAGTACGTCGTCCGCATCAGCGGCTGGGGCTACTACGCGAGCCGTTTCGATTTCTACGGCCGCATCCTCCGCGACGAATGGGACGGCTTTCCCTACATCCCCGAACGCGAGCGGGCTGCTGTCCGCCGCTCGGTGATCGCCATGCTGGCGTTGTTCTTCGGCGTGCTTGCGATCTGGTCGTGGTTCGATCCGGCCGGCCCGTGGATCTTCTGGCTCCTCCCGGTCGTTTTGGCGCAGCCGATCCTCCGCGTCATGCTGCTCTCCGAGCACACGCTTTGCAGCTCGGACGACAACGGCCTCACCAACACGCGCACGACGCTCAAGAGCTGGCCGGTGCATCTCGTGCACTGGAACATGCCCTATCACGCCGAGCACCATCTCTACCCGTCGATCCCGTTCTTCCGCCTGCCGCAGGCGCACAAGGAGATCGGTGATCGCTTCGCCCACGTGGCGCCGAGCTATTTCGAAACCCAGAAGCAGATCCTGCGCAGGATCACGGGGCGACCATGAGCGGGAACGTACAGACCTTCGAGGCCGGCGACGTCGTCCTCCAGTCCGGCATCACGCTCAAAGGGGCCAGGATCGTCTATTCGACCTACGGCAATCTCGCGCCCGACAAGTCGAACGTCATCGTCTACCCGACCTCGTACTCGGCCCAGCACAACGACATCGACTGGCTGATCAAGCCGGGCGGCATCCTCGATCCGTCGAAGTACTTCGTCGTGATCCCGAACATGTTCGGCAACGGCCTCTCGACGTCGCCCAGCAACGTGGCGCCCCCGCTCGACAAGGGCCGCTACCCCAACGTCTCCGTCTACGACAACGTCGTGACCCAGCGCCGGATGATGCGCGAGGTCTTCGGCGTCGAGAAGGTGAAGGCCGTCTATGGCTGGTCGATGGGCGGCCAGCAGGCCTATCACTGGGGCGCGTTGTTCCCGGAGGCCGTGGGCCGCATCATGTGCTTATGCACCTCGGCCAAGACCTCCGAGCACAACAAGGTGTTCCTCGAAGGCGTGCGCGCGGCGCTGACCGCCGACGAGGCGTTCCAGGACGGCTGGTTCCACCGCACGCCGGTCCGCGGATTCCGCGCCATGGCGCGGGTCTATGCCAGCTGGGCGATCTCGCAGACGTGGTATCGCGAGAAGGTCTACCTGACGCAGGGCTTCGCTTCGCTCGAGGACTTCCTCGTGCACGGCTGGGAAGCCAATTATTTCCTACGGCGCGACGCCAACAACCTGCTGGCCCAGCTCTGGACCTGGCAGTACGGCGACATCTCCGCCAACGACAAGTACAAGGGCGATTTCAAGGCGGCGCTCAAGGGCATCACCTGTCCTGCGCTGGTGATGCCGGGCGATCACGACCTCTACTTCCAGGTCGCCGACAACGAGATCGAGGTCGCCGGTATGCCAAACGCGAAGCTGGTCCCGATCAAGTCGATCTGGGGACATCGTGCCGGCAATCCGCTGGCCAATCCCGAGGACGAGCGCTTCGTCGCCAAGGTGGTCAACGACTTCCTGAGTGCCTGAAGCGTATCAACCCTCCGCCACTCCCCCTATGCTGAGGGCGGGCCGGGAACTCTTGCCGGCCAGCTACGGGGACGGCGACCATGGACGACAGGATTGCCGATCTCAGGGCCCGCCTCCGGCGGCTCGAGCGCGAGCTCGACGCCGCGATCGACGATGAGCAGAAGCGCACCGAACGCACGGCTCCTGCCGGCCTTCCCGGCCCGGATCGTGGGCAGCATCGAGGCTACCGGATCGGCGTCTTCGCCTATGTGTGGCGTGCGAGCCCTATCTACCTTCTGGTGGCGCTGGCGACCTACCTGGTGATCTTCCCGATCGCGCTGCTGGACTTGCTCGCGACCCTGCATCAGCGGGTGACGTTTCCGATCTGCGGCATCCACCGCGTCCGGCGGGCCGACTACATCGCCATCGACCGGCATAGGCTCGGATATCTGAACGCCATCGAGAAACTCAACTGCGTCTATTGCGGCTATTCGAACGGCGTCATCGCCTATGCGCGCGAGATTGCCAGCCGTACCGAGCAGTTCTGGTGCCCGATCAAGCACGCCAAGCTGATCCGCTCGCCGCATCGTCGCTATCCGGACTTCCTCGAATACGGCGACGCTCAGGGATATCGCGAGAAGCTGGAGGCATATCGTCGCGAGGCCGGTGAGCGCTAAGTACGGTCTAGCGGCCGTCGAGCGTGTAGAACTTCCAGCGCGTGGGATCGTTCATCACCAGCTGGGGCGGGCGACCGGTCAGCGACATCCAGCGCGATCGATACCAGGCGACGACCGCGAGGTCGAAGGCGATGCCGTCCGACGGCGGGCCGGAAGTCCCGAGGGCGCGCCACGGGATCGTCGCTTCGAAGGTGATTCGCGGCTGGTCGGAGCCGAAATAGCGGACCTCGCCGCCGGCGACTGGCACGCAGGCGCTCTCCTCCACCCGGCAGATCTCGGCGCGCATGCCCTGCGAGCCGCCGGCGATGCCGTCGCGCGGCGGCAGGACGTGTATGCGGAAGCGCTGCGCACCCTTGCCGGCATCGACGCCGAGATCGACGCGGAAGGCCTCGTTCCGAGGGTACTCCTCGCCATAGGCCAGCAGATCGAGGTCGTAGTAGTCCATGCCGATCAATGCCAGCGACAGGCCTTCGCCGCTCCACGCCGCATAGGCCTCGCCGAAGGCGACTTCGCCCGGCTGCGCGATCAGCGGCGGCAGCAGCGCCCGCGATTTCGGCCAGTCGGTCAGCACCGCGTCGTCGAGCTTGATCTGCGCGCGCGGCAGCGAGGTCCGGGCCCGCGAAGGCGGCTGTCCGGGCTTCGCGTGCAGCGTTGCCGCCTCGCGGTTGGCCTTGGTCAGCTCGGCGACCAATCCCTCGTAGGGCCGGTCGGCGATGTCTACCAGGCCGAAATTGTAGTCCTCGCCGTCGGAGCGGCCGCCGGGCGGATGGTCGTGGAACTGGAACCAGTGGACGCCGACGACGTCGGGGAGCTGCGCGAACCGTCGCGTCGCGGCCCCGGCACCGGCTGCGCGCTCGGCCTGCGTGCCGACCGTCATCAGGTGTCCATTGTTGCGGTTGCCCGAGCGGTTCTCGCGGGCGGCGAAGAACCACTCGGAGATCAGCACCGGCTTGCGCTGGGTGATCTTTGCCAACCCCTCGAAAAAGTAGCGGGCGAGCCAGCCATCGGGCGCGTCGACGTTGTAGTTGGTCGAGATCACGTCGACGTAGGGCGCCATCGCCGCGACCGCATCGGGGTCGTAGTAGATCGGCAAGCGGTCGCCGAGGAAGAGGGCGTCGGGATCTGCCGCTTTCAGCGCCTCGGCCATCGTCTTGTAGTAGAGGCCGGAGATCTGCTTGGCCCAGATCCGGACGAAATCTATGCCGCGCCCGCCCGGCTTGAGGCGCACAGGCTCGCCTTCGCTCGTCAGCAGATCGGCGAAAGACGCGATCCCTTTCGGCGGTATGAAGTCTCGGGCGAAGCGGGCGAAGTCGTCCTTGTAGTGGGCGCTCAGCGCTTCGATCATCCGCTGCTTGGTGATGCTCCGCGGCGGCTCCTGGACGTAGAAGGCGAACAGGGCGCCGCGCCACCAGCCGACCTCGTTGTCGGTGTAGTAGCCGATGCGGCGCGGATCGCCGCGATAGGGTTCGACCAGCTTTTTCGCGAGCTCGCGCGCGCGGATCGCGGTTTCAGGCGCGTAGGGATCGAACCAGTGGAAGCGTGAGTTGCGGCCGAGCTCGAGGTTTGGCGTGAACGGCAGGTCGAGGCTTCTGGAGTCGAGCGACCAGCCGCCGGCGGTGTTGAAGCCCCAGTCGAGCAGACGGCCTCGGTTGCGCTTTGCCCACTCGACCAGGCTCGGGTCGGTGTGGCTCCAGTGGTAGCGACGCTCAGGCGTCGGATACGAGGCGCCGCCGTCGATGACGTTGACGCCGAGCGAAAGCATCTTGTCGCCGCAGGGTGTCACCAGCCAGGACACGCCGTCGTCGCGCGCCGTCGACCAGCGGCTCGACGGCGCCTTGGCGAAATCGGCGCAGGCTAGAGCGGTCGCCGGCGCCAGCGCCAGCAGCGCAACCAGGACCCAGCGCATCAGCGGAGCCGGCCCAGGTATGCCAGCAGCCGGCGCTGCCACTCGACGCAGCCGACGGCGCGGTAGAGGCGGGCCGCGTAGTTGATCGCAGAGATGGCGGTCTGGCGCTCGCTCTCGACGCAGGCGATGCCGACCATCGTCAGCACGTCGGCTTCAGCCACCCGGTCGCCAATCATCTGGTAAAGCATGCGGGCTTCGCTGTAGGCGAGGCAGGCGGCGTCGAGCCGGCCGCGGGCGGCGTCGAGATCGCCGATCGCGCGCATCGAGGTCGCCTCGCCGGCCTTGTCGCCGATGCGCCCGAACATGGCGCGCGCATGGGTGAAGTTGACCTTGGCGAGGTCGCCGTTGTCGAGCAGGCCGTCGAGCTGGCCCAGATCGAGAAGTGCCTGTGCCTGCTCGCGCTGGCCACCGATCGCGCGATAGAGAACATAGGCGCCGCGCATGAGCTCATGTCCCTGGCGGGCGCTACCGCCCTGGCGCTCGATGTGTCCGAGGCCTTTCATCGCCTCGGCCTCGATCGTCGTGTCCTGCGCGCTGCGGCCGAGCGCGCGGCCCTTCTCGTACTGGCTGCGGGCCTCGTTCAGGTTGCCGATCAGGCGCTCGAGCTCGGCGATGCCGATATGGACCCGCGCCTCGCCCGACTTATCCTTGGCCTCGACGAACATGTTCGTGCATTGCGCCGCCGAGGCGCGGGCGTTGACGAAGCGAAGCGTCGCACGCTTGAGGTCGCCGCGGCCTGAGAGCAACTCGCCCTCGCCGAAGCGCCGGCCGGCGATCTTGAACTGCTCGACGGCCGCGACCGCCGAGTCCTTCGCCTCGCGGGGCCGCTCCATCATCCGGAGGATTTCCGCCAGCGACTGGCGGACGACGCCTTCGCCGACCGGGTCGCTGACGGTCTTGTAGATGGTGAGCGCGCGCTCGTAGCGGGTAACGGCTTCGGAGCTGTTGCGGCGCGCCCGTTCGAGGTCGGCACGACAGGTCAGCGAGTGCGCCTCGCCCGATCGATCGCCGGACTGGCTGAAGGCGAAGCGGGCGAAGTCGAACCCGGTCATCGCCTCTTCGGGCTTGCCCTGGCGGGCTGAGATCTCGGCGAGCGCCAGGCTCGCCTCGCCTTCGGAATAGCGATCGGCGCTCCTGACGGACATCTCGCGCGCCTGGTCGTAGAAGCCGCGCGCCGGTTCGAAGGCGTTCTGGCGGGTCTGCGCCCGGCCCTGCAGAAGCAGCGCCTTGATCTGGCCGCGTTCGTCCTTCGCCTCGACGAATTGCTGCTGGGCGTCGGCGTAGAGGCTTTGTGCATCGGCGTAGCGGGTCTGCGCCTCGGCGACCTCGCCCTGGCCCAGCATGGCCAGGCCCACGCCCTGCGGATCCTTGGCCTCGCGCAGCAGCGACACCGCTTCCTTGTAGTGCCGGATCGCATCGTCGAAGCGCTGGGCGTAGCGCATGCCGTCGCCCTGGATCCAGAAGCGGCTGCCGGCGGCCTTCGGCCCCGTGCCGATGCCGGTGCGTATCGCCTGCACGCCGCCGGAGCGGCGGATGCGCCGCGACATGAACAGGTCGATCACCACGCAGATGGCACCGAAGACGAGGATGCCCTGAGCCACCATGTCGCGGATGGGTTGCGGGTCGCCGAGCGTGAAAGGGTATGACCCGATCGCCGCCACGCCGGTACCCAGCACGATCAAGCCGCGTCTCGCCCACGCGCCGCCGCCACGCGTCTTCGAGAGCGCGTTCGCCATCTGCTAGATTCGGCCCCTGGCGGGTGAACTCGACACTCGGCCCCCTATCGTCTGCGTTGCAAGTCCGCCAATCTCCGGTAGATCGGGGCAAGCAGGCTCGGCAGCAGATAAATAGGCAATTGCCCGGCGGCGAAATAGAGGAAAACGTCCGGCGGCGCCGAGGCCCCGAGCGAGCCTACGAGGATGGCAAGGTTGCGGTTGCCGCTGGTGACGCCGAGGGCGAGCGCGGTGCGCCGCGGCAGGCACGCGAAGACGGCCGCGCCGAGCACCTGGAACGACAGGTTCGCGGCGAAAGCGGCGGCGACGAAGCCGCCCACTCGAAGCGGCTCGGCGATCGCGGCGGCGGTGATTCCATCCATCGCCGCGACCGCGAAGACGAGAAGGGTGAGGACGATGGCACCGTCGATTCGCTGCGGATGCGCGGCGATGGCCGCGGCGCCGAAGACCCGGCGTCCGGCGAGCGCGATGACGAGGGCGCCGAAGGTGAGAAGCGCCAGCCTCAGGAACAGCGCGGCGACGTCGAGGCCGAGATCTATGCCGGCGAGCAGCAACGCCAGCGGCGGCAATGTCAGCGGCATGACGAAGGTGGCGAGAACCGTGCCGACGAGAGCGAGCGCGCCGTCGAGTCCCAGCAGCACCGCGATCGACGGTGCCGCGATCAGAGGTGGCGAGGCCGCCCACAGCAGCATCACCTCGGCGAGGCCGGCGGGCAGGCCGCCGAGCTTCGTGGCGGCCGCCATCAACGCCGGGGAGACCGTCAGCAGCCAGACGACGAGCAGGAAGGCGGGCATCGGGCGCCTGAGCTGGCCCGAGAGCACCGACCAGTCCATTCGGAGCAGCGTCAGCGCCAGCAGGATCACGACCGACGGAGTTAGTAGCGGCCGGAAGAGTTGGGCCAGCGGCGGGAGGGCGAGGCCGAGGAAGACACCGGCGGCGAGCATGGTCTTGCCGTGGCGACCGAGCCAGCCGAGAGCGCCTGCGAGCATGTCCCGACGCTAGCGGCTTTCGAAGGAAGGGCCAATACGCTAGAGGAATCGTCATGAACGATGCTTGGCTCGGCGACTATCGCGACCATGTCCGGCCGGAGTGGATCGACTACAACGGCCACATGAACGTGGCCTACTACGTGCTCGCCTTCGACCGGGCGAGCGACGTGATGTTCGACCGCGTCGGTCTCGGCCACGCCCATCGCGAGGCGACCAACCAGGGCTTCTTCGTGGTCGAGGCCCACGTCATCTACGGCCGCGAGGTGCTGCAGGGCGATCCGCTCCGCTTCGACTCCTGGGTGGTCGAGGCGAGCGAAAAGAAGCTCCGCTACTTCCTCGAGATGTTCCACGCCGAGAAAGGCTATCGAGCCGCCGCGGCCGAGTTCATCGGACTCAACGTCGATCTCGCGACGCGGCGCTCGGCGCCGTTCCCTGAGCCGGTGCGTCGGCGGTTGGAGGATGCCGTGGCAAAGGACCGCGCCCGCGGATTCCCGCCGGAACTCGGCCGGGCGATCGGGCAGCCGCGGCCCCCGAAGCCGGAACGGACTTGAGTCCGCACGCCCGATTGGCTACGTCCGAGGGCAAGGACGAGCGGCCGGAAGCCGCCGTCGCAGGGGGCTCGGTGCAGGATCGGGAGCAGGCGGATTTCTTCGCCCGCAATGCGTTGACGCGCATGACGGTGCTCGGCATCCCGCCGACGCCCGAGAGCTTCATCGTCTGGTACGCCTATTTCAGCAACCGGCCGCCGACGCTGAAGAAGGCGGTCGACCTGCTGATCGCCGGCGGCCGTCCGGCCGACGCCGCGCTGACCGCCGAAATACACCGCCGCTTCTTCGCCCAGGACGTCGAGACCACGGAGGTTCTGGAGGCGTCGGAGAACGTCGACACGCTGCTGGCGCGCCTGATGGATCAGGTCTCCATGCAGGCCCGAGGCGCCGAGGCCTACCATGGTGCGCTGGCCGATGCGGCGACCGAGCTCAAGGGCGGAGAGATCGGCGGCATCCTCTCCCGCCTGGTCGCGGAAACTCACCGCATGGCGGCGCTCAATCGCGACATGCAGGCTCATCTGCGGGCCGCAGGGTCGGAGATCGACGGCCTCCGCCAGAGCCTGGGCGAGGCGCGCGAGCAGGCCGAGACCGACGCCCTGACCGCCATCGCCAACCGCAAGCGCTTCGATCAGACGGTCCGCAATGCGATCGCCGATGCGGTCGAGCGCGAGGAACCGCTGACGCTGCTCATGGTCGACATCGATCACTTCAAGCGTTTCAACGACACCCATGGCCATCTGGTGGGCGACCAGGTGTTGAGGCTCGTGGCTCGCACGCTGACCGACTGCGTCCGCGACGGCGACCTTCCTGCCCGCTACGGCGGCGAGGAATTCGCCGTGGTCCTGCCGCGGACCGATCTCAGGGCGGCGCGCCCGATCGCCGAGCGGATCCGCACCACGCTGGCAGCGCGCAAGATCGTCCGGCGCACCACGGGCGAGGGCCTGGGGGGGATCACGATCTCGATCGGTGCCGCCCTTCATCGGCCGGGCGAGACGCAGGCGGCATTGGTCGCCCGCGCCGATTCGGCGCTCTATGCCGCCAAGCGCCAGGGCCGGAACCGGCTCGTCGTCGAGGGCGAGAGCGCGGGTTAGATTCGGGCGCCGTCGCGCCTATATTGGCCTGATGACTTCCCAGCCGCTGCCGGCCGCGCCGCAGCTTCCCCCCTATTTTGCCGGCCTCAACGAGGCGCAGCGTCGTGCCGTCGAGACGGTGGACGGGCCCGTCCTGGTGCTGGCCGGCGCCGGCACCGGCAAGACCCGCGTGCTGACGACCCGGCTCGTCCATCTGCTGGCGTCGGGGGCGGCGCGGCCCTGGAACATCCTCGCGGTCACCTTCACCAACAAGGCTGCGCGCGAGATGCGCGAGCGGGTGGCCAACATCATCGGCCCCTCCGTCGAGCAGGTATGGCTCGGTACTTTCCACGCGCTCTGCACCCGGATCCTCCGCAAGCATGCGGAGCTGGTGGGCCTCAAGTCGAACTTCACCATTCTCGACGCCGACGACCAGATCCGGCTGCTCAAGCAGGTGCTGGAGGCCGAGGGCGTCGACGACAAGCGTTGGCCGGCGCGCGTGCTGATGACGGTGATCCAGCGCTGGAAGGATCGGGCGCTGCCGCCAGAGAAGGTCGGGGCCGCCGAGGCGGGCGACCTCGCCGGGGGCAAGCTGCCGCAGATCTATGCGGCGTATCAGCAGCGCCTGAAGACGCTGAACGCCGCCGATTTCGGCGATCTGTTGATGCATGCGGTCGCGCTGTTCCAGGCGGATGCCGAGGTGCTCGGGCAATACCAGCGGCAGTTCCGTTACCTGCTGGTCGACGAGTACCAGGACACCAATGTGGCGCAGTATCTCTGGCTGCGTCTGCTGGCGCAGGGCCGCCACAACATCTGCTGCGTCGGCGACGAGGATCAGTCGATCTACGGCTGGCGCGGTGCCGAGATCGGCAACATTCTCCGCTTCGAAGCGGACTTCCCCGGCGCCAAGGTGATCCGGCTCGAGCAGAACTACCGCTCGACCCCGGCGATCCTCGCGGCTGCTTCGCATCTGATCGCGAACAACAAGGATCGCCTCGGCAAGACCCTGTGGACCGAAGCCGAGGCCGGTGACAACGTCAAGGTCATGGCCGTCTGGGACGGCGAGGACGAAGCTAGGCGCGTCGGCGACGAGATCGAGGCGCTGCAGCGGAAAGGGCTTCAACTCGGGCAGATAGCGATCCTGGTACGCGCCGGCTTCCAGACCCGCGAGTTCGAGGAGCGCTTCATCACGCTCGGCCTCAACTATCGCGTGATCGGCGGGCAGCGCTTCTACGAACGGCTCGAGATCCGGGACGCGATGGCCTATCTCCGCGTGGTCCAGCAGCCGGACGACGACCTCGCCTTCGAGCGCATCATCAACACGCCGAAGCGCGGCATCGGCCAGGCCACCGTGCAGACCTTGCACAGGCTTGCCCGCGCGCAAGGGATTCCGCTGCTGGCAGCGGCCTCGGCGATGGCCGGCACCGACGAGCTGAAGCCCGCCGCCCGCCGTGCGATCTCGACGGTGGTCGAGGACTTCGCCCGCTGGCGCCAGATGGTCGACGGCGTCGGTCCCGCCGACCTGGCGCAGACCGTGCTGGACGAGAGCGGCTACACGGCGCACTGGCAGCAGGACAAGTCGGCCGAGGCGCCGGGCCGGCTCGAGAACCTGAAGGAGCTCGTGCGCGCGATCGGCGAGTTCGAGAGCCTGGCCTCGTTCCTCGAGCACGTGTCGCTGGTGATGGACATCGACGAGGTCGATCCGGGTCAGCAGATCAGCCTGATGACGCTGCACGCCGCCAAGGGTCTCGAGTTCGACTCGGTTTTCCTCCCGGGCTGGGAGGAGGGGCTGTTCCCGCATCCGCGCGCGCTGGACGAGTCGGGCAATGCCGGGCTCGAAGAGGAGCGTCGGCTCGCCTATGTCGGCCTCACGCGCGCCCGCAAGCGCGCCTATGTCACTCATGCCGCCAACCGCCGCATCCACAACATGTGGCAGTCGAGCGTGCCCTCGCGGTTCATCGCCGAGCTGCCGGCCGACGCGATCGAGGTCGAGGCCGAGTCCGGGCTTTTCGGCGGTTCGGCCGTCGGCGGCAGTTACGCCGGCGCGATCTACGAGTCGCGCCCCGCTGCCTGGCTCAACCAGCCGCGGCGTCAGGCACCGCTGATCGAAGGGCGCGCCGTCAACCTGACGCCGAAGCGCTCGGGCGGGTTTCCTCCGGGCACCCGCGTTTTCCACCAGAAATTCGGCTATGGGACCGTCCGCGCCGTCGACGGCGACAAGCTCGAGATCGAGTTCGAGCATGCGGGCATGAAGAAGGTGATGGACAGTTTCGTCAGCAGCGCCTGATGTTTTTTAAATGATGTAAAAAATATCACTATACAATGTTGGCACGTTAGTTCTAACATTCTGGACGGTAATCCTCTGTTCCTGTGGGGACGCCGTCTCGTGATCACCGCCGCGCAGATGCGGGCCTCCAGGGCCCTTCTCGATATCGACCAGCGCGAGCTTGCCGAGCTTGCCGGCGTCTCCCTGCCCACGATCCAGCGCATGGAGGCGAGCGAAGGCACCGTTCGCGGCGTCATCGATACCCTGACCAAGGTCGTCGAGGCCCTGAACCGCTCCGGCATCGAGCTGATCAGCGACAATGCGACCAGCGGTAGCGGCGGCCGCGGTGTCCGCTTCAAGGAACCGAAGGCCTCCAAGGCCATGCGAGGTCGTGCGTGACGGCGCCGGCCGGACCGAGCTTCGCGGAACTCTTCACGCCGAAGCTCGTCACGATCCTCCGCGAGCGCTACGGCTTCGCGGAGCTGCGTGCCGACATCGTCGCTGGCCTCACCGTCGCCATCGTCGCCCTGCCTCTCTCGATGGCGATCGCCATCGCCTCGGGCGTCGGGCCGGAGCGCGGCCTCTACACCGCCATCATCGGCGGCTTCTTCGTCTCGCTGCTCGGCGGCAGCCGCTTCCAGATCGGCGGGCCGGCTGGCGCCTTCATCGTGCTGGTGGCGGCCACGGTCGAACGGCACGGCGTCGATGGGCTGCTGCTGGCGACCCTGATTGCCGGCCTCCTGCTGCTGCTCATCGGTTTCCTCAGGCTGGGGACGTACGTCAAATACATCCCCTATCCCGTGACGATCGGGTTCACTGCCGGGATCG
>JBGALV010000080.1:0-24358 GCA_044223515.1 Alphaproteobacteria bacterium
GGCGCGACTGGTCCAGACCTTCTGCCCGTGGACGACGTACTTGTTTCCTTGCTTGACCGCGCGGGTCTTGAGCGACGGCGTATCGGAGCCCGAGGTCGGCTCGGTCACGCCGAAAGCCTGGAGGCGGAGCCTGCCGGCGGCGATGTCGGGAAGGTAGCGCTGCTTCTGCGCGTCGCTGCCGTGCCGGAGCAGCGTCCCCATGATGTACATCTGTGCGTGGCAGGCGCCGGCGTTGCAGCCCTCGCGATGGATCGTCTCCAGGATCACCGCGCCGGCGCGGAGCGGCAGGCCCGCGCCACCGAAAGCTTCGGGGATCAGGGCGCCGAGATACCCGGACTCCGTCAGCGCACGGACGAACGCTTCCGGATAGGCCTGGGCCTCTTCCAGCTCGCGCCAATAGGCACCGGGATAACCGTCGCAGATCTTCGCCACCTCGGCGCGGATCTCCGGGTAGTCGTCACCGAGTGCCAGCGTGAGCGGCGATGTGTCGCTCAAATCGGGGCTCCTTCAGCCGCAGGGGCGCCATGCTATAACCCGGCCCTCCCCAGCGTCGAGGACGAGTCCGTGGCCGCCACGCTTTCCTATCCGTTCGAGGGCCGCCCGGAACCGGCGACCGTGAAGGAGGTCGCTCCCGGCATCCTCTGGATCCGCATGCCGCTGCCCTTCGCGCTGAACCACATCAATCTGTGGGCGCTGGAGGACGAGAGCGGCTGGACATTGGTCGATACCGGGATCGCCGACGACACCACCCGCGGGCTCTGGGACCGGCTGTTTTCTGGCCCGCTCGCCGGCCGTAAGGTCGTCCGCCTGATCTGCACGCATTTCCATCCGGACCATGCGGGACTTGCCGGCTGGCTGACCGATCGCTTCGGCGTCGAGCTCTGGATGACCCGCGCCGAGTGGCTGCAGGCCCGTGTGCTGAAGCAGGACGCAGGTCCCGGCATGATCGATCAGCAGGTCGCATTCTACGGGAAGGCCGGCGCGCCAGCCGAGTATATCGACTTCGTGCGGACGGGCGTCGGCGTCTATGCCAAACGCGTCGGCGAGATCCCGCGTGCGTTCCGGCGCATCCGCGAAGGCGACGAGATCAGGATCGGCGGGCGCGCCTGGCGCGTCGTGATCGGCCTCGGCCACGCGCCGGAGCATGCCTGCCTCTACTGTGTGGAAGAGAAGCTGCTGATCGCCGGCGACATGGTGCTTCCGCGCATCTCGCCCAACGTCAGCGTCTGGCCGAACGAGCCGGAGGCCAATCCGCTCGAAGATTTTCTCGTCTCGCTGCGCGGCATCCGTGCGCTGCCGGGCGATACCCTGATCCTGCCCTCGCACAACGAGCCGTTCCGGGGGTTGCGTGAGCGGATCGACGAGCTCGGTGAGCATCACGAGGAGCGGCTCGACAAGCTCTCCTCGCTGCTGGACGGACCGAAGACGACGATGGAGATCGCGCGGGGGCTCTTCACCCGCCCGCTCGACCAGCACCAGACCGGATTCGCGATCGGCGAGACGCTCTCGCACATCAACCTGCTGCGGGCGCGCGGCGGCGCCGTGCGCGAGCTGGCGTCCGACGGCGCCTGGCGTTTCCGCCGCGTCTAGAGCCGGTCGAGAAACTGCCGGAGCCGGTCGCCGAACATCTTCGGCTGCTCCAGGTTCGGGAAATGAGCAGTGTCGGGGATCAGGAAGGCCTCGCCCTTCGGTGCGGTCGCGGCGATCTCGGCCGAACGGCGCTGGATGTGCTCGAAGTCGAGATCGCCCCAGATCACCAGCGTCGGCATCGTGAGCTGGCCGAGACGCGGCATCGCCGGCGGCGACTTCCGCTCCTCGCCGACGTCGTCCTGGGCGAGTGCGATCGCGTTCATGTCTAGGAACAGGTCGCGGGCGGCGCCGTGCACGCGGCCTTCGCGGCTGGTCGGGCCGTCGAGCCAGAGCCAGGATTCAAGGGCGTTGATGCGGTCGATGTCCTCTTCCTCCTCCGCCTGCTCGATCTCCTCGATGCGGGCGGCGATGGAAGGCGGATATGACGCGGGGCTCGGTGCGCCGCTGACGGCTGGCGCCACCAGCACGAGGCCGGCAACGCGCTCGGGGTACATCAGGGCGAAGTCGATCGAGATACGGCCACCCTGGGAACAGCCGACCAGGATCACGGGCTCCTTGCCGAGCCGGTCGAGCACGGCCTTCAGGTCGTCGACATGCGAATAGGCCTGCGCCGAAGCCGAGGTCCTGCCGAAGCCGCGGCGGTCATAGGCGACGACGCGGTGGGTCGAGGCGAGCGCATCCATCTCGGCCTGCCACATGCGCAGGTCGGCGACGCCGGCATGGAGGAAGACGACCGTACGGCCGCTGCCTTTGGCTTCGACGGCGAGGCTGGCGCCGGGGACGGCGACGGTGAAGGTCTCGGTCATGGCGCGGCCTTTTACAGGCGGCGTCGCGGCTTTGCTAGCGGCCTTGGAACCGGGGTGCCCGCTTCTCGAGGAAGGCGGCTCGGCCTTCGGCATGATCGGCGGTCTGGAACAGGGCGCTCTGCCCGTCGAGCTCCATCTGCAGGACCTCGTCCAGCGTGGCCGGCATGCGGGCCAGCGCCGACTTGGTCATCGCCAGCGCGACCGGCGGGGAGGCGGCGAAGAGCTTCGCGCGCTCGATGGCGGCCTTGAGCACCTGTCCCGGCTCGACGAGCTGGTCGACCAGGCCGATCTTCAGCGCGTCGGCCGCCTCGACGATCTCGCCCAGCATCAGGAGCTCGCGCGCCTTGCCCATGCCGACACGGAGCGGCAGCGTATAGAGGAGGCCGAGATCGCCCATCAACGCGACGCGGTTGAAGCTGGCGCAGAAGCGGGAGTCGCTCGCCGCGACGACGTGGTCGCAGGCGAGTGCCAGCGAGACGCCGGCTCCGAAGGCATAGCCGTCGACCGCGGCGACGACCGGCTTCTTTCCGGTCAGCAGAATCCTCGCGACGCGGTGCAGCCGGTTCAACCGGTCGCGGATCTCGACCAGCGGGGCGCCCGGATCGAAGGATCTGATGTCGCCGCCCGAGCAGAAGTTGCCGCCCGCGCCGGTCAGCACGATGGCGCGGGCGTCGCTCGCCATCGCCTTGTCCAGCACCTCGAACAGCACCTCGCGCATGGCGAGCGACAGCGCGTTCCGCCGCTCGGGCTCGTTCAGCGTGACGATGGCGATCTCGCCTTCGCGCGAGAGCAGGACTTCGGTCATGGCATTGTCCTCCGGAGGCGCATGAATTCGTCAGCCATCTCGCGCAGGCGATGGCGCTGGACCTTGGTGCCGTTGGGTCCGGTGGTGCTGGGAAAAGCATCGAGGCAGAAGACGCGTGCCGGCACCTTGAACCCGGCGAGCGATGACTTGCAGCGCGCGATCAATGCGGCCTCATCGAAGCCGCCACCCGGCTTGAGCGTGACGAAGGCGATGGCCTTGGTCCCAGCAGCATCGGCGATCGCGACCACCTGTGCCCCGTCGATGGACGGATCGCCTTGCAGTTCCGCCTCTATCTCTGCCGGACTGGTGAGAAAGCCGCCGAGCCGCAGCACGTCTCCCATGCGGCTCTCGAACTCGAACCCGCCCCAGGTATCGAGGCGGCCGAGATCGCCGGTGCGGAACCAGCCATCCTCGGTGAAGGCCTCCCGCGTCGCGCCTTCGTTGCCGTCATAGCCCATCATCAGGCTCGGGCCCTTGATCTCGATCTCACCGGACTCGCCTTGCGGCAGCACGCGACCGCTCTCTGGATCGCGCACCCGGACGGAGGCTTCGGCGGATGTCGTGACGCCGCCGGCGATGCGGCGACGATCCGCCGGTGAGTCGCCGGGCTGGCGGGCGAAGAGGGCCTGCACCTCACTCATGCCGTAGAGACCGTGGAGGCGCACGCCCTTGGCCTCGCCGCGTTCGACCAGGTCCGCGAGCGCCGGGTTGAACCGCGCATAGCCGATGCTGGTGATCGATGGGAAGGGGCGTTCGTCCGGCGGCGCTGCATCCAGCATCCGCGCCACCATGTCGTCCGTCGCGTTGAAGTGCGTGACGCGATGGCGATTCACCGCGGTGGCCGCCGCCGCGCCGTCGAAGGTTGGCAGCAGCGCCGATGGGCGCGCTGCGGCGATCCCGGCGAGCGCCTGGGCGAGGCCGAAGGTGCCGCAATAGGGAAGGGCCTGCAGCAATACGGTGTCGCTGCGGTCGTAGCCGAAGACGCGGGCAACGGTGCGTGCATGGCTCGTCAGGCCGCCATGGGTATGAATCACGAATTTCGGCGCCTTGGTCGTGCCCGAGGTGGTGAAGATCGTCACCGGCGACGACGCCGTCGCCTGGTCGAACGTGCCGGGCGGTGCAGCGAATACCTCGTCGCTGCCGTAGTGCTCGCAGCCGGCGATAACCGTCTTTGGCGTCTCGCCGACCGTCACCACCCAGCGCAGCGCATCGAGCACGGCCGGATCGACCGCCGCGAGAATGCCGGCGAAGTCGATTTGCTTGAACGCCGGCGCCAGGATCAGCGCCTTGGCGTGGGAGCGGCCGACGATGTCCTGCACCTCGGCGGAGCGGAAGCGCGTGTTGACGAGCACCGCGATCGCACCGAGCCGTGCCAGCCCGAAATAGAGTGCCGGCCACTCCGGTAGGTTCGGCAGCCAGATCGCAACCCGATCGCCGGGCCTGATCCCCATTGTCGAAAGGCCGAGCGCGGCGCGGCGGCTCTTCTCGTTGAGCCAGGAATAAGAATAGGCGTCGTCACCCGCGAAGAAGGCGGGTGCGTCTCCGGCCTTGGTCACGGCCTCGGCGAGAAGCGCCGAGAGGGAGGTCGCGTCGCTCATGTGCTCGAGCGATGCGTGGCGCAGGCTGCGTCTCATTGCAAGCCCCTCGGGTTGACACACTGAATCGCGTCGCGTACAAGCGTGATCATTCCGTGGGGATTTGAGCCGACCGGCTTGCGGCCCACGTTAAAGAAAACCGCTAAAAGGTCGGGACCAAGTGCGCCCCGACCGAGACCGGCCGGGGTTTTTTGTTGCTCGGAAGGAGCGCATCACATGGTCGACACCGCACAAGGCAACATCGATGCCTGGCGTCCTCGCACCCGTCTCGTCCGCGGCGGCCTGAACCGCTCGCAGCACATGGAGACGTCCGAGGCCATGTACATGACCTCCGGCTATGTCTACGGGTCGGCCGAAGAGGCCGAAGCGGCCTTCGCCCAGCCCCGCAACGACCGCTATGTCTATTCGCGTTTCCGCAATCCGACGGTCGCGGCGTTCGAGGAGCGTCTCAGGCTGATCGAGGGTGCCGAGGCCTGCCGCGCGACGGCGACCGGCATGTCGGCGGTCTTCGCCTCGCTGATGTGCCAGGTGCGCTCTGGCGATCGCGTCGTCGCGGCCCGCGCGCTGTTCGGCTCCTGCCTCTGGATCTGTACCGACTACATGCCGAAGCTCGGCATCGAGGTGGAGATCGTCGACGGCACTGAGCTCTCGCAGTGGCGCCGCGCGCTGGAGAAGCCGACCAAGGCCGTTCTGCTGGAGTCGCCGTCCAATCCGATGCTGGAGATCGTCGATCTCCGCGCCGTCGCCGCGCTCGCGCACGACGCCGGCGCCTGCGTCATCGTCGACAATGTCTTTGCGACGGGCCTGCTCCAGCGCCCGCTCGATATGGGCGCCGACGTGGTCGTCTATTCGACGACCAAGCACATCGACGGCCAGGGCCGCGCGCTCGGTGGCGCCATCCTCTGCTCGGAGAAATTCCTCGCCGACACGCTGGGGCCCTTCCTCCGCCACACCGGCCCGACGATGAGCCCGTTCAATGCCTGGCTGATGATGAAGGGGCTCGAGACCCTCGACCTCCGGCTCACCGCCCACTGTACGAGCGCCCGCGCCGTCGCCAAGGCGCTGTCGCGCCACCCGGCGGTCGAACGCGCGCTCTATCCGGGCCTGCTCACCCATCCCCAGCACAAGCTGGCGGCGAGCCAGATGAAGGATTTCGGCACCGTCGTCACCTTCACCATCCGCGGCGGCAAGGCTGGCGCCTTCAAGGCGCTCAATGCGCTCCGCATCATCGACATCTCCAACAACCTTGGCGATTCGAAGAGCCTGATCTGCCATCCGGCGACGACGACGCATCAGCGCCTCTCCGCCGAAGAGAAGCGCCAGCTCGGCATCGAGGACGGCGTCGTGCGGCTTTCCGTGGGCCTCGAGGATCCGGACGACCTGATCGACGACCTGACGCGCGCGCTCGACAAGGTCTAGGCCCTATACTCCCGTCTCATGGCGGGAGGCTCGGAGGCATCGGAGGTCGAGGCGGCGGTCGGCCGGCTGCGTGCGCTCGCGCTTGCGGGTGATCTCGGGGCGCTCCTCGCCGAGGCCGAGGCGAGGGTCGCCGTCGATCCCGCGCGCATCCTGCGCGAGACCTTCTATCTGCTCTACGAGCTGGCGCCGGTGCACGCGACGCGGAAGGCGGTCGCGCGGCTGATGCCGTTGATCCCGAGAACCGAGGACTTCCAGAACGATCTCGGTTTCCTCCTGCTCCTCTCGGGCGACCTCGAAGGCGCGAATGCCGCCTATGGGCTCGGGGCCCGGCTTCGCGAGGAACGCGTCGCCAGGCATCCCCTGGCCTCGACAGGGCTCCGCATCCTCCACCCGTCCTGGTTCGTCGGGTCCTTCGGCGAGATGGGGGCACGCCTCGGTGCGTTCGCGAAGTTCAAGGCGCTCGGCATGCTGCCGCCCTGGCAGGTGGTCCTGCCGGCGCCGCGCGAGAGCATCGTCAACGAGCCGTTGCTCGACCTGTTCTCGCCCTACCTCAACATCGTCAAGGATGGCGACCTGCTCGCGAAGATGCAGGCGATGGCGCCGGATCTGGCGCTCGATCTCACCTGCGTGCCGCTGGCGGACGGGCGCTGCTTCTACGTCCAGCAGGCCTGGCGCGCCGCCGAGAAGGCATGGAGCGAGGCCGGTCGCGGCCCGGTGGTCTCGATGCCGCTTGAGAAGATCTTGGCAGGGCGGGAGCGGCTCGCCGGGATCGGGTTGCCGGTCGACGCCTGGTTCGTCGCCCTGCATGTCCGCGACCCGGCATTCCATGGGGAATCGCAGGGTCGCAACCGACTCGACCTGGCGTCTCGCGACGCCGACATCGCCACCTACTTCCAGGCGATCGAACGAGTCGTCGCGAGAGGCGGATATGTCGTCCGCCTGGGGTCGCCGAAAGCGCCTGAACTCCCCGCACTGCCAGGGCTCGTGGACTACGCGCATTCGGAGGTGCGATCGGCGGAACTCGACATCGTCGCGATCGCCGCGGCGCGGGCGATCATCACCACGATGTCGGGGCCGCTCAGCGTTTCCACCGCGCTCGGCACGCCCGGCGTCCACACCAACGGCATCGCCAGTGCGCTTGGGGCAGGCTCTCGCGACATCTGGGTGCCGAAGCTCCTTCAGCGACGGAGCAACGGCCGCCTCCTGTCGCTGGCCCAGATGATCGATGCCCCCTTCCGCGGCGAGATTCGCGGCAGTGCCTACGAAGACTACGGCATCGACGTGGTGCCGAACGCGCCCGGGGAGATCGCCGACGCGATCGACGAGCTGCTGGATCGGCTCGACGGCCGGCCGCCATACGACGATCCGGAGATCGAAGCGGTATTCGCGCGTACCGGCAATGTCTTCACCGCGCCGATCTCTGCCAGCTTTCTTGCCCGACACCGTTCATCGCTGCTTCCCGGGCGCTAGCCTGCATGCCGAGAGGCCCTATACTCCGGCCTCATGACGGGTGAAGAACAGAGCACGAGAGTCGATGCCGCGATCGAATGGCTGCAGTCGATCGCCCGCCGCGGCGACGTCAAAGGCCTGATCTTCGAGATCGAGGCCAAGGCTCATCTGGATCCCGAACGCATCCTGCGCGAAGGCTTCTACCTTCTCTACAACATCGCTTCGGTTCCGGTGACCCGATCGGCTCTCGCCCGATTCGCGCCGTTGATCCCGCAGACCGAGGCGGTCCAGAACGATCTGGCCTTCCTTCTGCACGGATCGGGTGATCCCGAGGGCGCGAGCGCCGCCTTCGGCCTGGCCGCCCGCCAGCTCGAGGAGCGCGTCGCCAAGCATCCGCTGGCCTCGACCGGCCTTCGCATCCTTCATCCCGCGTGGTTCCTCGGATCGTTCGGCGAGATGGCGAACCGGCTGTCCTCGCTCGTGAAGTTCAAGATGCTCGGACTGCTGCCGCCCTGGCAGCTGGTACTGCCGGCGCCGCCCGAGGCCGTCGTCAACGAGGCGCTGCTCGACCTGTTCGCGCCCTACCTGAACATCGTCAAGGGCGGCGACATGCTGCCGAAGTTCCAGGTGCTCGCGCCCGACCTTGCGCTGGACACCACCACGCTGCCGCTGACGGACGGTCGCTTTCTCTATGTTCAGGAGGCGTGGCGTGCGGCGGAGAAGGCCTGGGGCGAGGCCGGCCGTGGCCCGATCCTCTCCATGGCGCCGGAACGTCTTTCGGCGGGGCGGGCGAGGCTCGCGCGGATCGGCCTGCCGGCGGACGCGTGGTTCGTCGCGATGCATGTCCGCGATCTGGCTTTTCATGGTGAGTCCGAGGGCCGCCGCCGTCTCGATCTGGCGGCCCGCGACGCCGACGTCACGACTTATCTCCAGGCAGTCGAAAGGGTGGTCGCGCGGGGAGGCTATGTCGTCCGTCTCGGCGGACCAATGGCACCGGCATTGCCGCCGATGCCCGGGCTCGTCGACTACGCGCATTCGGATGTACGTTCGCCGGAAGTCGATCTCGTCGCGATCGCGACCGCGCGCGCGATGATCGCCACCCTGTCGGGCCCAGTCAGCGTCGCCAGCGCCTTCGGCACGCCGACCATCCACACCAACGGCTTTGCCAGCACGCTGCATACGACGCTTCGCGACATCTGGCTTCCGAAGCTCTACAGCGAGCGCGCCAGCGGCCGGCTGCTGTCGCTGGCCGAGATGATCGACGCGCCTTTCCGCGGCGAGATCCGTGGCAGCGGCTTCGACGATTACGGCATCGACCTCGTGCCCAATACGGCGGAGGACATCGCCGACGCGACCGACGAGATGCTCGACCGGATCGAGGGCAGGGTGCCGGCCGCCGACCCTGCCATCGAGGCCGTCTTCACGCGCACCAACAACGTGTTCATCGCGCCCATCGCCGCCAGCTTCCTCGCCCGCCACCGGACCACCCTGCTGCCCGGAAGCTAGCCTCCCGGTCGCCGGGCCTGCTATGGGAAATGACCGCAAGGTCGCGGCGGAAGGAGCTTCTGAATGGCGCGGATGGTCGCCGGCAAGGTCGTGGTGGTCACCGGATCCGGCGGCGGCATCGGCAAGGCGATCGCGCTGCTGATGGGCGCTCATGGCGCCAAGGTCGTGGTCAACGACATCGGTGCCGCGCTCGATGGCTCGGGCCACGACGCCGGCCCCGCGGCACTGACGGTCCGCGAGATCAAGGAGGCCGGGGGCGAGGCCGCGGCCAACACCGACTCCGTCGCCGATCCCAAGGGCGCCGAGCGCCTGATCCAGACCGCGCTCGATTCCTTCGGGCGGATCGACGCGGTGGTCAACAATGCCGGCATTCTCCGCGATCGCATCTTCCACAGGATGAGCCTGGAGGAATGGCGCGCCGTTATCGACGTGCATCTCAACGGCTCCTTCCATGTGTCGAAAGCCGCCGCCAATCACTTCAAGGAGCAGGGCGCCGGCGCCTTCGTCCACTTCACCTCGACCTCCGGCCTGATAGGCAATCTCGGTCAGGCCAACTACTCGGCGGCGAAGCTCGGCATCGTCGGGCTCTCCAAGTCGATCGCGCTCGACATGGCGAAGTTCGGTGTGCGTTCGAACGCGATCGCACCCTTCGCCTGGTCGCGCATGATCGGCTCGATCCCGGCGACCGACGAAGCACAGAAGGCGCGCATCGCCAAGCTGCAGAAGATGACGCCGGACAAGATCGCGCCGCTGGTCGTCTATCTCTGTTCGGACGCCGCGAAGGACGTCACCGGCCAGATCTTCTCCGTCCGCAACAATGAGATATTCCTGATGAGCCAGCCCCGGCCGATCCGCTCGGTCCAGGCAGGCGAGGGCTGGACGCCGGAGGCGATCGCCGAGCATGGGATGCCGGCGCTGAAGGGCTCGTTCTACGATCTCGACGTCTCGGCCGACGTGTTTTCCTGGGACCCGGTCTGATGGCCGTCGACGGAAAGCGCCTGCTTTCCTATGCCGTGCCAGAGATCGTCCAGGACCTGACCGTCCGCGATACGATCCTCTATGCGCTCTCCGTCGGTCTGGGCGCCGATCCGATGGACGCGGATCAACTCAGATTCGTATACGAGGAGGAGCTTCAGGCGCTGCCGACGATGGCTGTCGTTCTGGGCTATCCCGGCTTCTGGCTCAAGGCACCCGAAGTCGGCGTCGACTGGGTCAGGCTCGTACACGGCGAGCAGGGCATCCGCATCCATAAGAAGCTGCCGGTCGAGGGGCGTCTCGTGGGGCGTACGAAGCTCACCGGACTCGTCGACAAAGGCGCGGGCAAGGGTGCGCTGCTCTACTCGGAGCGGCAGGTGCTCGACGCGACCGGTGATCTGGTCGCGACCCTGAGCCAGACGACGTTCCTTCGCGGCGATGGAGGCTGCGGCGCAACCACGGGGCGGGCGAAGCCGCCGCATCCCGAGCCGTCGCGTGGTCCCGACTTCTCCCTCGATCTGACGACGAGCCCCTCCCAGGCGCTGCTTTATCGACTCAACGGTGACAACAATCCGCTGCATGCCGATCCCGCCGTGGCGAAAGCTGCGGGCTTCCCGAGACCGATCCTGCATGGGCTCGCGACCTTCGCGGTCGTCGGCCATGCGCTGCTGAAGGGGCTTTGCGGCTATCGTCCGGAGCGTCTGAGGGGGATGGACGGACGCTTCAGCGCACCGGTCTATCCGGGCGAGACTCTGCGTACCGAGATCTGGCGCGAGTCTGATGGCGTCGCCGCCTTCCGGGCTCGCGTGGTCGAGCGCGATGTGGTCGTTCTCTCGAACGGACGCGCGGAGATCGCGTGACCGGCGCGCCTGCTTCGACGCCACGCTGGCTGCCGGGTTCGGTGCTGGCGACCTGCTTCCTGTTCGCGCTGATCGGGCGTGGTACCGGCGAGACCTTCAGCGTCTTCCTGCTGCCGCTGCAGCAGGCTTGCGGCTGGGACCGGGCCCAGGTCACCGGCATCTACGGCATCTCGGCGCTGGCGATCGGCTTCGCCGGGCCGGTCGCCGGATACCTGATCGATCACCTGGGCCCTCGCTGGCTCTACGTCGTCGGTGCCGCGGCGCTGTTCTCCGCCTATGCCGGTGCGGCCTACGCGACCGAGCTTTGGCACTTCTACCTGGCGCTCGGCATCTGCATCGGCTTCTCCTCGGCCTGTCTCGGCAACGTCGCGCAGACGCCGCTGATCGCGATCTGGTTCAAGGGACGCGTCTCGACCGTGCTCGGCATCATCGGCGGCGCCACCGGCATCGGCGCCCTGATCTTCGCGCCGATGGCCCAGGTGCTGATCGACCTCTACGGCTATCGCGTCGCCTATGGCGGGCTTGCCGTTGTCGCGCTGCTTCTGGTCATTCCGTTGACGTTCCTGCCCTGGGGCCGCATCGAGGCTGGGCGGGACGGCACCGGACCGGGGCCTGCGGCGACCGGCTGGAGCATCCGGCGCGCGATCACCGAGCCGGTGATCTGGGCGATGTTCGCGGTCTACTTCCTGACCTCGACCGCGATCTCGGTGATTCAGCCGCAGATGGTGGCTTACCTGGTCGATGTCGGGTTCTCGTCCCTGACCTCGGCGACCGCGGTCGGCTTCGCAGGCCTCTCGGCCTCGGTCGGCATGGTGATCTTCGGCTGGCTCGCCGATCGGATCGGCAGGCGGCTGACGCTTTCGCTGAGCTATCTCTCGACCGCCATCGGCCTCGGCGTGCTCGCGCTGATGGCAGTATGGCCGAGCCCGGTCCTGCTCGTCCTCTACGTGATGACCTTCGGCTTGTCGCTCGGCTCGCGCGGCCCGCTCATCGCTTCGCTCGCCCAGCGCATCTATGCCGGTTCGACGCTCGGCCGCGTGCTGGGGTTCCTGGTGATCGGCATGGGCACGGGCACCGCCTTCGGCGCCTGGATCGGGGGAACGCTGCACGACTACTACGGCGGCTACCAGGCGAACTTCGTCGTCGCCTGGGCCTCGATCGCGCTGGCCCTGACGCCCTGGTGGGTCTCGCCGCGGCTACGCCGGCTTTGACCCGGATTTGAGCGCAGCGACCTCGGCCTCGAGCTTGGCGACGCGGGCGGCCAGGGCCTCCTGCTCGGACCGGGCGGTCGCCGCCATTTCCTTCACCGCCTCGTAGTCGTCGCGGGTGACAAGGTTCATCTCGACCAGCAGGCGCTCCAGCTGGGCCTTGAACCGGGCCTCGACCTCCTGGCGCATGGCGGCGGCGGTGCCGATGGCGTTGGTCGCGAGCTTGGCGAGGTCGTCGAGGATTCGGTTGTCGGTCTGCATGTCGGGGTCTCCTGGCGGCCCATTGTGCCAAATACCATTCTGAAGGCGGTACGTTGCCGGTCGCAAGCCCAACGCCTATAAAGCGGCGCATGTTCCTGGTCACCGGCGGCGCCGGCTTCATCGGCTCCAACCTGGTCGCGGCGCTCGAGGCGAAGGGCGCCGAGGTCGCGGTCTGCGACCGGCTCGGCCATGACGACAAGTGGCGGAACTTGGGGAAACGCGAACTCGCCGACCTGTTCCCGCCCGAGCGCCTGATGGACTGGCTCAAGGGCCGGAAGCTCGACGGCATCTACCACATGGGCGCGATCTCGACGACGACCGAAACCGATGCCGACCTCATCCTCTCGCAGAACTTCTCGGTCTCGCTCGACCTCTGGAACTGGTGCGCGGACGCCCGCGTGCCGTTCGTTTATGCCTCCTCTGCCGCCACTTATGGCGACGGCGCTGCCGGGTTTGACGACGACCAAAGCCCGGAAGCCCTGGCCCGGCTTCATCCGCTGAACGCCTACGGCTGGTCGAAGCACCTGTTCGACCGCCGCGCGATCCGCCTGGCCGGCCAGGGTCGGAAGCCGCCGCGCTGGGCCGGCCTCAAGTTCTTCAACGTCTACGGTCCGAACGAGTACCACAAGGGAAGCCAGCTTTCGGTGGCCTGGCAGATCCACCAGCGGGTCAAGGCGGGCGAGCCGGCGAAGCTCTTCAAGTCCTACGAGGCAAAGTATCCGGACGGCGGCCAGCTCCGCGACTTCGTCTGGGTCGGGGACTGCGTCGACGTGGCGCTCTGGGTCCAGGGCAACGCCGACGGCATCTTCAATGTTGGATCGGGCGAGGCCCGGAGCTTCGTCGACCTGGCGAAGGCGGTGTTCAGGGCTTCCAACCGCGAGCCGCAGATCACCTTCGTCGACATGCCGGAAGCGATGCGTGACCGTTACCAGTACTTCACCCGCTCGAACCCTGAGAAGCTGCGTCGCGCCGGCTACGTCAAGCCTTTCACCCAGCTCGAGGACGGCGTCGGACGCTATGTCCGCGACTTCCTCGTCAAGCAGGACCCTTACCTCTGATGCTGACGATCGCCTTCCCGATGGTCGATCCCGTCGCGGTCTCGCTCGGGCCGTTCGTCGTCCGCTGGTATGCGCTGGCCTACATCGCGGGCCTGCTGCTGGGTTGGCGCTACTGTCGCTACCTCGCGGCCAAGGGCGGGCCGGTCTCGCCCGATGACTTCGACGACTTCCTGACCTGGGCGACCTTCGGCGTCGTGCTCGGCGGCCGTATCGGCTACGTGCTGTTCTACAAGCCGGACTACTTCTTCGCCCATCCGCTCGAGATTTTCGAGGTCTGGAACGGCGGCATGTCCTACCACGGCGGCATGCTCGGCGTGCTGGTGGCGATCTTCGTTTTCGCGCGGAAGCGCGGGATATCCGGCCTCGCGCTCGGCGACCTCGTCGCGGCGGCCACGCCGATCGGCCTTTTCTTCGGCCGGCTCGCCAACTTCATCAACGCCGAGCTCTACGGCCGCCCGACCGACGTTCCCTGGGCGATGGTGTTCCCGACCGGCGGGCCGGAGCCGCGCCATCCGAGCCAGCTCTACGAGGCCTTCCTCGAAGGCCTCGTGTTGTTTGCGATTCTCGCGTGGCTCGCGCGCAAGCCGGAGATGCGTGAGCGCCATGGCCTGATCGGCGGCGCCTTCCTCGCGGGATACGGCATCGCCCGTATCATCGGCGAGACCTTCCGCGAGCCTGACGCCTTCATAGGCTTTCTCTCCTTCGGCACCACATGGGGCCAGTGGCTCTCGGTGCCGATGGTGATCGCGGGCGTCGTCCTCATCCAGAGGGCCAAGCGGGCGTGAACCTCGAGGAGCGGCTGAAGCGTCGCATCCGCGCGTTCGGCCCGATCACGCTCGCCGACTACATGACGGCGGCACTGACCGACGAGGCCGAGGGCTACTATCGCCGCCGCGATCCGCTGGGCGCCTCGGGGGACTTCGTGACCGCTCCCGAGGTCTCGCAGGTGTTCGGCGAGCTGATCGGTGCCTGGGCGGCCATCTCCTGGCAGCAGATGGGGAGCCCGGATCCCTTCCGCCTGGTCGAGATCGGGCCTGGCCGAGGCACGCTGATGGCCGATGCGCTCCGCGCGACCAGGGCGGTTCCCGGTTTCCATCAGGCGATCCGCCTGCACTTGGTCGAGGTCGGCGAGCGGCTGATGGAGCGTCAGCGCGCCGCCCTTGCCGGCTGGCAGGTCGCCTGGCACGCCGAGATCGGCGACGTGCCCGACGGCCCCGCGATCGTGCTGGCCAACGAGTTCCTCGACACCTTGCCGATCCGCCAGCTGGTGCGCGACGGCGGCGGCTGGGAAGAGCGCATGGTCGGCCTCAAGGACGACGAACTCGTCTATGTCTTTGGGCCGACGGCGCTCTCAGGCCTGGTGCCGCCCACTCTCGTCGACTCGCTGCCGGGGACCACGGTGGAGGTCTCGCCGGCGCGCATCGCCGTGGTCGACCTTCTGTCTCGTCGCCTGACCGCGCAGGGTGGGACGGCACTCCTGATCGACTACGGACATCCGGAGAGCCGGTCCGGCGGCACCTTCCAGGCAATCCGCGCGCACAAGACATGGTCGCCGCTTGCCGAGCCCGGGACCGCCGACATCACCTCGCATGTCGACTTCGGCGAGCTGGTGCGTGCCGCACGCCTCGCCGGCGGTGCCGTGCACGGGCCGGTTGGACAGGGGCTTTTTCTCGAACGCCTCGGCATCCGGCAGCGCGCGGATCGTCTCGCCCAGCGCGACACCGGCATGCCTGAGGCCCTTGCGCGCTTGATCGACTTCGACCAAATGGGCACCTTGTTCCAGGTGATCGCGATCACGCATCCCGATCTGCCGATACCCGCCGGCTTCGAGAGCATGCCCGAATGACCACGCCACATCTCGTCGCCGATACGCTCAGCCACAAGGACATCGTCCACGGCTTCTTCGGCCGCCAGGGCGGCGTCAGCGATGGTCCCTTCGATTCCCTCAACTGCGCGCTGACGACCGGCGATCGCATGGAGGATATCGGCGAGAACCGCCGCCGCGTCGGCGAGGCGCTGGGGGTCGGGCAGATGGCTTCTGCCTTCCAGGTGCACGGCAACGCGGTCGTCGAGGTGACCGAGCCCTGGGCGATGGATGCGCGTCCGAAGGCCGACGGCATGGTGACGCGCGTGCCGGGACTGGCGCTCGGCGTCCTGACGGCCGATTGCGGTCCGCTGCTGTTCGCCGACACGCAGGCCGGCGTCGTCGGCGCGGCGCATGCCGGCTGGCGCGGCGCCAATCTCGGCATCGCCGAGGCCACGGTCGAGGCGATGGTGAAGCTGGGCGCCGATCCGAAGCGGATCGACGCGGCGCTCGGTCCCTGCATCGGCCAGGCGAGCTACGAGGTCGGACCGGAGTTTCCGGTGCCGTTCCTCGCCGAGAGTCCCGGCCACGCCCGGTTCTTCAAGCCCGGCTTGCGCGAAGGCCGGCACATGTTCGACCTCCAGGGCTACATCGTGAACCGGCTGGAGAAGCTGGGGCTGAAGTCGGTGACCTCGCTCGGACGTGACACCTGCGCCGAGGAGGACCGGTTCTTCAGCTATCGCCGCACCTGTCTCGCCGGCGAGAAGAAGTTCGGCTGCGAAGTCTCCGCGATCGCGATAAGGAGCTGATCCGATGGCGCTCCACTTCTCGGCTGAGGAACTGGCGGAGAGGCGGGCGCGGACGATCGCTTCGATGCAGGCCCAGGGCCTCGACGGCCTCCTGATGTTCCGTCAGGAGAGCATGTACTACCTGACCGGCTACGACACCTTCGGCTTCGTATTCTTCCAGTGCCTCTATCTCGGCGTCGACGGCCGCATGGTGCTGCTGACGCGCTCGGCCGATCTCCGGCAGGCGCAGCAGACCTCGGTCATCGACGACATCCGCATCTGGATCGACCGCGACGGCGCCTCGCCGGCGACGGACCTCAAGGCCATCCTCGCCGAGATGGGTTGTCGCGGAAAGCGCCTCGGCGTCGAGTGGGAGGCCTACGGCCTGACTGCGCGGAACGGCCGCCGTCTCTCCGATGCGCTCGATGGCTTCTGCGAACTGGAAGAAGCCTCCGAGCTGGTGAGCAAGCTCCGGATCGTGAAGAGCCCCGCCGAGATCGCTTATGTCCGCAAGGCCGCCGCGCTCACCGACGACGCCCTCGATGCCGGCATGGCGGTGATCCGTCCCGGCGCCGAGGAAGGCGACGTGCTGGCGGCGATGCAGGGGGCCGTCTTCCGCGGCGGCGGCGACTATTCCGGCAATCCCTTCATCATCGGCTCGGGCGAAGGCGCGCTCCTCTGCCGCTACTTCACCGGCCGGCGGCGACTCGATCCCCAGGACCAGCTGACGCTCGAGTTCGCCGGCGCGTATCGGCTCTATCACTCGGCATTGATGCGGACCGTCAGGATCGGCAAGCCGGTCCAGCGCCAGTTGGACATGCACGCGGCCTGCCGCGAGGCGCTGCAGGCATGCGAGGAGGCCCTCAAGCCAGGCGAGCTGATCGGCAAGGTGTTCGACGCGCATGCCCGCGTCTTCGATCGCCTGGGCCTGGGCGCACATCGATTGAACGCCTGCGGCTACAGCCTCGGCGCGCTGTTCCAGCCGAACTGGATGGACTGGCCGATGCTCTACACCGGCAATCCGGTGATCGCCGAGCCCGGCATGGTCTTTTTCATCCACATGATCCTGATGGACTCGGACTCAGGCCTCGCGATGACCCTCGGCCGGACCAGCCTGGTCGGCGAGCGCGGGGCCGAGCCGCTGTCGAAGGCGTCCCTCGACCCGCTGGTCGTCAGCTAGACGACGGGCCGCGTCAGCTCGACCGGGCGGTTGGACCAGAGGCTCACCGTGCCCATCGGGCGGTGGGCCGGATCGGTTTCAGGAACGACCCCGCCAGCCGGCATGATCCTGCCGAGGATCGCCTTCACGTCGCGATCGAGCGCGCGCGACATGTCGTTCTGCTCGTAGAGGATCCCGGTGTCGCCCAGCGCCTCGCGGGCGAGGTGGCCGTAGTCAGCGACCTGCTCGTCCGACATCTCCTGCATCGAGCGGAAATTGGTGACGAGGTCGACCGGCCGAATCTCGCGCAGCACGCGATCGGTCAGATAGTTCGGGACGAAGACCGCAGCGAAGTCGTCGGGCAAGGCCTTCTGCGTCTGCCAGGTCGCGGTCGAGGCGTAGCCTTCCATCGTGGCGACAAAGATGGGGCGATCGGCCAGGAGTGTCGACAGGTAGACCGCGGCGAAAACCAGCGAGTCCGGCAGGTCGATGGCGACCAGCCGGAGCTTCCCCGGCGGAAGGGTCTGCGAGAGCTGGTAGGCGAGACCGCCGAAGCCCGACCCGATGTCGACGACAGTCACGCGCCCGTTGCGGTTGGCGAGATCGTCGAGGCGCGCGATCACGCCCGACCCGTAGAGCCCGTTGATCTGCTTCTGCAGGCTCCAGGCGTCATAGCTGGCGACGATGCCGTCGCAGACCGGCCCTGACTCCCCGAACACCTTCGGCAACCGGACGCGGAACCGCTCGGGCAGCCGTCGCTGGTCACCCAGCAGCTCCATCATCGCGATGCTGACGTTGACGTGACTGGCGAGACGGGCATCGACGTCCGGCGGAATCGACCGCGGAGCCTCGCCGCGGAGAACGTTGTCGATCGGATCGAAGCCCGTGAACGGCTGGCAAAACAGTCGAAGATGCTCGAAGCGCCTGGCGTCCCTGTCGAAGAACGGATGCCAGTCCGAGGCCAGGCTCCCGGCCCAGTTGTTGGCACCCTTCGCCAAGTCGACGGCGGTGGGCTGCCGCAACGCGCCGACGTAGTCGGCGATCCGGTGGGCCTTCTCGAGCTCGGATCCGCTCAATGGTCGATTGCCGGCAGGCGTGAGATAGCCGGCGAAGCGGAACGTCATCGGCTGGCCACGGAAATTGACCGTGACCTGATCGCCCTCCGCCTCGGCGGGCGACGACATGGCGGCTAGGCGGCGTTCTCCAGCGCGTACTTCGCGATGTCGGCGTGGGTCGCGAACCACACGTCGCCTTTCGACTTCATGTGCTCGATCAGCTCGCCCAGCAGCGGGAGCCGCGACCGGTGGCCGATGATGTGGGGGTGCATGGTCAGGATGTACATCCCGCCTTCCTCGTGGGCGACGTCGAACTCCTTGGTGAAGATCTCGAGCACGGCCGAGGGCGGCGTGTAGGGGCGCAGCCCCGTGAAGCGGTGCATGTTGAAGTAGACCGCATCGTCGCGGATCCATTCCGGCGGCAGCTCGACCACGCCGGTCGGCTTGCCGTCCTCGTTCAGCTCGTAGGCATCGTCGTCGGCCATCAAGGACGAGTCGTAGAGCAGGCCCATGTCCTTGATGATCTGCAGCGTGTTTGGGCTGAAATCCCATGACGGCGTGCGGATGCCGACCGGCCGCCGGCCGGTGATCTTCTCCAGCGTGTCGCAGGAGCGGAACATGAGGTCGCGCTCGATCTCGCCGGGCAGGATCGAGTTGAGCTCGTGGATCCAGCCATGGATGCCGACCTCGTGGCCGAGGTCGACCGCGCGCCGCTGCTCGTCGGGATAGAGCATGGCGACGACAGCCGGGGTGAAGAACGAGGCGGGGACCGAATGCTTCGCCAGCAGCTTCATGATCCGCGGGATGCCGGCGCGGGCGCCGTACTGGCCCATCGACATGCGGCCGAGCGACTTGCCCCCGTCACGGAGCTCCCCCGATTCGTGATCGGAATCGAAGGAGATGCCGACGGCGACGCGTGCACCGTCCTTCCAGGTCTTCGGCCTGAGCGCCCGGCCCGGCCGGATCTTCCCGGCGACGGCCCGCCATTTGGCCTCCGACCATTGCCAGGGCTGCTGTTCGTCGTTGTCGGCGGTCTTGGCGACGAGCGGCTTGGGAGCGGCGGTCATGGCGTCCTCCGGGAAAGGAATGGGATGAGTCTACCCCCCGTCCGCCGCCAGGGCTATGACTGGTGCGCGAGCGGCAACGAGGGGCCGATGGACGACTGGACCAGGGGCTATATCGCGGACGTCGACTACAGCCAGGGCTACTATCGAGAGCTGGCGCCGCCCTTCCTCTCGTTCGCGCTCCTGTCCCAGGGCATCCGCCCGCCGAGCCCGTCGGGCAAGCTCCGCTACTGCGAGCTCGGTGCCGGCCACGGCTTCACCTGCAACGTTGTTGCCGCGGCCCACCCCGAGGCCGAGGTCTGGGCCACCGACTTCAATCCGGCCTTCGCCGCCACCGCCCGCCGCCTGGCGGACACGGCCGAGATCCCGAACATCAAGGTCTACGACTCCTCGTTCGAGGAGTTCGCCGCGCTCGACCTGCCGCCGTTCGACGTGATCGTGATGCACGGGATCTATTCCTGGGTGATGGCCGAGCATCGGAAGGCGATCGTCGACTTCATCCGCGACAAGCTGGCCTTCGGCGGCATCGTCTATCTCAGCTACAACTGCCTGCCGGGCTGGGCGCCGATCTTGCCGCTCCGTCGTCTCCTGAGCGAGATGGCGCAGCGGGCGACCGGCTCGACGGACGAGCGCATCGAAGCGGCGCTCGCGGAAGCCGAAGAGCTCGCCACGATCGGCGCGGGATATCTCGAAGAGAGTTCACCGGCGCGAAAGCAGCTTGCCGCGATCGGGCAGATGCCGCGCTACTACGTCGCCCACGAATACTTCAACCGGATCTGGACGCCGCTCTACCATCTCGACGTCGCGCGCCAGCTGCATGGGGCGAAGCTGACCTTCGCCGCCTCGGCGGAGCTTCAGCACCACAACGACCGGCTCTGCCTGACGCCGGAGCAGCAGCGGAAGATCGCCAGCATCGACGATCTGCCTTTCCGTGAGACGGTCCGCGACGTCATCCTGAATCAGCAGTTCCGGAAGGACATCTTCGTCCGCGGTCCCGAACGTATCGCTCCCTCCGAGCGCCGCGAGCTGCTGCTGGCGACCCGCTTCGCGCTGACCGTCCCGCGTAATCAGGTCGAGACGGGGGCGGAGTATCCGCAGGGGCGTTACCCGCTCGACCAGGGGCCGGCCGGCGAGATCCTGAACGGGCTGGCCCAGGGACCGCACGTGCTGGCGGACATGGTCTCGCTGAAGGACCCTGAGGATTTCGAGCGCAAGGTCGAGGCGCTTGTGATTCTGGTCGCGACCGGGCGCGTCGAGGTGGGACTGCCCGCCGCCGGGGATGCGGCGCGGGGCGAGAGGGCACGGCGGTTGAACGCGGTCATCCTCGATCGCGCGCGCCACGGGGACCAGCTGCAGTCGATGGTCTCGCCCGTGCTGGGGGGCGCGATCAAGGTCGACCGCCTGCATCGGCTGTTCATGCTCGGCGAGTCCCAGGGACATGCCGATTTCGCGTCCTTCGCCTACGCGATCCTCAAGGAAGAGGCGGATGCCATGATGCGGGCCGGCAAGCAGGTCCGGGCGCCGAGCCCGCTCGGCATCCTGATGCTGGCGCAGAAGTTCGATGCTGAGACGCGGCCGCTGCTGCAGCAGCACGGCATCCTCTAGCGCTTCAGCCAGGCTCCCAGGCGGCGCGCCGCTTCGGTCATCGTCTCGGTCGAGCCGGCGAACGAGAAGCGGAGGGTTCGAGAGCCGCGCGACGGATCGAAGTCGATGCCGGGCGTGATCGCGACGCCGGTGTCGGCCAGCAGCCGCTTGCAGAAATCGGCGCTGTCGTTGGTGACGTGGCCGACGTCCACGTAGAGATAGAACGCCCCATCAGGCGGCGCGAAACGGTCGAGCCCCGCCTTCGGCAGCGCGTCCAGCAGCACCGCGCGATTGGCTGCGTAGCGCTTCACGTTCGCTTCCAGCTCGTCGCGGCAGCCGAAGACCTCGACGGCGGCGACCTGCGAGAGCGACGGCGGCGAAATGAACAGGTTTTGCGCCAGGCACTCGACCGGGCGGACCAGCTCGTCCGGCAGCACCATCCATCCCAGGCGCCATCCGGTCATCGAGAAGTATTTCGAGAAGCTGTTGATGACCACGGCGCGGTCGGTCAGCGCCAGCGCCGTGGTCGCCGCCTCGCCATAGGTGATGCCGTGATAGATCTCATCGGAGACGAGGCGGATGTCGCGCGCCGCGCAATGGTCGGCCAGCACCTTCAGGTCGGCTGCCGGCAGCATCGTGCCGGTCGGATTGGCCGGGCTCGCGACGATCAGGCCGTCGAGCTTGCCTGCCTTGTCGAGCAGCGCCGGCGTCGGCTGGAAGCGCGTCGCCGGCCCGACCTCGATCTCGACCACTTGGATGCCGAGCGCCGAGAGGATGTTGCGGTATGCCGGATACCCCGGTGCGGTGACCGCGACGCGGGCACCGTGGTCGAAGGATGCCAGGAACGAGAGGATGAAGGCGCCCGACGAACCCGTGGTCACGACGATGCGCCTGGGATCGACGTCGACGCCGTAGATGTCGCGATAGTGCCGGGTGATCGCCTGGCGAAGCGGCGGGATGCCGAGCGCGTCGGTGTATCCGAGCACGTCGCGGCCGAGCGCGGCGCGCGCGGCCTCGACCACGCGGTTAGGCGCGCCGGTCGAGGGCTGCCCGACCTCGAGATGGAGCACGTCGGCGCCAGTGGCCGCGCGCTCGTTGGCCGCGCGCAGCACGTCCATGACGATGAAGGGCGGGATGCTCGCCCGGCGTGCGACGCGCTGGGTCATCGGCTAGCGGCGGTTCGTGTTGGTGACGGCACCCGGGTTGCTGACCGAGCCAGTCCCTCCGCCGAAGCCGAGCCCGGCGCCCCGCGGATCGACTGCGATCCGGCACGAGGCACGGCCGCGCAGGAGTTCCTCCGGGCAGGCGACCGCGTTGGCCAGGCCGAGCGGCGAGGCTTCGAGGGTCTTGAAGCCGCCACGGCTCAGGGAATCGAGGGGCAGGCCGCCTTCGACCAGGGCCAGGTCGGCGGCGCCGTCATAGGCGACGCGCGGCTGGGCGACCAGGGAGGCGATGTCGGGCCTCGGGCCCATCGCCGCGAGAGCGATCGGTGCGAGCGCCGAAGCCGAGGCGCGGCCCGAGGCGGTGCCGGCGAAATATACGCCGCCGCTGCCGGTGGTGGCGCCGATGACGGCGACCGAACGCGGGCTCTCCGCCGATGGCGGCGGCGCTGCGAGGATGCCGGTGCCGGGCAGCACGCGACCGGTTCCCCAGGGCGCATTGATGCCGAGCGCGCAGGCGACCGCGAGGCCGTTCTTGTCGGTTGCATGGAACGAAGTCGCGCCGCCGCGTGCGATGCCTACGGCGCCGAGCGACTTTGCCGGCCGTTCGTGGTTGCCGGCGCGGGTGCGCGCCGTCAGCGCCGAGAGCTCGCTGTCGCCAGGCACGATCGGGGCCCGGCCGCGGGACAGCGCTTCGGCGAGCTGGGCTTCCGCCGCGGCCGCGGCTTCCGCCCAGAAGCGAGGTTGATCGCCGGCCGAGGGCTGGCCGCCGGCGCCGATGGCGATCAGGCGTCCGAACAGCGCCGCGGTCGCCGGGCGGTCGCCGGCGATGAGCAGCTGCTGCTGCATGCCGAGGCGGATCGCCGGCGGTTCGGAGACCTGGGGCAAAAAGCCGCGCAGCGCCTCGATCGGCAGGCTGCCGTTGGCGGCGGCAGCGATCTGGTGTGGCAGCATGCCGGTATAGAGTTCGCCGCCGCCCTTCTGGCGGATCTGCCCCAGGATGGTGGCGAGGTCGAGCTGGAGCAGCGTGTCGCCCTCGCGGAGCAGGGTACCGGAGGGCGCGAAGATGCGGGCGCTGGCGGGATCGCGCACGAGGTCGGCCGGCGCCTCGGCAAGCGCCTGCGCGAGGGCGCGGCTGACCGGCGCGCCGAAGCGCGCGGCGGATTCGGCAGGCCCGAGAACCTGGGTCCAGGGCATGCGCCCGAGGCGAGCATGCAGGACGGCCAGCCCGCGCGTCAGGGCGGGGATCGAGATCCGCGTATCCGCCGTCGCGGAGGCGGAGAAGTCGAAAAGGGTTGCGGTCGCCGTCGGCCCGTTGAGGGCGACGCAGGCACCGCCGCCGCCGAGGCCGGCCGAAGAGGGCAGGGTTACCGCAAGGGCGAAGCCGACGGCGACGGCGGCATCCGCGGCGCTGCCGCCGGCGATCAGGACGTCTCGTCCGGCCAGCGCCGCGCGGGGCTCGTCGGCCGCGATCGACCCGAAGAATCCTTCCTCGATCGGCTGGACCGTGCCGGGTTGATTGCCCCCCCCGCAGGCAGCGACAATGAGGGCGAAAAGGGCAGCGGCACATTTCCGCCATGATCGGCGGAAAGAATCGGCCGGTGATCGAGGATCTGACACTGTGACGGGCATTCTCAAGCGAAGGGCGTCGGGGCTTGCGCTGGTTGTGGCCGCCGTTCTCGCGTTCTCGCTTCCGGCGGCAGCGCAGCGGATCTCGCTGATCCGGGACGCCGAGGCGGAAAATACCATCCGCGCGTACGCGACGCCAATATTCCAGGCGGCCGGGCTCGCCTCGGACGACGTCAACATCTACATCGTCCGCGACAGCGCCATTAACGCCTTCGTCGCCGGCGGCCAGAACGTGTTCATGAACACCGGCCTGATCCTCAGGTCCGAGTCGGCCAGCCAGGTTATCGGCGTGATCGCGCACGAGACCGGCCACATCACCGGCGGGCATCTCTCCCGCATCCAGGACGAGCTCAAAGGGGCGAGCGCGATCCAGATCCTGTCGATGGTCCTCGGGGCCGCCGCGGCGGTGGCCGGGAAGGGCGACGCCGGGATGGCGATCATCGGCGGCGGCACCACCATCGCCCAGGCCAATGTGCTGAGCTTCAGCCGGGCGCAGGAGTCCGCGGCGGATCAGGCCGGCCTCTCCTTCCTCGACCGCGCCGGCTACAGCGCGAAGGGGATGCTCGAGTTCTTCGAGATCCTG
>JBGALV010000081.1:0-24822 GCA_044223515.1 Alphaproteobacteria bacterium
CGCGAGGAACGGTCATGCGAACTCGACGGCGAACGACCTCGCGATGCTACGCATCGCTCGCCCCCACCCTGCCCTCCCCCGCGTACGACGCGGGAGAGGGTTCCGAGAGGAGACGTACGCGAACGTCACTTCAGTTCGTCAGCGGCCCGGCGAAGCTCTCGGGCGCCGGATCGATGACGCGGCGCTGGCGGTCGCCGATCTCGATGATCGCGTATCCCCGCTCGCTCCGCCCGTCGGGCAGGAAGCGGAAGAGCCCGTCGACGCCGGCGAAGCCGGTCGACTGGGTCAGTGCTGCGCGGCTGAAGTCGGCGCGATCGTCGATCTTCGCCAGCACGGCCGCGAGCGCCACCATGTCGTAGGCGAGCGTCGCCAGGCGGGGCGGCTTCCGCTGATAGGTCTTCTCGTAGGCGGCCTCGAACTCGGCGCGGCCCTCCGGCGGCGGCGCGACGAACCACGCGCCGCGGAGGCTCGGCTCGACCGCCAGCGCCGGGTCGTCCCAGAGCACGGTGCCGAGCAGCCGCACGCTCTTCGGCTCGATGTCGTACCCGGCGAGCATCGGCGACAACATCTTCAGGCGGTCGCCGCCCTCGGGCAGCAGCAGCGTGTCGAAGCCGATGTCGCCGAGGCCCTGCTGGCCTTCGAGGCGGCGGAGCGCCTGACGCGAGACCTCGTCGGTCTTGCCTTCGTACTGCTTCTTCTCGGTCGCCAGGGCGGTCGACCGGCGCTCGAAATCGGCGAAGCGGCGGACCACCGGCCCGAGATCTCCGGACGCCGCGTCATAGGTCTCGGTGCGCGTCACCTGGGCGCGGGCATTGCCCGCCGCCTTCCTGAGCTCGTCGGAGACGGTGTCGCCGAAGCCGCCCCGCGGCGCCAGCAACGCGAAGCGCTTCGAGCCCTTGGCGGCCGCATAGGCCACGGCGCGTTCGACCTGCGGGCGCGGCAGGAAGCCGAAGACGAAGACGTTGTCGCCGGCCACCGACTGGTCGTTCGAGAAGGTGACGACGTTGACGCCGGCCGACTTGGCGATCGGCCCGACCGCGGCTGCTTCCGCGCCGAACAGAGGACCGAGGATGAGGCGGGCGCCCTGGCCGATCGCCTTCTCCGCCGCCTCGACCGCGCCGGCCGGCGTGCCGCCGGTGTCGACCGGAAGCAGCGTGAAGCGCTCGTCGGCGGCATCGAAGAGGCCGAGCTCGGCCGCCTCCAGAAGCTGCTGGCCGAGCTGGGCGTCGCGGCCGCTCAAGGGCAGCAGTATCGCCACCACCGGGAGGCCGCTCGACGGCGGCGGGGTCAGGACGACGGGCGGCGGCGCGGGCGCCGGGGCCGGCGGCGGCAGCGCCGGGGCCGGCGCCAGCAGAGGCTGGACCTGCTGCAGCGTCGCCGGTGGCGGAGCCGAGGCTTGCGGGCCGCCGAAGGGGTTGGGTAGGTTCGGACCCGAGGCGCAGCCGGCCAGCAGCAGCGCAAGCGCCGCCGTCACCAGGAGCATCCGTCCCGTCCATGAGCTCGACCCGGGCCGATGCCGCATCGTCACCTCCATCTGCGGGCGAGGGTAGCGAAGCCCCGCCGCCCGGTAAACTCGCGAGCAGGCTCGATGCGGGCCTCTACCTGGTCTCTACGCCGATCGGCAACGCCCGCGACATCACCTTGCGCGCGCTCGATGTCCTGAAGATGGCGGATGCGGTCGCCTGCGAGGACACGCGGACGACGGCGAAGCTGATGTCGATCCACGGGATCAGCGCCTCCCTCCTGCCCTACCACGACCACAACGCCGAACGTCAGCGTCCGTTGCTGCTGGCGAGGCTGGCGAAGGGCGAGGCGATCGCGCTGGTTTCGGATGCCGGAACGCCGCTGGTCTCCGACCCCGGCTTCAAGCTGGTGCGGGAGGCGATCGCCGCCGGCCACCGCGTCTTCCCGATCCCCGGCGCCTCGGCGAGCCTGGCGGCGCTGGCGGTCGCGGGCCTGCCGACCGACCGCTTCGCGTTCCTGGGCTTCCCGCCGCCGAAGTCGGCGGCCAGGAGGAAATGGCTGGCCGAGGCGGCGGCGTTTCCAGGCACGCTGATCGTGTACGAGTCCCCGCAGCGGCTGGCGGAGTCGCTGGCGGACGCGGCCGAGATCCTCGGCGACCGCGAGGCGGCGGTGGCCCGCGAGCTGACCAAGCTGTTCGAGGAGGTAAGGCGCGGCCGTCTCTCGGCGCTCGCCGAAACCTACAAGGAAGCCGGGCCGCCGAAGGGCGAGGTCGTCGTGGTGATCGCGCCGCCGGAGGAGACCGAGCCGACGGCCGAGGATCTCGACCGCGTGGTGGCCGACGCGCTCGGCCGCGGCCTCAGCGTCAAGGACGCGGCGGCGGAGGCGGCGGCCAGGCTCGGCATCGGGCGCAAGGAGGCCTATCAGCGTGCGCTCGCCCTCGCCAAGCAAGATTGAGGACGGCCGCGCGCGTCGAGGCCGCGGCCGACGCGCCGAGCTGATCGCGCTGCTCTCGCTGATGGTCCGCGGATATCGCCCGATCGCGCGCAACCTGAAGACCCCGGTCGGCGAGATCGACCTGGTCATGCGGCGCGGACGTGTGCTCGCGGTGGTCGAGGTCAAGACGCGCGGCACCTACGCCGACGCAGCCGAGGCGATCCTGCCGCAGCAACAGGCCCGCATCCGCCGCGCCACCGAATGGCTGCTCGCGAGCCGTCCCGATCTCGCCCAGCTCACAATCCGGTTCGACGCGGTGCTGGTGCTGCCGCGACGATGGCCGAAGCACCTCGTCGGCGCCTATCTTGGGCCGTAGCCGCCAGCGAGCTCACTGAAGCGTGCGCGCGTTGAAGGAAGGGAATGCGGCAAGTAGGCTCGCAGCCCTGCGGCTGCATACAGCAACGTCAGGAATTTCATGGCGAGCGACAACGCCGCGACCACCCGCTTCCCGTCGGCCTCCCTGCGAAACCGTCCGCTCGCGCCCCTGTCCCCGCAAAGCCTCGGCAGCATGCTGGTGCTCGCGGTCATCTGGGGACTTTCCATTCCGGTCACGAAGCTCGGCCTGGAGACGCTGCCGCCGCTGACGCTTACCGCGCTTCGGTTCGGCGTCGCCGTGCCTTTGCTGCTGCTTCTCGTCCTCGGGAGACGAAGGCTGCCGATGCGCGCGTTTCCGCGCGTCGCCGCGCTCGGCGTGCTCGGCATCGGCGTCGGACAGGTTGCCCAGACATTCGGCGTGGGCGCCACGTCGGCATCGGTCGGCACGATCATCTCGGCGACCATTCCGCTGTTCGTCGTGCTCTTCGCAGCCCTTCGGCTGAAACAGTCGGTGACCGGCCGCCAGATCCTGGGCCTGATCGCCGCCTTCACCGGCATCGCGCTCGTCGCCACCGGGAACGGGAGCGACGCCGCGTCGCTTCAGACCACCTGGGGCGGCGCCGGCCTCATGCTGCTCTCGGCGCTCGCGGTCGCCTTCTACTACGTCTGGAGCGTCGAGCTGACCGAAACCTACGGCATGGTCGTGGTGGCGACATGGAGCACGCTCTTCGGCTTCCTCGCGGTCGTGCCGTGGGTCGGCTGGGAGATGTCCCGGACACCGGTCCATCTCGCTGCCGAGGGACTCGCCGTTGCCGCCTATCTCGGCGTGGCGGTGACCGTCATCGGCCTCTTCCTGTGGATTCATCTGCTTCGCACCGTGCCGGCCGGAACGGCGGCGAGCGTGCAGTACCTTCAACCGGTCGTCGGCGTCGCCGCATCGGCCGCGATGTTCGGGGACGAGCTCGGCGTCTGGTTCATCGCCGGCGTGATCCTTGTCTTGGTCGGCTTGGCTCTTGCCATGGTCTCGCGCCCGAAGGCGGACACGCCGGCAGCGACATAGGAGCAAGGAAGCTCGTCGACATCACGCTCGACGGCGCGAGGCTGCAGCCGCCGGTGACAGCGTTCTCTTAGAGGATGCCGACGGGGTTGCGGTCGAGGCGGTGGTAGAAGGTCCAGCCGCCGGCCGGCGCGCAGACGCCGATGACATTGCCGCCGGTCGCGTAGGTGGTGACGCCCGGATACGGAATCGGCGAGATGATCTTGCAGAAAGCGTGGTGGCCGCCGGCGATCGCCGCGACGCGGCCGGCGATCGGGACGACGGCGTTGTTGGTGCGGACGTTGACGTGCTCGACCGTCAGGTCCTCGTCGGTCGGGCCGTAGGCCGCGAACAGGCAGCCGCTCAGGTCGGCGGTGAAGAAGTAGGGCTTGCCGACGCCGATCTTCATCGTCGAGGTGTTGTCGACGATCGCCGGCAGGTAATAGGCGCTGATGCTCGTGCCCTCCTTGTCGTCGAGGGCGAGATAGTTCCGCATCATGACGCTCTCGGGGTTCTTCGGCCCGTTCAGCGGGTTGAGGTCGATCTCGGCGACCGGGGTCGGGACCTTCTGCCCGAGGCCGTGGCCGTCCGGATTGACCATGAGCGTGTGCGCCGTGAGGAAGTTCGAGGGGTTCTTCATGAACAGCGCATTCTTGCCCTGAGCCATCGCGCCCTCCGTCTGGTCGTCAAGGCGATCAAGCTGAGACACTCCCCGCGCCCGGACTATGACCAGGATCACATCCAGGGACGGCCGCCGCGCGGCGTCACCCCACTCTTTCGACCGGCACCTCGATGTCGACCCAGGCGTGGCGGCGGCTCGCGTCGTAGACCGAGATCCGGGGCGGCGGCACCGTGCGGTCGGCGAAGCCGCCGGCGGCGATCGCGATCAGGTCGGGGAGATCGCCGAGGAACCAGTAGAGCGTGGTGCCGCAGGCGGGGCAGAAGTGGAAGGTCAGGCTGTTGCCGCTGTCGGCGACGCGAGACCATGCCTTCGCCTCCCCTTCGAGGCGGACGTTCGATCTCCGGAAGCGCGCATTGAAGCCGAAGGCGCTGCCGGTGCGGCGCTGGCAGTCGAGGCAATGGCAGACCGAGGTGCGGACGGGATCGCCTTCGCAGACGGCGCGGAGCCGGCCGCAGGCGCAGGTGGCGGTACGCGTGGTCATCGATGGACTCCGAATCGGCCTGCCGAGATTCTACGCGCGAATCCCTCTTCGCCGCTAAAATGCCCTGATTCGCACCGATCATCCTCGGACGGAGAACAAAGCACGATGGCGGTCCTCGGCCTTCGCACCCTTCTGACGGTCGCCCTGACGGCGACCTTCGTCCATGGCTGCTCGCCGGTCGACTTGGCGGTCGGCACCGGCGCCGCCACCGGCGTCGCGGCCGCGCAGGAGCGCGGTCTCGTCACCTCGGCCAAGGACACCGCGATCTCGTTCCAGATCCAGGAGCTGTGGTTCCGCACCAACCACGAGATGTTCGGCAAGCTCTCGACCTCCGTCTCGGAGGGCCGCGCCCTGGTCACCGGCAAGGTCCAGGATCCGGAGATGCGGGTCGAGGCGATCAAGCTCGCCTGGCAGGTCGAAGGCGTGAAGGAGATCATCAACGAGATCGAGGTGGTCAACACCGGCTCGATGGTCGATTCGGCGCGCGACTTCTGGATCACCACCCAGCTTCGCGGCCTCATCACCTTCGACAAGGATATCCGCTCGATCAACTACTCGATCGATACGGTCAACGGGACGGTCTACCTGATGGGCATCGCCCGCGACCAGCCCGAGCTCGACCGCGTGACCAACCATGCGCGCAACCTCGCCTACGTGAAGCGCGTCGTCTCCTATGTCCGGATCCAGGGATCATAGCGAGACCGGCGAAGGCGCGTGGTTCGCGCGCGCCGGCACCTCGCCCGACCTGTTCGAGGCGGCGCTCAGGCTCGGGCGTTGCGACCACCCGGACGCCGACCTCGCTCCCTATCGCGCCCATCTCGGCGCGCTCGCCGGGGAGGCGAAGGCGACCGGCGCCGGCAGCGCGGCCGAAAGGCTGGAGGCGCTGGTCCGCACCATCGCCGGCCGTCACGGCTATTCCGGCGACGCCGAGACCTATGACGATCTCGCCAACGCCAACCTGATCGACGTCGTCGACCGCCGCCGTGGCCTGCCGGTGGCGCTCGGCATCCTCTACATCGCGACCGCACGCGCCGCCGGCTGGCGGATGGAAGGCCTCGCCTTCCCGCACCACTTCCTGACACGCCTCGAATGCGACGGCGAACGCGCGATCCTCGACCCCTTCACCGGCCGCGTGATCGCCGACGCTGCGGGCCTGCGTGTCATCCTCCGTCGGCTGGCCGGCGCCGATGCCGAGCTCGCGCCGGCGCACACCGCCGTCGTCTCCGACCGGGCGATCCTGCTCCGCCTCGTCAACAACCAGCGCACGCGCCTGCTCGCATCCGGCCGCCACGAGGCGGCGCTGCACGTGGTCGAGCGGATGCTGTGGCTGGCGCCGGGCGATCCGTCCCTGGTCGGCGAGGCGGCGGAGATCGAGGTCGGGCTCGGGCGCATCGGCGGCGCCATCCGCCGCCTGGAGGCGCTGACCCTCGCCATCGACGAGGAGGAGCTCCGCCGCCGGATCGCCGCCGACATCAAGCGGCTCCGGACCCGTCTCAACTAGCCCCGTCCTCCCCGGCGCATCTCCGTTAACCATTTGGGCGGGCGGCGCTATAGTGTCGGCGCCGAGCAGCGGCGCATCGAACCCTGGGGTGGGGGCCCTTGGGGTGCCACGCCGCTGGGACGCGGCCATTCCTGACAGCCCCCAACAGAAGAGCACCCCGATGAGCCTGGCCGTCGCCATCCAGATGGATCCGATCGAGCCGATCGATATCGATGCGGATTCGAGCTTCGTCCTCGCGCTCGAAGCGCAGCGACGCGGACACGGCCTGTTCCACTACCTGCCGAAGCACCTGATCTTCAAGAACGGCCGCGTCTATGCGCGGGCGCGCGAGCTCAAGGTCCGGCGCGAGAAGGGCAACCACTTCTCGCTCGGCCAGCCGCAGGTGATCGACCTCGCGACCATGGACGTGATCCTGCTGCGCCAGGACCCGCCCTTCGACATGGCCTACATCACCACCACGCACCTGCTCGAGCACGTGCACCCGAAGACGCTGGTGGTGAACGATCCGGTGCATGTCCGGAACGCGCCGGAGAAGCTGTTCATCACGCATTTCGAAGGCGTGCTGCCGCCGACGATCATCACATCCGACAAGGACGAGGTCGAGGCGTTCCGCGCCGAGCACAAGGACATCATCCTGAAGCCGCTGTTCGGCAACGGCGGCGCCGGTGTCTTCCACCTGAAGCCGGACGACGAGAACCTCTCCTCGCTGCTGGAGATGTTCACGCAGATGTATCGCGAGCCGATCATCGTCCAGCGCTACCTGCCCGAGGTGCGACAGGGCGACAAGCGCATCATCCTGGTCGACGGCGAGGCCAAGGGCGCGGTGCTGCGCGTGCCGGTCTCGGGCGAGGCCCGCGCCAACCTGCATGCCGGTGCCGCGGCGGTGAAGACGACGCTGACCCGGCGCGAGCGCGAGCTCTGCGAGAAGATCGGCCCAGCGCTCAAGTCGCGCGGCCTGATCTTCGTCGGCATCGACGTGATCGGCGACTACCTGACCGAGATCAACGTGACCTCGCCGACCGGCCTGCAGCAGATCGGGCGCTTCGACGGCACCAGCCTCGAAGCCGACATCTGGGATGCGATCGAGACGCGCCGCTCCGCCGGAGCCGCCCGCCCGTCGTGAGCAGCGGGGCTCCATCGGGGAAGGCGGCGGACAGCCGCCTCGAGGCGCTGATGCGCGCGCTCGACGCGTATGTCTGGGAGATGGGACCGGATCTCCGCTTCACCTACTTCTCCGACCGCGCGTCCGAGATCCTGCCGATCGAGATCAGGGAGGCGATCGGCACCACCCGCACCGGCCAGGGCCGGATCGAGGATTCGGACGGCCGCTGGCGCCGGCACTTCGAGGACCTCGCCGCGCGCCGGCCGTTCAAGGGCTTCGTGGTCGAGCTCGACTACCCGAACAACGTCACCAAGCACATCCGCCTCAACGGCGAGCCGCGCTTCGCCGAAGACGGAAGCTTCCTGGGGTACATCGGCACCGGACAGGACGTGACCCACGAGGTCGAGACCGAGGCCCAGGCGCGCTTCACCGAGTCCAAGCTCAAGGACGCAATCGAGGCGTCGTCGTCGGCCTTCGTCGTGTTCGACTCCGACGACAGGCTGGTGATGTGCAATGCCAAGTTTCGGCGCTTCTACTCGAACCTGACCGGCCAGGATCCGACATTGGGCGAGACGTTCGCGGTGATGTGCCGGCGGGCGACCGATCATTTGCCGATGGCGCCGGACGAGCGCGAGCGCTGGCACGCCGAGCGGCTGGCGCATCACCGGCGCACCGCGTCCTCGATCGAGGTGCGCATGCCGAACGACCGCTGGGCGCTGATCGACGACCGGCGGACCGCCGACGGCGGCGCCATGCTGCTGATCACCGACATCACCGATCTCAAGGCACGCGAAGCGCAGCTTCTCGGCATGCGCGACGCGGCACTCCGCGCCGACCACGCCAAGACGCGCTTCCTCGCGACGATGAGCCACGAGCTCCGCACGCCGCTGAACGCGATCCTGGGTTTCGCCGACGTGATGCGCCAGGAGATGTTCGGCGAGGTCGGATCGCCCCGCTATCGCCAGTACCTCGACGACATCCACTCGGCGGGGAAGTACCTGCTCGGCGTCATCTCCGACGTGCTCGACACCGCGCGCATCCAGTCCGGCGACATGCGGCTCGGCGACGAACCGGTCGAGATCGGCCCGATCATCCGCGAATGCCTGGGCATGGTCTCCGACAAGGCAAGGCTCGGCGGCGTCGCGGTCGGCGCCGAATACGCGGCCGACCTGCCGCGCTTCCGCGCCGATCCGGTGCGCCTGCGCCAGATCCTGACCAACCTGCTCACCAACGCGGTCAAGTTCACGCCGGCCGGCGGCCGCGTCGCGGTCCGCGCCGACCTCGACCCGGAAGGTCGCCTCGCGATCTCGGTCAAGGACACCGGCATCGGCATGAGCCGCGACGAGATCGTCGTGGCCTTGACGCCCTTCGGCCAGATCGCCAACCCGATGACCCGCACCCACGACGGCACGGGCCTCGGATTGCCGCTGGCGAAGACACTGGCCGAGCTGCACGGCGGCGAGCTCGACGTCGCCTCGACGCCCGGCGCCGGCACCGCGGTGACCGTGACACTGCCGGCAAAACGGCGGTTGACGGCCTGAGCCTTATCTGGCCTTCGGCGCCGGCTTGGCGCTGCTGGCCATCACGGCGAGCTCCGGAGAGTCGTAATAGGTCGCCCAAGGCGCCGAGCGATTGGCCCAGCGCCAGGCGAGCCGCTTGAGCACGGTCTCCGCCGCTCGAGTGCTCGGCCGTCCCGCCGTGGTGATCAGCCCGACATGATCGGAGTCGAGGTCGGGCGTGCCCAGGCGGACGACGGCGACGTCGTCGGGCGTCGAGAGGCCGCAGCGCTTCAGCGCGTCGGTGATGGTGCGCCCGTCGACGAAGCTGGCGACGACCAGTGCCGTGAAGGGCAACCGCTTCCCCTTGCCCTTGAGCTGACCGATGACGCCCGGGAGATCACGGAGGCCCAGCTTATCGGGATCGGTCTCGGCGACGATGACCGGGCAGTCCTCCTCGCTCAGGCCGGCGCCGCGGCACGAGGCCCGGAAGAAGCTTGCGGTCCGGAGGAAGAAGTAGTTGCCGCCGGCCTCGGTGATCCAGGCGATGCGCCGGTGGCCCTTGGCGAAGAGATGATCGACGATCAGCTCGACCGTCTTCGCCGGGTCGTTGGAGACCGCGTCCACGTCGAGGTGCTCGAGCGCCAGCCCCTCGATCAGCACGTGCTCGGCTCGCTGCTTGAGCAGCGCCAGCAGCGAGACCGAGACCACCGAGGAGCGCGGCTGCACGATCGCCGCGTCGTAGCGGGCACCGGACTTCAGGATCTCCATCACATGCGCGGCGTTGCTGTAGGTCAGCACCAGCGATTCATGCCCGTCGATCGACAGGCGCTGGTGGATGATGCGAGCGATCACGTCGCCGCGCTGGTAGGGATGCTGGTAGAGCAGCGTCAGCACGCTTCTCGTCTGCGGCGCCGGGCTCGGCCCACCGCTGATGAAAGTGCCGCGTCCGACATGACTCGAGATGATGCCTTCCTCGCGCAGCTCGTTCATCGCCGCCTGCACCAAGTGCTGGCTGACGCCGAACTCGGCCATCAGTTGGCGAACCGTGGGGCAGCGCGCACCGGGCGCGTACCCCGCGATCAGGGCGCGCAGGCGCTCGACGATCTCCCGGCGATTGCGAGGCGCGGACTTGCCCTGTCCCGTGCCGACGGCGACGGTCAACGACCGCTCACTTCATCAGGCCGAGATACTTCGGCAGCCAGAGCGTGATCTCTGGGATGAACATGAGGAGCAGCAGCGCGAATAGCAGGACCCCGCAGAAAAACCAGACTTCGCGGATGATCTCGCCGACGGGAATGCCCGTCACCGCCGACATCACGAAGTGCAGCACTCCATAAGGAGGAGTGAGCATGCCTATCATCATATTGACGGTGACGACCAGACCAAAATGAACGAGGTCGATGCCGAGCGCGCGAGCGGTCGGCAGCAGCACCGGCACCAGCACCAACAGCATGACCGTAGTGTCGATGAAGCAGCCGAGGACGAGGAACAGAACCATGACGCCGCCGAGGAACCCCGCCGCCGACAGGTTCATCGACAGGAACCAGGCGGCGAGCAGGTTCGGCAGCTGCTCGGCGGCGACGGCGTAGTTCACCAGGAAGGCGCCGATGATGATCGTCATCACCGAGGCGCTCTGCACAAGCGAGGTGCGGAACGATTCGTAGAGCTCGGACGGGCTCACGTCCCGGTAGATCGTGGCAACCAGGACGAGCGCGTAGAGCGCCGCGACCGCCGCGCCCTCCGTCGGGGTGAAGGCCCCGACGCGGATGCCGCCCAGCACGAGCACCGGCAGGCCCAGCGGCGGGAGCGAGCGCAGCAGGACACGGCCGAACTGCGCGAGGGCGATGCCTTCGCCGCGCGGGAAGTTCCGATGGGTCGCCTGCCAGGCGACCGAGCCCATGAGCAGGACCGCGATCAGGACGCCCGGCATGACGCCGGCGGCGAACAGCGCGCCGACCGAGACGTTGGCGATTACCGCGTAGAGGATGAAGGGGATCGAGGGCGGGATGATCGGCGCCAGCGTCGCCGCGGCGGCGGTAAGCGCCCCGGCATAGCCGCCGGTGTATCCGGCCTTCTTCATCATCCGCACCAGCACCGCGCCGGGACCGGCGGCGTCCGCGACCGCGCTGCCGCTCATGCTGGCGAAGACGACGTTGACCAGGATGTTGACGTGGCCGAGCCCGCCCGGGATCCGCCCGACCAGCGCCTGCGCCAGCTCCATCAGCCGCGTGCCGATGGTGCCGATGCTGATGAGCTGGCCGCAGAGGATGAACATCGGGATCGCCAGCAGCACGTCGGACTGCAGCATGGCGTTCATCACCTGCTCGGCGGCGAGCCCGACATCGGCGCCCTTGACGATCAGGTAGAGCAGGCCGGCCGCGAGCATCGAGATGCCGATCGGCACGCGCACAAGGCCGAGGCCGACGAAGGCGACGATCAGGACGATGAGCTGGGTCGACATCAGGCCTCCGGCCGGCCTCGGATCGCGCGGACCACGTCCCAGAGGGCACGCAGGCCCAGCGCCGCGATGAAGAGCGCGAAGAAGCCGAAGACGAAGTCGAGGCGCACGCGCAGGATCGGCGTGCTCAGGACCTTCATGTAGAGGGCGAAGTCGACGATTGCCGGCAGCGCCCACAGCGTCACCGCGGCGACGCAGAGGCCGGCGACCAACGTCATCAGCCGACGCACCGGCCGGGGCGAGGCCTCGTAGACGAGGTCGAAGTAGATGTGATCCTTGACGGTCAGGCTGAACGACGCCGCCCACAGCGTGGCGACCGAGAAGGCCAGGGTCGGGAATTCCTCGCTCCAGCTCACCGGCCGGTTGACGACGTAGCGCATGAACACCTGGGTGTTGATCGCGGCGAAGACCGCGAAGAAGCACAGGACGCCGACGGCGTCGAGTGCTCTCCGCAGCTTCGTGCGCATGGATGGGCCCATGCGGCGATCCTGGCCGTCTATCGCGCCAGCTTTTCGATGCGATCGACCCAGCCCGGCGGCGCCTTCTGCACGTATTCGGAGTCGGCGAAGACCTTGAGCACCTGGGTGCGGAAGGCGTCGACGTTCGGCTTGGTGATGGTGAGGCCGGCGGCGCGCATCTTCTCGAGCGTCTCGTCGTCGTCGCGGAACTTGTTGGTGTCGTTGAACACCATCGCCGCGCGGGACGCATCCTTGAAGATCGCCTTCTGGCGGGTCGACAGCTTGTTCCAGGCGGCGTCGCTCATCGCCAGCATGTTGGCCGGGATCGAGTGGTAGGTCAGCACGATCTGCTTGGTCGCCTCGTAGAACTTGGCGCGGTAGGTGGTCGAGATCGGGTTGTCCTGGCCGTCGATGGTGCCGGTCTTCAGCGCCAGGTAGACCTCCGGCAGCGGCAGCGGCACCGCGTTGGCGCCGAGCGCCTTGCCCATCAGCAGGAAGGCGGGCGAGCCCGGCATGCGCAGCTTGACGCCGGCGAGATCGGCGGGCGTCTCGACCTTGCGCGCCTCGCGCAGGTTCACGATGCGCGGGCCGGCATAGTAGTAGTCGAGGATCTGGACCTGCAGGTCCTTGGCGATGCGGTCCCTGTATTCCTTGCCGATGTCGCCATCCATCGTCGCCTTGACGTGGTTCCAGTCCTTGAACAGGTAGCCCACGGTCATGACGTTGTATTCGGGGATGCGGTCGGCGATGTCCCACCAACTGAGGATCGACATCTCCACCGAGTTGCGCTGAAGCGCCACGATCTCGGTGCCGGCGCGGACCAGCGTGCCGGTGTGATGGATCTGGATGTCGAACTCGCCCGGCGCCGAGCGGTCGACCCATTCCTTGAAGATGTACATCATCTCGACCGGCAGATCGCCGCCGATGCCGGCGGTGCCGAAGCGGATGGTCTGCTTCGCCGGCGCCTGCGCGACGGCGTCGGAGATGCCGCCAGCGAACACCGCCCCGGCGACGAGCGCGGCTGAGACGACGGCCGCGAGGCGGCCCTTCGATGCATCCATCATGTGCGTTCCCCTCCATAGCGCCGGTCGTGGGCGGCCGCATCGAGGCGGCCGGTGCCAGCTAGACAGACATCCTAGGCCCAGTCTTCGTTACATTCAATACATTATCCGTTCACATTGTAAGAAATTCTGCGTGGTCGAGCGCCGGTATGATGGACTTTTGCTGACTTATCTTGATACAGGCACCTCGCCCGACGGACGAATTGTATTGATTGCATCGAAAATATGAGGCCTAGTTGCGGTCGGAAGCCGCCCAACAGAGGGATCCAATGCCTAAAGCCGCCCGCCGCGACCTGCCGCTCGGACTCGTCGCCTCGTCGGTCACGCCGTTCAAGCCGGACGGATCGATCGATTTCCTGAAGCTGAAGCCGCATATCGACTGGCTGATCGCCGAGCGGGTCGCCGGCATCTCGCCGCTGGGGAGCTCGGGCGAGTTCTTCGCCATGGAGTCGGAAGCGCGCAAGCGGCTGGTCGAGGCGGCGATCGAGGCGATCGACGGCCGCGTGCCCAGCATGGTCGGCACGCACCACTACTCGACGGCGATCACGGTCGACCTCTCCAAGCACGCGGAGAAGGCCGGCGCGGACTCGCTGCTGGTGGTGCCGCCCTATTACGGCCTGCCGACGGCGGAAGGAGTGATGGACCACTACCGGCGCATCGCCGACGCGGTCTCGATTCCGGTCGTCATGTACCACAACACCGCCGGCACCAATGTCGACCTCGGCACCCAGCATCTGATCAAGCTGTTCGAGGAGGGCGTCCTCGCCGGCGTGAAGATGTCCCACCTGATGCCCGACCGCATGGTCGAGCTGCTGCAGGCCGGGCTCAAGCGCGCCACCATCTATGCCGGCATCGACTACGTCGCCTTCGAGGGACTGTGCCACGGCGCCCATGGCTGGATCTCGGCGATTCCGAGCCTGACGCCGAGCCGCGGCGTCGAGATGTACGAAGCGATCGTCCAGAAGGGCGACCTGGCCACCGCACGCAAGCTGTGGAAGAAGCTGGCGCCGCTGATGCGCTTCGTCTTCCAGGGCTCGCACATCTCTCGAAGCGGGCCGGCGCCGCATTGGGCCGCGATCATGAAGACGGGCTTGAGCATGATCGGCCCGGATGTCGGCCAGCCACTTGCGCCGAGCTCGCCGCTCGATCCCGAGAACACGGCGATCCTCGCGGGATTGCTCAAGGACCTCGGCTATCGGGTGCGCATGCCGAAAGCAACGAAGAAGGCGTCCTGAGCCCGATGCCGGCGCTGGTCTCGAAAGGCGTCGCGATCGACCCGGCCCTGGTCGGCGCGTACCGCGACTCCTCGGACCTGCTCGACCGGCCGGCAGAGCTGCGCCTACGGCTGAAGGACGACGGCTACCTTTTCCTGCGCGATGTCCTCGACCGCGAGGACATCGCCGCCGCCCGCCACGAGGTGTTCGGACGCCTCGCCGAGGTCGGCGAGATCCGCGAGCCGGTCGCCAACGGCATCGCCACGGGGCACAGCCGGCGACGCGAGCTCTTCCCCGATCCGGGCGTGTTCTGGAAATCGGTGTGCGAGGGGGCGTGCCTCCGCAACATCACGCACGGCCAGCGGCTGCGGCAGATCCAGGGCCTGCTGTTCGACGAGCCCGCAGTAGCGCTCGACTACATCGCGCTCCGCGCCGCGGCCCGCGGCAAGTCGACGGGGCTCCATTTCGATGGGCCCTACTTCACCCGCCATCACGACCGCGTGCACACCTCGTGGATCCCGCTCGGCGAGGTGCCGACCGGCGAAGGACCTCTGGTCGTGGTCGAAGGATCGACCCGCTTCGACGACCTGATCCGGGAATTCGCCGACCTCGACTTCGCCAAGGATCCGAACCGGCGCGCCGATATCGAAGAAGACTTCGCCGCCTTCGCGACGTCCCGCGGCGCACGCCTGCTGACCACGCACTTCCATCCGGGCGATGTGCTGGTATTCGGCATGACCACGCTGCACGGAACGCTCGACAACGTGTCGCCGGTCGATCGTGTGCGGCTTTCGGTCGATGTCCGCTATCAGCCGGAATCGGCGCCCAGGGACGACCGCTATTTCGGTCCGGACCCTCGCGGTCGCTCAGGTGGCGGCTATGGCGAGCTGAACGGCGCGCGGCCCCTGGTCGAGAAATGGCACGCGCTGACCGGCGGCAGCCACGCCGACCAGACGGTCGAGTAGCCGCCGCCGGGGACCGCCTGGGTTCAGCGCGTCTTCGTCGCCACGACCTCGAGGTATTCGCTCGGCATCACCAGCGTGCCATCCTCGGCGACGTCGAACTCGTCGATGAGCGACAGGAGGTCCGCCTCGAGCGCGATGCGGCCGGCCGGGCTCACCGCGGCGAGGGTCTTCACGATCGGGCCGTAGTAGTTCCCGAACACGTCGACCCAGTGCCTGGGCGAGCGGTAGCGGAAGACGAAATCCTTCTTCCGCGCGACGATCGCGACATCGGTGCCGAACAGCGACTCGAGATGCGCGGACGTGCCCCAGAGCGCCGGCGACTTCACGCCCGGTGCCGGCGGCACGTACTCGCCGATCAGCTTGAACAGCCGGCCGACGAAGCCTTCGGGCGTCCAGTTGGCCATCCCGATCCTGCCGCCCGGACGGCAGACGCGGAGCAGCTCCTTCGCCGCCAGCGCCTGGTTCGCGGTGAACATGACGCCGAACGTGGAGAGCACGACATCGAAGCTCGCGTCCTTGAACGGCAACGCCTCGGCATCCGCCTCCTGGAACTGCACGGTCAGGCGCTCGGCGGCGGCGCGCTCGCGGCCGCGCTCGAGGAGGGACGGAACGTAGTCGGTTGAGGTGACCTCGGCGAAGCGGCGCGCCGCGGCGAGCGTCGCATTGCCGTTGCCGGCGGCGACGTCGAGGACGCGCTGGCCGGCGCGGAGATCGACGGCCTCGCAGAGCGTCTCGCCGACGATCTGCAGCGTGGTGCCGACGACGGCGTAGTCGCCCGCACCCCAGGCGGCGCGCTGGCGGCCTTGACCGCGACGAGGTCGACGACCGGGGCGGGAGTGGCGGTGAGGGTGGCGGTGGTCATGTGATCTGTCTCCTTACTCTGCAACCGTCTGGCCGGAGCCGCCGAGCTCGGCCGGGAAATCCTTCAGCTTCGGCAGACCGTCCTTCATCGGCAGCACGGTCTCGGCGTAGTTGACGTGGACACCGGCCTTGAAGGCGACCGAAGGCACGGTCGAGGCGAAGACGTCGACCAGCCCGAACGTCGGATGGTTGGTCATGAGGTGGCCGCCGCACTTGGCGCAGTACTGGCGCTGGCTGAGCGGCGTCTTCTGGAAGGTCTTCACGTGCTCGGCACCCTTGGTGACCTTCACCGCATCGGGCTTCCACAGCGTGAAGGCATTGACCGGCCCTCCCGACCAGGAGCGGCACGAGCTGCAGTGGCAATAGCCCATGGCTTCGGGCGAACCCGACACGTCGAGCTCGACCGAACCGCAGAAGCAAGTTCCCTTGTGAGTCATCTTACGTCCTGTCTTCCAATCTCTTCCCTGAGTGCCCAACGGCTCGGCTCGCGGTGGTTGCATCTCGATGGGGCATAAACTAGGGTCCGCGCCCGTTCACGAGAATGACCGCACGTCCGCCACACTTGACGCGGCGTCGGCATTTTTCGGGCAGGTTGATCGGGCGTCCGGCGCGCTTGATCGTCCGTCCGAGTGGGGACACCGAATGGCGGCAGACGCGCTTTCAGACGTGCTCAAGACGATCCGGCTCACCGGCGCGACCTACTTCGACGTCAACGCCCGCGCGCCTTGGGTCGCCGAGCAGCCGACGAAGGAGCAGGTGCTGCCGAAGGTGCTTCCCGGCGCCGGCCACCTGATCGCCTGGCACATCGTCACCGACGGCCAGTGCTACACCAACATCATCGGCGAGGAGCCGGTGCTGGTGGAGGCGGGCGAGGTCATCGTCTTCACGCGCGGCGACCCGCACGTGTTCTCGAGCCATCCGGGAATGCGCACGATCCCCGTGGCGAAGGACGCGCTCGACGGCGTCGCCACCAACCAGCTTCCCTTCCATGTGAGCTACGGCGAGGGACCGATCACGGCGCAGCTCGTCTGCGGCTTCCTCGCCTGCGACGCGCAGCCTTTCAATCCGCTGCTCGACAACCTGCCGCCGGTGATCAAGCTCTCCGACCGCCAGGGTTCGGAGCCGGGATGGCTCAGCCAGTTCGTGCGCCTGGCCAAGGCCGAGACCACCAACAAGCGCGCCGGCGGCGAAGGCGTCCTCGCCCGCCTCTCCGAGCTGATGTTCATCGTCGTGGTGCGCCGCTACATCGAGAGCCTGGCACCCGAGCAGGGCGGCTGGCTCGCCGGCCTGCACGATCCGTTCATCGGCAAGGCGCTGTCGCTGATGCACGGCAACCCGTCGCGCGACTGGACGATCGAGGAGCTGGCGCGCGAGGTCGGCGTGTCGCGCTCGGTGCTGGCCGAACGCTTCGGCGAGCTGGTCGGCATGCCGCCGATGCTCTATCTCTCAAAGTGGCGGATGCAGCTCGCCTCCAGCATGCTGAGCGCCGGCCACGTCAACATCGCGACCATCGCCGCCGAGATCGGCTACGGCTCCGAGGCCGCCTTCAGCCGCGCCTTCAAGAAGCTGGTCGGCGTGCCGCCCTCGGCCTGGCGCCGGAAGCTGACAGTCGCGGCTTGAGCCCGGTCCGAGGTTCGCCACAATCGCGGATCATCCTTCGAGCATGGCCCCCTCGCCTGCCCGTCGCACGATCCTGAAGCGCCTGCTCATGCGGCTGGCGCAGCCCATCGTGCTGGCGCTCGCCATCCTTTACTTCCTGATCGACGCGATCGTGCTGACGATGCTGCGGCCGCTGGTCCGGCACCTGGAGCGCGTGCCGCTGATGGAGCGGCTCGGCGTCTGGATACGAGGCCTCGGCCCCTATCCGACCCTGGCGCTGTTCATCGTGCCAATCGCGATCCTCGAGCCGGCCAAGCCTCTCGGCCTCTACCTGATCGCGACCCAGCGCACGGCTCTCGGCATCGCGGTGATCCTCCTGGCGGAGCTCCTGAAGATCGCGATGGCCGAGCGGCTGTTCCACATGAGCAAAGCCAAGCTGATGCAGATTCCGCTGTTGGCGCGACTCTACACCTTCGTGATCGGCTGGCTCGGCGTGCTGGACGCGTTCCCGCCCTGGCGCTTCGTCAAGACCGCGGCCGGCACTCTGCGCCGGACGATACGGCAGGCGGCACGCTCGATCTGGCGCCGCGCCACCCGGCAATCCGGCGCCTGGACGCGCAGGCTCTAGCTAGTTGTCGTCCGGCGCGCGCCGGCCGCTCTTGATCTTCGAGCGGCGCGACTTGGACTCCAGCCGGCGCTTCTTGCTGGCTAAGGTCGGCCGCGTCGCGGTGCGCGGCTTCGGCCTGACCGTCGCCTGCCGGATCAGCTCGACCAGGCGCTGCAGCGCCTCGGCGCGGTTGCGCTCCTGCGAGCGGTGGGTCTGGGCGATCAGCACGATCACGCCGTCGTTGGTCAGCCGCTTGCCGGCGAGCCGCTCGAGCCTGCGGCGTACGTCGTCGGGAAGCGAGGGCGAGTTCCGCGCATCGAAGCGGAGCTGCACCGCGCTCGACACCTTGTTGACGTTCTGGCCGCCGGGCCCGGAAGAGCGCACGAAGCTCTCCTCGATCTCGCTCTCGTCGATCTGGATCTTGTCGGTGACGCGGATCATCGCCGCACCTTAGCGGCGGGCCCCGCGCCTCGCTACCGCCGAGGCGGCGTTGATCTGAATCAAGGAGCCGCGCACCCGCGCCTCTAGAGTGGCGGCAGGTTCATTTGCGCCGGCAGGCTCGACGTGGACGATTCCTTCGACCGCCCGACCGGCGGCGCCCGCCCGAAGACGACGCTGCCGGCGACGCTCGCGGGCTATGTCTGGCAGGCCAGCGGCCGCCACCAGATCGCGCTCGCGCTTCTTTCGGTGGCGGTGTTCCTCCTCAGCGCGGCGCCGCTCGAGTTCCAGCGCCGCATCGTCAACGAGGCGATCCACGACGGCATCTTCGCGCCGATCGCGTGGCTGGCGGCGGGATACGCCGCGGTCGCGCTCGCCGAGGGCGGGCTCAAGCTCGCGATGAACGTCTATCGGAGCTGGATCAGCGAGTCGACCGTGCGCCATCTGCGCCAGACGGTCTGCAACCTCCCGCCGGTCGCCGACGGACGGGCCGCGGCCTACGACGGCGTCGAGCTTTCGATGATCCTTTCCGAGGTCGAGCCGATCGGCGGCTTCGTCGGCGTCAGCACCTCGGAGCCGCTGCTCCAGGGCGGCATCCTCGTCAGCGTCTTCGGCTACATGGTCTACCTGCAGCCCGAGATCGCCATGGTGAGCCTTCTCGTCTTCTCGCCGCAGCTGCTGTTCGTGCCGCTGCTGCAGAAGGCGATCAACCGGCGGGTGCGAGGGCGGATCCGCGTCATGCGCGACGTCAGCGGATCGCTGATCACGCATCCTGTCGGCGAAGCCGCCGCGCTCCAGGCGCGGCGCATCCAGCAGGTGTTCCAGCTCAACATGGGCGTGTTCCGGCTCAAGTTCACGATGAACTTCCTGATGAACCTGATGCACCACATCGGCGTCGCCGCGATCCTCGCGGTCGGCGGCTGGTACGCCGCCACCGGCCGCATCGAGATCGGCACGGTGGTCGCCTTCGTCTCGGGCCTGACCAAGGTCAACGATCCCTGGGGCGACATCGTGAACTGGTTCCGGGACCTGAACGTCAACGCGGTGAAATACAAGCTCGTCGCCGATGCGATAGAGCAGCTCGAAGCGGCATCCGAGACGACTCCGGCGGCCTGAAGCCCTTGACTCCGGACGAGCAGCCGCAACTTCAAGCAAGATCAAGATTGCGGATTATAATCCTTGACAAAATCCGCAATCTTTGACAGGTTTGGCGCTACTGGGGCGTAGCAAGCAAGCGTCGCTCCTTCCCCAACATCGCCTTTGATCGGCGGGCGCGAAATGGCGCCGCGCGGAGCATTTCCATGACATGGATGGACCGGATGTCCGCTCTTCTGGCGCGGAAATCGTCGCGCGCTGGCGCGGCGGTGGCGGCGGTCGGCCTGGCGCCGGCGCGCTGGACACCACGGCGGTACGACCGCCTCGCCGAGGAAGGCTACCGCAAGAACGTCGTCGCCTATCGCTGCGTGCGCGAGGTGGCACGCGCCTCGGCCTCGGTGCCGTGGCTCCTCTACAAGGGTGCGCAGGAACTCGACACGCATCCGCTGCTCGACCTGCTGTGCCGGCCCAACCCGCGCCAGTCGGGGCCGGAGCTGATCGAGGCCGCCATCGGCCATCTGCTGCTTCTTCGGGCAACGCCTATCTCGAAGTGGTCCGCCCCGACGGCGAGGCGCCGCGCGAGCTTTATGCGCTCCGCCCGGATCGGATGCCGGATCGTGCCCGACGTCTCCGGGGGTGCCGCATTCGTATCGTTACGAGGTCGAAGGCCGCAGCGTCGACTTCGGCCGGTCGATCGGTGATCTCGGGTGCCTCCGACGTGCTGCATCTCCGCGACTTCCATCCGCTCGACGACTGGTACGGGCCTTCGCCGATCGAGGGCGCAGCGCTCATCGATCGATCAGCACAACGCGGCGGCCGAGCACAATGCGGCGCTGCTGCAGAACGGTGCGCGTCCGTCGGGCGCGCTCGTATTTCGATCCGATCCAGGCCCCGACGGCATCCGCCGTGTGGAGGAGGCGCTGCTCGACCGCACGCAGGGCCCGCGCCAGGCCGGCCGCCCGCTGGTCCTCGGCGGCGACGTCGACTGGAAGGAGCTGGGCTTCTCGCCGAAGGACATGGACTTCGCCGAGCTCAAGTCCCAGGCCGCCCGCGAGATCGCCGCCGCCTTCGGCGTCCCGCACCTGCTCGTGGTGTCCGGCGAGGCGACGTTCAGCAACCGCGCCGACGCCCGCCTCGAGCTCTGGGAGCACACCGTGATCCCGCTGCTCGACCGCATCTCCGCGGCGCTCTCGTCGTGGCTCGGTCCAATGTTCGGCGATCGCCTACGCCTCGCCCACGATCTCGACGAGGTTCCGGCGCTCGCACCCCGTCGCCGTCTCAAGTGGCAGCAGATCCAGCAGGCCGACTTCCTCACCCTCGACGAGAAACGCCAAGCGCTGGGTTATGCGCCGATCGAAGGTGAGGATGCTGAGACGAAGAACTCCGAAGACTACGAGCGCATCCATGGTTACTCGCAACCAAGGCTACCGCGTGGCCAAGCTGGTGGCGGTCGCTGGGCGCCTGGACCGACTTCCCTGTTCAAGCCGACACCGATGCGGTCATTCTTTGATGGGCCCGTCGGGCCAATGGCAAGCGATCCCGAGTGCCAGCGCGAATGGGCCGTCGCTCGCGCGATGTGCAAGGGGCCCGCGCCGCTCGGCGCGACTCGGGCGTCAAGGGGATGGGACTACGAGTCGTGCGTGAGGGGTATTGTAAGCGCCCGCTGCGGCGGCAATCCTATCAAGAGTGCTCAGAACGGGCCGGTAACCTACGACTGCGGATGCGGCATGCCACTTAGCCCCCAACAGCGCCAAGCACTCCCGGGCGATATCGCAGAATGTTACGATCTTTTCGAAGAAGGTCGGCATAGCGAGCTCATTGCCTGGATGTCGAGGCTTTTTGCAAACCAGCCGGAAGACTGGCACCTCCGATGGCGCGCCACCGCATTCGAAGCGCTAGGCGATCACGCCGCGGCTCGCGAGGATCACCTTAGTCTGGTAGATCGCGCGGATACGCGCCTGAGAGAGAATCCCAACTCTTGGCACTGTTGGTACGAGCGCGGCCTCGCCCATAGCGCGGCCGGGAACCACGAAGCTGCCCGTGCGGATTTCACCCGCGTGATCGACATGAAGTCCGACATCTACGGTCCTCGAGTCGAACGGGCCCGGGCAATGATTCATCTGGGCCGCTTCTCTGAAGCGTTGGAGGACGTCGAGATCGCAAAAGAACTGAACTGGGCGGACGAGGTGCCCGGCTTCGACCTCTTGCGTGCGGAGTGCCATCTGGGTCTTGGCGACGTCGAGGCGGCTTCGAGATGCCTCAACTCAATGCCGCAAAAGCTCGATCCTGATGCGGAGGCCTTCCGCCAGGAATTGCTGGCTCGGTGCGTACCTCACGGTGTCGCGCGATAGCCGGTCAATAGCGCTGCGTTTACGGAGAAGGCATCCGTAGCCTTCTCCATTGCGGCACTGAAACCCTGGCGTGTGAAAACCTGCGGTGGCACTCTCAGCGGCGGCTACCTGGTACAGGATTCAGATGGTTTCGCGCATCCGGACGGTGGCGTTCAGCGGCATCGAGGTGCTGCCGGTCGACGTCCAGGTGCAGATCGCCGGGGGCCTGCCGGCCTTCGCGCTGGTGGGACTCGCCGACAAGGCCGTGGCCGAGAGTCGCGAGCGAGTGCGGGGGGCGCTGAACGCCCTCGGCCTGGCGCTGCCGCCGAAACGGATCACCGTGAACCTGGCGCCGGCCGACCTGCTCAAGGAAGGCAGCCACTTCGACCTGCCGATCGCGATCGGCCTCCTGCTGGCGATGGGCGTGCTGCCGGCCGAGGAGATGGAGCGCTTTGTGGCCTTGGGCGAGCTCGCGCTCGACGGCCAGATCACCTCGGTCGCGGGCGTGCTGCCGGCGGCGATCGCGGCGAACGGCGAAGGCCGCGGCCTCATCTGCCCCAAGGCGAATGGCGGCGAGGCGGCGTGGTCGAACGGCGAGATCCTGGCGCCGGCGACGCTGCTGGCGCTGATCAACCACTTCAAGGGAAGCCAGGTGCTCTCTCCGCCCAAGGCGGAGATCGCCGAGGAGCGCGGCGCCACGCTCGACCTCGCCGACATCAAGGGCCAGGAGACGGCGAAGCGCGCGCTCGAGATCGCGGCCGCTGGCGGCCACAACCTGCTGATGATCGGCCCGCCGGGATCGGGCAAGTCGATGCTGGCGCAGCGCCTGCCGGGCCTGCTGCCGCCGCTGACCCCGGCCGAGGCGCTGGAAGTCAGCATGGTTCATTCGATCGCCGGGCTCCTGAACGACGGCAAGCTGACGCGCCGGCGCCCATTCCGCGACCCGCATCACTCCGCCTCGCTGCCCGCGCTGGTCGGCGGCGGGCTTCGCGCCAAGCCCGGAGAGATCAGCCTCGCGCACAACGGCGTGCTCTTTCTCGATGAGCTCCCTGAATTCCAGCGCTCGACGCTGGAGTCGCTTCGGCAACCCGTCGAGACCGGCCGCACCCTGGTCGCCCGCGCCAACGCGCATGTGTCCTACCCGGCGCGCTTCCAGCTGGTCGCGGCGATGAATCCCTGTCGATTCGTGGCCAAAGCGCCGGCATTTAGGGGGAGAGATGGAGAGGGGGGTAAGTACAAGAGGTCTATGGAAACCTCGTCTTTCCCAACGGTTATGCGCTCCGTGACGCTCTCCACGATCCGGCGGCGCTCCTCCCGGGATAGCTCCTTCCAGCGGCTGTAGAGATCCCGAGCCTCGGTCACCACCTGGTCGCTTGAGAGGTAGCCAATCTTCTGGACGTCGTGCCGAGCCTGGAGCCGCGGCAGCTCGTCCTCGATCTGCTTGAGGCGCTCGGCGAGCGGCTGGTACTTCCTACCAAAGCCAGTCTTCGGAACCTCCCCCGACAGATAGAGGTCGTAGAGTTTGTCCATGTCGGCGGAGACCCGCCGGCGCTCCGATTCGAGCGCCTTGAGGTGGCGATCACCCTCGGCGAGCTCGTCGTCGGCCTTCTTGAGGTGCCGAACGATCTCCTCCGGGGAGGCAAAGAAGCCTCGGAGCTGCTCCTCGAAGAGGGCCTCGATATCGGTGATGGGGATCTTGTTGCGGCATTTCTGGCAGACGTAGCGGTTGGCGTTGCTCGTGGTCACATACATCTTCGAGCCGCAGTGGCAGTACGCGAGGCCGGCGAAGAGGTGGACGGAGCGCTTGGCCGGCGGCTTCCGGTTCGCCTTGCGGTCGACGAGGTAGGCATTGGCTTCGTCCCAGGCCTCCTCCGACACCAGCGGCTCGACCGGGTAAAGCACCCAGTCCTTTTCAGGTTTGAGCGACCAAGCCTTCTTGTTGTCGGAGGTCTTGGTGTAGTTCGCCCGACGAATGCCCTTGGCGATCGGATCAGTGAGGTGGCGACGGACGGCCGTATAGGTGAAGAGACTGCCGTCTCGGGTGCGGTAGCCGCGGTCGTTGAGCTTTCGGGCGACCGTCCGGATGCGGCGGTCTTCTAGGAAGAGATCGAAGATGAGCTTGCGGACGGGTGCTTCCTTGGGATCGAGGAGGAGCTTGCCGTCCTTCCACTGGTAGCCGAAGGGGGCCGCTCCGCCGGTCGTCTTGCCGAGCTTGGCACGGACCGGAATCGAAGCCGCGATGCGCGAGCCGATCTCCTCCCGCTCCCACGCGGCGAGCGCACCGATAACCACGTACATGAGGCGGCCCGCCGGCGTGCTCGTGTCGATCGATTCTTGGAGAGAGATGAGATCGGCGCCGCACTCCCGAAAGATGTCCGAGAACTCGAGCAGCTCCTTGGTGTTGCGGGCGAGGCGCGCGAGCTTAGAGAAGATGAGGCCGGTGATGCGGCCGGCGCGCACGTCCTTGAGCATGCGCTGCGCTTCCGAGTGACCCATTACGGCCTTTCCGGAAACGGCTTCGAGGCGGTAGACCTCGGCGACCTCCCATCCCTTCGCCTCGGCATACAACCGAGCGCGCTTCTCGTGGTGCTCCGGGCTCTCGCCCTTTGCCTGGTCCTCGGTCGATACGCGGATCCAGAGGCCGACCGTCTTGGTGTCAGGGA
>JBGALV010000184.1:0-2968 GCA_044223515.1 Alphaproteobacteria bacterium
GATGGGCGGACCGTCCTTCGACCTGCCCTGGCCGCCGGCGCGCAACCCGTGGAACTACGATCACGTCACCGGCGGCTCGTCGAGCGGCACCGGCGCGGCGATCGCCGCCGGCATGACATTGGGCGGTACCGGCTCCGACACCGGCGGCTCGATCCGCAATCCCTCGGCCTGGTGCGGGGTCAGCGGCATCAAGCCGACCTACGGGCTCTGCAGCCGCGCGGGCGTTTTCCCGCTCTCCTACTCGCTCGACCATACCGGGCCGATGGCGTGGACCGTCGAGGACTGCGCGCTACTGCTTCAGGCGATGGCCGGCCACGATGCGCGCGACCCGGCGAGCGCCAGCGTGCCGATCCCCGACTACCATGCGCTGCTGCGCACCGACCTCAAGGGCGTGCGCGTCGGGCTCATCCGGCACTTCCACGAGCAGGACACGCAGATCGATCCGGAGATGCAGAAGTCGCTCGATGCGGCGATCGCCGTCATGCGCGATCTCGGCGCCACGATCACCGACGTGCGCCTGCCGCCGCTCAACCAGTTCGCGGCCTGCTGCTACATCATCCTCCTGACCGAGGCCTTCGTCGTCCACTCGACCGAGTTCAAGGCGCGCTTCAACGACTACTGCGAGAACTTCCGCGACCGCGCCGCGATCGCGTCCCTGCTCTCTGCGCCCGATTATCTCCAGGCACAGCGCCTCCGCCGCCAGCTCATCGACGAGACACGCCAGGCGACCGCCAACGTCGACGTGACGGTGACCGCGGCGCTCAACGGCCCGGCGCCTACCTTCGCCGGCAGCGACAAGTGGGCGATGTTCAAGAAGCCGCCGCTGCCGATGCCGTGCAACGTTACCGGCCAGCCGGTCACCACCGTCTGCACCGGCTTCCATTCCTCGGGATTGCCGCTGGCGATCCAGGTGATCGGCCACCCCTTCCAGGACGCGACCACGCTCGCGGTCGCACACGCCTATCAGGTGGCGACGCCATGGCGCGCCAAGCGCCCGGTGCTGAAGGCGGCCTAGGGCTTCGTCGCCGTCTGCATCGCCGGCGTCACGCGCCAGATGGTGTTGCCGACGTCGTCGGCGACCAGCAGCGCCCCTTTCGCGTCGATCGCGACGCCGACCGGGCGGCCCTGCGCCTTGTCGTCCCTGCTGACGAAGCCGGTCAGCACGTCGATCGGCGCGCCGCCGGGCTTGCCGTTCGAGAACGGCACGAAGACGACCTTGTAGCCGCTCCGGGGCTTCCGGTTCCACGAGCCGTGCTCGCCGACGAAGGCGCCGTTGCGGAAGCGCTCGGGCAGGGTTCGGCCTTTGGCGAAGGCGAGGCCGAGCGGCGCCACGTGGTTGCCGAGCGCATAGTCGGGGACCACCGCCTTCGCCACCCGCTCGGGATTCGGCGGCGTCACGCGCTCGTCGACATGCCGGCCCCAGTAGCCCCACGGCCAGCCGTAGAAGCCACCGTCCTTCACCGAGGTCAGGTAGTCGGGCACGAGGTCGCTGCCGAGCTCGTCGCGCTCGTTGACCACGGCAAAGAGCTGCTTCGACTCCGGCTCGAAGGCGAGGCCGACCGGATTGCGGAGCCCGGAGGCGAAGACACGCGAGGCGCCGTTCGCGACCTCGATCTCGTGCACTGCCGCCCGCCCTTCCTCCTTCTCGATGCCGTTCTCGGCGGCATTCGAGTTGGAGCCGACGCCGGCATAGAGCTTCGTTCCGTCCGGGCTCGCGACGAGCGTCTTGGTCCAGTGATGGTTGAGCGGGCCGCCCGGAAGATCGGCGAGCTTCTCGCCGGGCTCCGGGATCTCGGTCGCGCCGCCCTTATAAGGGTACTTCATCACGGCGTCGGTGTTGGCGACATAGAAGGTGTCGCCGACCAGCGCCATGCCGATGGGCGAATTCAGGTTCTTGAGGAAGACATGCCGGGTCTCGGCGACGCCGTCGCCGTCGGCATCGCGCAGCAGCGTGATCCGGTTGGCGCTGGGCGTTCCGGCGCCGGCCTTCTTCATTACCAGCCCCATGATCCAGGCCTTGATGCCCTTGTTCTCCTCGGGCCGCTTCGGCGCGTTCGATTCCGCGACCAGGACGTCGCCGTTTGGCAGCACGTGGAGCCAGCGCGGATGGTCGAGGTTGCGGGCGAAGGCGGATACCGCGAGGCCGTCGGCAGGGATCGGTGCGCCGTCCTTGGACCAGCCTTCGGCGGTCGCGACGTTGACGGTCGGGATCAGCGCCGAAGTGGGCTTCGGGATCTGGGGCTTCGGCCCCGTCGAGGCGTTCTCGGGCAGCTTGGATTCGTCGCAGGCGGCGAGCGCCAGGACGGCGAGGATCGGAAAGAGGAAGCGGGAATTCATCAGGAGGGAACCGCCGGCGAGAGATCGGGTTCCGCCCCGCCTGTGCGGCTTCCGCCGCATGATTGCGGAACGAACCCTTCGTCTATCGAGTTTCGGCTTGGATGCATGACAAGATCGCCATGGGCGTCCTGATGTATTTCGTGCTGCCGCTGTGGCTGATCGCGGGGCTCGCGGACTATCTCTGCCATCGCGCGCGGCGGATCGAGTACAGCTCGGGCGTCAAGGAATCGGCGATCCACCTGCTGCTCTTCGCCGAGATGGGCGTGCCGATGCTGGCCGCGCTCTTCCTCGACGTGAACGCGGCGGTGCTGACGCTCATGGGTGCAGCGTTCGTAGTGCACGAAGCGACGACGCTCTGGGATCTCGCCTATGCCCAGCGCACGCGCGGCATCGGCTGGATCGAGCAGCACGTGCACGGCTTCCTCGAGATGATCCCGCTTCTGGGCCTCAGCCTGATGGTCGTGCTGCATTGGGAACAGGCCTTCGCGATCGTCGGCGCCGGACCGCAGGCGCCGGACTGGACGCTCCGGCTCAAGTACGAGCCGCTCCCCTGGCCTTACGTGACGGTCGCGCTCCTCGCGGCTTTCTTGATCGACATCCTGCCCTTCGTCGAGGAGCTCTGGCGCGGGAT
>JBGALV010000082.1:0-24300 GCA_044223515.1 Alphaproteobacteria bacterium
GAAGTGAATTTGGCGCGTGCGCTCGTCGCCGCCGAGGGCCGCGACGGCACCGAAGAAGCCATCCGCCTCCTCAATGAAGCGGTGCGCAAGGAGCCCGACAATGGCTTTGCCTGGCGCGAAATGGCCTCCGCCCGCTTCGAGCGCGGCGAGGAGCCGCTCGCCGAACTCGCCTCCGCCGAGGCCAGCTTCACCGTCGGCGATTATTCCAGCGCGCTCAATTTCGCCGAACGGGCGAGGCGTTCGCTGCCGCGCAACACCGTCGCCTATCGCCGCGCCGACGACATCGTGAACTTCGCCGGCAATGAGGTGCGCGAGCGCATGCAGCGCACGGCCGGCCGTCGCAGCTGAACTTGCCGGGCCGCGCAAAAGCGGCCATGTCAGCCCGGATGAAGCTGGAGCCTGCCGTGGTCGCGCGCCTTTTCGTTCTCGTTTGCCTTGCGCTGTTCGCTACACCCTTGGCCTCGGCACAAACGTTCAACGGTCAGCAGCAAGCGGAAATCCGCGCCATCGTGCGCGAGTATCTCATCAATAACCCGGACGTCCTGCGCGAGGCGCTCGACGCGCTGGCCGAGCGCAACAGCGCTGAACGCTGGCAGCAAATCCGCAACGATCCGCGTGACTTCGCTGTCGGCCCCGCGGACGCCGCCGTCACCGTCGTCGAGTTCTACGACTATCGCTGCACCTATTGTCACCACGCCATGCAATGGGTGCTTGATCTCGCTCGCACGCGTCGCGACATCCGCATCGTCTTCAAAGAACTCCCGATCCTCGGCCCATCTTCGATGGAGGCCGCGCGCGCCGCGCTCGCCGCCCGTCCGCAAGGCCGCTATCTGCAATTCCACCAAGGGCTCATGAGCCACCCGCTCGATCAGGACCTCACCTCTGCCGACATCGACGCCATCGCCCGCCGCGCCGGCATCGACGTCACCCGCATGCGCCGCGCCATGAACGATCCGCAAATCATGCAAACGCTCGAACAAAACCGCGCGCATGCGATCGACTACAACATCAGCGGCACGCCCGGCTTCGTTATCAACGGCGAGCTGATCCCCGGCTTCGACCAGGCGCTGATCGAACGTCGCATCCGCGAAGCCGCCCGCGAACGCCGCGCCGCGCGCTAGATCGCACCCGTCGCGGACGCGAAAATCAGACGCAGCTGCCGCTCCAATAATGGCACGGTCCCGCGCACGGCCCTCGGTCCCAAATAGCCAGGCACAAGCGCGACATATCCCACCGCAGGAAAAACCTCCGCCGGCAGAGCCCGAGAAAGCCGGCGTGAGATGCCGCCTGCCTTCAACGCCTCGAACAGCGACTGCGACTGTCCCGGCGACGACAAATCGCGCCCACGCGCCCGCCACACCGGTTCTGATCGCAATACCCCAGTCGCTCCCCAGCGATATGCGCCTGTCGCAACAAAACTCTGCATCGGACCGGACGTGACCTCGACACCACATGCCTCAATGGCGAGACGCATGAGTTCGCCAGCCGTGTCATTGACGTACTCGCTGAAATCAGCGCGATCGTAGAATGGCCTGGCCGCGAAATCCAGCTGCCGTGCGTCAATCATGCGATCGAAGCGTTCCCGCGCGAGCGGCGCTTCCTGAACGGCCTGCCTAAGCGCCACCAGCGCCGGAAGCGGACGAGCACGTCCGCCGTCGAAAATCTCGGCGATCGCCTCACGCCACCATTTCAGTTTAATTTCGCCCAACCCCTGCTCGCGCACGGTCTCAGCCATCCGCGCGATCTCATAGTTCACCGCGTACACCGCAATCAGCCGCGAGCGCACGTCGCGCGGCGCAAACCGGCTCGCAAGCCAACGATCCTCGTCGACGCGGCGCACAAGAGTGTCGAGATCAGCTGAGGCAGTAGGCAATGGGCAGTCGGCAATAGGTTGAGCGAACGCCCCATTCCCTACTGCCTACTGCCCACTGCCTTCAATTCAGAACAGTGTGCTCGCGCCCGTCATTGCAACCAGCATCGGCACCGAGAGGAACGTATTGGTGCGCGAGAACAGCATCGCCGTCTTGCCGGCCGCGGCCTTCGCCGCCGCTTCAAGGTTCGGATACTTGTTGTCGATGTTCAGCGCCTTCTGCTGGTTCGGCCAGATGATGAACCAGACGTTGAAGGCCATGATCAGGCCGAGCCACATGCCGATGCCGATGTTGCGGTGCTGCGGCACGCCCTCGGCGCCGCCAAGCATCAGCGCCTGGCCGATGTAGCCGTTCATCCATGCGAGCAGGAGGCCGGTGACGACCGTGGCCAGCGCCGCGTAGCGGAACCAGAAGAGAGCGGTCGGCGCGATGACCTTGCCGATCGCGGGCTTCTGCTCGTCGGGGATCTTCGGCATGGAGGGGATCTGGACGAAGTTGAAGTACCAGAGCAGGCCGATCCACATCACGCCGCTGAGCACGTGCAGCCAGCGCATGAAGAACGTCCAGTATCCGTGGTCGAAGGCCGCCGGGCGGACCAGCAGCCAGAAGATTATCGCCGCCAGCACGAAGCCGGCGATGACGGCTCTTTCAAGTTTCTCAAGGACCGAAGCCATGACTTCCCTCCCGGGTTTATTAGGGGATCATCCAGGTTTAGAACTCACTTACTAAATTACCCCAAGATCTATACCCGCGCCAGCGCGAGCCGCGCCGCGGTCTCGCCCGAGCGCACCGCGCCCTCGATCGTCGCGGGCAGGCCGGTGCGGATCCAATCCCCGGCAAGGAACAGATTCGCGAACCGCGTGCGCGCGGCCGGTCGCAACCTTTCCATCGCTGGAGTCGCGGCGATGGTGGCGCGTCGCTCCTTGACGATGCGCGAGGAAACCGGCGCGCCATCGAGCCCGAAAGCCCGCATTATCTCGGGCCAGAAGCGTTGCGCCAGCGTCTCCGGCGGCTCGCCGAGCAGGCGATCGGCGGCGCTGACAGTGGCCGAGATCACGTCGCCTCGCCACAGCAGCCACTGCGCCAGGCCGCCGACACAGCCGATCAAACGCGGCGCCGGCAAAGCTTCCTGCACCCGGAAGTGGGCGTTGACGATCGCTCGATGCTGGGTCGGAACGACCAAGTCAGGAACGATCGCGGCGGCCGCATGAGGTGGAACCGCGAGAATCACCCTGTCGACCAGGGCAAGAGGAACATGGTTGTCGCCAAAGACGAGCGCTCGGATCTGGCCTCCATCAAGCTCGATCGCGGTGAGGCGCCGCCCCGTGGCGAGACGATCGCCGAGACGTGCCGCAGCGGGATCGATCAGTGCCTCGCCGACGCCCTCCCTGGCGATCCAGGGACGACAGGCAGGTTCGGTCAGCAGCCGGCCGAACACCGAGGCGAGCAGGCGCCACGACGCCTCGCGCGGTTCTGTGTTGAGCGCCGCCAGCGCCACCGGATGGAGCGCCGAGGCCAGCCCGCCGAACGGGGGGCGCACCGTCCATCGGCGGCCGCTCGCGAGATCGATGAAGGGATAGGCCGCCGGCGCCGTCTCGATCATGCGGTCGCGTGCGCCGAGCCGGTCGAGATAGGCGAGGGCGTGCGTATTCGCGCCGAGCAGCAGATGCGTGCCGGTATCGATCCGCCGGCCGATCTCCGGATCGTCGTAGTTCCGGCAACGTCCACCGGGCGCCGGTGAAGCTTCGTGCACGCGGACATCGGCATCCGCCGCGAGAAGCGCGGTCGCCGCGCTCAGGCCGGCGATGCCGGCGCCGACGACGTGGATCACCATCCGAAGCGGCAGGCGAGGACGATCACCAGCGCCTCGACGGTGCCGAGACGCGGCCGTTCCTCTTGCGGCATCCGGTCGAGCAGTCGGCGATAGAGCCGCAGCATCGCCAGGCCCGGCCACAGCCGGCGGCGATCCGATCGGGCCGCGCTCGCCTCCGCGCGGTCGTAGAAGTCGGAAGCGCGCTCGGCCAGCCACGCCCTGGCATTGCCCGTCGCCAGCGCCTCGCGCGGAAGATAGTGGCGGCCGCGCGCCGCATCCTCGTCGACGTCACGCAGGATATTGGTCAGCTGCAGCGCCGTGCCGCCGGCGAAGGCGAAGTCGGCGGCCGCCTCGTCGTCGCAGCCGAAGATCGCGACGGCCATGCGCGCCGGGGCGCCCGCGACCTGGCGGCAATAGTGCTCCAACGACGCCATCTCGGGCGCATGCAGCGGCGTCGTGACGTCGCTCTCGCATCCGTCCAGCACCATCTCGAACCAGGCACGATCCAGGCGATGGCGGCGAACCGCGCGGGCGAGCTCGGTATCGTCGCCGGCAAAGATAGCGTCGAGGTCACGACGCGCCGCCGCCAGACCGTCGCGCCTGATCTCGGCCGGCAGGTCGGCATCGGCGATGTCGTCGACGGTCCGGCACCACGCGTAGACCGCGAAGATCGCACGCCGCTGCGCCGCCGGCATCAGGCGCATCGCCCAGTAGAAGCTGCTGCGCCGCGCCTCGCTCATCGGCGAAGGAGCCAGCGCAAGCCGCCCGAGAGGCAGGCCATCGCATACTCGGGCTTCGACAGTCGGACGCGCGTCGCCAGCGGATCGCGGCGTCTCAGCTTGCGCGACAGCCTCGCGGCGACGGCGACCGTGATCGCCGCCTGCAGCGCGAGACGCCGGTCGGCGATCTGGCGGGAGAGAGGGCGCGCCTGCACCACCAGCTCGTCGACGCGGTCGAGGATGCGGTCGAGGACGCGGCGGAGAGCCGGCTGCGCCCTGCTCTCGCGAAGATCGGCGACCTGTGCGCCTTCCGCCTCCATCAAGGCGGCCGGCAGGTAGACGCGGTCGAGCGTGCGGAAATCCTCGGCGCAATCCTGCAGGTGGTTCAGCACCTGGAGAGCCGAGCAGAGCGCATCGGAGGCCGCGTGCGCGCTGCGGCCCTCGCCATGGAGATCGAGCAGGAAGCGCCCGACCGGCACCGCCGAGAAGCGGCAATAGAGAAGGAGGTCGCTCCAGTCGCGGTACCGTCTCTTGGTCGCATCCTGGCGGAAGGCCTGGAGGAGCTGAGCCAGGTGCGGGTCGGTGGTCGTCGAAACGATCGCGTCCAGTCGCGAGAGCTTCTCTTCCGCGGGAAGGGCCGGATCGTCGGCGACATCATCGGCGGCGCGGGCAGCGCGATAGAACGCCATGACCGCGGCGCGGTGATAGGGCGCGAGGAAACGTGCGGCGACCGGGAAGTTCTCGGTCGCTTCCGACTTCCCCGGGGACATCGCCGGCACCATGGCGCTATCGTCGCTCGCGGAAGCCGAGATACCAGAGATAACTTGCGAGCTGGATCACGAGCGCGCCGGCGAAGGCCGCACGGTAGCCGTCGGGGTGGTAGCCGCCGTTCGGTCCGGGCGGCCACAGATCGATGACCCAGCCGACCGCGTACTGGCAGGCGAAGGCGAGCACGAAGGCGACCAGATTGGTCGCGGTCGACGCACGGCCAGCGAGGGCCACGCCGAAATGCTCGGGATACTTGGCGAGGGCCATGGTCGCGACCTGGCCGGTGAGGCCGTAGGCGATCGCGATCGGCAGCAGGAATTCGGTCGCCCAGCCGGCGACCATCAGGGTCTGAACGACCAGGAACGGCACGATCCCATAGGCGAGCACGGTCAGGGTGTCGATGCCGTGACGGCGGAGCCAGCTGATGAGGGAACCGGCGCTGGCGACACCGACGGCGAAGCCCAGCGAGCACGCCATCAGGTAGTTCGCCGCCTCGCCGCGCGTGAGGCCGCCGACGTCGACCAGCCAGGGGCCGAGCCACAACGACTGGACCGCGAGCGCCGTCGCGTTGGACGTGGCGACGATCGGCGTCACCTTCCAGAAGACGCGATCGCGCACGACGCGGCCGAGGCCGCGCAGCTGCTCGGGGAAGGTCTCGATCTTGCCGCCGCCACCGCGCTCGGGTACGACCAGATAGATGAGGGCGGCGGTGGCGAAGGTCAGCGCACCGAACAGCACGAAGGCCGGACGCCATCCGATCTCCTGGACCAGGAGGCTCGACGGCGTCGCCGCGAGCACCGCGCCCAGCCCGCCGACCGCCATGTAGCAGCCGTTCCCCATCGCTACCTTCTCGCGCGGGAACCAGAGCGCCACGGTCTTGAAGCCGGTCATCAGGCCACCGGCCAGACCCGCGCCGATCAGCGCCCGCGACAGCGTCAGGGTCAGCTCGTTCTGCGAGGCGGCGAAGCCTAGGCAGCCGAGCGCCGAGAAGAGGAAGAGCCCGGACTGGGTGCGTCTGGGCCCGAAGCGGTCGAGCAGGAGCCCGACCGGCAGCTGCATCGCTGCATAGGTGAAGAAGTAGGCCGAGGTCAGGAGCCCGAGGCCCGATGCGGTGAGGCCCAGGTCGCGCACGAGATCGGGGGCGACGACGGCGTTCACCGACCGCAGTAGCCAGACCATGACGTAGCCCGCCGCGAACGGCGTCATGACATGCAGGACGATCCGCGACAGCGGAGACTCAGGCGTGGTGGCCATTCACCCGAGCTCGATCCGGTCTTCGAGCGCCTCGCCGCGGCGGAAGCGGTCGATGTTGGCGAAGATGTCGTTCATCTTCAGCTTCATCGACTCGATCGTCCCTGGCGCGTGGTGTGGGGTCAGCACGACGTTGCGGAACTCCGCGAACGGCGTGATGTCGGGCGGCGGCTCGACCTCGAAGGTATCCATGCCGGCGCCGCCGAGATGGCCGCTCTTCAAGGCATCGATCAAGGCCGTCTCGGAGACCACCGGGCCGCGGGCATTGTTGATCAGGTAGGCGCCGCGCTTCATCTTCTTCAACGTCTCGGCGTTGATCAGGTGCTTGGTGTCCTTGGTCAGCGGCACGTGCAGCGTGACCACGTCGCTCCGTCTCAAGAGCTCGTCCAGGGAGACGCGCGTCACCTTGAGCTCGCGCTCGAGATCCGCCGGCATGTCCAGGATGTCGTGATAGAGCGTCGTCGTCCGGAACACGGTCAGCATCCGGGCGAGCTCCTTGCCGATGCGGCCGAGACCGACGATGCCGACGGTGGCGCCGGTCAGCTGGTGCGACTCGGCGCGGAGCGTGTTGGTGTGCCACTTGCCGCGCCGCATCTCGGCATCCATGAAGGCGAGCCGCTTGCCGACCGCGAGCATCAGCATGATCGTGTGCTCGGCGACGCCGATCGAGGTGCCGCCGGGCGCGATCGCCAGCGCGATCTGGCGCTCGCGCAGCGCGGCGGTGTCGACCGTGTCGTGATAGCCGACCCCCTGGTGATGGACGAATCGGAGCCGGCGCGCGGCGTCGATGAACCGGCGTTCGAGCGCGAAGCTGCCGACGATCACGGCGTCGCAGTCGACGATCTTCCTGAGGCGCTCTTCCTCCGAGCCGGTCTCGAGCGTGACCACCTCGATGCCCGGCTGCGCCGAGCTCTTCACCAGGTCGTAGAGATCCTGGCCGCCATGGTTGAAGTAGAGGACCTTGATCGGCGGGGCGTCAGTCGACATACCGGACCCCGCCGCGCGCCTTGGCGCTGTCCTCGCTCCAGAACGACATAGTCTTGCCGGCCGGAGAGAGCACCTTCGCCTCGGTGTCGGCTTCCTTCTTCTTCACCACCTCGAGCTGGGCCGCGATCGCTTCAGCCTGGGCCAAAGGCACCACCACCACGCCGTCGCGGTCGCCGACGACGATGTCGCCGGGGCCGACCGGCACACCGCCGCAGGCGATCGTGTGGTTGATCGTGCCGGGGCCGTTCTTGAAGGCCGAGTTCGGGTTGTGGCCGATGGCGAAGACCGGCATGCCGACCTTCAGCAGGCCGGTCACGTCGCGCACGAGCCCGTCGGTCACCAGCGCGACGACGCCGCGTGCCTTCGCCGCCGCCGCCCACAGGTCGCCGATGGTGCCGGCGGCCTCCTGGCCTTGCGTGCCGCAGACGATCACGTCGCCGGGCTGCACGAAATCGAGCGCCGCCATAACCGCGAGATTGTCCATCGGCGAGCAGAACGCAGTCACCGCCGTGCCGCAGAAGCTCATCTCGGGCGCGATCGGCTTCACCCGGTAGTTCATGGAGCCCGAGCCGTTCAGCGCGTCGGTGACAAAGCCCGTCGGCAATCCTTGGAATCTGGCGACGAGGGCGGAGGAGGGGCGCTCGATGCGCCGCCGCACGGTGAGTGCGACCGGATCGCCGATCATGGAAGCTCCTTAAAGCGGGGACTTGGCGGAAGGGGTTGCGGGAAGGCGCGTCATTATGCCCTTAGCGTCGGAGCCGCGCGAGACGCGTCGCCGCCTCGGGATTCACCGCGTATTTCGGCATCTGGCCCCTGAGGACGGCCGCCGCCTGCTCGACCGTGTCCTGGGCCTGGGACGACACCGACTCCGGCACCATGCCGCCCTGGTGCGGCGTCGTCAGCACCTTGGGATGCCGGCCGAGCACGAGCGGCGGCGTGTCGTCGGGCGGGGAGCGGCCGACGTCGAGGGCGGCGCCGGCGATCCAGTTCTCGTCGAGCGCGCGCTTGAGATCGTCCTCGTCGACGAGCCCGCCACGCGAGTGGTTCAGGAAGAACGCGCTCGGCTTCATCTTCCGGAAGACCTCGGCGTTCATCAGCTTCTCGGTCTTCGGCGAGTGGATCACCAGGCAGAGAAGAAAGTCCGACTCCGCCGCCAGCCGGTCGAGCTCGACCTTCTCGAACGGTGCCGGGATGTTCGCGAGCGGATCGGAGACCAGGACCCGCATGCCCATGAAGGCCAGGACCTCGGCCATGCGCTTTCCCAGATTCCCAAATCCGGCGATGCCGGCGGTGCGTCCGGCCAGCTGGATGCCTTGCCGCTGCGGCGGCACGCGGCCTGCGCGGTACTCGATTACGTCGCGACTCATGCCGCGGCCGAGATCGATCATCTGTCCCAGAATCAGCTCGGTCACAGCCGGGATGAAGCCGGGTCCCGCGCGCGTCACCAGGACGCCCTCGGCCGAGGCCGCGGCGATGTCGATGTTGCGGATGTCCATCGCGGCGCGATGGATCGCGACGAGCTTCGGCAACGCCTTGAAGAGGCGTGCCTCGCCCGGGACCATGCGATCAAGCACGATGACATCGGCGTCGGCTGCGAGTCGGATCAGCTCGTCCACGCCCAGCGGCGCGTCGCCGTCGTGAACCACCAGATCGCCGAGCGCGTTGAGTCCGGACACCGCCGCATCGCCATACTTGTCTTTGCGGTCTGTTCGCGAATGCGTGAGGACGATGCGGGCCATGGATTGGTTCTACCGATGTTCTTGTACGGACCGGGGCATGGTGCCATACAGGCGCCACGCTCTCGCAACTGGAACGTCGATGCGCGCAACTCTCCTCTCTCTCGCGGTCGCCGCCACGCTTCTGTCCCCGCTCGCCGCGCAGGCGAACGACGTGGATTTCCCGACGTGGCTCAAGCAATTCCGTGCCGAAGCGGCCGAGAAGGGAATCAAGCCCGAGACCCTCGACCGCTCGCTCGTCGGCGTGGCGCCGATTCCCCGCGTGATCGAGCTCGATCGCCGCCAACCGGAGACGACGCTCACCTTCGAGCAGTACATCGAGCGCGTGATCAACGACCGCCGCGTGGAGACCGGCCGCCAGATGCTGGTGACCCACAGGGACCTGCTCGACCAGGTGTCGACCAAGTTTCGCGTTCAGCCGCGCTTCATCGTCGCGCTCTGGGGAATCGAGACCGACTTCGGGCGCATCACCGGCGACTTCCCGATCATCTCGGCCCTGGCGACGCTCGCCTATGACGGCCGCCGCGCCAACTTCTTCCGCGGCGAGCTGCTCAATGCGCTCCGCATGGTCGACCGCGGCCTCGCCGAGCCGCAGCGCATGCGCGGCTCCTGGGCCGGCGCCATGGGCCAGAGCCAGTTCATGCCCTCGAGCTTCCTGGCATACGCCGTCGACCACGACGGCGACGGCAAGCCTGACCTCTGGGGCTCGCAGCCCGACGTCTTCGCCTCGATCGCCAACTACCTCTCCAAGAGCGGCTGGCAGGGCGACCAGACCTGGGGGCGTCTGGTCCAGGTGCCGCCGTCGCTCGACCGCAACCAGCTCGACCTCAAGGTCGAGAAGCCGCTCAGCGAGTGGGCCAGCCTCGGCGTGCGTGCCTCGGACGGGCGCGAGCTGCCCGCCCGCGACCTGATCGCCTCGGTCATCCAGCCGGGCGGCGCTCAAGGCGCCAGCTATCTCGTCTACCAGAACTACAAGACGATCATGCGCTGGAACCGCTCTCTCTACTTCGCGACTGCCGTCGGACAACTTGCGGACCGCATTTCCGGGAGTTAGATTACCAAATATTGGTGAACTAACCGGGCAGCCCCCAAGATGATGCGGACTACGCGGTCCTTTTCTCTGCTGGGGACGGTCGCGACGGCGTTGGTTCTTTCCGGGTGCTCCAGCATCCAGCTTGGCTCCCACGTGGCCAAGACGGTCGGCGAAAAGACCGGGATGACGGCCTCGCCGAAGGGCTACTACAAGGTTGGGGATCCCTACCAGATCAATGGGATCTGGTATTATCCTAAAGTCGATTACGATTACGACGAGACCGGGATCGCCTCCTGGTACGGCGAGGCTTTCCACGCCAAGCTGACGGCGAACGGCGAGATCTATGACATGAACGAGCTGACCGCGGCGCACCGCACGTTGCCGCTGCCGAGCCTCGTGCGAGTCACGAATCTGGACAACGGACGCTCGATGATCGTCCGCATCAACGACCGCGGCCCGTACGCCGCCGGTCGCATCATCGATCTCTCGCGTCGCTCGGCCCAGCTCCTCGGCATGGAGAAGAGCGGCACCGCCAAGGTTCGGGTCCAGGTCATGGCAACGGAAAGCCGGGCGATCGCCGACGCGATGTCCCGCGGCCAGCCGGAGCCGGCGATGGTCGTGGCCTCGGCCGACAATATCGCGACCGATGCCGTGCAGATCCGCCCGGACACCCCCAACGCCTCGCCCCGCGCCTCGGTCGCGGTGCAGCCGCTGCCCCTGCCGAACGTGGTCGCGGTGCCGCCGCCGGCACCGCCCCAGGCGGCCGCTCCCGCCGGCGGCGTCACCGCCGAGGTCGCCAAGGCCCAGGCCGAGCGCCAGGTCGCGGTGCTTCAGCCGGTGCAGCCGATCGTGACCACCGTGCCGGTGGTGCCGACCGAGATCTACATCCAGGCCGGCGCCTTCTCGAACGTGAACAATGCCGTGAGGGTCTCGGCCGCGCTCGCGACCGCCGGGCGGGCGACCGTTGCACCGAAGACCATCCGCAACCAAGTTCTCTATCGCGTGCGCTTCGGTCCGTTCTCGAGCGTTGAAGAGGCCGACCGGGTGCTCGCCAACATCATTCAATCCGGATACCCGGACGCCCGGATCGTCGCCGACCAGTGAAGAGAGGTCCCGCCATGCTCCGCAGCCTTCTCCTTGCCGCCGCCTTCGTGGCCGGGGCTTTCCCGGCCTTCGCCCAGGCCATCGAGACCCAGGCGAAGCAGGCCTACATCGTCGACCTGAAGACAGGCACGGTCCTGCTCGACAAGAATTCTGACGAGCTGATGCCGCCGTCGTCGATGAGCAAGATGATGACCGCGCACATGCTCTTCGAGAAGCTGCAGAAGGGCGAGGTCAAGCTCACCGACGAGTTCCCGGTCTCGGAGAAGGCGTGGCGTATCCAGGGCTCGAAGATGTTCGTGCCGCTAGGCGGCCGCGTGAAGGTCGAGGACCTGATCCGCGGCATCGTGATCCAGTCCGGCAACGATGCCTGCATCGTGGTCGCCGAGGCGCTCGCCGGATCGGAAGAGGCGTTCGCGGAGCAAATGACGAAGAAGGCTCGCGAGCTCGGCCTCACGAAGACCGTCTTCAAGAACGCGAGCGGCTGGCCGCATCCCGAGCACCTGACGACCGCGCGCGAGCTGGCGCTTTTAGCCAAGCACACGATCGAAGCCTATCCCGAATACTATAAGTACTATGCGGAGCTGAACTACACCTACAACGGCATCAAGCAGGGCAATCGCAACCCGCTGCTCTACAAGCCGCTCGGTGCCGACGGCCTCAAGACCGGCCACACCGAAATCGCCGGCTACGGCCTCACCGCCTCGGTCAAGCGCGGCGAGCGCCGCATCATCATGGTGCTCAACGGCCTGCCCAGCATGAAGGCGCGCGCACAGGAGAGCGAGAACCTGATCGACTGGTCCTTCCGCGAGTGGGAGAACTACGCGCTCTTCAAGCAGGGCGAGACCGTGCAGTCGGCCGGCGTGTGGCTCGGCGACGCGAAGAACGTCGCCCTGCAGGCCGGCCAGGATCTCGAGGTGACGCTGCCGAGGAAGGCGCGCCAGGGCATGAAGGTGACGGCCGTGTTCCAGGAACCGATCCCGGCGCCCATCCAGAAGGGCCAGACCGTCGGTAAGCTGGTGATTGCGGCCCCTGGCGTGCAGACCAAGGAATTGCCGCTGATCTCCGGCGAGGCCGTCGGCCAGCTCGGCCCCGCCGGCCGCATCGGCGCCGCGGTCTCCTACCTGATCTTCGGCCAGCAGAAGTGACGGCACCCGCTCGCTTCGTCACCTTCGAAGGCGGCGAAGGGGCGGGGAAGACCACTCAGATCAAGAAGCTCGGGGAGAGACTGGCGAAGGCCAGCCTCCCCGTCGTCTTGACCCGCGAGCCTGGAGGCTCGCCCGGTGCGGAAACGATCCGCAATCTTCTGGTCGCGGGCGAGGTCGGGCGCTGGGATCCGACGACAGAGGCATTCCTGATGATCGCCGCCCGCCGCGATCACTGGCTGAAGACGATCAAGCCGGCGCTCGATCAAGGAAGAATGGGTGATCTCCGATCGCTTCCACGACTCCACGCGCGCCTACCAGGGCTACGGCCGTGGCGTCGCCGACGCCGACATCGAGGCACTGCGCCGGCTGGCGATCGGCGAGGTGAAGCCGGACCTGACCCTGATCCTCGACCTGCCGGTGGCGGACGGTCTCGGGCGGGCGCAAGCTCGGCTCAAGGCGAAGGCTTCGGGCGAGGACCGGTTCGAGCGGATGGACTCAGGCTTTCACGAGCGCATGCGCCAGGGCTTCCTCGCCATCGCCAAGGCGGAGCCCGATCGCTGCGTCGTGATCGACGCGCGCGGCGATGTCGACGCCGTGCACGACGAGGTCGCAACGACCGTCGCCGATCGTCTCGGCGTCAAGCTGTGACCGGCAAGAAGCCGACATCTACGGACGCGAAGGAACGGCCGCATCCGAAGCTCGGCCCGTCGCTGCTAGGCCACGAGGCGGCGGAAGCGCAGATGGTCGAGGCGGTGCGCTCGGGCCGGCTCGCGCATGCCTGGCTGATCGAGGGGCCGCGCGGCATCGGCAAGGCGACGCTCGCCTTCCGCTTCGCGCGCTTCCTGCTTTCCGGCGCGACCGGCGAGGGCGGGGGACTCTTCGGCGATGCGCCGGCGAACCTCGACGTCGATCCGGCACACCGTGCCGCGCGCCTGATCGCGGCGGGCAGCCATCCCGACCTGCTCGCGCTCGAGCGCAGCTACGACGAAAAGGCCAAGCGCCTGCGCAAGGTCATCACCGCCGAAGAGGCGCGCGGCGTCGCCGAGTTCATGCACCTGACGCCGGCCGAGGGCGGCTGGCGGGTCGCGATCGTGGATGCGGTCGACGACCTCAATCCGCAGTCGATGAACTCGCTGCTCAAGATCCTCGAGGAGCCGCCGGGCCGCGCCGTGCTGCTGCTCGTCTACCACGGCGCCGGGCGCATCCTGCCGACCATCCGCTCGCGCTGCCGGCGCCTCGTGCTCAAGGCCCTGGAGCCGGACGCGCTCGACCGGCTGCTCGCGATCCAGGCGCCGGACCTGCCGGCGGAAGAGCGGGAACCGCTCGCGCGCCTCGCCCGCGGCAGCCTCGGGCGCGCGCTCGACCTCATCGATGCCGGTGGCCTCGGCCTCTACCGCCAGGTGTTCCAGCTCGCGAGCGCCACGTCGCCCGACGCCCAGCAGATGCAGGGCTTCGCCGACAAGCTGGCGCGGAAGGGCGCGGACGCCTCGTATCTCGCCGCCGTCGAGATGCATGTCGACCTGCTGGCGAGGCTCGCCCGGGCATCCGCCCATCCCGGCCCGCCGGCCGAGATCGTGCCGGGCGAGGGCGCTGCGCTGCAGCGGCTCGCCGGGCGGCGCAGCCTTGATCGCTGGCGCGAGCTATGGGAGAACAGCCGCCGTCTGGTCCAGCGTTCCGAGGCCGTCAACATCGACCGAAAGCAGGTCCTGCTGACCCTTCTTCTGGCTCTGGACGACGATCGCCTCCTCAGCCCGTCCTAGGAGTTCCGGCCGATGGCCGCGGCCAAGCGTTACTACCTGACGACGCCGATCTACTATGTGAACGCAGCGCCCCATATCGGGCACGCGTACACCTCGCTCGCCTGCGACGCGCTCGCGCGCTTCAAGCGGCTGGACGGCTACGAGGTCAAGTTCCTGACCGGCACCGACGAGCACGGCCAGAAGGTGGCGAAGGCGGCCGAGGCCGCGGGCATCACCCCGCAGGCCTTCACCGACAAGGTGAGCCAGCACTTCCGCGGTCTCTCGCCGTTGATGAACTACTCGAACGACGACTTCATCAGGACGACCGAGCCGCGCCACATCAAGGCCTGCCAGGAGCTCTGGCGCCGGATGCAGGCGAACGGCCACATCTATCTCGGCAAGTTCGCCGGCTGGTACGCGGTCCGCGACGAAGCCTTCTACGACGAGAGCGAGCTCGTCGGCGGCAAGGCCCCGACCGGCGCCGAGGTCGAGTGGCTCGAGGAAGAGAACTACTTCTTCGACCTCTCGAAATGGCAGCAGCCGCTGCTCGACTTCTACGAGGCGAACCCGCACTTCCTGGCGCCGCGCACGCGCAGGAACGAGATCGTCAGCTTCGTCTCCTCGGGCCTCCGCGACCTCTCGATCTCGCGCACGAGCTTCAAGTGGGGCGTGCCGGTCCCGGATGCGCCGAAGCACATCATGTACGTCTGGATCGATGCGCTGACGAACTACATGAGCGCCGCCGGATTCCCGGACGAGAGCGGCGAGTACGCGAAGTTCTGGCCGGCCGACCTGCACATGGTCGGCAAGGACATCATCCGCTTCCACACGGTCTATTGGCCGGCCTTCCTGATGGCCGCGGGACTGAAGCCGCCGAAGCGCGTGTTCGCGCATGGCTGGTGGACGGCCGAGGGGCAGAAGATGTCGAAGTCCCTCGGCAACTTCATCACGCCCCAGGGGCTGGTGGAGCGCTACGGGCTCGACCCGACGCGCTACTTCCTGCTGCGCGAGCTGCCGTTCGGCCAGGACGGCAACTTCAGCCATGCGGCGATGGTCCGGCGCATCAACACCGACCTCGCCAACGACTTCGGCAACCTGGCGCAGCGCGTGCTGAGCCAGATCGCCAAGAACTGCGAGGCGAAGGTGCCGACGCCGGGCGACCTCACCGACGCCGACAAGGGGCTGCTCGCGCTCGCGCATGGCCTGCTTCCGCGCGTCCGCGGCGAGTACGACGAGCAACAGTTCCACAAGGCGCTCGAGGCGCAGTGGGACGTGGTCGCGGCCGGCAACCGCTACGTCGACGAACAGGCGCCCTGGGCCCTGAAGAAGACCGATCCGGCGCGCATGGCGACAGTGCTCTACGTGCTGGCCGAGACGATCCGGCACCTGGCGATCCTGGCGCAGCCGGTGATGCCGGCATCGTCCGCGCGCATGCTCGACCTGCTGGCGGTGCCGGAGGACCAGCGGAGCTTCACGGCACTCGGTCCCGCCCACGCGCTCAAGCCGGGCACGGCGCTGCCGGCGCCGCAGGGCATCTTCCCGCGCTATGTCGAGGAGGGGGAGGCGGCTGCCAAGGCCCCGACCTCGAAGGCCAAGGCAGGGACGAAGGCGAGCGGCTGATGCTGGTCGACAGCCACTGCCACCTGGACTTCCCCGAGCTGTCGGCGGAGCTGGACGAGGTCGTCGGCCGGGCGCGGCGGGCGGGCATCGGCCTGATGATCACGATCGGCACCAAGCTGACCGAGTTCGACCGGGTCCGCGCCATCGCCGAACGCTACGACGACATCTACTGCTCGGTCGGGATCCACCCGCACGAGGCCGGGACCGAGCCGGACGCCGACGCTGAGAAGCTGGCCAGGCTTGCCGAGCATCCGAAGGTGGTCGCGGTCGGCGAGACCGGGCTCGACTACTACTACGACCACAGCCCGAGGGATGCCCAGGCTCGGAGCTTCCGCGCTCACCTGGGCGCAGCCCGCCTGACCGGGCTTCCGGTCATCGTGCATACCCGCGACGCTGATCTCGATACCGGAACGATCCTCGCCGAGGAGATGGCGAAGGGGGCCTATACCGGCCTCATACACTGCTTCACCTCGAGCCAGGAACTGGCTGAGAAAGCAGTCGATCTCGGCCTCTCGATTTCTCTTTCCGGGATCGTGACGTTCAAGTCGGCGGCGGCGCTCCAGGAGACCGCGGCCTGGGTGCCAGCGGACCGGCTCCTGGTCGAGACCGACGCACCATACCTGGCGCCGATCCCGATGCGGGGCAAGCGCAACGAGCCGGCCTTCGTCGTCCACACGGCGGCCAAGGTGGCGGCGCTCCGGGGCGTGGATCCTTTGGATCTCGCCTCTATCACCACCGACAACGTGCGGCGGCTGTTCAGGAAAATCCCGGACAGCGCCTTCACCAGGACCGCGTGAAGGTCACCATCCTCGGCTGCGGCAGCTCGATGGGCGTGCCGCTGGTCGGCGACCATTGGGGCGACTGCGACCCGAACGAGCCCAGGAACAGGCGGCTCCGTGCCTCGATCATGGTGGAGGAGGGGCCGACGCGGCTGCTGGTCGATACGGGACCCGATCTCCGCCAGCAGCTCCTGGCGACCGGCATCACCTCGGTCTCGGCGATCCTCTACACCCATGCCCATGCCGACCACCTGCATGGGATCGATGACGTCCGGGGCCTCAACCTCGGCATGGGCGCGACGATCGACGCCTATGCCGACGCCGCGACCCTGGGGATCATCCGCGAGCGCTTCGGCTATGTATTCCAGGTACTTAAGGGGGATTACTTCTACAAGCCGACGCTGGTTCCGCGGACGATCGACGGTCCGTTCGAGGTAGGCCCGATCCGGGTCCAGCCGTTCGAGCAGGATCACGGCTTCTCGAAGACACTGGGCTTCCGCTTCGGCCGGATCGCTTACTCCACCGACGTCGTGGCCCTCGACGAAGCCGCGTTTGCCACCCTGGCCGGCGTCGATCTCTGGATCGTGGACGCGTTCCGCATCGAGCCGCACATCACCCACACCCATCTCGCCCAGACGCTCGAGTGGATCGAGCGGGTGAAGCCGAGGCGCGCGGTGCTGACCCACATGTCGCAATGGCTGGACTACGGTCGGCTCAAGGCGAGCCTGCCGGCCCATGTCGAGCCGGCTTATGACGGGATGATCCTGGAAGCCTGACGATGACGACCGATACCTGGCGTCGCGACGACGGTTTCGAGGCCTCGGTCGACAAGGCGCGCATCGACCTGGAGGTCGTCCATGGCTTCCTCAGGCAGATCTACTGGGCCGAGAACATCCCGCGGGAGGTCATGGAGCGAGCGATCGCGGGCGCCATGTGCTTCTCGGTCTTCGATCCGTCGGGCGCCCAGGTCGGCTTCGGCCGGGTGGTGACCGACCGCGCGACGTTCGCCTGGCTCAGCGACGTCTTCGTGCTGGAGAGCCATCGCGGCCGCGGCCTCGCCAAGTGGATGGTCCGGTTGATGCTCGGCCATCCAGAGCTTCAGGGACTGCGCCGCTGGCTTCTCGGCACCCGCGATGCGCAGGAGCTCTACCGTTCGTTCGGCTTCAGCGAGGTGCCGGCCGGCAACCTGATGAGCCGCGGCGGCTTGCCGGACGGCCGATACGGCAGACCGAAGGAAAGACCTTAGGTACCGACGCTATCTCCTTGGTCAAAAGATTGATCTTATATTTTCCATAATATACATTATGCGATAAAGTGAACCAAGGTGTCGGATAGGTTCACGGACCCGCACCCGCTGTCGCCTCGCTCAGGGCCGCCTTCCGGAACAGCCAGGCTGAACCAAGGAACATGCCCGCGAAGGCACCGTTAAAAGCCAGGATGCCGACCGGGCCCGGCGGCTCGTGTCCCCATACGGTCAGCGCGACCAGGGCGAGCACGGCCTGGGCCAGCGAGGTGGCGAGCAGCGCCGTCGCCATGCCGCCGGGCCGGCCGCGCGCGATGATCGCGCCAAGGCAGCCGACCGCAAGCACGCCCGCGTACATCAGGTTCGCCGGATTGTCCTCCGAGCCGATGATGCCGACGGCCAGGTTCATCCAGACCAGGGCGAAGGCCGCGACGATCGCCATGCCGACCGCGACCCGGTACGCCGAGCTGTCCGAGATCCGGGCCGCCGTCTCGTAGGCGCCGAGCGCGCCAGCCAGCATTGCGCCGAAGACGACGAAGGATCCCGGCCGCCAGTTCCATCCGTCGCCGACCTGCATCATGAACCAGGGCACCGACAGCAGCACCGCGGCCGCGGCCCAGCGCAGGACCCGCCAGCGGCGGTCGCGCCGCCCAGCCCCGCGTCCGGAGTGCTCGGTCATGGTCATGGCGCCCGTATAGGACAGGAACATGACCCCTGGAAGGCGCCCTGCCCGCGCCGTCGTCGCCATGGCGGCCACCGTCGTTCCGGCCGGGCTCAGGACCGCGCGTCGATCAGATCCATGCTCTCGGGATGGCGGAGCAGCCATTCGACGGCCTGGGCGGTCTTGTGCCAGGTCCGGGCGCCCCTCTCGTCGCCTTCGAAGGCGAGCGTGTCGGAGGCGCCCCGCGCGATGTCCAGCGCACCGACGCCGCGACGCTTGATGATCCGCTTGGCTGAGCGCCAGACGACGAGTTCTTCCTGGGCGCTGCGGTCGAAAAGCCTGGTAGCCATTTCATTCCCCTTTGATGACGTGGCGTAATGTTCCTATTTTGTTCTTATCGCCGTCAAGAGGGTAAATTTGGCGGATTTCTGGGCTTCAGGCCTGCGGCTCAGCCAGGACGACTAGGTTTCCGTCGGGATCCCGGAGCCGGAAAATGTCCACGTAATCCGCCTTCTCGAGCCTCCCGGGTTGGAGGTCCGCGAGCCGCGTGTGCTCCTCGGAAAGCCCCTCGACGATCAGCGTCAGGGTGCCATTCCCGGCATGGTCCGGGTTCTCGAAAAGCTGGAAGCCGGCGCCCTCGCCGTGATGCCATTCGAGAAGTCCCTTCATCGGCGCCGCGTCGGGCGCGCGGCCGAAGACCAGCTCGAACCACGGGCGGCTGACGGCGAGACTCCGGCAGGCCAGATGCGCGTAGATTTTGCGAAGCGACATGCCGTCCCCAACGGCGCGACGAGCGCGGCCGTTCCGCGCCGCCAGGAGGTCAGATGATCAAGCGCGTGAAAGCCGGTGTGCTCGACATCGCTTACGAGGAATCCGGCCCCGCCTCCGGCCCGCCGGCGATCCTGATGCACGGCTTCCCTTATGACGTCCGCACCCATGACGAGGTCGCGGCGATCCTGGCCGCGGCCGGGCGCCGCGTGCTGGTGCCTTACCTCCGGGGCTACGGCCCGACGCGGTTCCTCTCCGCCGACACGCCGCGATCGGGCGAACAGGCCGTCCTGGGCGCCGACCTCCTCGCCTTCATGGACGCGCTGGGCATCGAGCGCGCGACGCTCGCCGGGTACGACTGGGGCGGCCGCGCCTGCTGCATCGTCTCGGCCCTCTGGCCCGAGCGTGTCGCCGGGCTGGTCACCGGCAACGGCTACAACATCCAGAACATCCCGCGAGCCGGCGAGCCCGCCTCGCCCGAGGCCGAGCACCGTTATTGGTACCAGTACTATTTCCACGGCGAGCGCGGCCGAGCCGGGCTTGCGAAGAACCGCTACGCCTTCTGCCGGCTGCTCTGGCAGCTCTGGTCGCCGAACTGGCGCTTCGACGAGGCGACCTACGCCCGGACCGCCGCCTCGTTCGAGAACCCCGACTTCGTCGACGTGGTGATCCACTCCTATCGCCACCGCTTCGGCCTGGCGCCGGGGGACCCGGCGGTGGCGGCGATCGAGAAACGGCTGGAAGCACAGCCGCCGATCTCGGTGCCCACGGTCTCGCTCGACGGCACCGGCAACGGCGTCTCGACCCCGGCCGAGATCCGTCGGGACGCGCAGAAGTTCGTCGCTCGCTTCGAGCACCGGGCGATCCCGCTCGTCGGCCACAACCTGCCGCAGGAAGCGCCGCGGGAATTCGCCGACGCCATCCTGTCGCTCGGCTGACGCTATAGTCCGGCCCATGACTTCGCCCGCGCCCCGCCACATCGACCGGCTGATCGAGATCATGGCGCGCCTGCGCGCACCCGAGGGCGGCTGCCCGTGGGATCTCGAACAGACCTTCGCCACCATCGCGCCCTACACGGTCGAGGAAGCCTACGAGGTCGCCGACGCGATCCAGCGCGGCGACCTCGCCGACCTCAAGGAGGAGCTCGGCGACCTGCTGCTCCAGGTCGTCTTCCATGCGCGCATGGCGGAGGAGATGGACGCCTTCGCCTTCGAGGACGTCGCCAAGGCGATCGCCGACAAGATGATCCGGCGCCACCCGCACGTGTTCGGCGACGCATCCGAACGCGACGTCGCGACCCAGACCGTCTCCTGGGAAGCGACCAAGGCCGCCGAGCGCGCCGAGAAGGCGGCGAAGGCGCCCGCCTCCTCCGCCCTCGACGGCGTGGCCCTCGCCCTCCCTGCCCTGATGCGCGCCGAGAAGCTGCAGAAGCGCGCGGCCCGCGTCGGCTTCGACTGGCCCGAGGCGCGCCAGGTGCTCGACAAGATCGAGGAGGAGATCGGCGAGCTCCGTGCCGAGATCGATGCCGGCGCGCCCAAGGATGCGGTCGAGGACGAGGTCGGCGATCTCATGTTCGCGCTCGCCAACCTGGCGCGTCATCTCAAGGTGGATCCCGAGGTGGCGCTCCGGCGCTGCAATGCCAAGTTCGAGCGCCGCTTCCGGGCGATCGAGGCGGCGCTGCTGTCCGCCGACGGCGCAAACCGGAGGACGCTGTTCCTCGAGGAGATGGAAATGCTCTGGCAGCAGGCGAAGCTGACGGAACGTAAATAACCTCGGTCTTTCCAGGTGTTAACCATGATCTTCGATTTCCGTTTAAGGGCGATTGTGGTTATTTCGCCGCGAACCCTAGCTAGCGTTCCCTGAATGCTTGCCGGAAACCGAGGCTCGTCCGCCGAACGAACCCTGCTCGCCGCCGGCGTCATCGCGCTGGTCGTGGTGGCGGTGGTTGCGTTCTTGCTGCTCGATCAGGCGGCGGCGGCGATCGCCGTCGTCCTCACCTCCCTCGCCGTCGCCGGCATGATCACGATCGCGACCACGCTTTTCCGGCGCACGGCCCGCGAGCTCCGCGCCGACTTCGCCGCCGTCGATCGCGCCAATCGGGATCTCGAGCGCCGCCTGGCCGAGCGGACGGCGAACCTTCAGGAAGCCAACGACGAGATCCAGCGCGTCGCCGAGGTGATAGAGCGCGATCTCCGGCCGCCGCTGACGAACATCATGGGCTTCACCGGCGAGCTCGAAGCCCTCCGCAACGACGTGCTGGGCCGCCCGGCGGACCGCTTCGCCGGTGTCACCATCGAGGATCCGGCCACCAAGGCTCTGCGCCAGGACTTCGACGGCGCGCTGTGGTTCATCCGCTCGTCGGTGTCGAAGATGGACCGGCTGGTCGGCGCGGTCGTCGATCAGGCCCATATCGGCCGGCGCGAGTTCAAGGCGGAGATCGTCGACCTCGACCGCCTGGTGCGTGCGCTCGCCGCAGATTTCAGCCACCGCGGCGACAAGGGCGGTATACGTCTATCCGTCGGCAAGCTGCCGTCGATCGTCAGCGACCGCAGCGCTCTCGAGCAGATCCTCTCCAACCTCCTCGACAACGCGGTCAAGTTCCTGCGCGGCGATGTGCCTGGCCATATCACCGTCACGGCGCGCGAGACCGAGGCCGGCATGGTCGAGATCGCAGTCACGGACAATGGCCGCGGCATCGCCGCGATCGATCAGCCGCGGATCTTCGACCTGTTTCGCCGCGCCGGTACGCCGGATCGCCCCGGCGAAGGCGTGGGCCTCGCGACCGCGCGTACGCTGGTCCGCCGTCTCGGCGGATCGCTCAGGATCGAAAGCGAGATGGGACGCGGCTCGACCTTCACGGTCGTGCTGCCGAAGACACGCGCGCCCTGAGGGGCGCGGCTGAAACCCGCCTAGTCCGCCTGGGGAGAGCCGCCGCCGACGGCAGCGACCGGCGACGGTTTCACCGCCTCGACCGGGGGCTTCCGCGGCATGGTCGGCGCAACCAGCGCCTCGACCTTGCGCGGCGCCGGTGCCACGACCGCGTCGCGCGTGTAGTGGCGGCAGTTGCCTTCGAACGAAGCACCAGGCTCCACCGCGATCGACTCCTGCATCACGTCGGCGACGACCTTCGCCGACTTGAGCAGCGTGACCTGTCGGGCCTTGATCTGGCCGGTGACCTTGCCGGCGATGCGGACGGTCTCGGCCTCGAGGGCCCCCTTCACCACGGCGGTCTCGCTGACCGTGATGCGGCCCGAGCGGATGTCGCCGTCGACCGTGCCGTCGATCTGGATGTCGCCGTCGCTCTCCAGATTGCCGGTGATGCGAAGGTCGGCGCTGATGATCGAGGGAACCGACGACTTCTGAACGGAAGCGGAGGTGCCGCCCTCGGAGTCCTTGCCTCTAACCCTTGAAAACATCCTTGCCCGCCCTCAGAAACTTGTTCGGATCGGTCGGCTCGCCGTTGACCAGGACCTCGTAGTGGACGTGAGGTCCGGTCGACCTGCCGGAGGAACCCAGGAGACCGACGACCTCCCGGAAATCCACCTTCTGCCCGCGCCGGACGTTGATCTTATACAGATGTCCGTACCGCGTCCTGAGACCGTTTCCATGGTCGATCTCGACCATGCGGCCGTACCGGCTCTTCCACCCGGCGACCACGACCGTGCCGGGCGCGGTCGACATCACCGGCGTCCGCATCGGCGCCGACATGTCCAAACCGTAGTGCATCGCGGCTTGCCCGGTAAAGGGATCGACGCGGGCGCCGAAATTGCTCATCAAGGCGTAGGTATCGATCGGCGCCGTCAGCGGGATCGCCTTCAGCACGCCGTGGATCTGGTCGAGCCGGCGGAGCTGGCTTCCGAGCTGGAAGGACATCGACTCGAGGTTCGTCGTCGCGTCGCCGGCGCCCGACGGCGCCAGGTCACGGAACAGCGGGACGAAAGGGCCGCCCTGGCCCGCACGGGTGTTCCCGCGCTGCGGCACCGGCTGTTCCTTCGGCATCACCGTGTCGAGGTTGAGCCCGGTGCGGCTGACGATCTTCTGAACTTCGGACAGGTCGGCGCGGGTGCGGTCGTTGAGCTTCGTCATCACCTCGCGGTGGACGCGCTGGAGCTCGGACATGCGGCCTTCGAGGTCGCGCACGCGCACCTGGGCGAGCTGGCCGTCCTCCTGCAGGCGGTCGCGCTGCATGGTCGCGGCCTGGAGATCGGTCTTGGAGGACTCGAGCTGGGCCTCGACCTGGGCGGTGCGGGCGAGCGATATCTTGAGCTCGCTCTGCATCTGCGACATGCGGCGCGAGAGGGCAGAGCGCTGGGCCGCGATCTCCTCCTTCTCCGCCTCGATCGAGGCGAGCTGGCCGCGGAGGCCGGAAATGTGCCGTTCGAGCGAGCCGTTCTCGCCCCACATGCTGCGGACGGTCTGCTCGAGCTCGCCCATCTTCTCGGCGACCGCCTGGCGGGTCTGGGCGACCTTGGTACGCTCGGCCTCGGACTGGCGGAGCTGGGTCTCGGTGACCTTGAGGTCGGCCCGGAGGTTCTCGTTCGCGTCGAGCAGGCGGCGGAGATGGCTCTGCTTGGACTCGAGGTCACGGGTGATGGCCATGACGGCGAGCTGGTGGTTCGCCATCTGGTTCAGGAGATCGCGATAGGCGTCGTGCGCCTGGTCGAGCGCGGCAGTCCGCGTGTCGAGGACACGGCTGATCTCGAAATAGCTGGTCGAGGCGAAGCTCATCCAGCCGGTGGTGACGGCCCAGAGGCCGAGCGCGATCAGCTGGAAATTGCGGGAAATCCGGAGGCACCGCGTCGAGCGGTCGCTTCTGAGGATGATTTCGCGGTCGACGATCCAGCGGCTGGGGATGGCCGCAAGGCTCTGCAACCAGGCACGTGGGCGATGGAATTTGTCCAACGTCTGGCCGGCTCCTCGTCGAGGTCCTCGTCGGAGAGCGGCCTCGGTCCCGGCGAACGGCTCCGGACCGATGGTCCCAAAGCCCCCCTTCGTCCGCGACAGGTCCGTTCCCCCGCTTGACGCCACCTGTTCCAGGTCTTCTTGCGGGGCACCCTAACCCC
>JBGALV010000083.1:0-23775 GCA_044223515.1 Alphaproteobacteria bacterium
GCTGCGCTCGTTGACGGGGACGCGGAGGATGCGACCGGGGCCGGGAGAGAGCACGGCCCCTTCGGCCGACTGCTGGAGGAGGACGTCGCGCTCGGCGCGGACGGCCCGGAGGGTCCGCTCGGCCACGTCGAGACGCGTCCGCGCCTCGTCGACCCGGGCCTGTGCCGCCACGCCGGAACGGCGCAGGTCCTCGGCCCGGTCGAAGTCGATCCGCGCCTGATCCCGCTGAGCCTGCTGCGCCTGGATCCGGGCGTCGATCGCCTGAACCTGCAAGGCGAGCTTCTCGTCGACGACCTGAGCGATGCGGCTGCCGGCCGAGACCTGGTCGCCCTCGCGCACCAGGAGCTGGGCGACGGTTCCCCCGATCCGCGCCCTGGCCGCCACCTCGCGCAAGGTCTCGACGGTCGCGATCACCGCCTTCCGGTCGTCGAGGTCGACGCGCGTCACCACATGGCCGGGCTCGGCCGCGATTGCCGGCACGATCAAGGCGGCGAACGCCGCTGCGAGGATTGGAAGCCTGACGGCCATCACCTGCTCCATCGAAAGGGACTTGACATATATATTAGAAATATCTAATTTAGCAACTATGAATATTACGGCGATGAAGAAGCGGGCGGACGAGGCGACGGGCCTTCTGCGCGCTCTGTCGAATCCCTACCGCCTGATGATCCTGTGCGAGCTTCACGACGGCGAGCGCTCGGTCGGCGAGCTGGAAAGGCTCGTCGGGCTCAAGCAGTCGCCTCTGTCCCAGCACCTGGCCAAGCTGCGCCGCGACGGTCTCGTCTCGACGCGGCGAGAGGCGCAGACGATCCACTACTCGCTCGCCAGTCCGGAGGCCCGGAAGGTGATCGGCCTCCTCTACCGCCTCTACTGCAACTAGCGCTCTCGAAAGGAGACTCAGATGTCGATCGACAAGGCCGTCATGGCATTCGCGGGCTTCATGGTCTTGGCCAGCCTCGCGCTCGGCTACTTCCACAGCCCCTACTGGTTCCTGCTCAACGCCTTCGTCGGGCTCAACCTGATCCAGGCGTCGTTCACGGGCTTCTGCCCGGCGGCGATCGTCCTCAAGCGCCTCGGCGCGCAGCCGGGCTGTGCCTTCAACTGAGTACTGAAGCCAGCTCGCCGCCATGAACGCATGCTGACGGTTCGCGGCGCCGGAGGAAGTCGCCATGACCAGGATCATCGTGGTGGGAGCGGGCATCGGCGGCGTGCCGATGGCATTCGAGCTTCGGGACCTTCTCGGGAAGGACATCGAAATCACCATCGTGTCCGATTCCGAGTGGTTCCAGTTCGTGCCCTCGAATCCCTGGGTCACACTCGGGTGGCGGAAGCCCGGGCAGATCAAGATCCACCTCCCAGAGGTATTCGCCCGAAAGGGCATCGGCTTCTCCGCACTGGGCGTGCGGCGCATTCTCGCCGGAGAGAACGCGGTCGAGCTCAACGACGGCAAGCGCCTGCCCTACGACTACCTGGTCGTGGCCACCGGGCCGGCACTGGCCTTCGACGAGATCGAAGGCCTCGGTCCGGAGCACAACTCGAACTCGGTCTGTCACGTCGACCACGCGACCGCGGCAGCCGAGCGCTGGGAGGAGTTCTGTGCCGATCCCGGCCCGATGGTGATCGGCGCGGTGCAGGGCGCTTCATGCTTCGGGCCGGCCTACGAGTTCGCCATGATGGTGGTCACGGATCTCCGCAAGCGGAAGATCCGCGACCGCGTGCCGATCACGTTCGTCACCTCGGAACCCTATGTCGGCCATCTCGGGCTCGGAGGGGTCGGCGATACCAAAGGCATGCTCGAATCTGCATTTCGCGATCGCGACGTTAGATGGATCACCAACGCCAAGGTCGACCGCGTCTCCCCGGACGGCGTGACCGTGACGGAAGTCGGAGAGGACGGCGGCGCCAGGCGGACGCAGACCCTGCCCTCCAGGTTCTCGATGTTCATTCCGGCATTCCGCGGCACGTCCTGCCTCAAGGGCGAGGACGGCAAGTGGGTTCCCGGGCTCACCAATCCACGCGGCTTCGTTCTGGTCGACAAGTTCCAGCGCAGTCCGACGTTCCGCAACATCTTCGCCGTCGGCGTCTGCGTCGCAATCCCGCCGGTGGAAGCGACGCCGGTTCCGGTCGGCGTGCCCAAGACCGGCTACATGATCGAGTCGATGGTCACCGCCGTCGCCCACAATATCCGCGACCTGATCGCAGGCCGGGAGCCGACCCGCGAGCCGACGTGGAACGCCGTATGCCTTGCCGATTTCGGCAACGACGGGATCGCTTTCGTCGCCCAGCCCCAGATCCCGCCACGAAACGTCAACTGGTCGAGCCAGGGGTACTGGGTCCACGCCGCCAAGGTCGCCTTCGAGAAGTACTTCCTGCGCAAGGTGCGGAGGGGGACCAGCGAGCCGGGCTACGAGAACCTGGTCATGAAGCTGATGGGCATCGAGAAGCTGCGCCCGGAAGCGAAGCCTCCCGCCTGATCGCGACTACTGCGCCGCGCGGGCGACGCCGCGCGCGGCTTCTTCCATCTCCCGCCGGGCCGCTATTGCATCGGCCATGAGCGTCGAGACGCCGTCGGTGGCGACATCGGCCCAGCCGACGACCGTGCCCGCCTTCACCGCGCGCTTCAGCCTGAGCCCGTGGGCGAGGCCGATCGGCAGCGCCCCCAGGCCCAGCGAGCGCTCGGCCGGCAGGCACTTGCCCCAGACCGTGTAGCCGCCCTCGCCGTCCAGCGTCTCGCCGACGGCGAGGTCGCGCTTCGCCGTCGCGACCGCATCCGCGCGGAAGCCGGTGGCAACGCCGGTGGGCTCTTTCCTCAGCGCGGCCGAGGCGACCGAGATGCCGAGCTCGAGCCCGATCAGGTGGTAGGGCTTGTACATCGCGGTATAGCGACCCGATGAATCCGTCACGAGCCCGTACTGCTTGAAGCAGTCGCGCACGTACTGCGTCGCCCCTTCGAACACGACATAGACGCCCCAGCGGAGGTCGCGGAACACCGGCCGCCCGTCGCGCTCGAGCGAGGAGATCACCTCGACCTTGCCCTTTCCCTCGAGCACGCCGCCTTCCGACTTCGGACGCAGCGCATGGGCGAGGTCGTCGACGCCGCAGGGCGGGAACAGCAACCCGTCCGACGGCGCGGAAAGACCGGTCGCATTGGCGACCGCGGTCATCTCGATCGCCGACTTGGTGCCGTCGAGGAAGGAGTTGAACATCTGCGCGTTGAAGTCGCCGCCGGCGACTTGGCTAGCCGAGAAGCCGTAATGGCCCCACACCGTCTCCGGCGTGGAGGCATGATAGATCGGCAGGTACTTGGTGCCCTTGCCGGCGGCGGTGACCTCGAATCCTGCCGCGCGCGCCCAGTCGACCATCTCGGCGATCAGCGCCGGCTGGTCGCCATAGGCGAGCGAGTAGACGACATCAGCCTTCTCGGCCTCGCGCGCCAGCATCGGGCCGACCAGCGCGTCGGCCTCGACGTTGACCATCACCACGTGCTTGCCGGCCTTGAAGGCAGCGCGTGCATGCGCGATGCCGGCCAGCGGCGAGCCGGTGGCATCGATGATCACCTCGATGCCGTCGCCTGATATCACCGCCATCGAATCCTCGGTCAGCCAGGTCGTGCCCGTGGCGATCGCGTCGGGCAGCGACGAGGCCGCGAACTGCTCGGCCTTCCAGCCGACGCGCGTCAAAGAGGCGGCGGCACGATCGCGCTTCAGGTCGGCGATCGCGGCGACCTGCATGCCGGGCGTGGTCAGCACTTGTGCCAGGAACATCGAGCCGAACTTGCCGGCGCCGATCAGCCCGACGCGCACCGGCCTGCCGGCCGCGGCCCGCTTGTTGAGCAGGGCGTAGAGATTCATCGCACCTACTCCGCCGCCTTCCTGCGGAACTGGAGCAGGCTGTCGTCGGCGCCCAGCTCGATCGGCGTGAAGTCCCGATGCGCGATGTATTCCGGCCGCTTGAAGCGGCGGATCGCGTTGTCGACGCGGTTGGCGCTGACATAGACGATCAGGCGGTCCCACGGCGACATGTTCGAGGTCGAGCCGTGCACCAGGTTGCCGTGGAAGAACAGCGCCGTGCCCGGCCCGCCCTTGGGCGCGACGATGCCGCCGCGCTCGACCAGCTTGCGGATCGTGTCGTGGTCGATGGTCCAGAGCGGATAGCTCGTGGTGGTGAGGTCGTGGCCGGCCTTGAGCACGCCCTCGCGATGGCTGCCCGGGATGAACATCAGGGGGCCGTTGAACTCGTTCACCTCGTCGAGAAAGATCGCGAGGTTCATCGCGTGGCAGTTCGGCATGTCGTCGTCGTTCTTCCAGGTGCCGTAGTCCTGGTGCCACTGCCAGACATCGCCGTCGAAGGCGGCCTTGCCGTTGATCTTGTGCTGGTGGATGTAGATCGGCCCGCCGAGCAGCTGCATCGCCGGTTCGATCATGCGCGGGTGGCGCGACAGCGCCTTGTAGACCGGGTTGTAGGTATGGGCGGCGAAGTTGGTGCGGACCACGTCGCCGGTCTTCTCGCGCACGTTCTCCGGCCGCCGCTCGGCATAGAGCGCCGGCACCTCGCCCTTCAGGATCGCCACCTCCTCCTTCGAGAAGAGATCGGGGATCACGAGGAACCCGTCTTTCTGGAACTGGGCGACCTGGGCGTCGGTGAGCTTCATGGCAGGGCTTCCCCGGAGGATGGAAACGACGGCGCGATCCTATCATCCCCGCCGGATCGGTGGCTCCACGCCCACCTCCGACCAGTAGCGGCGATCCTGTCAAAAACCGGAGTTCTCGTCAAGGATAAAATTCCGCAATATAGATTTTAATCCACATCCGGCCGTGCCGTTGGCCTGGGCAGGCGTACCGTATAGGTTGCGGGCGACACCTGGGAAAATGGGATGCCGGGTAGCCTTCGGGTCCGAGTGGGTGCTTCCCTCCACTACAGGTGTCGCGGCGGCTGAAACACGGTGAGTGCCGGCCGTAGGACCAGGCGCATGCCTGGGATCGCGTGAGGGGAGCCGGCTTCGGCCGGATGGCAGACCCTCCAGCCGCCGCTCGCTGCGTTCGCGTCTCGCTCGATGATTGTGAGATTCTGGGCGTCTGGGCTGCAGCGGAGCGGTGTCCTGTCGAGAAAGATCTCCAAGCCCCGATTCGATACGAAGTACCGTGCCTCGGACAGCGCCGCCGTGACCGCCGGGCGGGATGCCTGGTTCCAACGCGAGGTCCTGTCGGGTCTGGAAGATGCGGAGGCCGGACGGCTCGTGCCGGACGAAAGGGTTGAAGCCGAGTTCGCCGCACGCAGAGCGGCAATACGACGACGGCTCGCCGCCGGATGACGCCTGAGGACTTCAAGGACAAGTGGCGCAACACGCCGCTGACCGAGCGGCAATCGTACCAGGCGCACTTCAACGACCTGTGCAGGCTGCTGGACGTGCCGGCGCCTTACGAGGTCGACACCGAGGGCACCCACTACTGCTTCGAGAAGGGCGCCGAGAAGACCACCGGCCGCCAGGGATGGGCCGACGTGTGGAAACGCGGCTGCTTCGGCTGGGAGTACAAGAAGGCCCATGCCGACCTGACCGCCGCCTACGCCCAGCTCCAGCAATACGCGCCGGCGCTGGAGAACCCGCCGCTGCTGATCGTCTGCGACACGCAGCGATTCGTCGTCCACACCAACTTCACCAACACGCCGCGCGCGACCCACGAGTTCGGCCTCGCCGACCTGGTGGCGCCGGAGAAGCGCCGGCTGCTCCGCCTCGCCTTCACCGATCCCGACCAGCTCAAGCCCGGGCTGACGCGCGAGAGCATCACCAAGGACGCGGCCAAGCGCTTCGCCGAGCTCGCCGACCGCCTGCGCGCCCGCGGCAACGACCCGCAGCGGGTCGCCCATTTCGTCTCGCGCCTGCTGTTCTGCCTGTTCGCCGAGGACATCGGGCTGCTTGCCGGGAACCTGTTCACCAAGCTGCTGACGGCAGCACGGGCGCGCCCGGCGGACTTCGAGGGCATGGCCCGCGACCTGTTCCGGGCGATGAAGGACGGCGGGCGCCTCAGCTTCGACACCGTCGCGCATTTCAACGGCGGCCTGTTCGACACCGACGACGCGCTGCCCCTCGACAAGGACGACATCAGGCTTCTGGAGAAGGCGGCCGACCTCGACTGGGGCGCGATCGACCCGTCGATCTTCGGCACCTTGTTCGAGCGCGGACTCGATCCCGGCAAGCGCGCCCAGCTCGGCAAGTTCTACACCGACCCCGGGACGATCCTGAAGATCGTCGAGCCGGTGGTGCTGCGCCCGCTCCGGGCCGAGTGGGAGGAGGCGAAGGCGAAGATCGCCGACCTCATGGCGCGGGCGAAGGAAAGCAAGGCACCGGCGACACGGACGCGGCTTCGCAACGACGCCAGGACCGTGTTCGCGAAGTTCCACGAGCGCCTGATCGGCGTGCGCGTGCTCGACCCGGCCTGCGGCTCGGGCAACTTCCTCTACCTGTCGCTGAAGGGGCTCAAGGACCTGGAGCACCAGGTGCTGCTCGACGTCGACGAGATGGGCGTCGAGCGCTCATATCCGCGCGTCGGTCCCGAATGCGTGCGCGGCATCGAGATCAACCCCTACGCCGCCGAGCTGGCGCGGGTCAGCATCTGGATCGGCGAGATCCAGTGGATGCTCGACCACGGCTACGGCATCACCCGCTCGCCGATCCTGAAGGCTCTCGACCAGATCGAATGCCGTGACGCGCTGATGAACGAGGATGGCACCGAGGCAAAATGGCCGGAGGCCGAGTTCATCGTCGGCAATCCGCCGTTCTTGTACGGTAAGCTCCTGCAGGAGAATCTTGGAAGTGACTACACGGATTACCTGAGGGCGTGCTTTGAAAGCCGTGTCGCCAACTCTGCAGATCTGGTGTGCTTCTGGTTCGAGAAGGCGCGAGCCCAGATCGAACAGTCGAAAAGTCGACGCGTAGGTTTGATCGCGACCAACTCCATTCGCGGAGGCGCAAGTCGTCTGACCCTGGATCGCATTGAGGAGACGGCACGGATATTCGAGGCTTGGTCCGATGAGCCTTGGGTAAGCGAAGGAGCCGCGGTCCGCGTGTCGACCGTCTGCTTTTCGGTGCCTACTGACGTTGACGAATTGCGCCTGGATGGCGAGGTAGTTGAAAGGATCAACGCCGACCTTACGTCGTCGAGCTTCGACCTCACGAAGGCAGAGCGGCTTTCGCAGAACAGAGGTGTTTGCTTCGAGGGAGGACAGAAGCACGGCCCGTTCGAGATCGACGGCGATCAAGCGCGGGAATGGCTACGGCTGCCGGCCAATCCCAACGGACGGACGAATGTGGACGTGCTACGGCGCTTCCTCAACGCGACGGACGTCGTTAGGCGAATGGCCGACTCTTGGGTCATCGACTTCGGTGACGAAATGAGCGAGTCCGATGCTGCTTTGTACGAGATGCCATTCGGTCACATCGAGGCGGTTGTCCGCCCCGTTCGAATGAAAAGCAATCTCGAAAGCCATCGCCGACACTGGTGGCGCCATCATCGAACCAGGCCGGAGCTTCGGAAGGCGTTGGTCGCCTGCTCCCGCTACATCGTCACGCCGGTCGTCGCAAAATACCGGCTGTTTGTCTGGCTTCCCCTCACCTATTGGCCTACCAATCTTGTCGATGCCATCGCACGCGACGACGATACGACGTTCGGCATTCTCCACTCCCGCCACCACGAGCTATGGTCGCTTCGGCTCGGAACGTCGCTCGAAGACCGGCCGCGCTACACGCCATCGACGACCTTCGAGACCTTCCCCTTCCCCGAGGGCCTGACGCCGGACATCCCGGCGGCCGACTACGCCGCCGATCCCCGCGCTCAGAAGATCGCCACCGCCGCGGCGGAACTGGTGCGGCTGCGCGACAACTGGCTGAACCCGCCCGAATGGGTGAAGCGCGTGCCCGAGGTGGTGCCGGGCTATCCCGACCGGCTGCTGCCGGTCGACGACAAGGCGGTGGCGGAGCTGAAGAAGCGCACGCTGACCAACCTCTACAACCAGCGCCCGACCTGGCTCGCCAACGCGCACAGGGCGCTCGACGAGGCGGTGGCCGCCGCCTATGGCTGGCCGGCCGACCTTTCCGACGACGAGATCCTGGCCCGCCTCTTCGCCCTCAACCAGGGACGCGCGGCAGCGGACAAGAAGCCCGGCGCCTGACCCCGATCCGCCCCCTCACGCCCGGTTCCCGAACAGCAGGGTCACGTTGAGCCGACGGTTCGCGTAGCCCGGCCGGAAGTTCAGCGGCGCGGTTGCGTGGATGAGGTCCGAGTCGAACAGCACCGCGCGGTTCTGCCGGTGGGGCACGTTGACCGGCCTGGCGCCGATCTCGTCGATCCGGCGCATGAGGCCGGCGGGGTCGTTGTTGTAGGCCTGGAACCCCCAGTCGCGCGGCACATGGGTGTTCCACACCATCAGCCCGCCGGTATCCGGATCGAGGTTGGCATCGTCGGGCGTGAGCCAGAAGTTGACGTTCACCCGGGCCGCATCGCCATGCGCGTTGATGCCCTGGAGCGCGTGGTCGTACTTGAACGCCCAGAACTTCACGAGCGGCAGGTCGCCGATGACGCCGGGCAGCGCCGCCCTCAGGCCCTCGGCGATCTGGAACAGCAGCGGGCAGGCGAAGCCCTCGATCCCGTCGGCGCCGATGTATCCCCGCTCGCCGAGCGCGTGCGAGGTGTCGAACCAGATCGTCGAGTCGAGGCAGAAGCGGCGCATCGCGGCGAGCGCCACCGGGGTCAGCAGCCCGTCGATCGCCGCGACACGGTCGGATGCGAAGGCGCGCGCGACGGCGCCCCGGTCCCAGGCCCGAGAGACCGCGTCCCCTTCGACGCGCGCGCCGGGGTCGAGCACGACGACGCGATTGTAGACCGGTGCCAGGCGCCGCCTTTGGTCAGGAGCCAGGCGAACCGGGGCGTTGCCCGGGGACGAGGCGTCGAACTCCGTGAGCACGCGTTCGAACGCCGCGACGAAAGGCGCCGCGCCGGCGGGCAGACGGCCGGAGGACTGCAGATATCGAAGCTGCTCGGCATCGTGGCGCAGCTTCAGGCGGCTGGTCGGCTCGGCGCCCTCGTCCTCCGTATTCGGCAGCGGCACCTCGGGCCCGCCGGGCCACCAGGCCGAGCTCCGGCGCTCGACCATGAGCGCCAGCTGGTCCTCGTACGCGTCGTCGTAGCGGCGGAGCTGAACCAGGATCCCGCTCCGCAGCATCCTGAACAGCACGCGATCGGGCGCGAGGGCGACGGCGCGGTCGAAGGCGGCGAGCGCGGCCTCGGCGTCGCCGCGGGCGGCAGCGGCCATCCCGACGATCAGATGGGCGTCCGCCGGTTCGCCGCCGACCGCGGCCGAGCGCCGGGCCGCCTTCTCGGCACCCGCGGCATCGCCCGTCGACTGCCGCGCGACGGCCGACAGGTAGAGGGCGCCGACGTCGAACGGCCGGTCGGCGAGGGTGCGGCGGCAAAGCGCGAGCGCATCGGCCGGCCGGCCGCCGCCGATCGCCGCCTGGATCGCGTCGATGCCGCTCATCGGCGGGCCTTGGCGGCGCGCAACGCCACCGCCTCGGCGACAGAGGCGACGACCGGTCCCCATTCCCCGGCCCGCGCCTGGCGATAGAGGCGGAGGCTTGGGTACCAGGGCGAGCGGTCGCCGGCGAGCTGCCAGCGATAGTCGGGCACCTTCGCCAGCATCAGCAGGGTCGGGCGCGCGAGCGCACCGGCGAGGTGGGCGACGGAGGTATCGATCGTCACCATGAAGTCGAGCGCCATGAGCGCCCGCGCCGTGTCGGCGAAGTCGGCGAGCCCCGGCGCGAGGTCGACGATGCGTCCCGCCGCGATCGCCGCCGCCGCGCCGGCCGCATGCGGCCCCACCTGCAGGCTGTAGCAGCGGACGCCGGGAAGGCCGAGCAAAGGTGCGAGGGTCTCGAACGGCATCGCACGGTAGCGGTCCATCGGCTGGTTGTGCGGATTGCCGCCCCAGACGAGCCCGATCTTGAGACGGCCGTCGCCGCCGGGCAGGTCCATCGGCGGAGGTGCGTCGAGGTAAGGGCATGCGGCCGGGATCGACTCGGCGTCCGTGTCGAAGATCACCGGCAGGCTCATGATCGACGCCTGGACATCGAAGGCCGGGACGGCGTCGCCGTCGGCGACGACGACGTCGGCGAGGTGCGGCTGCATCGCCAGCAGCCGCTTCAGCGGCTGCTGGCAGGCGACGACGACACGCGCGAGCCTCGCCTTCGCCATCGCCGCGTAGCGGATGAAGTTGATCGTGTCGCCGTTGCCCTGCTCGGCCCAGAGCAGAAGCGTCTCGCCGGGCCGTTCCTCCCCCTGCCAGGCCGGACGGGCGGCAATGCCGGGATGGAGGTCGAAGCCGGACCTGTGGAGGCGCCGCTCGTAGGTTCTCCAGGCGCCGCGCAGATCGCCCTTGAGCCAGCGCAGCATCGCCAGGCACCAGGCGGCGTCCACATGTGCCGGCGCGAGCGCGAGCGCGCGCAGATAGGCATGCTCGGCCTGGTCCAGGTCCCCCTCCAGATAGTGATGGAAGCCCCGATAGTAGGTGCCTGGGACGTCGTCCGGCGCGATCGCGAGCACGCGCTCGTAGCAGTCGAGCGCGCGCGTGGTGTCGCCGGCGGCCGAGGCGACGGCCGCGCGCCGATGCCAATCGGCCGAGGCGGTAGGCTGGGAAATGGTCACTGAGCCTTCAGGGGGATGCGAGGAAGCGAGCCGCAATATAGCCGCGCCGGCCGTCGCCGAGGCGGACATAGGCCCAGCCGTCGGTTTCCGGCTGCAGCAGGTCCACCGCCTCGCCGCGGGCGACGCGGCCCTCCAGCTGGTGCTCGGTGCCGGGCCCTGCGCGCAGGTTGACACCAGAGCCGGAGACGACGCGACGCTCGTAGCGCGGCACCGCAGGTGCCGGCGGCGTCACCGCGCGGGCCGGCGCCGGAACCATGGTTGCCGGCATGCGGGCGAGCGCGACGACGATCAGCGCGATCGAGGCCGAGGCGACCAGGCCGAAGAGCACCGGCCGCTGGCCGTACCAGGGAGCCGGCGCCGGCGCGGCGGCCGACTCGCTTTCGATCTCGCCGTCATCCGCGATCGCGCCCTCGTCGTCGTAGGCGCGCCGGAGGTCCGGGTCGGAGAGCGTCCGATGCGCTTCGACGATCGCCTCAAGGCGTTGCGCGGCGTCGGGCGGTGGCCGCCGGTCGGGCTCGAGCGCGCGCATGCGCGCCCGATAGGCGACATCGATCGCCTGCTGCGTCGCCCACTCAGCGACGCCCAGCCTCGCGTAGTAGCCTTTCGGGTCGCCCGGACGTGCCATGACCTCGTCCTTAGCCGACGCCAAGGGTAGCGCCGGGCGACCGCGCGCGAAAGTCTCAGCCGACCTTTATGGCCTGCCTGGCGCGATAGACGGTGCCGTCATCGTCGGTCCAGGCGAAGTCGAGCACGCCGCTCTCGGTCGCCTTCAGGAAGAACGCGATATAGGGGTTAGCCGCGACCGCCGGCTCGATCGCGGCCTCGAACACGGGGCGGCCGTTGTAGGTGCAGGTCAGCTTGTTGATGATGCGGCGCGGGACGAGATTCCCGGCCGCGTCGCGCCGCTGGCCCGACTCCATCTCGTGGGTCGCCAGCGTCTTCACCTCGATCACCTCGCCCTGCTTGATCTGCGAGGGAATCCGGATCCGCGGCTGCACGTCCTGGGCCATCAGGGCGCCCCGCAGCCGCCGACGGTCACCGCGACGTCACGGCTCGCGGTCCACAGGCTGCCGTCCTTCATCTCGGCGACCGCGATCACCTTCTCGGTGGATGCAAGCCGGATGCGGAGAGAGACCTCGGCCCTGCCGTTGTGCGGCCCGAGGCGGACGCTGATCACGCCGGGGTTGGGATTGCCGTCGGCGACGACGTGGATCGCCGTCACGTGATCGGCGTCGGTCATCGGGCTCGCGACGGAGACCGTCAGCGGCACCGCATTGCCGTTGTCGGCGATGTCGGGCGCGGTCAGCGTCACGCGGCCGTGCTGCGGGACGCCCCGCACGAGCTTCCGCAGGAGCTCGGCCGCCGCCTGAGGCGTCGCCTCCGCCGCCCTCGGCAGCAGCGCCAGCAGCGATGCCGTCGAGAGCGCGCCCGCGCCGAGGATGAGGCCGCGCCGGTCCATGCCTACTTCGTCGCTTCCTTGAGGTAGGCGATGATGTCCTTGATCTGCCCTTCCTGCTTCAAGCCGGGGAAGGCCATCTTGTTGCCCGGGATGAAGGTGCGCGGGTTCTCGATGTACTTGGCGATGTTGGCCTCGTCCCAGACGATGTTCGAGCCCTTGACCTGGGGGGAGTAGGCGAAGCCGTCCTTGGTGCCGGCCTTTGCGCCGAAGATGCCGTGCAGGTTCGGCCCGACCGCGTGGCGGCCTCCGGCCTCGACCGAGTGGCAGGCCTTGCACACCGCGAAACGCTTCTCCCCTTCCGCGGCATTCTGCGCCCGGGCCGCCGACGACACGGCCAGCGCTGCCGAAAGAACCAGCACATGCCCGACGATCTTCACGCCGCCCGCCATTGCCCTCTCCTCGCAGCCGTGCGGGCTGGATATCCCCGATCACGACGATCCCCGTCAAGCGCTCCGCCATGGTAGCCTCGCTCCTCCGCCATCATTTTCCCGCTTCCTCATGACTGCGTCCGGCGCGCGGCCGCCTCTCCTGATCCTGGTTCTGGCGACCGCCATCGGCGGCATCTCCCTGAACATCTTCATCCCCTCGATGCCCGGCCTCGCGCGCTACTTCGCGACCGACATCGCGACCGTGCAGCTGACGCTCACGCTGTACCTCGCCGGCATCGCCGCGGGCCAGCTCGTCTACGGGCCGCTCTCCGACCATTACGGCCGCCGGCCGCTGATGTTGGCGGGCCTCGGCCTCTACGCGGTCTCGGCGCTTGTCGCGAGCCTGGCTCAGAGCATCGAGGTCCTGATCCTCGGCCGCATCGCGCAGGCGCTCGGCGGCTGCGCCGGCATCGTGATCACGCGCGCGATCATCCGCGACGTCTACGACCGCGACCGCGGCGCCTCGGTGCTGGGCTACGTCACCATGGCGATGACGATCGCGCCGGCGATGGCGCCGGTGATCGGCGGGTACCTCGACCACTGGATCGGCTGGCGTGCGGGGCTCTGGGTACTCACCGCCTACGGTGCGCTGCTGCTCGCCGGATGCTTCTTCCACCTGCCGGAGACCCTCAAGGATCCGCAGCCGACGATCGGCTTCGCACCCGTCCTCCGAAGCTATCGCGTGCTCCTGAAGCGTCCTGCCTTCGCCGGCTATGCGATCGGCACCGGCTGCTCGACCACCTGCTTCTTCTCGTTCCTCGCCGGCGCCCCCTACCTGATGATCGAGGTTCTGCAGCGGCCGCCGAGCGACTACGGCGTCTGGTTCGTCATCGTCTCGTTCGGCTACTTCATCGGCAACTTCATCTCGGGCCGGCTCTCCCGCCGCTTCGGCGTCGAGCGGATGGTCGCCGTCGGGTCGACCATGGTGCTGTTCGGCAGCTTCGCCATGCTGGCGCATGCGCTGTTCCTGCCGCTGGCGCCCGCCGGCATCTTCGCGCCGGCGATGTTCGTGGCGATGGGGAACGGCGTCGGCCAGCCGAATGGCATCGCGGGCGCGATCAGCATCGATCCGACACGCGCGGGCGCGGCTTCCGGCATCGTCGGGTTCCTGCAGATGGCGCTGGGCGCCGTCGGCACTGTGATCGTGGGCCACACGCTGGGGTCGACGCTGCTGCCGGTGGCGCTCGTCATCGTCGCGTTCGCGATCGTCTCGGCCCTGTCCTTCCTGCTCGCCACGACGCGGTCGCAAGGCTTGCATGGGCCGGCAGAGCGATAGAGATTACGCGGCGATGGCGATCCAGACCACGCATCGGCGGCCGAAGATCGGGCTCGCGCTGGGATCGGGCGTCGCCCGCGGCTGGGCTCATCTCGGCGTGCTGCGCGCGCTCGCCCGCCACGGCATCCAGCCCGACCTCATCGCCGGCACCTCGATCGGCGCGCTGGTCGGCGGCGCCCATCTCAGCAACCGGGCGCCGACCCTCGAAGCCTGGGCGCGGGGCCTGACCAAGCTCAAGGTCGTCTCCTTCCTCGACGTGAAGCTCGGCGGCGGCGGCATGTTCGGCGGCAACCGGCTGGTCCAGGAGATGGAACGGAATTTCGGCGAGCTGTCGATCGAGCACCTGTCGGCGCCGTTCACCGCGGTCGCGGCCGATCTGGGAACCGGGCACGAGGTGTGGCTCAACTCCGGGCGGATGGTCGACGCGCTCCGCGCCTCCTTCTCGCTTCCCGGCGTGTTCCCGCCGGTGAGGATCGACGATCGCTGGCTCGTGGACGGCGCGCTGGTCAACCCGGTCCCGGTCTCGGTCTGCAGGGCGATGGGAGCCGAGATCATCATCGCGGTGAACCTGCACGCCGACATCATCGGCAAGGCGCGGGTTCCGGGTAAGGCTTACCAGGCCGTCGCCGGCTTCGACCTGCTCACCGAGCTCGAGACGGCGGAGCCGGAGGACAAGAGCTGGCGGCTCGACTCCTTCCTCAACAAGATGTTCGGCCGCCAGCCGGACGCGCCGTCGATGTTCGGCGTCATGGTCTCGGCGCTCAACATCGTCCAGGACCGCCTGTCGCGTTCCAGGCTCGCGGGCGAGCCCCCGGACGTGGCGATCAACCCGCGCGTCGGCCATATCGGCCTGCTCGAGTTCCACCGCGCGGCGGAAGTGATCGACGAGGGCGAGGCCGCGGTCGAGCGCGCGATGCCGGATATCAAGGCGGCGCTCGCGGTTCTGGGCTATATCCGCCAGCACTAGATCCGAGGAGCTGCCGACCATGCAGTCGATGACGGCGGAGACGATTCGCCTCTACTACAACCGCTTCAACGCCGGCGACTGGGAAGGCATGGTCTCGCTCCTCTCCGAGGACGTCGCCCACGACCTCAACCAGGGCGGCCGCGAGATCGGCAGGAAGGCCTTCCTCGCGTTCATGAAGCGCATGGAGCGCTCCTACCAGGAGAAGCTCGAGGACATCGTCATCCTCGGCAACGGCAGCCGCATCGCCGCCGAGTACGTGGTGGTCGGCAAGTACCTCAAGACCGACGAAGGCCTGCCGCCGGCGACCGGCCAGACCTACCGCCTGCCGGGCGGGGCCTTCTTCGAGCTCGCCGACGGGCGGATCACGCGCGTCACCAACTACTACAATCTGCAAGAATGGCTCCGGCTGATCGGGGCGAAATAGGCCGGGTGCGGATCCGGCCGGTCATCGGCGAAGCGCTCCGGCGCTACATCCCGGATCTGGCGCGGTTACGCATCGAGGTCTTCCGCGACTGGCCCTACCTCTACGAGGGCGACGAGGCCTACGAGCGCACGTATCTCGAGACCTACATCCGCTCGGCCCGCGCGGTCGTCGTGCTCGCGCTCGACGGCGAGCATGCGGTCGGCGCCTCGACCGCGCTGCCGCTCGCCGACGAAGCCGCCTACGTGACCGGACCGTTCGTCGAGCGCGGGCTCGACCTCGATCGCTTCTTTTACTTCGGCGAAAGCGTGCTCGACCGCCGCTATCGCGGCCAGGGCATAGGCGTCCGCTTCTTCGAGGGGCGCGAGGCGCATGCACGGTCGTTCGGCACTTATGACACCGCATGCTTCTGCGCCGTGCAGCGTCCCGACGATCACCCGTCGAAGCCCGCCGGCTACGTGCCGCTCGACGCGTTCTGGGGCAAGCGCGGCTTCGTGAAGGACCCATCGTTCGTCACGCAATTCCCCTGGCGCGACATCGGCGAGGATGACGAGACCGGGAAGCCGATGGCCTTCTGGTTCAAGCGGCTCTGATGGATCCCTGGACCCTCGGGGGCCTCTTCGTCACCTCGTTCCTGGCGGCGACCGTGCTGCCGATGTCGTCGGAGGCGGTGCTCGCCGGCGTGGCGCTGACCACGACGACGGACAAGCTGCTTCTGCTCGCCGTGGCGACCGTCGCCAACACGCTGGGCTCGATCCTCAACTGGAGCTTCGGGCGCTGGGGCGCGCACTTCCGCGACCGGCCGTGGTTTCCGGTAAAGCCCGCGACCTACGATGCAGCCGCCGACCGCTTCCGGCGCTGGGGCACGTGGTCGCTGCTGCTGTCATGGATCCCGATAGTCGGCGATCCGCTGACCTTGATCGCGGGCGCCGCGGGCGTCCGCTTCCTGCCCTTCGTCGTGCTGGTTGCCATCGGCAAGGCAGCGCGCTACGCCGTCGTCCTCGCCCTCTTCTAGGCCCTGCGCCGCATGACCCGCGCCAATCTCCGCGTCGACATCGCCCGCCTGATGGATCGGCTCGACCGGCTCGCCCAGGTCGGCGCGATCGAAGGCGGCGGCAATGCGCGCCTCGCCCTGACCGATCAGGACAAGGATGGCCGTGACCTCGTGATCGGCTGGATGAAGGCGCTCGGCCTCACCGTCACGGTCGACGCGATCGGCAACGTCTTCGCGCGCCGGAAGGGACGGAAGGATCTGCCGCCGCTGATGACCGGCTCGCACATCGATACGGTCCGCACCGGCGGCCGCTACGACGGCAACTATGGCGTCCTCGCCGGGCTCGAGGTGGTCGAGGTGCTGAACCAGGCCGGCATCGAGACCGAGCGGCCGATCACGGTCGCCTTCTTCACCAACGAGGAAGGGGCCCGCTTCCATCCCGACATGATGGGGAGCCTGGCCTATGTCGGCGGCATCCCGCTCGAGGAAGCGTTGGCCGCAACCGACCGCGACGGCAGGTCGGTCGGCGAGGAGCTCCGCCGCATCGGCTACGCAGGCCCGCAGCCCGTCGGGAAGCCGGACCTGCACCGCTTCGTCGAGCTGCATATCGAGCAGGGCCCGGTGCTCGACCGCGAGGGCGTGACCATCGGCGCGGTCGACACGCTGCAGGGCATCTCGTGGACCGAGTTCACGTTTCGAGGCACGTCCAACCACGCCGGCACCACGCCGATGCGGCTTCGGCACGACGCGGGCTATGTCGCCGCCGAACTGACCGCCTTCGTGCGCCGGCTCGCCAACGAGATCGGCGGCGACCAGGTCGGCACGGTCGGATCGGTGAAGCTTTTCCCCGACCTGATCAACGTGATCCCGAACAAGGCGGTGGTCACCGTCGATGTCCGCAACACCGACGAGGCGAAGCTGAAGGAGGCGGAGCGTCGCGTCCTGGCATTCGCCGAGGAGACCGCGAAGGCCGAAGGCTGCACGGTCGAGGCGAAGCGCCTCGCCCGCTTCGAGCCGGTGATCTTCGATGCCGGCATGGCTGACCTGATAGAGCGCACCGCGAAGGGCTTCGGGTTCTCCGTCCGGCGCATGACCTCGGGCGCCGGCCACGACGCGCAGATGATGCAGCGGGTGGCCCCGACCGCGATGATCTTCGTCCCCTCGGTCGACGGCATCAGCCACAACGTCCGCGAATTCACCAAGCCCGAAGACCTGGAAGCCGGCGCCAACGTGCTGCTCCAGGTGATGCTGGAGCTCGCCGGCTAGCTCAGGCGCCGACTAGCTCAAGCGATCGAGGAACTCGCCGATCCGGTCGGCCAGACCGAAGTCGGGCAGGTCGTTGTGATCTGCACCGCGAATGAAGACGCTGAGCTTCGGCTGGAGGGCGGCAGCGAACAGGCGCTTTCCATGTGCCACCGGGACGACCGAGTCCTCCTCGCCATGGACGATCAGCAGCGGCGCCGCGATCCTGGAGATGCGGCTCAGGTTGTCGAAACGGTCGAGCACCAGCCATCGCGCCGGCACGAGCCGGTAGATTTCGGCCGCGCGCTCGTGGACCGAGGTGAACGGCGCCTGCAGCACCAGCCCCTGCACCGGCCGCCTTTCGGCCGCGGCGTCGGCGGCGAGGCGGGTCGCGATGCCGCCGCCGAGGCTCTCGCCCCAGAGCACGATGCGTCCGCGGGGCAACGACCCCGATTCGAGCGCGGCCAGGATCGCCTTCCCGTCCCTAACCAGCCCGTCTTCGGTCGGGCTGCCCGAAGCGCCGCCATAGCCGCGATAGGGCGCGAGGACGACGCCATAGCCGCGCGCGGCCAACGGCAGGCCCAGGGAGAGGCGATGGCCATGATGGCCGGCATTGCCGTGGAACAGCACCAGGGTCGAGCGCCCGGCCTCGGCCGGCCGGTGCCAGGCCGTGAGGTCGATGCCGTCCTCGGTGCGCGCGGCAAGCGCCTGGAACCCCGCCGCCGTCAGCTCGGCGGCGTTCGGCAGCGAGCGATCCGGGTGATAGAGCAGCGAACGCTGGCCCAGGAACATCAGGCCGACGAGCAAGAGCCAGCCCGCGAGGATCCAGCCGAGAAGGGTGAGCAAAGTCATCTTAGGCCAGCCTACCGGCCGAAGCCGGATTCGCCTATATAAGCCACATGCCGACGCCTTCCTCCCGCCGGCCGAAGCCGGTCGTGCTCTGCATCCTCGACGGCTGGGGCCACCGTGACGAGCCCGCCGAGGACAACGCGATCCTCAAGGCCCGGACGCCGAACCTCGACCGGCTCGCCAAGGCAGCGCCGGTCTCCTTCCTTGACGCCTCCGAGCTGCATGTCGGCCTGCCGAAGGGCCAGATGGGCAATTCCGAGGTCGGCCACATGAATCTCGGTGCCGGCCGCGTCGTCATGCAGGACCTGCCGCGCATCGACCAGGCGGTCGAGGACGGCAGCCTCGCGAAGATGACGCCGCTGACCGATTTCATCGCCCGGCTGAAGGCCACCGGCGGCACCTGCCACCTGATGGGCCTGCTCTCGCCCGGCGGCGTGCACTCGCATCAGGACCACATCGCGGCACTGGCGAAGGCGGTATCCGCCTCCGGCGTGCCCGTCGCCGTGCATGCCTTCCTCGACGGCCGCGACACGCCGCCGAAGAGCGCGCAGGGCTTTCTCGCCAGGTTCCTCGCCGACTCCCGGTCCCGCATCACGACCGTGATCGGCCGCTACTTCGCGATGGACCGCGACAAGCGCTGGGAGCGGGTCGAGACCGCATGGAAGGCGATCGTGATGGGCGAAGGCGACAAGGCCGCCGACGCGAAGAGCGCGGTGGACGCCGCCTATGCCGCCAACAAGACCGACGAGTTCGTGCCGGCGACGGTGATCGGCGACTACAAGGGCATGGCCGACGGCGACGGCATCCTGATGGCGAACTTCCGCGCCGACCGAGCGCGCGAGATCCTGTCGTCGCTGCTCGATCCGGCCTTCAAGGGCTTCGAGCGGCCGAGGCAGCCGAAACTCGCGGCAGCGCTCGGCGTCGCCGAGTACTCGACCGACCTCAACCGCTTCCTCGGCACGCTGTTCCCGCCCGCCTCGCTGACGCACACGCTGGGCGAGATCGTCGCCGAGGCGGGCCTCAAGCAGCTCCGCATCGCCGAGACGGAGAAGTACGCGCACGTCACGTTCTTCTTCAACGGCGGCGAGGAGCGCGAGTTCAAGGGCGAGAGCCGAATCCTGGTGCCCTCGCCCAAGGTCGCGACATACGATCTCAAGCCCGAGATGTCGGCGCCCGAAGTGACCGACCGGCTGGTCGAAGCGATCGGGGCAGGAACCTTCGACCTGATCGTCGTGAACTACGCGAACACCGACATGGTCGGCCACACCGGCGACATGGCGGCTGCGATCAAGGCGGTCGAGGCGGTGGATGCCTGCGTCGGCCGCGTCGCCTCGGCGGTCGAGATTGCCGGCGGCGTCATGCTGGTGACCGCCGACCACGGCAATGCCGAGCAGATGCTCGACCACGAGAGCGGCCAGGCGCACACCGCGCACACCCTCAACCTGGTGCCGGCGATGCTGGTCGGTGCAGGTCACAACATCGGGCTCGCCGACGGCAAGCTCGCCGACGTGGCCCCGACGCTGCTCGAGGTTATGGACCTGCCGAAGCCAGCCGAGATGACCGGACGTTCGCTGCTTCGCCCGCCGGCCGAGCGCCGTGCGGCGGACTGAGCTCCCGCTTCTCTTTCTTCTTCTGACGGCGGCGCCGGCCGCGGGATCGCGCGCCGAGGATGCGACGCCGAGAAAGCTCGACGAGGTCGAGCGCGCTCTCGCCGCCGAGCGCGATCGCCTCATCGAGGCGACCAGGCGAGCCGATGCGCTCGCCCGCGAGGTCGCCGAGGTCAGGGCCGAGCAGATCCAGGCCGCGCGTGCCGCTCAGGCCCACGGGACCGAGGTGCAGCGGCTCGACGACCGCCTGGCCGAGCTGGCCGACGACGAGAAGAAGACGTCGGCGACGCTCGATCGCCGCCGGCAGGAGATCGCCGATGTCACCGCGGCGTTGCTGCGCCGGGCAAGGGTGCCGCCCGAAGCCTTGCTGGCGCTGCCCCTGAGCCCGCGCGAGACCGTCCAGGGCGCGATCCTGCTCAACGCGGCGCGGCCCGAGATCGAGCGCCAGGCCGAATCCCTGGCCGGAGATCTCGCCCGCCTCGCCGACACCCGCGCCCGCATCCATGACGAGCGCCAGCATCGCGAGACGGCTCTGGCGGCCCTCGGCGTCGAGGAAGGGCGGCTGGACCGCCTGCTCAAACGGAAGGCAGCGCTTCAGCAGAAGGCCGAAGGCGATGCGGAGCGAGTCGCACGCCGGATGCTGGAACTCACCGCCTCGGCGCGCGATCTCAAGGATTTGATCGACCGCCTCGAGGCGGAGCGGCGAACCCGAGAGGAAGAGCAGGTTCGCCTGCTCTCCGCCCTAAGGCCGCCGCCCAAGCCGCCGGCCCCGCTGATGGAATCCCCGCAGCCGGCGCCGTCGGTCGCGACACCGCCGATCGCCATCGCCCTGCCGCCGCCGGCCGAGCTGGCACGGCCTTTTGCCGAGGCCCGAGGCCTCATGGCACTGCCGGTCGCCGGCCGCCTGGTGCAGCGTTTCGGCGAACCCGACGACCAGGCGCAGCCGGCCAAGGGCATGGTCTACGAATCGCGCTCGGGCGCGGCCGTGGTCGCGCCCTACGACGGGCGCATCCTCTTCGCCGGCCCCTTCCGCGGCTATGGGCTCATATTGATCATCGAACACGGCGAGGGATATCATTCCCTCCTGTCCGGTCTGGGGCGAATTGACGGCGGCGTTGGGCAATGGGTGCTGGCTGGGGAACCGGTCGGCGCCATGGTCCAGGCGACGGAGGGCAATCCCCGGCTGTACCTGGAACTGCGCCGTCAGGGTCACCCGATCAACCCTCAACCCTGGTTGGCTGCCGGCACTGGCAAGGTGAACGGATGAAGCGTTATCTCGGCGTCGCGGCGATCGCCTTCGGCGCGACCGCGTTTGCGTTCCTGTCTTCCCCGATCGTCGCCCAGCAGCAGGGCGGCGCCGGCGGCGCCAACACGAGCGAGACCTACCGTCAGCTCAACCTGTTCGGCGAGGTGTTCGAGCGCGTGCGCGCCGACTTCGTCGAGAAGCAGACCGACGAGGAGCTGATCGAGGCAGCCATCAACGGCATGCTGACCTCGCTCGACCCGCATTCGGGCTACATGAATGCGAAGACGTTCAAGGACATGCAGGTGCAGACCCGCGGCGAGTTCGGCGGTCTCGGCATCGAGGTCACGATGGAGCAGGGCTTCATCAAGGTGGTCTCGCCGATCGACGATACGCCGGCGGCGCGTGCCGGCCTCAAGCCGGGCGACTTCATCACGCATCTGAACGACGAGCAGATCCAGGGGCTCACCCTCAACGAAGCGGTCGAGAAGATGCGCGGGCCGGTCGGCTCGCCGATCAAGCTGACGATCCGCCGCGAGGGCCGCGAGGCCTTCGACGTCTCGATCAAGCGCGACGTGGTCCGCATCCAGTCGGTGCGCTCTCGCGTCGAGGCCAACAACTTCGGCTACATCCGCATCACCACCTTCAACGAGCAGACCGACGTGGGCCTCAAGCGCGCGATCGAGACGATCAAGAAGGACGTCGGAAACAAGCTGCAGGGCTACGTCATCGACCTCCGCAACAACCCGGGCGGCCTGCTCGACCAGGCGATCTCGGTCTCCGACACCTTCCTCGAGAAGGGCGAGATCGTCTCGACCCGCGGCCGCCGCGCCGACGACGCGACCCGCTACAATGCCAAGCCCGGCGATCTCACCGACGGCCTGCCGCTGGTGGTGCTGATCAACGCCGGCTCGGCTTCGGCCTCCGAGATCGTCGCCGGCGCGCTGCAGGACCATCGCCGCGCCGTCGTGCTCGGCACCAAGTCCTTCGGCAAGGGCTCGGTGCAGACGATCATCCCGCTGCCCGGCAACGGCGCGATCCGGCTGACCACGGCGCGCTACTACACGCCGTCGGGCCGCTCGATCCAGGCCAAGGGCATCGAGCCGGACATCGCAGTCGACGACGGCCGCGACAGCCGGATCCGCGAGGCGAACCTCGAGCGTCACCTCGAGACCAACAAGGCCGCGGCCGCCACGCCCGAGGAAGCCGCGAAGGCGCCCGCGCCCGCGACGATCTCGGACGCCGACGCGGTGCCGCCGTCGACGAGCACGACCATCGGCACCTTCTTCACGGCGGCGGGCAGGTCCTTGAAGTAGTCCTCGCCGCGCCGCGAGAAATTGTCCTTGCTGGCGAGGAGCCGCATGCGCGCATCCGGCGTGCGGCCGTCCGTGTACACGACGAGCGCGTCCTTCGGCAGGAACGCGGCCGAGACGGCCACCGCCTGGTTGAGCAGGCCGCCCGGGTCGCTGCGCATGTCGAGCACGAGGCCCTTCAGGTCGCCCTTCGCGTAGAAGTCCTTGAGCGCCTTCGCGAGATCCTCGCCGGTGCGCTCCTGGAAGTTGCGGATGCGCACGAAGCCGTAGCCGGGCTCGAGCATCTTCGCGCGCACGCTCTTGACGTTGATTTCCTCGCGCGTCAGCGTGAACGTCAGCGGCGTCTCGGCGTCCTTGCGGACGACCGTCAGCACGACCTGCGTGCCCGGCTTGCCGCGCATCTTCTCGACGGCCTTGGACAGCGGCAGGCCGCGCGTCGCGGTGTCGTCGATCTTGACGATGAGGTCGCCGGCCTTGATGCCCGCGCGGAACGCGGGCGTGTCCTCGATCGGCGACGTGACGCGCACGACGCCGTCCTCGACGCCGACCTCGATGCCCAGGCCCCCGAACTTGCCCTGCGTGGACACCTGGAGTTCCTTGAAGGCCTCCGCGTCCAGGAAGTCCGAGTGCGGGTCGAGCCCGTGCACCATGCCGTTGATCGCCTCCTTGATGAGCTTGTCATCGGGGACGGTCTCGACGTAGTCGCTCTTGATCTTGCCGAACACCGCCGACAGGAGCTGCAGGTCCTCGTACGGGATCGGGGTCTTCGCCTCGCGCTGCGCGATCGCGGAGAAATTGAGCGAGAGCAGCACGCCCAGCACGGTACCGAGACCGATCAGCCCGGCCTTCTTCCAGCCGTCGCGCTTGCCCGATTCTTCCTTTGCCATTGCCCTTTGCTCCCGATTCGCCACATGACCCGCCGGACGCGCCGCGCCGGCGACCATCGCCGTGCGCAGCCATGCCGGCCGTCCTGCCCGCGCAAAAAAGTATACGCCCGCCACCGCGCTGCGCCACGCACCGGCCGGTCGGTCTTGTTCAACCGACCGGCGGCGTCGCGGGCCCCCTGTCGGAGGCGAACGGCGTCGAGCGTACGGCTTGGGCCGCGGCCGGCCCCGCAAGTTCCCCGGCCGGCGGCGGCGGGACCTGGACGGCGCGGCGTCAGGCGGGCGCCAGGCGGACCAGCGAGTGCCCGGTCATCTCGGGCGGCTGCGGCAATCCCATCAACGCCAGCATGGTCGGGGCGAGGTCCTGCAGCGCGCCGCCGGGAGCGACCGTGGCCGGC
>JBGALV010000084.1:0-23660 GCA_044223515.1 Alphaproteobacteria bacterium
CGAGCCTGGCGACCCCGTCCTTATCCAGGCCCACGGCGAGCCGGCCGATCGCGCCCGCCGCCGCCTCGCAGAGCACGCACCCGCGGACCTCATGGGCGAGATCGGCGATCTTCGGGCCGCTCATCCGGAGGTCGATCCGCACCCGGTCGCCGCAGAGCGGGTTGTCGAGGCGGACGCTGGCGTCGTTGGGCTCGAGCCGGCCCTTCCTCGGCGCCTCCTTCGCGAGCTTCAGCAGCGCGTCCTGATAGAGCGCGTCGCTCATCCGAGCAGCTTCCTTGCTTCCTCGACGCCTCTCAGCAGCGCGTCGATGTCGGCATCCGCGGTATAGGGCGCGATCGAGGCGCGCGTCGTTCCCATCAGGTCGAAGCGGTCCATCAGCGGCTGGGCGCAGTGATGCCCGCCGCGGCAGGCGACGCCGTGCCGGTCGAGGATCTGCGCCACGTCGTGCGGGTGTGCCACGCCGAGCGCGAAGGAGACGACGCCGATCCGCTGCTGCAATCCGAGGGGACCGACGATGCGCGCGCCCGGCACCTTGGCGAGGCCGTCGAGCACGCGGCCGGTGAGCCGCATCTCCTCCTGCGCGATCACCTTCCAGTCGAGCCCGCCCATCCAGCGGCAGGCGGCACCGAGGCCGATCGCACCGGAGACGTTCGGCGTGCCGGCCTCGAAGCGGGTGGGCGGCGGGGCATAGGTGGTCTTCTCGATCGTCACGCTGCGGATCATGTCGCCGCCGCCCATGAAAGGCGGCATCGCGTCCAGGCGCTCGCGCTTTCCCCACAGCACGCCGATGCCGTGCGGCGCGTACATCTTGTGGCCGGAGAAGACGTAGAAATCGACGCCGAGCGCCGGGATGTCGAGCGGCCCGTGCGGCACGCGCTGGGCGCCGTCGATCAGCACCGCGGCGCCGACCGCCTTCGCGGCCGAGACCACCTTGGCGAGATCGGCGACCGCGCCGGTGACGTTTGAGCAATGGGCGAGCGCGATCAGTTTCGTCTTCGCCGTCACCATGCGGTCGAGCGCCGAGAGATCGATGCGGCCCTCGACCGTCACCGGCAGCGCCTTCAGCACGAGCCCGCGACGGTCGCGCAGCATCTGCCAGGGGACGATGTTGGAATGATGCTCAATCTCGCTGATGACGATCTCGTCGCCGGGCTTGAGCGCATCGCCGAAGCTGTGCGCGACCAGGTTGATCGCGGCCGTCGTGCCCGAGGTGAAGACGATCTCCTCGCGCTTCGCCGAGAAGAATCTCGCGATGTCGTCGCGCGCGCCCTCGTAGGCCGCGGTCGCGGCCTCCGCCAGGCGATGCACGCCGCGATGGACGTTGGCGCGCTGCGTCGTCTCGAATCTGTGAACCGCGTCGAGAACCGCGCCGGGAACCTGCGACGACGCACCGGAATCCAGGTAGTGGATCCCGGGGTCGGAAGCGAGCAGCGGAAACTGCTCGCGCAGCCTCACGCCGGCACCGTGACGCTGCGGCCTTCGGCGGTGAGCGCGTCGAGCGCTTCCTTGGTGTCGATGTCGACCAGCACGCCACGGTCGCCGATCTCGACCTCGGCGACCTGGTCCTGGTGCTCGCCGATCATCGCCCGTGCGCCGACGTCGCCGGAGATCGCGCGCATCTCGGCGAAGTAGCGCTTGCCCCACAGCACCGGGTTGCCGCGCTTGCCGCCCGAGGTCGGCACGATGATCGAGCGGTTCTCGACCGGATCGAAGGCGGCGATCAGCTTGTCGACCGCAGCTGCGGTCAGCTTCGGCATGTCGCCGAGGCAGACGATGGCGCCGTCGGCTTCCGGCGGCAGCGCCGCGACGCCGGCGCCGAGCGTGGTCGAGAGCCCTTCGCCATAGCGCGGATTGTGGGTGAAGGTGACGTTGCGGCCGGCGAGCGCCGCCTTCACCTGGTCGGCCTGGTGGCCCGTCACCACGGTGATCGAGAACACCTTCGAGGTCAGCAGCATGTCGACGACATGGGCGACCATCGCCTTGCCGTCGATCTGCACCAGCAGCTTGTTCGGGCCCCCCATGCGGCGCGACTGACCGGCGGCGAGCACGAGCGCGGAGATGCGCGGCATGCGCGCCACCGCCTTCTCCTGCTCGGGCCGCGAGGCGCGCGGCAGCGGCCGCGTCGGGATCTCCTTGAGCAGGCCACCCGAACCCAGCTTCATCACATCCTGCGGCCTGACCGGCGCGCCGGCGAGCACGCGCGCCAGCACCAGGTCGAAGCCGTTGAACTTCGGCGACCGCGCGCAGCCGGGAAGGCCCAGCACAGGGGTCTCGCCGATACGACCCATCAGCATCAGGTTGCCGGGATCGACCGGCATGCCGAAGTGATCGACCTTGCCGCCGGCGCGCGTGATGCCGGCCGGGATCACGTCGCGGCGATCGACCACGGCCGAGGCGCCGGCGACCAGCACCAGCTTGCAGCCGTCGTTCATCAGTTCGCGGATCGCGTCCGCGACCTCGCGCTCGGCATGGCCGCAGCGGCGCTCGCCGACCAGCGCGCTGCCATGGCGCGACAGCCGCTCGCGCGTCGTCTCGACGGTGCCGTCGAGAACGCTTTCCTTGGTGCCGGGAAGGCGCGTCTGCACGAGGCCGGTCGGCGTCGGACGGAACGGGACGACCGAGACCAGCGGCCCCTTGAACTGCGCCACCTGCGCGCAGGTATCGAGCACCGTCTTCCGGACCGCGAAGGGGATGATCTTGAGCGTCGCGATCATCTGCCCTGGTTCGACCGGCTCGTAGCGCGGCACGACCGCCAGGGTCACCGCCTCGTCGACGAGGTTGAGCTGATCGAGACGGTCCGGATCGAAATCGGCGAGACCGGAGCAGGCGGCGAACAGGTTGGCGCGGCCGGTGAAGGCGGCCGAGGCGGTCACGTGATCGCCGGCGAGCGCGGCGGCGAGACGATTGGCCGCCTCGTCCTCCGGAACGTCGCCCGGCTCGAGCCGGGCGGCCACGACCTCGGCGAGGCCCGCCGCCTCGAGCGCCGCGACGTCGGCAGCCGACAGAACGCGCCCCTTCTTGTAGACCTTCTCCTTGACGCGCTGGCTGTGCGCCAGCACCGCGCCGACGGCGTCCTTCAAGGCGACCGGACCGAACTTCACTTCGCGTCCTTTCGGCGGACCTGGGTGATCTCGGCCAGGATCGAGATCGCGATCTCGGCCGGCGAGATCGCGTGTATCGGAAGCCCGACGGGGCCATGGATGCGGCCGATCTCGGCGTCGGTCAGGCCCTGCGCCTTGAGGCGGTCGATCCGCTTCGCATGCGTGCGCTTGGAGCCCAGGCAGCCGACATAGAAGGCCGGCGAGCGCAGCGCCACGGTCAGCGCCGGATCGTCGAGCTTGGGATCGTGGGTCAGCGTGACGACCGCCGTGCGCGCATCGGGAGAAAGCTTCTCCATCGCCTCGTCGGGCCAGTCGTCGGAGAGCGTGACGGTCGGGAAGCGCGCGTCGGTCGCAAACGCGCGACGCGGATCGACGACGGTGACCGCATATCCCGCGAGCGCCGCCATCGGCACCAGCGCCTGGGCGATATGCACCGCACCGACGACGATCAGCCGCGCCGGCGGATTATGGACATGGACGAAGATGCGCCGGCCCTCGACCTCGATCTGGCCGCTCGAATCGCGCTCGATCAGCTTGACCGCGGCGGCCAGCGCGTCGTCGGCGAGGGAAACGTCGCCGATCATCTCGCCGGCTTCGAGCAGCGCCTGCGATCCCGAGTCGAGGTCGGTCACCAGCGCGACCGGAACCCGTCCGGCGCGCGCCTTCTGCAGCTTCTCGAGAACTGCCGTCTTCATTCAACCGGCTCGACGAAGACCTGGACCTTGCCGCCGCAGGCGAGGCCGACATCCCAGGCCTGCTCGTCGGTGACGCCGAAGTCGAGGAGGCGAGGCTTGCCGTCCTTCATCGCGGCCAGGCCTTCCTTGACCACGGCACCCTCGATGCAGCCGCCGGAGACGGACCCGACGAAGGCCCCGGATTCGTCGATCGCGAGCTGGCTTCCCTGCGGACGCGGCGAGGAGCCCCAGGTGGTGACCACGGTGGCGAGCGCCACCTTCTTCCCCTGGGCCTTCCACGAAGCCGCCGTCGACAGCACGTCGGCGGCGCCGGAATCGAACGGGAGGGCTTGGCTCATGCGGCTTCTCCTTCGAGTCTGCCCGACCAGGCGGCGGCGGCTTCGAGCCGCCTCGGGGCGGGCTGGGCCAGCGCCGTCGCCAGCGCCTCCAGGCTTTCGAGATTATGCACCGGGCGGAACTCGTCCACATGGGGCAAGAGGGCCCGGACACCCATGGATTTGGGGGCGAACCCCTCGTAGCGCAACAGTGGATTGAGCCAGATCAGGCGCCGGGCGGACTTGTGGAGCCGCTCGATCTCGCGCTCGATGCCGGCGCCGGCGTCGCGGTCGAGACCGTCGGAGATGAACAGCACGACCGCGCCCTGTCCCAGCACGCGGCGCGACCAGCGCGTGTTGAACTCGTGCAGCGTGGCGCCGATGCGCGTGCCGCCCGACCAGTCCTCGACGTGCTGGGCGACGCGGGCGAGCGCCACGTCGATGTCCTTCTGGCGGAGATCGCGCGTGACGTTGGTGAGCCGCGTGCCGAAGACGAAGCTGTGCACCCGGTCGCGGTCGTTGGTGACCGCGTGCAGGAAATGCAGGAAGAGCCGGCTGTAGCGGCTCATCGAGCCGGAGATGTCGCAGAGCGCCACCAGCGGCGGCGGCTTCATCACGCGGCGCCGGCGCTTGAGGTCGATCACGTCCGGATTGCCGCGCAGCGCCGAGCGCATGGTCTGACGGAGATCGATGCGACTGCCCGAGGGATCGGGGCGGAAGCGCCGCGTCGGCTCCATCTTGATCTGCGCGGCGAGACGGCGGATCGCCGCCTCGGCCTTCCGGATCTCCTCGGCCGACATCTTCTCGAAGTCCATCGTGCGCAGCACCTCCTTCTCGGAGAAGGTCAGCGTCGCATCGACTTCGATCTCGTTGTTCTCTTCGGTCTGGGGTTCGGGGAAGGCGCCGGCATTGCCCTGCATCGCCTCGGCGACGCGGCGCGAGACCTCCATCTGGTCGCCGACTCCCTCGGCGCGGAAGCTCGGCAGCACCAGGGCCATCAGGCGTTCCATGATCTTCGGGTTGCGCCAGAAGACGTGGAATGCCTGGTCGAAGACCTCGCGCTGGTCGCGGCGGTTCACGAACACCGCGTGCAGCGCCCAGTAGAAGTCGGCGCGGCTCGATATGCCGACGGTCTCGACCGCGCGGATCGCGTCCAGCACCTTGCCCGGCCCGACCGGCAGTCCGGCCGCGCGCAGAACGCGCCCGAAGCGCATCAGGTTCTGCGCAAGCCGTCCGCCCTCGGGGACTGGACCGTCGAGCATGTCAGGCGGTCGCCTGCGCCCGAGCGATCTCGGCCTTCACTTCCATGAGCAGGCGGTTGGCCTCGCTGCCCTGGATCTTGGAGATGTCGTCCTGGTACTTGAGCAGCACACCGAGCGTGTTGTTGACCGCATCGGGCTCGAGCTGGAGCTGGTCGAGCTGGACCAGCGCGTTTGCCCAGTCGATGGTCTCGGCGACGCCGGGGAGCTTGAAGAGATCGGTGCCGCGCAGCTTCTGGATGAAGGCGACGATCTGGCGCGAGAGCTCCGCCGGCGCGTTCGGCGCCTTGACGCGCAGGATCTCGAGCTCACGCTCGGCCTTGGGATAGTCGACCCAGTAGTAGAAGCAGCGGCGCTTCAGCGCGTCGTGGATCTCGCGCGTACGGTTGGAGGTCACCACCACGATCGGCGGCTCCTCGGCGGCGACCGTGCCGAGCTCGGGGATGGTGATCTTCCAGTCCGACAGCACTTCCAGCAGGTAGGCCTCGAAGGGCTCGTCGGCGCGATCGAGCTCGTCGATCAGCAGCACCGGCGATGGCTTCGGATGCGCGATCGCCTTGAGCAGCGGCCGCTCGATCAGGAACTTGCGGTCGAAGATGTCGGTCGCGACGCGCTCGCGGTCGCCGGTACCGGTGGCCTCCGCCATCCGGATCTCGATCATCTGGCGGGCGTAGTTCCACTCGTAGACGGCGGAGGCGACGTCGAGGCCCTCGTAGCATTGCAGGCGGATCAGGTCGCGGCCGAGCGCCGCCGAGAGCACCTTGGCGATCTCGGTCTTGCCGACGCCGGCCTCGCCTTCGAGGAACAGCGGCCGCTTCAGCGACAGCGAGAGATAGACCGCGGTCGAGAGCGAGCGGTCGGCGACGTAGTCGCCCTTGGCGAGCAGCGCGAGCGTCGCGTCGACGGAAGCCGGAAGCTGAGTCATCGGGAGGAAAAATGGTCCTTCAGGGAGACGCCCATCCTGCGCGCGTCCGCGCCTGGGTCAAGGAAAAGCCATGAGCCAGATCGCCTCAGGTGCCGAAGGTCAGGACGGCCGCCCCTTTCAGGCGTCCCGACCGCAGATCGGACAGGGCGTCGTTGGCGCGTTCGAGCGGATAGGGCTTGGTCTGCGTCCGCACCGGAACCTTCGGCGCGAGGGCCAGGAACTCCTCCGCGTCGGCACGCGTCAGGTTCGCGACCGAGCGGACCATGCGCTCCTCCCAGAGGAGGCGGTACGGGAAGGACGGTATGTCGCTCATGTGGATGCCCGCGCAGACGACGGTGCCGCCCTTGGCGACGGCCCGGAGCGCGGCCGGGACCAGGGCGCCGACCGGTGCGAAGATCAGCGCGGCCTCCAGCGGCTCGGGCGGGGCTTCGTCCGACGATCCGGCCCAGGCGGCCCCGAGCTCGAGCGCGAAGCGCCGTGCCTCCTCGTCGCCGGGGCGCACGAAGGCGAAGACCTTCCGCCCCTGCCACCGCGCGACCTGCGCCACGATGTGGCCGGCGGCTCCGAAGCCGTAGATGCCGAGCGTCCGCGCCTCCCCTGCCATCCGCAGCGCCCGATAGCCGATGAGACCGGCACAGAGCAGCGGCGCCGCCTCGACATCGCCGTAGGAGGACGGAATCGCAAAGCAGAAGCGCTCGTCCACGACCGCGCGCTCCGCATAGCCGCCATCGATCTGGTAGCCGGTAAAGCGCGCGCGGTCGCACAGGTTCTCGCGCCCGCCGGCACAGTGGGCGCAGGTGCCGCAGGACCAGCCGAGCCAGGGCACGCCGACGCGGTCGCCCGGCTTGAACCGCGAAACGTCCCTGCCGCATTCCTCCACCGTGCCGACGATCTCGTGACCGGGCACGATCGGACACCGGAGATCCGGAAGCTCGGCATCGACGACGTGAAGGTCAGTCCGGCACACGCCGCAGGCATGGACCCGAAGGCGCAGCTGCGCCGGCTCCAGTGGCCCGGCCGGCCGATGCCGCAGGACCAGCGGCGTCCGCGGCGTCTCCAGCACCATCGCCCGGTACGTCACGATCGGCTCCGCGCCATCATGGGCCCGCCAGGATCAGCGGCGCGACGGTCACCGCGAGAATGATCGGCGGCACCACGTAGCGCAGCAGGACATGGAGCGCTGTCGATGTCGTCTCGCCGAGGCCGAGGGCGTCGCTCAGCAGCGAGCGCGGCAGAACCCAGCCAGCGAAGACCGAGATCGCCAGGCCGCCCAGCGGCAGCATGATGCTGGATGTGAGGTAGTCGATCAGGTCGAAGAAGGTCGACGAGGCGAAGATCGGGTACGCCGACAGGGGAAACCAGTCGCGCCAGAGATTGAACGAGAAGACCGACAGGAACCCGGCCAGCCATATCGCCGACGCCGAGACGACGACCGCCCGCCGCCGGGACCAACCGAGCGAGCTGTGCGCGAAGGCGACCGGCATCTCTAGCATCGAGATCGCCGAGACCAGGGCGGCGACGAACAGCAGCGTGAAGAACGCGAAGGCGACGAAGCCGCCCAGCGGCATCGCCGAGAAGGCGAGCGGGAGGGTGACGAACATCAGGCCGGGGCCGCTCGCCGGGTCGAGGCCGTTCGCGAAGACGATGGGAAAGATCGCGAAGCCGGCGAGGAACGAGATCGCCGTGTCGCTGAGGATCGCCCAGACGGCGACGGAGGTGAGGCCGATCCTGGTCTCGGCATAGGCCGCGTAGGTCACCATGACGGCGAGGCCGACACCGATGGAGAAGAACCCGAGGCCGATCGCCTCCAGCGCCATCCGGGCCGTCAGCCGCGCGGGATCGAAAGCGAAGAGGTAGGTCAGGGTCCTCGAAACGTCGCCGACCGCAAGCGCATAGGCGGCGACCGCCAGCATCAGGCAGACCAGGAGCGGCATCAGGAACTTGGCCGCACTCTCGATGCCGGCGGCGACGCCGCGTCCGACGATCGCCGCGGTGAGCGCCATGAAGACCGTGTGATAGAGGCCGATGTGTCTTGGCGACCCCAGCATCGCATCGAAGCGGCTGCGGGCCTCGTCGATGCCGGCCCCGGGCAGACCGATGAACGGCGTCTCGACGGCGTAGGCCAGCGCCCATCCTCCGACGACGGAGTAGAAGCTCAGGATGAGCGTGGAGGCGACGACGCCGAGCGTGCCGGCGGCGCGCCAGGAGGGGGATGCGCGGTGCGCGACGGCGAGCGCCTCCATGCTCTTGCGGGCGTCCCTGCGGCCGGCGCGACCGATCGCGAACTCGGCGAGCATCAGCGGCGCCACGACGACCGCGAGGCCGGCGAGGTAGAGGAGGACGAATCCGCTGCCGCCGTTCTCGCCGACCTCGTAGGGGAATTTCCAGATGCTGCCGAGACCGACGGCGGAGCCGATCGTCGCCAGGATGAAGCCGAGCTGGCTGCTCCATTTCTCCTTCGCGTCGGCCACGGCGCCGGCCTCCATGGCTACTGCGTCGTCCGAAGCGGCGAGGCCTGGACGACAGCGACCGTCAGCAGCGGCAGGATCGCCGCCAGCAGGGCCGCGGTGACCAGGAGCCAGCCGACCAGGGAGTAGTCCGCCGATATCAGCACGGCGCCCGTCGCCCGGTCACGGACTTCGCGCGTGACGATGAGGATCTCGTTCAGGTACCTGGTCCCGAGGCTGCTCGCCGCGAGCGCGAGATTGGCGAACGACGCCATCACCGCGAAGAAAGTGGCCTTCAGCTGCTCCGGCGCGTTCCTGGCGATCCAGGCCAGCATCGGGACCATCGCCAGCTGCCCGAGCGGCGATTCGAGCATCGTGTCCATGATCGCGATGGTGCGCGCATCGACGAGACCGCCGGTATGAGCCGCTGTCCACTCGTGCAGGCCGTAGAACAGCGAGATGTTCGGCAGCGACAGGACCGCTGCGGCCAACGTCAGGATGATCACGACATCGGCGATCGAGCGCCTGGCGATCAGCGGCCGAAGCGCGAGCATCCCGGCAAGGGTGAGGCCCGAGGTGATGAAGCTCAGGACCGAGAGGAACTGCTGGTCGAACCCGAGGACGTCGATCTCCCACCAGCCGACCGCGGGCCCGGGTCCGGGCACGGCCCTGAAGACGAAGATGATCACCGCGGTGCCGACCAGCGCGCGCCTCTGCTCGGCGGGGAGCTCGACGAGGAGGCGGCGCATCAGGAAGATGACGATCGCCATGGATCCCGCGAAGACGATCTCCTGGTTGAAGGCGATCGGCGCGAGGCCGGCCCCCAGCGTAAAGACTGCGAAAGCGCCGCCGCCGCCGAGGATCCACCAGTTCGTCTTCGGCGCGGCACCGTGGACGTCCAGCATCGCCGACACCTGCGCCCGGTCGAGACCCTGGCTCGACAACCGACGGATGTCCCGTTGCCGGATGACCGACGCCAGCAAGACCCCGGCCACCGAGATCGCCGGGATGCACAGGGCATAGAGGTGAATGTCGGCATAGACCGAGGTCCGCGCCGCCTCCGTCATCTCGGCCGCGCCGGCGAGCATCCAGATGTTCAGCGCCGCGACGGCGGCCAGGCCGCCGATGATCGCGACCCGCCCGAGGGTCTGCATCGTCGTGTGCATCGCCTTGACCGTCTCGTCGGGATACCTCGTGCCATGCGGGTCGAAGAGCGGAACCGCCTCGACGGTCATCGCGTCCGCGACGGCGTCCTGAAGCACGTAGCCGATCGGGGCCAGAAGGACGCTGACGACGTACCAGGCCTCGAGCGGCAGGATCGATCCCATCCAGCCGGGATGCGCGATCAGCCCGTACATGATGCCGATGGAAGCAGCGATCAGCAGGGCGCCTAGATAGATCAGCGCGGCTTTCCAGCGCCACAGCAGGTCGACCGCGTGGCCGATCGGGATCTTGAGGGTCCAGGGAACCCCGGCCCAGAACGCCAGGGACGCCAGCAGGGACGCCGGGAAGCCGAAATGCTCCTTCACGAAGAAGGTGCCGACGATCGCCGTCAGGCCGGATACCCCGGCCGCCAGGTAGACCATCAGCGGCGGCAGGTAGGAGACGCGGAACTGACGCCCGAGGTCGAGGACCAGGACGTCGAACCACCGTCGGAAAAGTGCGACTAGAGGCTGGATGGCCTTTTCCTCCTGCCGGGCCTTTCTCGGCCGGAAGACGCGACCGCACGTTGACCTACATCAAGGAACGTCGCTGCCCTGCCGTCCATGGTCAGCCGGCCCGTCATGGGGCGGCGATTGTTGGGAGAAACGGCGATGCAGAAGATCCTGGGCGGCGAGCGCGGACGGAAACGCCTGCGGCACGCCGGATGCCCGGCGACGGTCGTCCGTTAGGCAGGGGACAGATCATGTGTCCCGTCTCCCTGGCCAAGGTCGCGGCTTCCGGATATCCGGCCGCGACGTTCAAGACCGCCTTCGCCAACGAGATCGCCGATCTGCTGCGTGCCCGGTTCCCGATCGTCCAGGTGTTCACCTACGAGGAGGAACGGGCGCTCAAGGTCGTCGTCGACGTCGCCAAGGCGCTGACCTACCACATCCACGTCTGGACGGTGGTGCGCGGCCTGGTGTCGAAGATGGAGGACGGCGACGAGAAGCCGCAGACCTTCAAGGACTCCCTCGCCGATCTCAAGATCGCGATCGACCAGTGCGAGCGCATCGCCCAGGACGGCAAGCGGCACCTGTTCGTGCTGCTCGACCCATTCCCCTTCCTCAGCGACAAGCCGGTCGATGCGATCTATCGCCGCCGGCTACGCGAGTTCGCCATGGCCATCCGCGGCCACGGCTTCAGCGCGTCCTGCGTGATCATTTCCCCGAGCCTCGATATCCCTCTCGAGCTCGAGAAGGAGATCACGGTCGTCGACTTCCCGGTTCCGGATCGCGAGCAGGTGGCGCGCTTCGTCGAGCAGTTCGTCACGCGCGTCGCCGAGAACACCACGATCACCGTCGAGCCCGGGCACGAGATGATCGACGCGCTGACGGACGCGGCGATGGGCCTGACGCTCGCCGAGATCGAGAACTGCCTGGCCAAGGCGCTGGTCCACGACCGGGCGATCACGCTCGAAGACACGCGCTTCATGTTCGACGAGAAGAAGCAGATCATCCGGAAGTCGGGAATCCTCGAATACATCGACAACCGGTCGCTTTCGGCCGGCGACGTCGGCGGCCTCGACGTGCTCAAGCGCTGGCTCCAGATCCGCAGCCTGACCTTCGGCCGGGAGGCGAAGGCCTACGGCCTCGACCCGCCGAAAGGCGTGCTGCTGACCGGCATCCCCGGCTGCGGCAAGTCCCTGTCCGCCAAGTGCACGGCCGCTGCCTGGGGCCTCCCCCTGGTCAAGCTCGACATGGGCAAGATCTTCTCCTCGCTGATCGGCTCGTCGGAAGAGCACATGCGGAACGCGCTCAAGACCTGCGAGGCGATCGCGCCCTGCGTGCTGTGGATCGACGAGATCGAGAAGGGCCTGGCCCATTCCAGCCGCATGATCGGCGACAGCGGCGTCTCGCTTCGCGTGTTCGGCACCCTGCTCACCTGGATGCAGGAGAAGACCGCGCCGGTGTTCATCTTCGCCACCGCCAACGACGTCGCGGCGCTGCCGCCGGAGATCCTGCGCAAAGGGCGGTTCGACGAGGTGTTCTTCATCGACCTGCCGAACGACGACGAGCGCCGGCAGATCTTCGAGGTCCAGATCCGCCGGCGTCGCCGCGATCCGTCCAAGTTCGACCTCGACCGTCTGGTCGAGCTGTCGGGCGAGAAGCACTTCGGCCCCGACATCCGCATGAGCGGCGCCGAGATCGAAGCATGGGTGGCCGAGGCGCTGATCGAGTCCTTCCAGCGCACGAGGAACGCCAAGGTCGAGGGCGACCTCGAGATGGTGGATTTCGAGGCGATCCTGCCGCGCCTGGTGCCGCTGGCTCAGACGCGGCGCGAGCAGATCGCGCAGATGCGCGTCTGGGCGGCGGAGCATGCGGTCAGCGCCACCCGTCGCCAGGCGGCCGAGGCGGCCCAGCGCATGGGCGGCCGCACCATCCACCTGGACTGAGCGATCGAGCCCAGCATGCGTCTATGCCCATACCAGCAGGCGGGATCGCCCCGCTTCGAGCCGAGACACCTTCATGGGCGCGGCCGCTGAAGCCATGGTCACCGTGCTCGGCGCGGCGGCGGTGGCGCCGCCGTTCCTCTATCTTCTGACCCTGACGTTCTTCGACAAGCGGCCCGAGCCGGCCTACGCGGTCGTAGGTACGTTCCTTCTGGGCGCGCTCAGCACCTCGGCGCTGCATTTCATCTCGCCGGCCGCGAGCGTCCTCGGCGACTACGCCCTCGATGCCCTGCAGTTCCTGTTCGGCGAGGATGTCGTCTGGCTCGAGCCGGACCGCTCGGTGGCGACCCTGCTGCAGGCGGTGATCGACATCGCGATCCCGGAAGAGGCGCTCAAGGTCCTGATCCTTCTCCTCTTCTCCCGCAGGTTTCTCGCCTACGACCACCCGATGGAGGGCGTCATCTATGGCGCTGCCGTCGGGCTCGGATTGGCCGCCTACGAGAACCTGCTGCTGGCCGTGCACCTCACCGATGCCTGGCGCGAGCACGCGATCATCCGGAGCGTCCTCACCGTACCGACCCATGGCGCGCTGGGCGTGATCGCCGGCGTCTACGTCGCCCGCGCCAAGTTCGGCAACGTCATGGGCTCCAGCCACGGCACGGCCTATCGCTGGCGCAGCTATGCCGCCGCCCTGTTCGTGCCCGTGCTGCTGCACGCGCTCTACAACTATCCGCTGCTGCTGGTGCGCAATACGTTCGGCCTCCATGCGCCGTTCGCGCCGCTGCTGCAGACCGCCGGATTCGTGATCGGCACGATCGCGGTGCTCGCCGCCGCGAGGCTCGTCTATCGCATCGTGCTCGCGCAGGGAGGCTCGACCGGGCGGTACGGACACGGCTCGCTGTTCGGGTATCGCGCCTGGCGTCTCGACCTCCTCGGGGCCTTCGCGAGCCTGCTCGGCACCGTGATGGTGCTGGTCGAGGTGAGAGCCGCATGGCGCGGCGATCCGATCGTCCTGGACCGCCACATCGCCGTCTTCATCGGCGCGATCCTCGTCGCCGCCGCAGCGTTCTTCCACCACCGCGCTGCATCGCCGGAGCGCCGGTTGCAGGCGGTCGAACAACTTCGCTGACGCCCCAAAAACGCCGCATTTGTCTCAAGTTTGTTTGATGCAAATCAAGGTGCGCGAAGCAGCGATTTGCTCTCCTGAAAGCAGAAAGTGCGGTGGTCCGCCAGGCCACCCTCCTGATTTCGGAAAGGGCAATCCATGTCGTTCAAACCTCAATTCAAACGGTGGCATCTGCTCGCCGCCGGCGCCGGCGCGATCGCGGTTGCCGCGGGGCTGTCGCTGTTCAGCGACTGCGAGGTGTGCGAAGCGGCGAACCAGATCCTGCTGCAGGGCACCGTCGCGCAGAACTGCACGCTCGACGTCAGCTCGACGGCGGCCGCGGCGAACCTGCCGCTGACGACCGCGGGCAGCCAGCACGTCCAGGTCGGCTCGGTTCTCCAGAGCTGCAACAAGAAGGTCGGCTACACGCTCACCGTCACTTCGGCCAACTGCGCCTCGGGAACTGCCGGCGCGAAGGTGATCGATCCGGTCTCGACCGAACTCCTGGCCTACAGCACCGAGTTCAACAACCCGACGGACGGCGGCAGCCAGGCGACCGTGACCGGCCTGCTGCAATCGGCCTGCACGAGCCAGGTCGGCCGCGACGTCACCAACTGGAAGGCGCGGAACGAGAGCAGCCTGGTCTTCGTAAATTTCACCGGTGACGGCAACCTCGCCGCCGGCACGTACCAGGACACGATCACCGTCACCATGAACGTGAAATGACGTTGGCCATCATGACCTTCCTCAGTCGCAAGAATCCCCGCGCAACTCTGGCCGCAGCGGCAGTGGCCGTCGCCCTCATCGGCGCCGGTGTGATCGCATCGCAGTTCGTCGAGGACTGCGAGATCTGCGCCGCAGCGACGACGGTGGTGCTGCAAGGCGCCGTGGCACAGAACTGCACGCTCGGCGTGAGCACGGCGACAGGCGCTTCCAGCCTGCCCCTGACCACGACCGGCGCGCAGCATGTGCAGGTCGGCACCGCCGCCCAGACCTGCAACAAGAAGATCGGCTACACGCTCACGCTCACCTCGCTCAACTGCGCCTCGGGCACGGCCGGCGCCAAGGTGATCGACCCGGCATCGAACGAGGTCCTGCGCTACACGGCCGAGTTCAACAATCCGACTGGCGGCGGAAGCCAGGCCAGCGTCACGAACCTTCTGCAGTCGGCCTGCACCGGCCAGGTCGCGCGCGACGTCTCCAACTGGAAGGCGTTCGGCGAGAACAGCTCGATCTTCGTCAACTTCACCGGCGACGGCACGCTCGCCGCCGGCACCTACCAGGACACGCTCACCGTCACGATGAACATCAAGTAGGCGGTTACGCCGTTTTGCTTGATCCATCTCAAGGTCGGCACTGCAAATACCCGTAAAATTGCTCTTAACCGGCTTCCCCAGCCGCGAGAGGAACGAAGATGAAGTCCCCCAGCAAGTTCACCAAACGCAACCTGATCGCCGGCGGCCTCGCCGCACTCGGCCTCGTGCTCGTCGGCGTCTGGTCCTTCTCCAAGTGCGACATCTGCATGGCGCAGCTTTCCGACACGATCCCGCTCTCCGGCATCGTCGGGCCGACCTGCTCGATCGATGCGACCGCGCTGCCGGCGGCCTCCAACCTCACCCTGACCGGAGGCGTCACGCGCGTCATGGTCGCCAACGTCGTTCAGAGCTGCAACGACCCGGACGGCTATACGCTGACCGTGACATCGGCCCATTGCGCGGCGGCGCCGACCGGCGCGAAGGTCGTCGGGCCGACTCCGGCGACCGACTACCTCAACTACGCTGTCGAGTTCGACAACCCCGCCACCGGCACCAGCGCGGACACCACCGACCTGCTGCTCAGCAGCTGCTCCTCGCAGATCGCGCGCGACGTCACCGGCGTGCCGATCTTCGCCGAGACCAGCTACGTCTACCTCAACTACACGGGCTCGGGCGCGCTCACGGCGGGTACCTATACGGACACCCTGACCGTCACGCTCGCGACGAAGTGACCGGCGCGCCTCGAGCTTGAAACGAAGCGACGATGATCCCGACCACAGCAACATGCCGAACTTCCGCAAAGCATGGCTGGCGCTGGCCCTCGCGGCAGCCCTCACGGGCGGGGCGCTCACGGCTCCATGGGTGCTCGACGTCTGCGACGTCTGCGAGGCCGCGACTGCAATCCTGCTCTCGGGAACGGTCGAGGGGAAATGCACGATCAACGTTTCCTCGACGTCAGAGGCCGTCGAGCTTCCGATCACCGCGCCGGGAGCGCACCGGATCATGATCGGCAGCGCTCTTCAGGACTGCAACGGCAGGCGCAGCTACATCGTCAGCGTCAGCTCGATGAGCTGCGCGGTGGCACCGGCCGGCGGCAAGATCCTCAACACGGGGTCGGACGAGTTCCTCCCCTACTCCGCCGAGTTCGTCAATCCGGCGACCGGCGGAAGCACCCCGGTCGTCACCGGGCTCCTCGCCACGAGTTGCGTCGGCCAGGTCGGCCGCGAAGTCACGCACGGCAAAGTCACCAACGAGACCAGCCAGATCTACCTCAACTTCACCGGGTCGTCGGACCTCGGCGCCGGTACCTACCAAGACGTCGTCACCATCTCTCTCAACATGCAGTGAGGCTGCCATGAACCTGTTCAAGATTCTCCCCGACATGGGTGGCCGCACGGCGGCCATCCTCTTCGCCGGCATGCTGGTCTCGGGCGCGATCTCGTCCGCGGCTGGTGCCTTCCAGATCGTCCCGATCTCGCAGGATTTCGAACCCTCGGGCCGCGGTTCCAACCAGACCTTCCAGGTCGAGAACGACCGCGACGAGCCGATCACCGTCACAGTGGCAATGGCGCTCCGCAAGGTCGACATCAACGGCCAGGAGACGCTCGAGCCGACGGAGGACTTCACCCTCTTCCCGACCGAGATCCAGCTTCAGCCCAAGTCGTCGCGCCTCGTGCGCGCCAAGTGGATCGGCGATCCGGCCCCGAAGCAGGAGCTCTCCTACCGCATCATCGCCGAGGAGACCCCGCTCAACAGGCGCCGCGACACGCCCGGCGCGTCCGTCTACCTCACCGTCCGCTACGTCGGCTCCATCTACGTCGTGCCGAAGGGCGTGAAGCCCGACGTGGTCGTCACCTCGGCGCAGGCGGTCCCCGCCCCGCGCGGCGGCGGCAAGCTGCTGGAGATCGTGCTCGAGAATCGCGGCAGCCGCCATGCGATCATCGACACCCCTTCGGTGACCGTCTCAGCCGGCAACGTCAGCCGCACCCTCGACAAGTCGGCTGTCGCCGAGACCGTGGCCGGCGAGAACGTCCTCGCCAAGGCGCAGCGCCGGTTCCTGCTGCCGCTGCCGCAGGATCTGCCCGACGGCGCGATCAAGGCTGACTTCAAGTACACGGCACAGTAACATTCGCGCGTAAACGGGGGCGGCGGGAGGCGAAGGCGCATGTCGCGTCATCACTGCCGCCGCCCCTCCCTTTTCGGCGACACCTGCGGGCTGACCCGAGGTCTCCTCGTCCTCGCGCTGACGGCCGTCGCCGGCGGCGCTCTCGCGGATCCCTCCGGCGTCGCGTCCATGCGGACGCTGCCGCTCCAGCCGGGCATCGCCGCAGCTCCCGCGACCGAGACCCCCGCTCCCACGAAGACCGAATCGAAGAAGCCGCCGGCAGCCACGAGGCTTGAGATACCGGTGCGGATCGAGAAGTTGCCGCTGGGCGAGGTCGCGGCCTTCATCTCGGCCCGCGACGAGCTTCTCGCCTTCGACGGCCCTGCCTTGATCAAGCTGCTGGAGCGGTTTCTCGTTCCTGAGAAGCTCCAGTCCCTGCGTGGGCGGATCGGCGCGGGCGGGCGGATCGCCGCCGACGACATCCGCAGCGAGGGCATCGCCGTCGACTACGACATCGGCCGCATCGAGGCGGCGTTGCGCGTCCCTCTCGACATGCGCACGACCCAATCGCTCAGCCTGGCCAATCCGTACGGCGTCGACCGCAAGGAGGTCCTCCCGCCTGCCGACATCAGCGGCTACGTCAATCTCCTGTCCGGCCACGACTTCGTGCCGAACCGCGACGGGCCGACGCCGGTCGTCACCGATCTCGACGCGGCTCTGAACCTCTATGGCTACGTTCTCGAAAGCGTCGGCACCTATCGCGACATCGGCTTGGCGCCGTGGACGCGAGGCGACACGCGGATCGTCCGCGACGATCCGGAGAGCCGCACGCGGCTGTCGCTCGGCGACGTCAGCTACGGCATCGGCGGCTTCCAGTCCTTCCGTCGCGCCGGCGGCGTCTCGATCGCCCGCAACTTCGGGCTCCAGCCCTACCGGTCGAGCGCCCCGGTCGGGGAAGCCGACCTGAACCTCGACCGCAACGCCCGCGTCGACGTGATCGTCAACGGCCAGCGTATGCGGACCCTCGACCTGGCGCCCGGCCGCTACAACGTCCGCGACCTGCCGCTGGTCGGCGGAACCAACGACGTGACGCTCCGGATCGTCGATGAGGTGGGCCGCGTCGACGTCATCCGCTTCCCCTTCGTCTTCGACGCGAGCGTGCTCGCCGAGGGCGAGCAGGACTTCAGCTATGCGATCGGCTTCCCTTCCGCCGCCACCAATGCCGGGCGAACCTACGACCGCACCGACCGCGTGGTCTCGGCGTTCCATACCCTCGGCCTCACCGACCAGCTGACGCTCGGCGGCAACTACCAGGCGTCGCGAAACGTGAACGTGGCCGGGACGGAGATGCGGCTCGCCACCGCGATCGGAACCTTCCGCACCGATCTCTCGGCCAGCCAGTCGAGCTTCGCCGGCACCGGCGGCGCGTTCCGGATCCAGCACCGCTTCACCGAGAGCCCGTCCACCACCTCGCGCGGGCGGTTCCTCGCCTCGACCGCGACCTATCGCACGCCCGCCTTCGCGACCATCTCTCAGACCTCGGCGAGCAACCCGATCGCGCTCAGCCTCGGCGTGCTGTTCGGGCAGCGGCTCAGCGAGACGATCTACGGCAGCCTCGGCGTCGCCAGGCAGTTCGCGCGCGACGGCCAGCCGAACGTGACCACCGGCGACGCGAGCCTGAGCATGCAGATCGCCGAGGACGTGACCGCGTCGCTGCTGCTGAGCACGCGCCAGGCGAGCTACGGCGGCAGCGACAACCGCATCTTCGTCGGCGTCTCGTGGTTCCCGCGCGGCTCCGGCCAGCGCGTCGGCAGCTCCTACGACACGTCCGAGCGCGCGCGCCGCCTCGACTGGTCCTACACGCCGACGATGCGCGTCGACGGGGTCCAGGCCGATGTCGCGCTCGGCCGCGATGCCGGCCGCGACACGATCGACGGCGATATCGGCTACACCGGGTACCGCTTCACCACCTCCGCCTCGCACGCGACCCTGACCGAGCGCGGCGACGGCAACTCGACCCATCCCCGGACCCGCGTCAACTTCGGCACGGCGATCGCCTTCGCCGGCGGCCAGGCCGCGATCACGCGGCCGATCAACGACAGCTTCGCACTCTTCGTCCCGCATCCCTCGCTGGCCGGCCAGTCGATCGAGATCAACAACATCAGCGAGACGCCGCAGGCGAAGACCGACATCCTCGGCACCGCCGTGCTGCCCGAGCTCGGCTCCTACTACCAGCACCACGTCACCATCGACGCACCGGACCTGCCGCTCGGCTACGAACTCGGCCGGCAGGTCTACGACCTGCAGCCGGGCTATCGCAGCGGCACGGTGATCAATGTCGGCACGGGCGCGACCGTGCTCGGCGACGGCCTCCTCGTCGATGCCGAGGACAAGCCGCTGCCGCTCGAGGCCGGCACCATCACCTCCGTCGACGAGCCGTCGCGTCCCGCGATCGACTTCTTCACCAGCCGTGGCGGCCGCTTCCGCGTCGAAGGCCTTTCGTCGGGCCGCTTCCGCCTGACGCTGACGAACGAACCGGAGAAGGCGATCGAATTCGAGGTGCCGGCCGAAAGCTCCGGCCGCGTCGATCTCGGCCGCTTGATCTATCCGATCACACCGTGAGGATGGTTCCCATGAGCCTCAGAAAGCACCTGCTCGCCGCTGCGGCCGCATGGACGCTCCTCGCCGGTGGCGCAGAGGCCGCCTGCAACATCAACATCAGCGACATCACCTCGACCACCTGGGCAGGCGGCAACGGCCGCGGCTACGATGTCTACGATCCGCAGCGGCGCATCCAGCTCGTCTATTTCCGTGTGCGCAGCAACGATGGGGGCTGCGCCTACTATCTGACGGTCTCGCCATCCAACGGTCGCGGCGACGGCACCGGCTACCTGGCCGGGGGCGAGGGTTCTCTCGAGTTCGCCCTCTCCAAGGACGCGAGCGGCGGCCAGCCGCTGCGGCCGTCGGGGCTGGCGGTCGAGGCGGACATGTATGTCGGCGTCGTGCCTGCGGGCGGGACGGTCATCCAGCAGCTCGTCCTCTCGATCCCGCCGGAGCAGGTCGCGGGATCCGGCTTCTACAGCGGGGAGATCGAGTTCACGCTCTATGAAGGCGTATTCGGTTCCGGCGTGGTCAGGGACCGGCGCCGCGTCTCGGTCAATGCCCCGGTGCCGTCGGTGGCGCAGGTTTCGTTCGGCGAAGGCACGGGCTTCGATCCCAACCGCGGAAGCCACACGGTTCACTTCGGCCGACTTCGGGCCGGCGACCGGCAGGTGGTCAACGTGAGAGCGCGAAGCAATGGCGGCTACCGCCTTCTGCTCCAGTCGATGAACGGCGGTTCGCTGCGCCCGGCCGACGCGAGCGACGAGAGCGTCGTGCCCTATACCGTGCTCGTCGACGGCACCCCGCTCAAGCTCAACGGCGGCGAAACCACCGCTGTCGTGAACAGCGAGAAGACCGAACCGGGCGGACGTCTGCACAGGCTTGAATTCGTTGTGGATTCGACCGAGGACGCGTCGGCCGGCGACTATGGCGACGTGATCAATCTCGTCGTTTGGAGCTTGCGGTAGCGGGCTCCGCTGCCTACATGAAAGGTATGGGGATCCGCACGACAATCCTTCGCCTTCTGACGCTGCTTTCGCTTCCGGTCGGCATCGTGGCCGGTACGGGGACGGCGATCGCCAGCACGAAGTCGAGCCTGCAGGTGGCCGGCTACGTGCCGGCCCGCGCCAGCGTCTCCATGACCCAGACGGCATCGCTCGTTCCGCTTTCGTCCCGTCGCGGCCGGCTGCTGCTCACCGAGCTCAACGTCTCGGCCAACAACAAGCTGTTCTCCGTCAAGCTGACCTCGACCAATGCGAAGGGTGACGGGTCGCCGGCCTTCGTCGACGAGGACGCCAGCCGCAGCATTCCCTATCGCCTGACCTTCGGCGGGCGCGAAGTCCGCTTCGTGAACGGAGAGGCGCAGCTGCCGCTTATCGGCGACGCCGAGAGCGGGGCCTCGCAGCGCCTGGAGTTGGAGCTGGCTGACGATCAGGGCCCGGCTGCCGGCTCGTTCGAAGACCGCCTGCTCGTCGTCATCATCGCGCGTTAGTCGCGGCTCACACGCCCAGAGCGTCGGTGCGAGGCGAGGCGGGGGCCACCGTCTGGCAGGCCGGGTGATTGCGGATGAACGCGGCGAGCGCCAGCTTGAGATGCAGGACCTTCTCGTCCTTCCCGGCGGCACGGGCGGCCTCGATGTCGTCGAGGACGATGCGGCGGATGCGCAGCTCCCCCGCCTCCGAGCGGCACAGATAGCAGCCGAGTTCGGCCGCGACCATTTCCGGAATGTGCTCGTGTTCGGCGATCGCCTCGATGATGTCTTCCTCGACGCCACTCAAGGCGAGGCAGTCTTCTCTGGTCAGCATGGGTCGCTCCCTGGCGCGACTGCAGACACAAATCCGCCGCGCCTCGATAACAGCCTAGCGAGGCCGGGACGACCCGCCTTGACGCAGATCAACGTCAGGGCGTCGTAGCTTCGCGCCGTTCTACTGTTCCAGCGGCCACTCGCCCTGGATCTCGACCGGCATGGCGGCGAGCTTCGCAAAGAGCCGCGCCTGGTGGCGGATCGGCCACCAGTCGTAGAGAAAGATCTGGAGCGGCCGCCACATCGCGACCCAGCCGAGGATCAGGAAGCCTTCGGCGACGATCTGCGAGAGGGTCGGGCCCGCAAGCCCCATGGCGAGCTGCCGGATGAGAACGCAGGCGAAAAGGAAGACCAGCCCGATCGCGAGCGCGAAGCGGCCCTCGCGCAGCTGGAAGCGCAGGCGTCGCGTCGCCTCGCTGCCGCGATAGGTGAAATAGTTCGCGACGGCCTGCTGGAGGGTCGCCGCGTCGCCGGGTGCGATGCGTTCGGCCGGGAGGCGCACCACCAGCCGGAGCGGGCGGGCCAGCGGATACTCGTCGACCGAACCGACGATGTACTCCTCCGCCTCGCGATCGAGCTCCTTGTCGTGGAACGGCGACGGATCGAAGGAATTGAAAAGCTGCTGCAGCGTCGACAGCCGTATCTCGACGGCCAGGGCGGCATCGCCGGCCCGGGGCGGAACGGGGGTTCCTGCGGAAGCGCTTTCCATCTCGATGCGCAGTCTGGACCACCCGGCCCGGCCGACGCTTGATCTCGATCAACCCGGCTGCGCCGGCGTGGTCTAGGCCGGCCGCAAGGCGACCTGGGTCAGCAGGCGCCGGACATCCTCGGCCCGGCATAGCTCGGTTCCCGTATTGAGCGTCGCCGCGGTGCCGGCGGCGAGGCCGTGCCGGAAGGCGGTCTCGATCGGATCACCGGCGGCGAGGCTGAACGAAAGCGCGCCGACGAAGCTGTCGCCGGCACCGATCACGCTCGCCGGCTTGAGCGGGATTCCTTCGGCGCGCAGGGCTATATCGGCGCCGATCAGCAGCGCCCCGTCGGCGCCGAGCGTGAGCGCGATGTAGTCGACGCTGCCGCGCGCGACGAGGGCGCGGCCGGCAGCGACCCAGCCGGCCTCGCTCACGATTTTCTCGCCGACCAGTTCCTGGAACTCACGCAAATTCGGCTTGATGAGGTGCACGCCATGCGCCAGGGCCGCCCGTAGCGCGGGCCCGGCGCAGTCGACGATCGTCCGAACTCCCATCGCCGTCGCGATCGAGGCGAGCCGGCCGTAGAAATCCTCGGGAACCCCGTGGGGCAGGCTGCCGCTGCCGACGACGATGCGGGGATGGGGTCCGATCGTCCGCGCCTTGTCGAGGCAGGCCTGCCAGGTGTCCGCATGGAGATCCGGACCGGGAAGGACGAACTGGTACTGGCTTTCGCCGGCCCGGTCGAAGACCGTGAAATCCTGGCGCGTTTCTCCGTCGAACGGGATCGCCGCGGTCCGCACGCCCTGGCCGGCGAGCAGGCGCAGCAGCATCTCGCCCGACGAGCCGCCGGCCGGAAGCACCGCGACCGGATCGCCGCCCAGGCGCTTCACCACCCGCGCGACGTTCACGCCGCCGCCCCCCGCATCGTATCTGGGCGCGGCACAACGGAGCTTCGTGAACGGCGTCAGCCTGTCGGTCGACGTGTAGACGTCCACCGCCGGGTTGGGCGTGACGGTCAGGACGTCCATGACACCGGCCTCCGCTTCGGCGGGACTAGAACGTCCCGACCGGCTGAAAAGACGCCATCGGGACGACCACCATGTGATTCAGGACCTCTTTGACGCCGGGCACGTTCTCGGCGACGACGCCCATTGCCCGTGACTCCTCCTGGCTGAGGGCGTGCCCCCAGAGATGCACCACGCCGTGGTCGACGACGACCCGCGCCGGCGTGACCGACAGCCATTCCTGGCGGCCGAGGGCATCGAGAACCGCCTGCCTGATCGCTGCGTCGTCGGCGGCGGGGGCAGCCGACCTGCCCTTCGCCGCTGCGAGGCCGCGAAGCAGATCCGCGCGGCTGACGATGCCGACCAGGCGACCCTCGCGGAGCACCGGCACGCGCTTGATGTGCCGGGTTTCGAGGATCTCGGCGATCTCGGCCAAAGGCGTGTCCTCGGCGACGGTCGTGGCTCCCGTCGTCATGACGTTGCGCACGTGGCGGCCGCGGAACTTCTCGAAGTCCTGGGCACGCTCGGCGTTCGAGGCGATGAGCTCCAGCCACCACGAACGATGCCGCTCGGTGCCGGTCTCGGCGCGGCGCTGCAGATCGCCTTCGCTCACCATGCCGACGATCTTGCCGCTGAAGTCGATGACCGGCAGGGCGCTGACGCGATGACGCAGCATCGCCTGCGCGACGTCGCTGATCAAAGCGTCGGGAGTCGTGGTGACGACCGCGGTCGTCATGATGTCTGCGGCACGCATGTCGTCTCTC
>JBGALV010000185.1:0-2885 GCA_044223515.1 Alphaproteobacteria bacterium
AGCGGATGCGTGTCGAGTTCCTGCGCACCCTTGTAGAGGAGCCACGGCACCGAGGCCGAGGCGCGTGCCACCTCGCGCACGCAGCGATAGGCGACGACGTTCTTGCGGTAGCCTTCCTCGGCGAGGCGGTCGTACCGCCGGGGCGTCCAGCGCGCCGGCGCCAGCCCGACCGCCGCCACCGCCGCGCCCGCGCGCGACGATTTCCGCGACAGCACCGCCGAGACACGATCCATCCAGCTCATTTCAGGGATCCACTCAAGAAGAGGAACGCCGCTCGGCGTCGGCCGCGGCCCAGGCGAGATATTCGTCGTCGAGCGCACGGACGAAGCGGACGAGGTCGTCGAAGTCTTCGGCATCGTCGATGCGAAAGCGCCGCGCGTAGCGGTCGATCGCCTCGAACGGGATCGGACCCAGCCCGAAGCCGCTCGACGACCGGCTCGGGCTCAGATCCTCGAAGGCCTGGAGGAAGAGTGCCAGGCCCGGCAGCAGCCCCGGCCCCGCCTCCGCCATGGCGGGTGACGTGGTTCCCGTCTCCGCCGCCGCCTCGGCGAGCCAGGACGCGACCCGGCCGCTGGTGAGGCGATGACGGAGATGGGCCCTCAGTTTTTTTCGTCCGCCTCCTGCGCCTGGCGGCGGAACAGCGCTGCCTTGGTCGCCTGCTCCTGCACGTCGCGGAACAGGTCGGGCAGGTCCGTCATCAGCTGGACGGCGTTGTCCCTCGTGAACGGCAGCGGCTGACCCGCCGCGTCGACGACGCCGTCCCAGCCCAGGATCACCGCCTCGGCATAGGCCTCGACGATCAGCCGATGCGCGACCTCGTCAGCAAGCGTCTCGGTCTGGATCTGGCGGCGATGCGGCTTCAGCTTCGCTTCCAGAACCTGCGCGAACCTGCGGTTGGCGCCGCCGGCGCGCGCGATCTGGATCCGGAACGAGCCGTAGTCGAGGGTGATACCGGAGGACTCGAGCGCGGTGTCGGTCGAGAAAAGGGCATAAGGGCTGGTCATTGGCTTACTCCTCCACCCGGTCGATCTGGATCGTCGCACCCGTTGCCGGATCGCGCAGCGCGCGGAAGTCGAGCTCCGCCATCACGTCCTGGTTCTCGCCCTGGGCCACCACCGAGCCCTTCTCGAACTTGACCCGGGGCAGCGTGATTACGATCGCCTGGCCATCCTTTTGCAGGCGCAGCACCAGGCTGGTCTCGGTGCCGCCGAGATACTTCTGATAGAGCGCGGAGGAACCGAAATAGGTCGACATCTTGCCGGTGAGGCCGAGCTTGCCGACGCCGACATCGACGAGGCCGAGCGTGCCGATCGCATCGATCTCGCGCAGATTGTTCTGGAGGTCGATCGAGACCGAGCGCACGAAGTTGGGCGTGCCGAGCGCGGCCCCGCCTTCGGCGATGCGGCCGACATTGGCCGAGGCGGTCATCACGCCGGCGGCACCGGCGGCCTCGGGCGAACCCAGCTCGCTGGTCGACGCTCCATGAGCCAAGCCCATGAACGAGAAGCTGCCGGTCACCACCTCCTTGGCGCCAACCTGCAGGCTCATCTGGGCGACGACCATGCCGCGATAGGCGAGATACTCGGGCACCGCGAGATCGAGGAAACCTTTCTCGATCGTCACGCCCTTCTTGGTCGTGCCGTTGCGGAGCAGGTCGCCGACGAAGACGCGGACCGTCTTGCCCGAGCCGCTGTCGGCCGACCAGCCGGCCGGACGGTGATCGAGCTGGATCGCATGCGCAGCAACCGAGACGATCCGCGCCCAGTCGTTGTTGGGGGCCGTGGCGAAGGCGGTGCCCGACGCGCCGCCGCCGATGCGGAGCCACTGACCGGATGTAAGGCCGAACGTGGTGAAGTCGAGGGTCGTCGAGGAGAGGCCGGTCGAGGTCGCCTGGATGTCGCCCGCGGCGCCTTCGAAGCCCACGACCTTGAGCCGCGCACCCGCCGGCGGCGCGGTCTCGGCGGAGAGGGCGAGGCTGTCGCCGACGACGGTGGTGCCGGTCGAAGACTCGACGCGGAACAGCTTGTGGTTGGCGGCATTGGCGAAGCCGGAGGCGCGCACCAGGTGTCCCGCCTTGAACGCGGTGCCGCCGGAGGCGACGACATAAGTGTCGGCCGTGGTGCCGGCATCGGTGATCACCGAGTCCGTGGTCGCGTTGTAGGCTTCGGGCTGGCTGCTCCAGCTGGAGGCGAACAGCGCGTAGCGGAGGAAGTCGGCGAGCCAGCTGCGGACGGAAGGAAACGAGAGCTCGAAGTTGAGTGCGCCGGAATTGGAGGCCCCCACCTGCATCAGGTCGGCGGTCTGACGGTCGGACCGGATCTCCTTCGACTCGGTGGTCTGGATGTCGTGGTTCAGGCTCTCGCCGGTCGCGCGGATCGTACGCATCGACGGCGAGTTGGGCGTGGTGCCCAGGCTCGTCTCCTCCACATAGGCGAGACGAAGCCGGTTGGTATCGGCCATGGAAGCTCCTTTCAGACGATCTCGTCGAAGACGAAGGGAATGGTGACGGTGACGCGCCAGAAGGCGCCGCCGGACTCGGCGCCCGACCCGACGGTCGCGGTCCGGCAGACGACCCCGGCGAACTCGGTGCCCTCGTAGAGCTGGCCGACCGAGACCGCGTGAGCGCGTGCCGTGGCGTCCGGATCGGCCTCCGTCAGCGGCACGAAGGCATGGACCAGGACCACGCCCGGCCGGCGGACGAGCCGCGCTCCCGGCGCTCCGATCGAGGCGAAGGCCGACGGCGAAGGTACGATCTCGCAGAGGAGGAAGGCTTCCTCGGCGCTCGGCGTATGCGCCCGGCTTTCATGGACGACAGGCGTCGCGATCCAGGCGGCGTCGAGGCGCGCGCGGATCGCGGCAATGGCGGATGCGACGCTCATCGGGCG
>JBGALV010000003.1:0-109866 GCA_044223515.1 Alphaproteobacteria bacterium
TGGGATCGAGGAGGTCGAGCCCGTCAGTTTCGCCGGCGCGCCTCTCCTTCACCAGGCTGACGAACTGAATCCCTGGCGTGGCGAGGACGGACTGCATGACTGAAAGGCCGGGCGAGCGGCTGAAGTCGTCGGCGAACGCCGGGTTGCCTCGCCAGCAGAGACCCACCTTCGGTCGGTCGGACGACAGCCGGTTCGGGATCCCATCGATCCGTACCCTGTCGAGATCGAAGTAGGGAATGTCGGCCGGCACGGTGCCGGGCTCGGTTCCGAACGCCAAAGGAAGACTGAGCAAGGGCAGGTAAAGGTCGATGTCGGTCGGCACGTTCCTGGCATCGACCGTTCGCTCGACACCGCGTGCCGTCCCCAGGAGGCGCAGCAGCGCAGGCGGAGCCGCAACCACGATGCGTCCGACGAGCGGCGCCGCCAATGCCGCGTACCGGATGAACTGAATGGAATCCCCGTGGCCCTGCTCGGCGAGCAGCAGCAGGGTCTTGCCGGGCGTGGGTCGTCCGTCCCATCGCCGGCCGGGGGGCGGACGCCAGCGGATCGGAAAGCTCGGCGCATCCCATCGGCGCTCGTAAAGGGCGAAGCCTCTGCGCCAATCGCCAAGGGCCAGACGCGAGAGCGCTTCGTTGTACGGCGCGTCGCGATGGGACGGATCGATGATCCTCGCCCGGGCGGAGGCCTGCACCGTGTCCGGGAACCCACCGAGATGCAGTGCCGCGACGCCGCGATTGTAGTGGGCGAGAGGATGGCTGGGGACAAGGGCGATCGAGCGGCGCATCCACCTCAGGGCCTCCTCCCATCGGCGAGCGTGCAGGCAGGCGAAGCCAAGATTGACCACGCCGTCAACCGATGCAGCGTCGAGGTACAGCACGCGTCGGAACCACGTCGCCGCCGAAACCGCATCGCCCCTGCCGCCGCATGCCGCGCCGAGCATGTTCAGCGGCAGGAGAGACGACGGCGTCTCGGCGATGGACCGGCGAAGCGACCGCTCGTCGAAGCTTAGCGCCGTTCCGCTCAGTCGACCGTCACCCAGTCTCCGAGCTGACGCCGGAAGGTCTCCGTGATGGTCCGAGCCTCGTCGTCGGAGGTGATGACGTAGGGCGTGATCAGCATGATCAGCTCGGTGCGGCCGCTAGCGTCGTTGTTGGTGCGAAAGAGCTGCCCGACACCGGGAATGTCCCTCAATCCGGGAATGCCGGAGTTGCCGGCGCTCGCGGTTTCGCGGAGCAGGCCGCCGATGATCACCGTCGCACCGTCACCGAGCGAGAGCTGGGTGTTCACCTTGCGGCTCGAGATCACCGGCGTGTTGAGGTCCGACGTCTTGTTCGTCGTCGCCTCGCTGACTTCCTGGCTGACGTCGAGATCGACGCGACGCGATCCGTGGATAATTGGCTTAACCGTCAGCAGAACGCCGGTGTTGCGATACTGGATGGTCTGGAGGACGCCCGTATTGCCGCCGACCTGCTGATTGCTGGTCGTCTGGCTGGTCAGCAGGGGAACTTCGCTGCCCACCTGGATACGAGCCTCGCCGCCGCTTCGCGCGACGAGTCTCGGGCTCGAGAGAATGGTCGCGCGGTTGCTGCTCGCAAGAGCGTTGATGAGCGCCCGGGTCTCTCCGGCGGAGTTCAGGATCGAGAAGTTGAGTCCCTTTGTGCCGATGCCGAGGCCGCCAAGGGTGCCGAACTTCACCCGGTTGCCGCCGAGGCCGGCGAGGTCGAGCGCCCACTCGACGCCCAGCTGCGTCGTGTTGTCGAGGCTGACCTCCGCAACCGTCACCTCGATGAGCGCTTCGCGGGTGGGCTGATCGAGCGTCTCCAGAAGCTGTCGGACTTGAGCGTACTCTTCGGCGGTTCCCTGGAAGATGATGGCGTTCCGCGCGAGATCCACGACCAGTCGCTTCGTCGCGATGATGGTGCGCTGGGCGCCCGCCGGCGGCGCGGCGACCGACCCGACGCCGGAGGTCGCAGCGGACGGGGCCGGCGCCGGTGTGCCCGTCGCCCCGGTACCGCCGACCGCGCCACCGGCGCTGGCCGGCAGCATGCCTTCGATGACCTGAGAAACCACCTGTGCCACGGTCTCGGCGTTGGTGTTTCTGACCTGGTAGAAGAAGAGGCGTTTGAGCGGATCCGCCTGGCTCGGCTGATCGAGATCCTTGGCCCAGCCGATCACGTGATCGAGGAGCGTCTGGTCGGTGGCGAAGACCAGCAGGGCATTGGTCTGCTCGACCGGCAGCATGTTGATCGCCGACGCCGGAACGGATCCGATCGCGGTGTTGTAGCCCTCGATCTTCATGACCTCGGAGATCTTGAGCGCCAGGCGATCGACCGCCCAATACACGGGCTCGATGCGTACGCTGCGGCGCCCCGCGAGCCTCGGCTGATCGAGCAGGCGGACGGCTTCGAGGCCGGCGCGAACGTCTTCGGGCAGGCCCATCACCAGCATCGCGTTGAACTCGTTGAGCTGGATGATGCGGAGTTTCTGTCCGTACGCTTCGTTGAGCCAGCCCCTCAGTTCCGGCATCTTGACGTTCTTGACCTCGACATACTGAAAGACCGGACGCAGGTCTGCCGGAACTTCCGCCTGAGCGCGCGAGCGGAGAAGGCGCGGCGTCTGCGACAGCAGGGCTTCGCTCGGCACGATCCGATACAGCTTGTCGGCCTGGACGACCTCGATGCCATAGGCGGCCAGGATCTGACGGACGATGGAGAGCACCTCGGCCGGCGACTTGGGCCCGCCCGTGCGAAGCGTGACGAGGTCGTTGCGCTGCGCGACGCGCGCGTCGATGTCGAAGGCCAGCTTCAGCGTCTCGCCGAAGACTGTATTGATGAATGCCGGGATAGGCATGTTCTCGACGCTGATCTCGGCGGCGGGTCCGCCCGGCGCGATGACGGTCGGCGTCGTCGCCGAGACCCGCTCGACCGTGGACGCGGAACGGCCCGGCGTCACCTTGGTCGTCCAGGGCGCTTCCTTCGCGGCGGGCTCGACGGCGTCGGTCGGGGCCGGCGCCTGGGCATTTGGGAGACGCACCGACGGGATGGAGCCGACGCGCAAGGCGCTGCAGCCGGCAAGACCGATCACCATCCCGGCGATCAGGACGAGAAAGCGTGCCCGGCGACGGATGACGGATCGGGAAGCGCTAAGCGTCATCCCTGCCCCGGCGAATAGAGGCGTAAGACACTGACCTGGTCTCCCCGTCGCAGATGGATGGTGTCCCCGGTGATGCGCTCGATCGCCCGGCCATCCGGCAGACGCTCACCGACGGGAAGATAGCGCAGAATGTGGCGAGCGTTGGGCTGCGGCTGCACCATGAGGATCACATAGCGATCATTTCCGCTGCTCATGATCCCGGTGACCCGCCAGCTGCCGGCGGGCGCTTCCGGCTGCGCGCCCCCTTGGGCCGCTGCCGGCGCAGGTGCGGCCGAGGCTCCCCAGGGTTGACGTTGCGCCAATACGGCAAGATCCGCGGCGACCGTCGGCGGGGACGGCGGAGTGACGGCAGGAGGCTCGCCGCCTCTCGCCGCGCCGAGTCTGGCCTGCGTGTCGGCACGCATCCACCCAAGCAAGCCGGCAGCCGCGACGAGCAGCACTCCCAAAGCGAAAAGCCGATAGACGGCGGGGCCCATCTAGGATGTCGCTCCCGGTGCCGACCGCGTGAAGGCCGTGATGACCGCATCGATCCGCGGCACCGGCGCCTTCTGTACACGAAGCGACGTCACTACGGTAATCCTCGGACCGGTCGAGATCCTCTTCAGGAACTCGATCATTCCCTCCGGCGTGAAATCAGCCGAGAGCTGGGCGGCGATCGGATCGGCGCCGGTAGGCCCCTTGGTCACGACGGAACGCTCGACGCGTACGGTCGGACGGCCGAGCCCGCTTTCGCGCGCCGCCTTGAGGACCCACTCCTGGAAGTCGGCCCGGGCGATCGCTTCGGACTCCGCTGGCCAAAGACGCTGAAGCGCGCGTTCGGCCAGGGCTTCCGACGCTGCCTGCCGCTGCGGCCATTGCGGATCCTTGGCGATCGCCTCGAAACGGCGCTGTTCCTCGGCAAGCGCCGAGATCCGTGCCTCGAGCTCACGGGTCTTGTCGAACAGCAGCAGCGTCACGTTGGCCCACAGGATCACCGCGGCGGCGGCGAGACCCAGGCGCACGAGGCGATTGCCCTTGATCTCCGTGCCGACGCGGGAACGGGTGGCCATGCCCTGCAGCGAGGAAAGAATGCTCATTTAGGCCGCACCTTGATGCGGACGAGCAGGCTCTTGCCATCGGCCGACGGATCGACCTGGGACACGGAGAAGTTCGGGATTCCTTCGAGCTTCCGGATCACGAATGAGCTGTCGATCGGCTGCGCGGCGCTCGACATGGTGATCGTGAGGTCGCCGTCCTGATAGATCCAGCTGGTGAGCTGGGTGCCGTTGGTCGGGAGCTGTTCGGCGACCCGCGCCATCAGCGACAGCTGATTGTCGCGATTCTCGAGCGCGAAGATCGCCTGGGCACGAGCGTTCGCATCGAGGGTCTGCGCGCGCGCCGTTTCCAGAGGCTTCGCGGTCGCGGCGAGAGCCGCGTTCGCCCTGCCCAGGGACGCGACCGCCCGGCCGAGATGGGCCACTTCCCCGACCTGGTACGCACTGACCGCGAGAAGGACCACGGCAGCGGCGGCAGCGAGCTGGCCGGTCGGAACGCCTTTGACGGACCAGGCGAAGCCGCGACGCGGCCAGGGGCTGCGAAGCCATTCCTCGGCCACGGGCGCGGCGAGCTCCGGCGATACGGCATGGGGATCAAGCCCCGCCGCGCGCTGGAACCGTACCCAATCCTCGACAGGCGGGATCGACGGCCACCAGCGGCTCGCCATGAGGCGCTTGTCTCGCCAGACCTGACCTTCGAATCCGTCGAGGCACGAGACGAGTCGCAGTCCCTGGGCCATGGGCCGGTGCAGCGCTGTCTCCGGCACGAAGCGAAGCGAAGCGGGATCGAGACCGTTGTCGCGGACGATCTTCTCCACGCGATCGCTGTCCCAGGTCCAGACTCCGGCTCCATCGTCCGAGAGGTCGAACATCATTCCGGGGCGTGCGTAGGGAGCCCATTCGAGCGCCTGTAACTTGAGCGCATTCAGCCGCTTGTCCGGCGGAACCCCGTTCGGCAGCGACAGACGACGGTAAGGCGTCAACGCCCGGCTGACGGCGATCTGGCGGCCCGGCTTCGGCGGACTCTCGATCCGGTCAACGTGAAGCAGTATCGGCGATGACGGCCGGAAATCGCGCCACAGTGCTTTGAATTCGCTCGCCATCGGCGGTACCGAACGGCATTTCGAGAGCGTAGTCAATACGCCAGGGCTGGTTGAGCCCGTTCGGCGTAAGCGCAAGAGACATAACGGTTCTTCGAGCGAAGCGGCGTCCGTAAAAAGTCACGACGAAGGTGTCCGCCGGGAAGGAAATGAAGCGCAACGGATCGCCTTGCGGCGACCGTGCGCCATAGGCGGCAAGATCGTTCGCCGAATGCAGGATGACCGACTGCCGCGCCTGCTCCAGCCTTGGCAGCTGGTCTTCGGGAATGTCGTAGAGCGCCGAGAGAAGCGGCAGCGGCGCCGTGTTCACGTTGAGGCCGACGACGATTCCGGCAGACGTATAGGTCGGCAGCCCGGGATTGCGCCAGAGCTGCGGGTACTCGTCCCATCCGAGGATGGCCGCGGCCTGCCACGGGGTCTGAAGGGGCTGGCCCGGAGGTGGCTGGCGGCCGGCCTCGAGATACTGCGGACGCTTCGCGCCGCCGAGGCGCGCGAGATCGCCCGGTTCCCGGAAGTCGGCGAGTCGGTTGATCAGGCTCTGATGAACTTCGACCGGAACACCGAAGCGGGTAAGCAGCCGGGAAAGCTCTATCTCCTGAACGACGTTCAGGTTCAGCAGGCCGCGTGCGTCCTGAACCGAGACGACGATGTCGTCGTCGTAGACATAGGGGCGGCCGTCGAGACGAAGCACGCGCGAGCCTTGGGTCGCCGCACCGAGGGGGTCGGCGGCTCCCTGGGTCCGCATCTCCATGCCGCCCGCGAATGAATCAGGCAGCTCCAGCCCGCGAGAGCTGAGAAAATTGGTCATAAGCTGGAAAACGAGATTCGATCTCGCCGACATCATGGCGCGCTCGGTCGCCGCCTGCTCGCGCGCCGCCCTCGCGTCACGCAGAGACCTGGTGGCCCACTCGCCGAGGATCGACGCGCCGAAGGCGAACGCCGCGATCATCCCGAGCGTCAGGACCAGGATGAATCCCTGCTGCGTCCCTTGCCTCATTGCCCAATCACCGAGCGCGCGATATCGCCCGTCCGCTCCCTCGCCTCGCGGGGACCGTTCGACGCGAGCGTCGTGCTCCAGGCATCGGCGCCGGCTCCGATCACGATGCGGATGTAGCGCGGGATCTGAGGCGTCGTCGGCGTCGCGAAGGTGGGGGGCCATTCCTCGACCCATTGGCCGTCGCCGCCGTCGTAGCTCAAGCGGCCTGTCTTTTCCGGCCACGCCGCCACGCCGACCCATGGACCGTCCGCGACCTGCGTCTCGAGACGAACGCCCTTGGTCCCGGCATCGGGCGCCAACCGCCATGCGACACGCTGCGGCACGCCGGGATCGGCGCCGGGAGCCGACAGCGTAATTCCCGAGAACTCCACCGCGGTGCCGCGAAACCGGATCGATCCGTCGACGAAGTCGGGCATCAGGCCGGCGACGCTGCGCCGGAGCCAGCTCAACGTCATCCGGCTGGACGCAGCCGCATCGAGGTAGGCCGCGAGCCGGGTCCGGAGATCGAAGACGCGCGACAGAGAGTCCGTCAGGATCGACGCGGTGAAGCCGACGATCATGAGGACGACGAGCGCCTCGATGATGGTGAAGCCGCCGGCCCCGCGCCTAGCGTTGAGGCGGCGGCGCCTGGAAGACCATCGGGTTGCGGACACGGCGATACCCTATCTGATCGACATGGAATTCGAACCAGACGCCCCCGTCCTTCAGGACCTGGGCGCGAACGTCGTAGAGGGCAACCTGATACAGGCCGATGCCGCGCGGATAGGCGACATTGTCGACCGGCTCGACCTTCGCGGTCGCCTGCCAGCGTACTCGATACGGCCCGGCGTCGCTGGTCCCGCTCGCCTCCTCCAGCGGATTGACCCGCGAGATGACGGCCAGGGCCGCGAGCTGCGCTTCGGCCTGCTTGGTGGTGTCGGCCATCCTGGCGGCCGCTCCCAGCGAACGCCCGACCCACTCGTAGAGCGGGATCAGCGTGATCGCGATCAGCACGAGGGCCACGAGGGCCTCGAGCAGGGTAAAGCCGCTCTGCCTGCGCGCGATGCTCATTGCGCGGTCGCCGGCTGCGCGATGCAGTGAGGTGCGTCGAGCCGCCAGTCCGACTTGCGGTCCCCGGCGACGATCGAGATTCGCCCGCCCTTGCAAAACCCGTCCAATCGATACTCGATCGGCGGCTCGGCGATCAGCTGCCAGCCTGACGGCAGGGCGAGCTTCACTTCCTCGGCAGAGCGAAGCGGTGCGGGGGGCGGCCGGTTGGGCCGCGTGCTCGCCGGTGGCATCGGCGGCTGGGTCGACAGGCGGATATCCGAACCGCGCGCGAGCGCGGCAACGCCGAGATCGTTGATCTGCCGCAGCAGATCCGTTTCGCGGTACGCGAACATCATCCGGTCGTAGATCGTCGACAGTCGTGGCCCGGCGATGCCGACCATTAGGCCGACGAACGCGACGACGAGCAGGATCTCCAGCAGCGTGAAGCCGCCGGAGTCATCTCGCCGGCGGCAGATATCCGATACCGGCGACCGCGCCACCGGGGCCCGGCCTGCCTTCACCGCCGTAGCTGTAGAGCGCGAAGGGCTGTCCGTCACGACCTGGCACCGAATACTGATAGGGGTTACCCCATGGATCGAGCGGGATCTTGCCGTCCAGATAGGGGCCGACCCAGCGGGCGCGGAGCGCAGGATCCGCGGGAGCGGTCACGAGAAATTCTAGTCCCTCTTCGGTCGTGGGGAAACGACCGAGGTCGAGGCGCATCGTCTCGAGCGAACTCTTCAGCATCTTGATCTGCGCTTCGGCCGTCGTGTTCTTGCCCCGATCGACCTGCGACAGCAGACGCGGACCGACAAGGCCGGCCAGCAGGCCGATGATGACCAGGACGACGAGGATCTCCAGCAGCGTGAAGCCCTGCTGCAGAGCACGGCGAAGCCGGATCGGATGCGAGGACTGGATCATAGGGGCAACGTGTTCACGCTGGTTATGGCGAGAATGATGGCGGTCACGAAGATGCCGATGATGCCACCGATCATCAATATCGCTACGGGCTCGATCAATGCCAAGACCCGCTTCATCCGGGCCCGGCTCTGCTCGTCGAGCATGGCGCCCAAGGATCCGAGCATCTGGGGCATGTTGCCGGCCTTCTCGCCGACCCGCACCAGGCCGATCGCCGCGGCGTCGAAGGGGGTATAGTCGGTCAGGGCGCGGGACAACGCGGCGCCGCCGCGAACGACTCGCTTCACCTGGTCCAGCCGCTCCGCGAGCGAGCGCACCCCGACGCTCTTACCCGCCAAGTCGAGCGCGTCCATCAGCGCCACGCGATTGGCGAGCAGCGTCGCCAGGACGTTCGCCCATCGCGCCGTCTCGACGTTCAGCAGCCACGGGCCGAGCACCGGAATTCGAAGCCCCACTTCGGCGATCGCCATCCGGATCTCCGGACGACGCAGCAGCACCGTGCCGCCGATCGCCACCGCGGTGGCCACGACCAACAGCCACGGCCAGTTGTCGTTGGCGAACAATCCGGCGGACATCACGACCTGGGAGAGCAGTGGCAGTTCGTTGAAGCGCGCGCCGAACATCGTGCTGAAGCGCGGCACGACGACCGTAAGGATGAAGATGACGGCGGCGATACCGGCCGCCACCAGGAAGAGCGGATAGGTAAGGGCCTGGCGCAGGTCCTGACGCACGCGCTCGTCGTAGTCGAGCTGCTTCGCCGTGTCCTTGAGCGCTTGCGCAAGCTGGCCCGTGCGGTCGCCCGCCTCGATCAGCAGATAGGCGTATTCGGGAAGGCCCGGAAGACCGGCTCGGACCGCCGTGGGGACGCGGTCGCCACGCTTCAGCCGCCGCGAGATCTCGGCAAGGCCGTCGGCCAGCGTCGGCTTGCTCGCCGCGTCGGCGAGCGCGGCGAGCGCATCCGCAATCGGCAGACCGGCCTGCAGCAAGGTGGCGAACTCGGCGACGATGGTGATCAGGTCGCGCTGGGTGACGCGGCCTCCGCGACGACCCTTGGCTTTCCCGCGCTCATCGCCGGTGCGCTCGATCGAAAGGGCCGTCAGCCCGCGGCGCTTCAGCTCGCGATGCGCTTCGCGCTCGTCCGTCGCGGCGATCGTCCCGTCGAGCTGGTTTCCGTCTCCGCTGATCGCCTGGTAGCGGAAGCTACTCATCGGACGTTTCGCCGAGGCCGGTCACCCGCGCCACTTCCTCGACGCTGGTTTCGCCGCGCCAGACCTTGATGAAGCCGTCCTCACGCAGGGTCCGGTGCCCACTGCGGTCGGCGATCTGCTTGAGTTCCCGCGACGTCGCATGGCGCAGCACGGCATCGTGAAGCTCAGGCTCCACGACCGCCATCTCGTAGACGGCAAGGCGCCCGCGATAGCCGATGCCCTGGCAGGCGCGGCAGCCTTTCGGATGCCGGAAGTTGGCGGCCTTGGCGAACAGGGCCGGATGTGCGCGCCTGATGGCCGCAATCTCCGCCATGATCTCGGCGGGCACCTCGGCAGGCGTCGCGCAGTCCGGGCAGAGCTTGCGGACCAGGCGCTGCGCCATCACCAGGCGGACCGAGGTCGCGACCAGGAAAGGCTCGACGCCCATGTCGATCAGGCGCGTGAACGCCCCGAGCGCGTCGTTGGTATGCAGGGTCGAGAAGACCAGGTGGCCGGTCAGCGCCGACTGCACGGCGATCGCGGCGGTCTCTCCGTCGCGGATTTCGCCGATCATGATGGTGTCGGGATCCTGGCGCAGGATCGCGCGAAGGGCGCGCGCGAAGTCGTAGCCGATGTCGGCATGGACCTGGATCTGCGAGATCCCAGGCACGTTGTACTCGACCGGGTCCTCGACGGTGATGATCTTCTGCTGCCCGTCGTTGATCGCCTCGAGGCTGGCGTAGAGCGTCGTCGACTTGCCGGAGCCGGTCGGGCCGGTGACCAGGATGATCCCGTGCGGTTCCTGGATCGCCTGGCCGTACAGCGCGATGTGATCGGCTTCCATGCCGAGCCGATCGAGCGAGAAGGCCTTCCGCTCCTTCGGCAGGAGACGCATCACGATCGACTCGCCCCAGACGCCCGGAACCGAGGAGACACGGACGTCGACATCCTTGCCGCTGAGACGCGCGCTCATGCGCCCGTCCTGCGGTAGGCGGCGCTCGGCGATGTCGATGCCCGATATGAGCTTCACGCGCGAGGCGACGGCGTCGAAGCGTTCGCGCGGGAGCGTGAAGCGGGTCTGAAGCACCCCATCGACACGGAAGCGGATACGGAAATGCCGCTCGCTCGGCTCGATATGGATGTCCGAGGATCCCTCGTTGAAGGCCTGCGAGAGCGTATTGGCGACGAGCTCGACGACCGGCGCCTCGTCGGCCATCTCGCGGAGTTGCGAGATGTCGGCGCCGACACGCTCGTTGGCGCTGCTGATGGCGCGCAGCAGCTCGAGGCCGTGGTCGACGTCCTGATTGCGGCAGAGGAACCAGCTCATCGCATGTCCGGCAAAGGCACCGGCGATGATCTCGACCAGGCTGTCCTGCATCGGATCGCGGGCGATGACGCGGATCGGCCCGTCCACCGCTTCCCAGGCCACGACTTCCTGATCCAGCCACCACGCGAGCGGCAGCTTCGCCTGCTCGATCGCGGCAAGGACCGGCTGAGTCGTCTTGGGAACGTCCTCGGGCTCGAGAACCGGAATGTCGAGCTGTGCCGAGAGCATGGTCAGGAGTTCGGCCTCCGAAAGCGCGCCCATGCGGACGAGGATGCTGCCGAGGCGCCCGCTGTACTCGGCCTGGAACGCCAGCGCCTTTTCGAGGTCGTCCTCGCCGATCGCGCCTTTCGAGATCAGCAGCTCGCCGATCCTCGGCGACAGCGCGGACGCCGCCTGCACAGAGCCGCCATGTTGTGACGTGGTGAGGGTCAACCGGGGAGCATCCTCGGAATCGTCATGTCCTGTCGCACACGGATTGGGCGCCGTCGCCTTGCGTCGCCGGCCTTCCGGCCGCTATATCGCTGGCCCGAGACGCAGGAGTTTAGGACAAGCATTGTCCAGGGACAATGACCCGGCGACACCCGGCCCGCTTCTCGCCGAAGCCGTCGGTGCTTACGGCCGCGGTGACCTCCACGCCGCGCGATCGAAGTCCAAGACGATCCTTCTCGACCAGCCCGCCGATGCCGCCGCCTGGCGCCTCGCGGCTTACGCTCACCTTGGCGAAGGCCCGGCGGTCGCTCTGAAGATGCTGGAGCGGGCCACCGCCGTTCGACCCGACTCGTCGGATACGTGGCACGACGTGGCCTCCGTGGCGCTAAGCGCCGGGATCCATCGTATCGCCGTACGGGCGCTGCGACGTTCGACTGCGCTCGACCCGGGAACGGCGGCACGGTGGCGGGATCTCGGCGTGGCTTTGTCCACCCTCGGCGCCGACGGCACAGGTCCTCTGCGTCGATCATTGACGTTGGCCCGCGAAGACGGACAGACGTTACGCGTGCTCGCCGAAGCGTTCCTCGCGCACGACAAGAACGATGAGGCATGCCGGCACGCACGCCAGGCGCTGCTTCTGCTTCCGGGCGATGCCGGGGCCTGGCTGGTCCTGGGGCTCATGGCTCACCGGGTCCAGCGTCTTCCGGACGCCGAATGCACGTTCCGGCGCTCCGGCGCGATCGTACCGCTGATGGGAGCGGCCTGGCACAATCTTGCCCTCACCGCATCAGGTGCGGGCGACGCTGCCGGCACCGATCGGAACCTGCGCCGCGCGTTGGCCGCTGAGCCGGCCTTCGTTCACTCCCTGCTTCTCTCGGGAAACCGTCGCATCGAAGTCGGCGACATCCCCGGCGCAACCCTCCGCTTCCGGCGGGCGCAGGCCGTCGCTCCCGATTTCCCGGAGGCCGAGTTCAATCTGTCCATGATCGCACTCCTGCACGGCGACTGCAGTGCGGGTTGGCGGGGATTCTCGGCCCGATGGCGATGCGTCAGTCATCGTTCCTTCCGGCCGGCGCCGGACACCCGACCTTGGGACGGACGTGTCGAGCGCGCCGCTCGCCTCGTTCTTCGCGCCGAGCCCGAGCAGGCTCTCGGGGATACGATCCAGTTTGCGCGCTTCATCCCTGCTGCCGCCGAGCGCGTGCGGACACTGGTCGTCGAATGCGCTTCGACGCTCCACGACCTGATCGGTCGTATCCCCGGCGTGTCGTGCGTGATCGGCATCGGCGACGATCCCGGTCCTGCCCAGTTGTCCTGCGGCCTGATGGATCTCGGTGCCATCTTCGCACCGAGCCTCGCGTCGTTGCCTTTCTCGACTTCCTATCTGACGCCCGATCCCGCCGCCGTCGCCGCATGGGCTTCGCAGATCGACGACCTTCCGCGTCCTCGCATCGGCGTCTGCTGGCGAGGCAATCCGCGCTTCCGCATGGATCGGCAGCGTTCGCCCGGTCATGCCGCCATGACGCCGCTCCTCCAAAGCGCCGCGCCCCATTTCCTGTCCCTCGTTCTGGATCGCAGGGACGAAGAGGCGCTTCCGGAGGGGATGGCCGATCCGATGCCGCTCGTCTCGGACATGTCCGATACCGCCGCGCTGATTTCGACTCTGGACCTGGTCATTACGTCGGATACGGCGATCGCGCATCTGTCCGGCGCTCTCGGGCGGCCGACATGGGTGATGCTGCATGAGCCTTCGGACTGGCGCTGGCTTCGCGACCGGACAGACAGCCCGTGGTATCCGAGCGTCCGGCTGTTCCGTCAGCCCATCCCGGGAGATTGGAAGACCGTCGTCGCGAACTTGATCTCGACGCTCGACGCGACCACGCCTATGCGGCCGCGGTAAGCGCGGCGATGATGTTCTCGCAGGCGTCCTGCGGCCGTACGTTCTGCCTCATGAAGGCCACCATATCGGCCTCCGAGCGCTGCTGTCTCAACCAGTGCCAGACGATCCGCGCTTCTCTGACGCGCCCTGTCGCCATGTAGACGAGCAGGGCTTCGAAGAGCTCTCCCATCCAAGCCACGCGTGGCGGCAGCACGGCAACGAAACCCGGGAGTTCCTCGTCCGCCATCACGAATGGAAGGTTGAAAAGCCCGTGGAAGCCGAAATGCGGCCCTCCATCCCTGACGCGTTCGAACGAGAACCGCTCGGCGACCTCAGGAGGGGAGAAGCGGATGCCTTTCTCCGTCTCCAGGAAATGACGGTTGTGGATGCATATGGCGGCGTCCTCGGGGTGTACCATGATGAATCGCTCGTCCCCGCACGCCTCGAGCAACCGCCGGGACCGTAGCGAGAATCCGCCATTGCCGACCTCGACTCCGGGCACATGCGGCCAACGCGCCCCGATGTAGTCGTACTTCTGGAAATCAGAGCGCCATTCACGACCATCGATCACGTAACCGTCCCACTGGGTGACGAGCACGAACTCGGTGGTGATGTGGTGGCGCAGCTCCTTGAGCAGGAATTGCGAGTAGTCCGCCGTGCTGGCGATCGTCGGAATGAGGCGCACCTCGACACCGGCGACCTGCATCGGGCGATCGGTGAACAGCAAGGCGTGGTCGAACCGGCACTGGGCCATGCTGACGGCGAGCGCTCTCGCCGCGAGCTCGTGTGCACTGCAGTCGACGCAGCAGATCGTCGTATCGGGAATGGCGGGGGTCATGGCGCTGGACGCCTATGCCACCTCGGACAGCCACGTCTCGATGACTTCCCGAAGCTGAGGTGACGGCGTCGCTTTTCCACGTTCGAGCTTGCTCACGTGTCCCTGCTGGATGCCGAGCCTGGCCGCGGCTTCCTGCTGCGACAGGCCCAGCGTCTTCCGCAGGCGCTTCAGCCTCTCCGCCAGATCCGCCGGATCGCTCCGCACGCCGCGCTCGATGGCGCGGGACTGCTTCTGGCCGCGCGTGCGCAGATAGTAGTCGCGTATCACCTGCGGCGCCTCGATCGCGATCCCCGCGTCCAGCCACTTTTCCGTCCAGCCACGCGACGAGGTCTCTTCCTCGCGCCAGTCGACGTAGCGCCAGCTCACCAGGACCTTGTCGATCGCCAGCTGGTCCAGCGCCTGCTCCAGCCGGGCGCGCGTCTTCGACGGATAGCGCTCGTTGACGCTCTCGCCGACAGCGTCGAGAAGCGTGCGGACCGTATAGGTCTGGTTGAACTCGCCGGACAGACTGGCGGCGCGCCAATGCCAGCTCATGTAGCGCGTGATGCGCTTTTCCCATTTGCGCCGGAAAGGATCGTACTGCAGAGCCTTCTTGAACAGCAGGCCGGTCTCCTGGCCCGTGCCGAAGAGGAACGCGGCAAAAGCCTTCCCGGGCCGGAAGATGAAGCGTTCCACCTCGATGTATCCATCGAGCCGGATCTGCCCCATGCGGTCGGTGATGATGAAGGGGCGGCTTTGAAGCGTCTTGGCCACCGGTGCGCGCGGCTTCTGGCCGTTCACCTCCCGCTCGTACACCATGACCTCGGCGACGTTGATCCAGACATTCTGGATGTGGGAGAGCGCCTTCAGCATGTCCGCGCGCTGCTCCGGCTCATAGCCGCCGCGGCGACCGCTGCCGGCCCGCTTCGGCTTCAGGCCGCGCATGGCGAGGATCTCATCCACGTCGGCGACGGCCGTGTCGTCCGGGCCCCGCGCCTGGCTGAGATAGATCGCACAAAGCGCATCCAGCGCGTCCGCGTCGAGGTCGGACAGCTCGCTCTGCTGACGCCACATCGTGGTCGCCCAGGCCTCGATGGTCTTGGGCGCCATGAGCGAGCCCAGATCCATCGCGGCCGGCCGCAGCTGCGCGTAGCTCTTGGCGTTGCTGCGCTCAAGCGGCGCGGTCGGCCAGGGCGAGCCCTCGACCTTTCGGAAGTTGTTCTTGTAGAGAGCCTCCCGGAGGCTCTGGAAATGCGCCGACGACAGGACGACCAACGCGTCGTCGGCGACGTTGTCGCGCGCCTCGGCCGTCTGCCGGCGCCGCCCCTGGCCGAGCAGGGCCTCGAGGTCTTCGTCGTTCCGGAACGGCGCGGACAGAAGGTGGACGCTGCCCACGACGGCTTCGGCGCCATGGACCGCAACCAACCGAAGCACGCGCTCCAACAGGTTGCGGAGCTCGAGCGGGTAGAACTCGGACGACCACGCCCGCGCGCCGGCGGCCAGCCACCGCCCGAGCTGCTGGAGGTAGGAGTCCTCGCCGATGGTTTCGGCAGCGATCCGCTTGGTGATGCCGAGCACGAGATCCGGCGAAAGCCGCTTTCCGGCATCCGTGGTTTCGTCAGACGCCTGCTGGCGGTCGATCAGCTGCACGGCTATGAGGCCCGACAGGACCGCGACGATGTCGTCCTTGTCCCGCTTTGCCGCCTCGGTGAGGATCGGCTCGAGCGCCGCAGGCGAGAGCTGTTCTTCACGCGCCAGCCGTGTGGAGATGTCCTTGACGGTCGTGACGAGGGCGGGGATCAGCGACGACGGGTCGCGGTCCCGCAGCGTCGCTGCCAGCGCCACGGCGCGTGCCACCGCGTCGGTCGCAGCGCCCTCACGCCCCTCCTTGTCCTGCTCCAAGCCCATCAAATCCTTAAGCCCCGGTTTACGGACGATTATGACCGCGACTGTCGAGGCGCTTCAACAGCTTGCTGCCGGCACCAACGCCGCCACATCGAACGATAAGCTGCTTCCATGCTCCGGGCATAAGCCGGACCGTCGCACAAAGGGGACGATCTGAGCCGTTCGCGAAGCCCGGACCTGAGATCGGCCAGGCGCGCGACATCCCGTGCAAGTCCGACAGCGATGTCGATGTAGTGGTTCCGGCTGGTCGCGACCAGTTCGGGATAGCCGGCCGACGTCAGGATGGCGGCGCCCATCCTCGCCACGAACCTCGTGCCCGGCAGGGTCACAATCGGAACGCCCATCCAAAGCGCCTCGAAATTGGTCGTCGCCGCGTTGAAGGGAAAGGTGTCGAGCGCGACATCCACCCGTCCGTACTGCGCAAGATGCGCCGAATGGCTGTCCGTCGTCGTTCCCAGCAGCACGCGGTCTCTGGAGATGCCGTGCTCGCCAAAGGCTTCTTCCAGGAAATGCCTGTTGGACCGGTCGCCGTATCGGTTGCGGGACTTCAGCAGGACACGGCTCTCCGGTACCGCATGCAGGATCTCGGCCCAGACGGAGATCACCTCGTCCGTGATCCTCGCCGGCTGGGTGAAGGATCCGAATGTTATCCGCCCTTCCCGCAGCACCGGCGGGGTGACGACAGGGACATCCGGCATCGGGCGTGTAAAGGAATAGAAGACCGGAAGGCGGAAGAGCTCCTCGCTGAACAGCTCCCGGGTTTCGCCTTCCGGATGCAACGTACCGTCGGTAATCCAGTAGTCCATGTGACGGATGCCGCTGGTCCCTCCGTCGAGATAGGAGATCTGCACCGGAGCCGCCCGATAGGCCGCGACGAGGGGGCGATTTCCGTCGAAGCGACCTCCGATGAACACCGCGACATCGATCCCGTCGGCCCGCATCGCCTCGGCGATCTCGCGGTCGCTCATCTCGACCACCTCACGCCAGGCGTCGACTTTCGACCTGACCCATTCGGTTTCGCGATCCTTCTGGTAACTCGCGCTGTAGCAGACGACAGAGAGGGACTGTCGATCGCGGTACTCGAACAGCGCATTCATGAACCAGCGATTGGGATGATCGCGAAAATCGGATGAGACGTAGCCGATGCGCAGCCGGCGTTCCCCATCAGCCTCGTTGGCTGGCTCCGGCAGGGAATCTTCCTCTGCGGGTTGATGACGTTTCGCGAAGAGCACCGTCGACCGGAACACGCGCTCTTCGGAAACGCCCGGGAGGTGCAGAAGCGCATAGAGGTGGTTGCGTTCGGCATCGACGAAGCCTGCCTGACCCGCGAGCGCCCTGCCGAAGGCCGCCATCGCCGCCTGGAGCTTCCGCATCTCCTGATACGTCGCGCCCAGCACCATGTGCGTCGTTGCGTCGTCGGGCTGAGACACCAGGGCAAGCCGGCAGTGCGTCGCCGCCTCGGAGAGCCGACCGCGCGTTCGCTCTATGGATGCGCAAAGCGCTCGCGCCGCGGCAGCCGCCGGCTCCAGCACCATCGAGCGCCGGCACAAGCGCAGGGATCTTTCCTCCCGCCGCTTGACGCCTTCGGCGAATGCGAGCCCCGCCATGGCGTCGGCGCCAGGTGGATTGAGCGCGATCGACCGCCGGAAGCCGCTCGCCGCCTGGCCCACGAGCCCGCGCCGCATGAAGGCCATCCCGACATTGCTCCACAGTGCCGGATGTCGATCGTTCACCGCGAGGCCGCGGCGATAGAGCTGGATCGCACGGTCGCCATCGGTGCTCTTCTGCGCCTGGACCCCGCTGGCATTGAGGACGCCGACATTCGCCGGTGCCAGCGCCGTCGCAGCCTGCAGGGCGGTTTCGGACCGACGCCGACGCCCGAGACGCCGCGCATTTTCCGCGGCGTCCACGAGCACGGCCGCCGACAGCGGTGCCGAACACAGGGCTCGGCTCAGCCTGGCATCGCCCGCATGGAGGTCCCCGCGTGACACGTCGATCGCCGCGAGCAACCGGCCGCCTTCTTCGTGCGACGGCGCGATCGCCACGAGCCGACGTAGGGTTCGTCCGGAGTTGTTGCGCCGCTTGGTCGCAAGCGCGAGGTTGTGCAAGGCCGGAATGCTGTAGGGATCCAGATGGACGGCGGTACCGCACCACCTGTCGGCCTCTTCCGAATTCGCATCGAGCAGGACCAGACCGATCGATCCGATGACCGGGAGACTCGCCGGATCGAGCGCGGCCGCCCGACGGAAATGGAGCAAGGCGTCTCCGAACTTGCCGGCGTCGTGCGCTCGAGCGGCGGACTCCAGTTCGGACGTGATAAGCGCCTGCACCACGCTCCTGCGTCCAGCCGCCCTAGGAGTTGGCGGATTCTTGGAGGATCGCCTCTATGTCCTTCGCGCTGAACCAGCTGTCGTTGGAGTCGCTGCTATAGCGAAATCCCTCCGGCAGCGTCGTACCTTCGATCTGATCGTCCGGAATCTGGAGATCCTCGCCATCCGGCAGGATCACATAGGCGTTGCCAACATCCCGGGCATGCCGCGCCTCGTCCTCCGACAGCAGCACTTCGTGCAGCTTCTCGCCCGGACGGACGCCGATGACGTCGATCTCGCAACCGGGCGCCACCGCACCGGCGAGATCCACGATGCGCATGCTGGGAATCTTCGGAACGAACACTTCCCCGCCCTTCATCCGCGCAATGCATTCGAAGACGAAATCGACACCTTCGTCGAGCGTCAGCCAGAAACGAGTCATGCGCTGATCGGTGATGGTGACGCGTCCGCTGCCGCGCTGCGCCTTGAACAGGGGAATTACGGAGCCACGGCTGCCGATCACGTTTCCATAGCGCGAGCAGCTGAAGAGCGGCTTCTGTCCGACACCCGAGTACACGTTGGCCTGGACGATCAGCTTTTCCATGCAAAGCTTGGTCGCGCCGTAGATGTTGATCGGATTGACCGCCTTGTCGGTCGACAGCGCGATCACTCGCTCGACGCCCTGGTCGATCGCCGCATCGACGATGTTGCGCGCACCGAGGACGTTGGTGAGGACGGCTTCGATCGGATTGTACTCGCATGCCGGCACCTGCTTCAGGGCCGCGGCATGAACTACGATGTCCACGCCATGAAACGCCCGCTGCAGACGATCGCGATCCCTGATGTCGCCCAGGAAGTAGCGCATGGGGTCGGAGCGGCCGCCCGGCATGCTCTCCCGCATCTCATGCTGCTTCAGCTCGTCGCGACTGAAGACGATGAGGCGCCGCGCCTTGCCGGCAGCGAGCAGACGTTCGACGAAGCGGCGCCCGAACGAACCGGTCCCGCCCGTGACCAGGACGCTCTTGTCCTGGAAGTAGCTCATGTCGGCGACGTAGTTTGGCCTGTTCATTTCGACACGGTCTGAAGATAGAGAAGAACCATATGATCGATAGCACGACCGGCGTCCAGCGTTTCGACAAACGACCGATATCCGCGCGGCTCGGGCTCGGAACGGCACAGGTCGGCATGCCGTACGGCGCGACCAATCGCCATCCGCCGCCGGATTCCGCGGAGCTGGGTGCGCTGCTCGATCTCGCCGCCGATGCAGGGATCGCCTGGATCGACACCGCGCCGGCCTATGGCGACGCGGAGGTCAGGCTCGGTGAGCATCTTGGCCGTCATGCTTCCTTCCGCATCATCACAAAGGTCGGTCCGCTGGCCGATATTCCCGTCGGGCGAGCAGGCCGCGCAGTGCGCGAGAGCGTCGAGCGGTCGATCGGGCGGTTGCGCCGGGAAAGCGTGGATCTCCTGCTGCTGCATCGGGTGTCCGACCTTTCGCGAGCCGACTCCGCCGAGCTGCTCGCGGCCCTGACGGCGCTGAAGGCCGATCGCCTTGTCGCTCGCGTGGGCGTCTCTCTCTACGAGCCGTCAGAGCTCCAGGCGGTCCTCGACGGAAAGCTGTTCGAGGTCGTGCAGGCGCCGATCAACCCTCTGGACCCGCGCTTTGTCTCGCAAGCCGTCCTTCGGGACCTGGAGCGACACGGGATCGTTCTTCACGCCCGCTCGTTGTTCCTGCAAGGCCTCCTCGTCACCCCGCCCGCCGACCTGCCGGGCTTCGCACGGCATCACCCTGCTCTCTCCGCCTGGAGCTCCTGGCTGGGCAGTCAGGTCTCGCCGATCGCCGCCTGCCTTCGTCTCGTTCTCGCCTGCCCTGCGATCGAATGCGCGATCGTAGGTGCGGCGACGGCGACGCAGCTCCGGGAGATCGTCGAGGCCGCCAGCACGACCGGAGACCTTCCGGCCTTCCAGTCACTCGAGGCTGACCCGGTCCTGATCGACCCACGCAGGTGGCCGCCCAGGCCGGTCGACTAGGCCCGGTTTTCCTCGTTTCGCGAGGAATCCGCTGCGATTTGGCTTGAGATCGAAACCTCCAACCCCTAAATGCAAACGTCCTCGGACATCTATGTCCTTGTGATGCATGTTCCGGGGCCCCCGAAGGAGCAAGGCGTTGAGTGGAAACGTCGAGTCGCAGCAGTTGCCTCAGGAGATCCAGGATCTCCTGCGTCAGTACATGCCGATCTTCGTCGGCGAGAACGTCGTCGTTCTCGGCGGCGATCAGCATATGCGCCTGATTTTCGTCGGCACGCCGGATCCGGACGGCAAACCCAATCCGAAGTGTGCGATCGATCTGAGCTACGAGGTCGCCGATGGCCTGGTTGCATCGATCCGGGATGTCCTCGTTCGACGCCCGTAACGACACGACCCTTCGAACTTTTCAGGTGATCCGATGACCGACCAGCCGAACATCCCGAACATGCCGCCCGAAGGCACCGCGGCTATGAAGGCCAAGGTACCGACCTACCTGGCCAATCACTGCACCTTGTTCAATTCGGACAACCTCATCCAGATGGTGTTCGGATCGAAGCAGCCCGGCGACGAACTCCCCAGCTTTCAGTGCTCGGTCTATCTGGATCACAGCACCGCAACCAGCCTCATCGGCGTGCTGACCGACTTCTGCAAGAACAAGAGCTGATCCGTCAGCCGAAGCCAGGACAGCGACATGACCTCGACCGAACCAGCCACGCCGGCTCTCCAGCTCGTCAACCAGTACCTGAAGGACCTTTCCTTCGAGAACATGCGGACGGGCAAGCTCGCGCGCCGAGATACCCGGCCCATGGGGGTCGAACTTCGCACGCATGTGACGATCAATGATCTCGGCGACGGGCTGCACGAGTCCGAGCTGTTCCTGGGGGCGACAGGCAGCGTCGACGGCCAGCAGGCTTTCATCGTCGAGCTCACCTACGCCGTCATCTACCGCGTCACCGGGCTCGATCCGGACATCGCTCGGAACTTCCTCAATGTCGAGGCGCCGCGTCATGTCTATCCGCATGCCGCAGCGATCCTGACTCAGGCGGTGGCGGGTGCCGGCCTGCCGCCGGTCTGGCTTGAGCCGCTCGATTTCAGTGTCCTGTATGCCGTCCGCCAGCGGGAAGAGGCGCTGAAGGCAGCCGGGACCTCGTAACGCCGGGCGGCGTCGGGCGCCGCCGACTCGATCTTGCTCGACAGGAGACGATGGCAGATCCGACGGCCGGAGTGATCGGAGCCATCCAGCGCCTGGTGGCACAGGCGCCGAGCGATCCGGCGCCGTGGCGCCAACTCGGCCTTCTCTACCGCCAGCGTGACATCGATCGAGCCGCTATCTGTCACGGCCGCGCCGCGGCAATCGAGGCCGACGGTCTCCTTCACTACGAGCTCGGCACCGCTCTTCTTCTCGCGGACGAGCCCTCGGCAGCCCTGACCGCTTTCCGACGTGCCGTCGCGATGCTCCCAGCGACCCTCTTCGTGCTCGCCAATGCCAGCGAGGCGATGGCGCAACGCAATCTGCTCGAGAACGCCATCGCCTGGCAGCGGCGGGCTCTCGCCCTGGACCGCGGCGCGGCCCGGGTCCTCGCAAATCTGGCTCAGGCTCTCAATCGCACCGAGCAGCCCGAAGCCGGGATCAGGAAGGCGCGCGGCGCGATCTGTCTCGAACCGGCGCTCGTCGCCGCGCGCGTAAACGAGGGACTGGCAGTCAATGCCCTCGGGCTTCGCTCCGAGGCGGAGCGATCCTATGGGCGGGCGCTCGACATCGAGCCCACCAATGCCGAAGCCGCTTTCGCACTTTCCACCTGTCGCCTCGCGGCCGGCGACCTCCGCCACGGCTTCCAGCTCTATCAGCGACGGTTCGAGCTGACCGAAATGCAGCGGACCCGGACCCATTGGGCCGCGCCCTTCTGGAACGGGGAGATCAGGTCGGGTCTCCGCCTCTTGCTGTGGTGCGAACAGGGTTTCGGCGACTCCCTTCACTTCGTTCGCTACGCGCCGATCCTCGCGCGCAGGGGTGTCGATCTCACGCTGGCCGCGCCCACGCCCCTGCAGCGCCTGTTCGCGAGCCTGCGGCCGGCCATACCTGTCTGCGGCCTCGACGACGTTCCGACGCGCATCGATGCGCATGCGCCGCTGATGAGCCTTCCTCACTTCCTCGGCACGACCCTGGAGAGCATCCCGGCTGACGTTCCGTATCTCCATGCCGACGATCGAGACTCGACCGCCTTGCCCGTCAATGGCGACAGGCCGCGGATAGGTCTCTTCTGGGCCGGCCGGCCGGAATACAAGGCCGACCGCATGCGCTCGTTGCCTCCGGAGAGCCTGGCTGCGCTGGTTGACGTGCTCGCGACCGCAGGCGGCTCGCTTCACTCGCTGCAGGTCGGTCCGCGCCAGGTCGACCTCGAGACACTCCGTCATCCGATCCTCGACCATGGCGATCGATTTCGCGACTTCGCCGACACCGCATCGGTAATGGCCGAGCTCGACCTCGTCGTCACCATCGACAGCGCCGTCGCGCACCTTGCGGGCGCCCTCGGGCGGCCCGCCTGGGTGATGCTGTCCTATGTGCCCGAGTGGCGCTGGCTCGAACGGCGCAGCGACAGTCCCTGGTATCCGGCCTCTCGCCTGTACCGGCAGCTCCGGCGCGGTGACTGGGAGTCGGTCATCGGGGCCATCGCGGCGGACCTTCCGATCTGGCGCGGATCGCGATGATCGCCGACCTCATCGCCGAGGCTGGTGACGCCGCACGAAGAGGCCGACCCGATCTGGCGATACGCCTGCTGCGCTGCGCTTTGTCTGTGGATCCGCGCAGCGCCGCGACGGCACGCGACTTCGCCGCCCTCTCCATCCACGCACATGATCTATCCACCGCCGAACGGACGCTCCGGCGCATCGTCTGCGTCGCGCCGATGGAGCCGGCCCTCTGGTTCAACCTCGTCGTCGCGGCCTTGCGAGCCGGAAACGCCGTCGCGGCGGCGACGAGGTGCCGAGTCTTGCTGGCGCTCGAACCAGGTTCAGTCGGCGGTCATACGCTGCTTGGAGCCGCCCTCGGTCCGACGGACGAGACGGACGTCTCGTTCCGGCGTGCGCTCGCCATCGATCCCTATACACAGGATGCGCGGCTTGGTTTCGGGACGAGGCTGCTGGATCGCGACCTGTCGATCGCGGCCGCGAGGCAGAGCCGGATCCTGCTGGCATCGACGCCCTCGCACGCGGCCGGCTTCGGAAACCTTGCCATCGCCAGCTGGGGAGCCGCGCTGCGCGAAGACGCCGCCCGACATGCGCGTCGCGGGTTGGCTCTGGATCGGGGAATGGCGCAGGCCGCTTGGATCCTCGCCCAGGCGCGTCTGGCAAAGGGAGACTACGGCGGACTCGGCCTCCTCGAGGCGCGCTGGAAGCTCGCGGAGTTTCGTTCGGTCAACGGGCGCGACTTCACCGTGCCCGCCTGGAATGGCGAGATCCGGCCGGGCCTCCGTCTCCTGATCTGGTCGGAACAAGGCTTCGGCGATGCGATCCAGTTCCTGCGCTACGTGCCGATCCTCGAGGCGGCCGGCGCGAAGGTGACGGTCGACGTCATGGAGCCCTTGGTCGCTCTTGCGGAAAGCCTCGGGGTCGACGTCGTCCGGCGCGGCGATCGAGTGCCTGAGGTCGATGCGCATGCGGCGGTGATGAGCCTTCCGCATCTGGTGGGGACGCGTCTGGAGACGATCCCCTCGCAGGTTCCGTATCTGGCGGCACCGCCCGAGCGTCGGGCACGGTGGGAGGAGAAGCTGGCGTCGCTCCCGCGACCGCGCGTCGGCCTCAACTGGCAGGGGAACCCGGCCTTCCGCCGCGATCGCGAACGCTCCCCCGGCTTCGCGCCGATCCGGCGCCTCCTCGATCTCCGGTCCTTCGTCGGCCTCGTCCGCGATCCCGGGCCTGAGGACAGTCACTCCAACCTCCTCCATCTCGGCCCCGGCTTCACCGACTTCGCCGACACCGCCGCCTGCCTCGAGCAGCTCGACCTCGTCATCACCTCCGACACCGCGCTCGCCCATCTCTCCGGCGCCCTCGCCAGGCCAACCTGGCTCCTCCTCCACCACGCCCCAGACTGGCGCTGGCTCGAACATCGCTCCGACAGCCCCTGGTACCCCACATTCCGCCTCTTCCGGCAGGCGTCGCCCGGCGACTGGACCTCCGTCATCGACAACGTCGCAACCGAGCTCCAGGGCTTCAAACCGTGACCGGTCTCGCCCTCGACGCCCTCAACAAGGGCGATGCCAAAGCCGCAGCCAGACTCCTCAAGCGGCATATCGCCGACCGTCCCGATGATCCCGACGCGTGCAACCTTCTCGGCATGCTTCGCCTCGATCTCGCCGACGTCGCGACGATCCCGATGGAGATCCGCAGGTCGCTGTCCCTCGTTCCGAACGACGCCGCGTTCCTTCACAACCTCGGACTGGCCGCGTTGCGGCTTGGCAATCTGACGGCGGCATCGGAGGCGCTCCGGCAGGCAGTGACCCTGGTTCCGGACTTCGCGGATGCGCATCTCGACCTCGGAACCCTTGCCGCACGTTTCAGCGACTATCCGACCGCTCTTCGGTTCTACGGACGCACGGTGGCGCTGAGGCCCGAGCACATCACCGGACGCCAGAACCGCGGCTGGGCCCGCCTCGCGCTCGGCGACTTCGATCGCGGCTTCGCCGACTACGCCTGGCGTTGGCGGATGCCCGCCTTCTCCGCGCTGACCAGCGGTTTGGCCGGCACGCCATGGGACGGACAACAGTTCGGCGGCACTTTGCTCCTCATCGCTGAACAGGGCTTCGGCGACACCTTGCAGTTCTGCCGTCTCGCGCGGCCGGCAGCCGAGCGCGCACGTCGCGTGGTCCTCGAAGTGCAACCGGAACTGCACTCCCTCGTCGCCCGCAGTCTTCCGGGCATCGAGGTCGTCGGGCGCCGGGCGGACTTCCCGGCGGCATCAAGCCGGCCGGCGCACGATCGCCACGCTGCCCTCCTCGACCTGCCGGCGCTGCTCGGCCTTTCGGTCGCCAGCATCCCCGGAGAAACGCCGTACCTCGTGCCGGATCCGGCAAAGGTCGCAAAATGGAGCGCACGCCTGAATGCCCTGACGCCGGCCAAGCGACGTATCGGCCTCGCCTGGGCCGGCAACCCGCGATCCGAAGACCGAACGGCCGCCGAGACCGATCGCCGCCGTTCGCTCCCGCTCTCGTCGTTCGCGCCTCTCGCTGCGATCGACGGCGTCGCCTTCGTCTCGCTGCAGGTTGGACGCGCCGGCGCGGAGATTGCGACGTCCTCGCTTCCCATCCATGACGTCTCGGCCCACCTGACCGACTTCGACGAGACCGCGGCGCTGATAGCCAATCTCGATCTGGTGCTGACGGTCGACACGGCCGTCGCGCATCTGGCCGGAGCGCTCAATCGACCCGTGTGGGTACTTTCGCGTGCCGACCATTGCTGGCGCTGGCTCACCGAGCGAGATGACAGTCCCTGGTATCCGACCTTGCGCCTGTTCCGGCAACGTCGACCCGGCGTGTGGTCCGATGTGGTGGACTCGATCCGTTCAGCTCTATCGCAAGACCGGCGGCTATCTGCCTGACCCTAGAAGAGCGTGCCGACCCGTTCCATGAAGCGTCGCGCCTCGGCCCGTTGCGCCGCGGCCGCGGCCAACAGGCGGGTGCGTCGTTCCAGCGGTGCCGAGATCGTCCGTTCCGCCGCGGCGATGAGCTCGACGGCAAAGGCCGGCCCGAAGATATCCACGGCGATGTCGCCCAAGTCGAGCTTTCTCAGGAACGTCGACATGCGGCCCTGGGACGAGAGGACAACCAACGGCACGCCCATACCGATCGACGGCGACATGGCATGCACGCGCATGGCCAGGACCAGATCCGCCTTCGCATAGCGACCATAGAACCTGCGCGCGCCGGAAACGCGTGAGAGTCCCGTCGTGATCACGTGCTGGTGGGCGATGCGGGGCGGCAGGCGCTCGAAAATCTCGCCGATCATGCGGAAGTCGTCGAGATAGTGCGGCACCAGGATCAGGTTGGCGTCGTGGCGTTCGGCCAGGTGGACCAGGGTCCTGACGATCCCGTCGAGCACCGCTGCCTTGCGGCCCCCGGCGTAGCGCTCGGCCTCGTCCTCGTTGTTCACGGCGAGCACGACGTTGAGGCGACCGGGAGCGATCTCCGGATCCGGACCGTCCTCGGGCTCTATGAAGAGGCCGGTATCCGGCACCTCGGCAAAACGCTCGGCCGGAACACCCAGAAGGCTCGACAGCCACTCGCGCGTGCCGTCGTTGCGGAGCGCCAGGATCATGCGCGGATGATCAAGGATGAATCCCACCACCTCGGCGAGCCGATCCTGATGGTGGAAGACCTGTCCCTTCCAATGCCGATAGGACAGCCCAAAGAGCACGACCGGCTTCTCGATCTCGCGCCAGAGCGCGAGCGGGAGGTCGAGGCGAAAGCCGGCGTTGCGGAGGTAGGAGCGGCCGTTTATGGCGACCGCGCCGTTGACGATCAGCCCGTCGCTGCGGTTGACCATGTCGACGAAGGCACGGTCGAAAGCGAGCTTCTCGAAGGTGTAATCGTCCCAGGCGGCGCGCGTGAGCTTCGCCTGCGGCAGGTCCTCGGCGAACAACCGTTCGAGGCCGCAGATCAGGGCCCCGTTTCCGACATTGGTCGAGTTGACGTTGGCGAGATGGATCAGGTTCACGGCCGCGCCACCTCGCGCCCGGTCATGCGCTCAGAAGTCCTTCACCCGGCGGAGCTTGGCGAGGATCGGCTCCTCACTGGCATAGACCTGCTTGACGCCGTCGCCACGGACCGTCGGCCAGATGCGGATGTACTTGCTGATCAGCTCCATGCCGCGCGGCTCGATGCTGGCGCTCTGGTCGCTGCCCCACATCGAGCGGTCGAGCGTGACATGTCGCTCGACGACGCAGGCGCCGAAGCCGACCACGGCCATCACCGTCGGGATGATGTCGGGCTCGTGCCCACTGTATCCGACCGGCACGCCGTAGCGCTTCCTCAACGTCTCGATGACGGCAAGGTTGAGCTCGTTGTGCTTGGCCGGGTAGGTCGAGGTCGTGTGCATCAGTACGAGCGGCGTATCGCCGAGGGTCTTCACCGCCTCGTCGATCTGCGGCAGCGTGCTCATGCCGGTCGAGAGGATCACCGGCCGGCCGGCCTTGCGCAGCCGCGTCAGCAGCCCCCGGTCGGTCAAGCTGGCCGACGCCACCTTGTGGCACGGCGGCGAGAAGGCCTCGAGGAAGTCGACGCTGGCCTCATCCCACGGCGAGGCGAACCAGAGGATGCCCTGCTTACGGCAATGGGCATCGATCTCGCGATACTGCTCCTGCCCGAATTCGAGGCCGCGCTTCAGCTCGCCGTTGGTGCTGCCGAACGGAGACTCGCGCGGACGCGCCAGCTCTTCCGGCGTGAACACCACGTCAACGGTCCGCTTCTGGAACTTGACCGCGTGGAACTTGTGCTCGACCGCGAGGTCCACCAGCTTCTTGGCCAGCGCGACGTCGCCGTTGTGGTTGATGCCGACCTCGCCGATCAGGAACGGCGACTGCCCCTCGCCCACCGTGTAGGGGCCGATCTGGACACTCTTGCTCATCAAGCTTCCTTGGACACTGAGGACGCCGGGCGCGGTCACCAGACCGAGCGGCCGCCGTCGATGACGATATTCTGCCCGGTCATATACCGCGAAGCGTCCGAACAGAGAAATTGAACCGCACTCCGGTACTCCTGGCGAGTCGCCATCCGGCCCATGGGGATCAGCGAAGACAAACGCTGGACGAAGGCCTCGTCCTGGCCGGTGAAGATGCCGCCGGGCGAGAGCGCGTTGGCCCGGACACCCTTGTCGGCCCAGTAGGTGGCGACATATCGGGTCAGGCCCACCAGCCCCGCCTTGATGACCGAATAAGTCACCGGCTTTACCGGCTGCGCCCCGGGCTCGACCCCGTCCTTGCGGTAGAGACGCTGGTCGGGGGCGATTACCGAGAGGTCGGAGGCAATGTTGAGGATGACGCCACGGCCGCGCTCCGCCATGGCCGCGCCGAACACCTGCGTACAGAGGAACGCCCCCGTCAGCCCGACCGAGACCTCCTGCTGCCAGGCATCGAGTCCGAACGTCTCGAGCCGAGACAGGTTGCCGCCGCCGCCGGGTCCGACCTTGGCATCGATGGCCGCATTGTTGACCAGGATATCGACCGTCTCGCCCGCAAGATCCTGGGCGACCGCCTGGATCGAGGCCGGATCGGCGACATTCATTACCCGCCAGAGCACCCGCTCCGTCCCGAAGCGCTCGGCGAGCGGCCGGCTCGCCTGTTCGAGACGCACCGCATCGATATCCGTCAGGACGACCTTGGCGCCGATCTCCAACAAGGCGTCCGCATGCTCCGGCCCAAACAAACCGGCGGCACCGGTGACGAGCGCGGTACGACCGACTAGGGAAAAGCTGTCCGGGAGACCGCTCATGACCGGTCAATCGAGACCGGGACGCCGGAAGAGAGCGACCGGAGCGCTGCCATGCACACGCGATGGGTCGAGAGCGCGTGGTCGAGGAAGGGCGCGGGATCGCGTTCACCGCGCACGCAGGACATGAACTCCGCCACCTCGGCTTCGAACATCTGGTTTCGGTGCCAGTTCGTGAAGGACGTCACGTCTCGACCGGACGGCGTGGTCTGGACGAGCTCACGCTGATGATAGTCGAACTCGATCGATCCGGCATCGCCGACGATCTTGTAGCGACGGCGCGGCGGGCGTTGCAGGAAATCGAGATGGACACGCATCGGAACCTTGCGGCCCGCCTGCTCCCCGGTGAACAGCATGGTCGCCACATCCTCGACACCGGACAGCTCGAGGTCGCTGAGATGACCACCGATCGCAAGAACCGACAGCGGCGCCCCGAAGAGCCAGCACATCGCGTCGATCTCGTGGCTGAGGCAGAGGATGGCACCTCCGCCCTGGTCCTTCCGCGCCATATGCGTCTCGCGGTAATCCTCGTAGGCGTGCATCGTCGGCAGGTATTCGCCGAACTCGATGTCGACGGCGCAGACGCGACCGATCGCACCCGCAGCGATCCGTTGCCGGATCAAGGCAAGCGCAGGGTGGTGGCGGAGCTGGTAACCGACCGCGAGAGCCAGCCGACGCGATTTTGCAACCGTTGCAAGTTCGACGACGCCATCGTCCGTGTGGCTAAGGGGCTTCTCGATGAAGACATGGCAGTCGGCCTCGATCGCCTGCCGAGCGCTTTCGACGTGCATCGAGATCGGGTTTGTCACGAAGGCGGCGGCCGGCCCCCATGCGAAAGCCTCATCGAGGCGGGAAAAACTGCGAACGCCCCAATGCTCGGCCGGATCCACACCTTCGATGACGCTGAGGTCGTCATTGATCACCAGCTTCCGCCCCCACTGGCGAAACGCGCCCAGTTCCACCGCATCGCCGAGCACCTGCTTCAAGATGCGCGCGTGGCGCTGGCCGATGGAGCCCAGGCCGAACAGCAAGACTTTCATGACGGGTGCTTGACCTCGCGTAGCGGTGCCGCCGTGGACGGTTCATCGAGCGCCTTCAGCAGCCGCTCCGCCTCGCCGATGGAGTCTTCGTAGTCGATGTCCTGGTTTGGTTCTTCGATGATGAAGGGAAGAATCCGCCGTCCCGTGGTCGAGCGCTGCTCCAGGACCACCCTGGCCCAGACGACGTCGACATACCCGTCCTGCCAGTAGACCGGCGGCAGGTCCTGGCGCGGCTGGTTGTACGGCTCTGCAACGCCGGCGATCGCGGCAATGGGCTCCATGAGACCTTCGGCACCGATACGCCACATCTTGTAGGGCGTCTGCTCGGCAAGGGAGACGCTGCGCACCGAGTCCACATCCGGCCGTGCGATCAGCGCCTCGATCGCGCGGTCGATCGTCGCGATCCGGCGTACCGGCATGGTCGGGCGGAGGTTGACGATGGCGTCGGGCCGATAGCCTTCGGCCGACGCGAGCGCACGCAACGCGTGCTCGTGATACTCGACGTCGGTCGAACGATCACCGGCCAATTCCGCCGGTCTCATGAAAGGGGTCTCCGCGCCCCACTCGCGCGCGATCTGCGCGATCTCCTGGTCGTCCGTCGTGACCACGATGCGGCTGATGCGAAGCGAACGCTTCGCCTGCTCGATCGACCAGGCGATCAGGGGACGGCCGCCGATCGTGCGCACGTTCTTGCGCGGCACCGATTTCGATCCCCCGCGTGCCGGGACCAGCGCAAGGATTTCGGGCGAACCGGCCATGACTATTCGCCAATGGCAAGGCGGAGGACATGCTCGGCGATCTCGCGCGCCGCCCCCTCGCCGCCCCGCGCCGCCAATGTGTGGCGTGCGATCTCGACGACCCTCGGATGCGCGTCAGCGACCGCGATCGGTGTGCCGACGAGCCGCATTACGGCGAGGTCGTTCAGATCGTTGCCGATGTAGACGATCCGCTGGAGCCGCAAGCCGCGTTCACGGCAGACCTTCTGGAGCGTCGAGGCCTTGTCGCTGCAGCCGGACATGACCTCGACCTGCAGCTTCGCCGCCCGTGCGGCGACGACTACACTCTTCTCTGTCGAAAGGATCAACGTCCTGACACCGTTTCTCCGGAACGCATCGAAGGCAAGGCCGTCGGCACGCGTGCACCAGACCGCTTCGGTGCCGTCGGCGAAGACCAGCACGCGATTGTCCGTAAGGACCCCATCGAAATCGAAGACAACCAGGTCGACGTCACCGCGATCGAGCGTGAAGGACATTCCGTTCACCCTCTCCGTCCGCCCGGGATGGGATCGATCCCCTGCCCGGCCACCACGGTCGCCATCTCTGCCTGCATGTGAACCCCGAGCGCGCCGATCCCGGCCCGCCAAGCTTCCCACACGCGTTCGGCGACCGAGCGATCGGTGGTACTCCGTGCCAGATCGGAGGCGAACATCGTCAGCTTCTCGAATTCGCCTCCGACCAGTCGTTGCGGGCCGACTTCGGATTCCGTCACCGCTTCTCGGAGGCGCCGAGACACGGCGTCGGCCCGGTCCAGAAAATCCGAAAGCGAGGCGATCGGCGGCCGCGCAATCCCTTCCATGACGGAAACGAAGGAGGACAGGTTCCCTCGTTCGGCCGCAACGACCCTGTCGAGGTCGAGCACAGCTGTGTTCACCGATTGGAATCGCGCCGCGATGCCCGCCAGAACCGACTCCCGGTCACAGGAGAAATCCGATTCAGAGAGCTGGTCGATGCGACGTACCTGGGCGCCCCAGATGCGGGCCCCGACACCGCAATGGATCAGCTCGACCTTCTCGTCATGGACGAACGCATCGAAGGCGCGCAGCGAGCGATAGAAAATGTCGTTCGTGAGGATGCGGCCCCCCTGGTTGTCCGGAACCTCGATCTCGGAAGTCGGATAGAAGGACCGCAAGACCTGGCCGCCGGGGAGATGGGCGAAGTCCGGATGAAAGCCCTGCTTCTTCTCGTCGAAGTACAGGCTCTTCCGCGAGTGCTGGACCGCGGTGTCGTAGTAACCGAGATCGACGCCGAACGCGAAGATGCGGCGAAGACCGAGAAAATGCGCGAGTGCCGCCGCCGCATTCGTGACGGTCGGCGCCCCGTGCGACAACGGTGTGCCGAGTCCCCGGAAAACCCAGGCCGCGAAGTTTCCCGGCCGCAGGAACATGAGGCGCCGCTCGAAGAGGTCGAAGGAGGGTGGATAGTAGCCGTTCGACGCGATCAGCGTCGCGGAACGGAACACCGCCGGATTCTCGACCGCGCTCGCGAGCGCGTAGCGACCCGATGAGGTCTCGAGCTCGATATGAAAGTCGGGAAGGATGCCCGCGCGGAGAAGCGGCGTCAGGCCGGTACCGCAGGAGAAGACGATCACCCGGTTGCGCGCGCGCGCAATCAACGGCAGCGCCTCGTCCAGTGACGGGCCGGACCCGACCAGGATGATATCTCCATCGAGTGTCCGCGGCCTGCGCTCGGCAAGGATGCCCTGGGTCTTCGACAGGTTTGCCAGCGTGTGGACGAACTGGCGGCGTTCGTCGATGAAGAACCCGGGCGCTTTGTTGAGCATGCGGACATGCTCAGCTACCACGCTCTTCAGCGGCTCGAAGCCCGGATGATCGTAGTGCTGAACCCAGCGGGCACCGTCGACGTTCACCGCCGGAACGGTTTCGAGCCAGCCCTTGACCTTCTGGGCCGACGCCTCGATCGTGCCCCCGGATAGGACCAGGAAGCTTCGACCCTCCCCGCTCAGCTTCTCGATGAGCCGACGCCATGGAACCGTGAAGCTCGCGCAGTAGAGGAGCTGCGGCTGGGGTTCGTAGATCAGGACGTACCGCGGATCGAGCTCGTCGATCAGTCCCGCGGCATGATGACCCAGTCCGAGGCCGGCCAGGAAAAGAAGGCGTGACCGATCGTGCTTCGGCGCGCCGTCGGCCCGCGCCGGCAATTCCGCGGCGAAACTGCCGGCGCGCAGCAGGTCCTGACTAATTTCGTGCAAGCGACCGTGAGCCGCGGTCGGCATCGGCATGCGGCACTCGATGTTCGCCCGCTCCGACAGCGCCCGACCGATCTGCTCGGTCGCCACGTCGCGCGCGTCTCGGCCATAGTAGCGGCCGCTCTCGGTCACGAGATCGACGACCCCGCCTGTTCCGGTCGGATCGACAAGAAAGGAAGGCATCACGCCCTCGAAGGGCGCCAGAGCCGGCTCGAGCGCGGGAAACCGAGCGACCAGGGCCGTTATTTCCGCCCCGGTGCGCTCGGCAATGCGCGCCTGGATCGAAGGGACGTGAGATCCGATCATCGGTTGCGACAAGGAGTAGCCTACCCCGATCCGTCAGGACGCCGACGGAAGAAGCCCCAGGGACGAGAAACCTTCGCGGCCTCGGTCGAATACTGGATAGGAGACCCGTGCGCAACCCGCGGCGGTCGCTGATGTCTTGTATACGCGGACATGACTATGGTCTTTTCCCCGCCGATGACTTTGACGCTCGCACCCGTCGATCCGGCCTCGCCAGCCCTCGCTCGCCGCTACGCGGCAAATCGCACTGCCTTAGCCGCCGTTACCGGCGTCCTCGCCAAGCTCGATGCATCCACCTCGCCGCCGCCGCTCCTTCTGGCAGATGCTGCCGCGCCCGAGGTCGTTCTCAACTTCGCCATCAACAACAGTGCCTTCTATGCGGTGGATCCGCGCGCGCTCGCCGATCAGCACGTCGCCGGCTTCGCCGAAGCCGACCAGTCCTTCAAGCCCGGCATTTCCGCCTACGTGCCGGAAGACGAAGTCGCCTACCAACGGATTCTGGCGCTGGATGCAGCTTTCGGCACGCCCCTCATGGCGCAGCCGAGGCCCTACACCGTCACTCCCGGCTACGCACCGCTCCTGACCGTCCTCGGCATCGGCCTTGGCTGGCACCTGGAGCCCCTGCTCTCCCGATACGATCCGAGCCACCTCGTCCTCTTCGAGTCCGACGCGGAGATCCTCCGCGCCTCCCTCCATGCCATCGACTGGCGTCCGATCGTCGAACGTTTCGCGAAGGACGGACGAAGCCTCACCATCGTCGTCGAGGCCGAGCCACAAGCAGGGCTCGATGGTCTTCTTGCCGCCCTGCAGCGTCCCAACCCGGCCCTCATCGTCGGCAGCCGGTATTTTCGCCTCTATCAGTCTCCCTACATGGATCTGATCGCGGACAACGTCAGCCAGCGATTGCCTTTGCTCGGCTACGGATGGGGATACTTCAAGGACGAGCGGCGCCAGATCCTCCAGACCGCGGAGAACATTCGCAAACCGAGGCGATGGCTGCGGCATAGATGGCCCGCTCTCGCGGGTGGCGATGCCGTCGTCGTCGGTGCCGGACCATCCCTGGACAAGTCGCTCGACCTTTTGACGCGGATCCGCGACCGAGTGATCATCTTCGCAGGTGGCTCAGCGATCCGGCCGCTCGCGCGCGCCGGCATGGAACCGGACTTCCACATCGAGCTCGAGACCGCGCCGGCCACCACGGCGATCTTGCGGGAGCTGCCCGACCAGTCGCTTTTCGAGCGGATCACGCTGCTGGCCTCGAACGGCATGGTTCCGGACGCCCTGGACATATTCCGGACGGCTCACCTGTTCGTGCGTGAAAACTCCGTCAGCTCACGTCTCATGGGGAACACGGTGGAAACCGTTCCCGGCTGCTATCCGATCGTCGGAAACGCGGCGGTGGGCATCGCCGCCACGCTCGGATTCCGGCGCATAACGCTGCTCGGCGTCGACTTCGGCTACCGGGACCCGAACCGACATCACGCGTCCGGCACGATCTATATCGACGACGCGTCGAACACCGCCCGCAAGGATCTGGCGGACATCGGTCTCGCCGAGGTGGCGTTGCTCGACTACCGGGATACCCGCCACACGCTGCCTTCCATCCTCGGTGATACATTGCTCGCGGACGACACCTTCCATATGAGCCACGTCGCCATGGAAATCTTCCTGGCCGGCTGGCCGGACCTGAGCCTGATCCAATGCGGTGAAGGCGCTCGTCTCCATCGGGCGACCAACCTGAGGCCAGACCAGCTCGCCCTCGACAGCTATCGCGGGAGCCGGATCGAAACCCTCGCCGCCCTTCGCGAGCGCTTCGAACCGCCGCCGCTCGATGCCGACAGCTATGGACTGCGCATGGCGGGTCTTGCCGAGACGGTGGCCAAAATCTCTTTGCAGCTGAAGGAGCTCTTTGGCCGCCCTCTTACCGACACCGCAGCCTATGCGCATGCCGTGAGCGAGGCGCATGCGCTGCTTCATCGCGGCACACGCGACGTTCCCGCCGGCTACGAGATGCTTTACGGAATCCTCACGAGCTACTTCAAGGCGACGATCGAGCGAAGCTTCATGGCGGCCTCCGCCGACGAACGGCGTCGCTTCGTTGACCTCGCGAGACAGCATTTCCTGCTGCTGCTCGACGACATCGCCGTGGCGCTCGAGCCGCTCAGGCGTCTCGCCGAACGCTCGTCGTGATGCCGGCCGGCGTGACCGTGAAGCCGACCGCCGCAAGCCCGGCGCGGTAGCGGTGCGTCATCTCGGTCGCGGCATCCTCGACCGAGCGGGCAAGCCGCTGCATGTCGAACAACGGCCCAGCCTTCACCCGCGCCAGCAGCCGCTCGCGAAAGGCCCATAGGCGCGAGCGATCGCGGGCCATCCCGAACACCAGATCGGCATAGGCACCGGCGTCGGGGGCGATCAACTGATCGAATCCCAGGTCCGTAAGCATGCTGGCGCACACCCGACCAGCAAAGTCGGCGCCGAGGCAGGCGACCATCGGACAGCCGACGGAGAGCGCATCGGACGCCGTCGTGTGCGCGTTGTAAGGCTGGGTATCCACCGCGAGGTCGGCGGCCGCGATCCGCGCGAGGTGTACATCGTGTGCGGCAGGTGGGGCGAAGATCAGGCGCGTCGCCTCTATCCCCTGCCGCGTCGCCTGCAGCTTCAGGTTCGTCCGAGCCACCGGCCCTTGATCCAGAAGCCAGAGTACCGAATCCGGCACGGATCGCATGACCTTCATCCAGACCGCGAAGCTCGACGGTTGGATCTTGTAGACCTGATTGAAGCAGACGAAGACGAAAGCATCTGGCGGCAATCCTTGCTGGGCACGGTCCGGCGCCGCTCCTACCTTCCGGCGCTCGTCGTGCGGCCAGTAGCATCCCGGCAGGCGCACCACTGCCTCTCGATAGCCTTCATCGCTGCTGGTCGGCGCCACGATCGCGTCCGCAAGGACGTAGTCGTGATAGGTCGCGCCGGTCACGCCGGGAAAGCCGAAGTAGTTGACCTGCACCGGCGCCGGCCGCCGGGCGAGGATGCCCGGCCGCGCTCCATAAGTGTGCCCGGAGAGGTCGATCAGGACATCGACGGCATCGGTGGCGATGCGCGCCGCCGCGGCTTCGTCGTTCATCGGGCCTATATCGACGATGCCGCCGAACACCCTATCGAGCCGCGCGCGGATGTCGCTGCCGTCGTCGGCGGACCAGCTGTAGGCGAAAAGATCGACGCGCTGCCGGTCGTGTGCCTCGAACAGACCGATCGTCTCGTAGGCGACCGCGTGCCGGCGGAAATCTCCTCCGATGTAGCCAAGCCTCAGGCGCTTGCCGGGCATCGAGGAACGAGACGGAAGCCGATCCGCCCCATACTGCGCGCTCCAGCGCTCGGCGTTGGCGCGTTTGAGAGAAGGCGGAAGATCGAGCGCCAGCAGGTGAAACGGCGGTGCGGCCCCGCCTCCTTCGAGCGCCACGCGGAGCGCCGTCATCCGTCGCGGCAGATCGGTCCAGTCGGCAATCTGCAGCCGCGCATGAAGCGCTTCCGACTGCGCGGTTGCGTTCGCAGGCTCCACCATTGCGGCCCGATCATAGGCGCAGGCCGCAGCCAACCACTCCCTGGACTCTCGCAGACCATGCCCGGCATTGATCCAGGTTCGAGCGGAAGCGGGCGACGACGCCAGCGATCGGCGAAGCCAGCGATCCGCCGACCGGCTGCCGCGCGCCGCCATCGCACCGCCGAGATTGCCGAGCGCGACGGCGTCAGCCGGGTCGAGGCCGACAGCCCGGCCGAACAGGAGAGACGCACCGGCGTAGTCCGCTGCTCGTGCACGCAGATTGCCGAGCTCGATCCATGCCGTCGCCTCGCCGGGATCGAGCGCGGCCGCGCTGCGGAAAGCGATCGCGGCGGCGCTAGCTTCGCCGACGGACATGTGCGCCAGGCCGAGATTGACGGCGATCGCCGCCAAGGGCGGGAAGCGATGAAGCAAGGCCTTGAGGCGAGTGGCGGCCGGCCGTGCCTCTCCGATCTGGAGCTCAGCGATCGCCAGGAGATAAGGGCCATCGGCGAGGTCGGGCAGTAGAGCCGTCGCACGCCGGTAGTCGGACGAAGCCCGTATTATGTCCCCTCGCCGGTGCGCCTCATGACCTCGATGAAGAAGCGCGAGCGCCTCGTCCCGTCGCGAGCTCACCCGCGTCGTCAGCTCTTGGAGCCGATGACCGCGGTGCGCCAGTCGTCCTTCGGCGCGACGGCACGGCTTCCGTCCTTCTTCACCAGCACGAGGCCGCCGTACTTCCAGATGCGCTCGAGCCGAGACGGCTCTTCCATGATGTAGGCGATGATCTTCTTGGCGGCGCGGCGCTCGAGGATCGGGCGGACCCCGATCCAGTAGACGAGCGACACGACCGCGATCGTCGCCCAGATGATCTTCTGCTCGATGCCGAAGGTGAACATGGCGCCGAAGACGACGGCACAGAGCACGAGATACGCGTAGGCGATCCGGCTCTTGTAGTGGTCGAACGGCAGGGGACAGTTCGGATGGCAGAGCCGCTTGAGGTCGAGCTCAAAGGAGAGATCCGATGTCGGGATCGACGACTCGAGCACGGCGAACGCCGCCTGGGTTCGATCCTGAGATGCTTCCGCCATGAACGCCTTCCGTGGTGAGGCCCTCAGATAGCCACCGCCCGATCGCCTTGCAAGGCGCTCCGGCGCTAGCGCAGGCCGCGCGAGACCTCGGGCCAGTGCCGATCCATGTACTGGTCGATGGCTTCGACCAGCAGCTCTTCCATCGTCGCGCCGCGCGCGGCGGCGACGATCTTGATCCGCCGCACGCGGTCCTCGTCGACTCGGATGCCGAGCTTGCGCGTCCACGGACGTCCCCCCAGCCACGGCATGTTGTCGGAGGACTTGCCCTCGATGCGGGGCGCCGGAGCCTCCCGCGGTCGCGAGGCCACCGCCGGAGCGGGCTCGGGCATCGACGGCGGCACCGGAGCGGAAGCAGATAGTGCGGCGGGAACCGGAGCCGGGGCGACGGCGGCCGGTTCCGGGGCCGGGTCGATCCGTGCGTAGGTCGGCGCCTGAATCGGAGCTGCCTGGCCCGGACGGCGGATGATCGAGGCGTCCATCTGTGGGCGGGATTTCGGGCTCATGTGGTCTCTCCGGCGCGGAGGTTACTGGCCGGCGCGCCGCGCGCGCGGCGAAGCTGGCGGTCGATGTAGTCGTAGAGCTGTCGGACTTCCTTGGTCGCCTGCCCGCCTGGATCGTGCTCGGTGGCCGAGAGGCCCTCGATCATCGCTTCCGAGTAGACGATCCGGTCGATCAGGTCGACCGGCGCGACCTTGCCATGCTGGGCCAGGACCCGGGCCGCGTCACCCTTGAGCCGCGTGCGCGCCTTGGCTGCATTCACGACGAGCACCAGCGGCTTCCCCGCCTCCTCGACGATGTCGATGGTCGGGCCGACGGCCTCGAGGTCGAGCGGCGAGGGGCGGGCCGGAACCACCACCAGATCTGCGGCCGACACGCAGGCCCGGGTGACGTCGAGGAAGGCCGGCGGCGTGTCGATGACGACCAGTCGGATCCCGGAAGCCATGGCCGCCTCGATGGCGCCGGACAGGTCGCCGTTCTCGCAGGCCAGCATTACGGGCCCGGTCTCACCTTTCCGCCGGTTGTAGAGGTGGCTGAGGCTGCCCTGCGGGTCCATGTCGATCATGGCCGCCGGGCCGTGGCCCGCCGCTTCGGCCGCCGCCGCCAGATTGAGGGTGAGGGTGGTTTTGCCGACCCCGCCCTTGGTCGCCGCGACGGTGATGACGGGAATTCGATCGCTCATGCGAACAGTCGCCCCAAGAGTTCAGTCTAACGGACGCGAGGGCGACGAGCGATCATTCGCATGAAACAATCATCGCCCCATTCGCCCGAGCACCTGTGCGCAAAATTTCACAGATCGCTTTGAGCGTCCATTCTCTCGATGCGCGTTACGCGATTTTCGCTCTTGTTCGCATCAGTCGCATGTCTCTTCAAGCTTTATCAATGGCTTATATTATCTCTTCGCGATTGTTCGCATGAGTGACTAATCGCCTATGCGAAATTTACGTGTTGTCAAGTTCAGGCCGCCGACGCCTCATCTCCGACAGGCGAAGCGTTACCCGACGTATGACGTCGTCGCTTTCCGAGATCACGGAGCGGAGGGAGGAGATCTGGGCGGCGGAAAGGGGCGAGGTCTGCCCGGCGCTGGCAACCGGTGGGGAGAGGCGAGCCGGCTCCGGAAACACCGTCTCGCCGGCCGAACGGGGTAGGTGATGGACCTGGTCCTGGAGTGACGCCAGATCGGCCGCGATCAGGACCCGCCAGGATCGGCGCGACAGGGGCGCGACGACGATTCTCAGCTCCTTGAGTTCGTCGAGCAGCTTCGAGGCGCCTCGCAGGCTCACCCCGAGGACCCGGGAAACCTGTCGGGGCGACTGCACCGGGTGGGCGACGAGGAGATCGATGACCTCCGGCAACCGCGAATTCCGCCGCCGGGGGCCTACCTTGGCGTGCCAGGATCGCCATAGGCCGGTCAGCGCCTCCAACTCCCGGATGCCGGCGGCGGCCGCTTCTCCCAATTCCTGCAAGGCGCGGGAGGTCCAGGCCTTCGCCGGATAGCTCCCGACGGCTCCGGCGGCGCGCCTCAGCCCCCCGGCGAGCCAGGGGACAGGGGATCCGGTAAGGCCTCGAACTGCCAGGAAGGAGGGCAGGGCGGTCATGGCTGCGCTGGCCGCCTGGCCCGCCTCCAACCATGACCGGAAGGCCATGACCGCCCCCAGGAGGGCAGGGGCGCCGACCACGGCATGAAATCCGGCGAGGGCGTCCTCGATGTCGAGGGACTCCGCCTCCATCGCCCCGCCTTCGGACGACGGCCCACCAACCGACCGCTGGATCCGCCGCAAGGCTGTGATCGCCCGGTTGTCGGTCCCGAAATCCTTGACGCGATTGACCGGCAACCCTCCGGCCAAGGCGAAAAGACGTTCTATTTCAAAAAGATATCCGTCTGCCGCGAGGCATGCGATCGTCGCCGGATACGCGCTTCGCCGAGCCCAGGCATCGCCCAGCCAGCTCCGGGCAACGGCCTGATCGAGGCGACCGACCGACGCCGCGGCGCGCTCGAGATCGGCCCCGCAAACGGCGGCAAGCTGCTGCCAATCAGAAAGAGGTCGCTCCAGCATCTTGTACGTAATTTACAGTTACGTTCACTTTGCGGACAGGCGAAATCGCGCCCCCGCCGCTGGGAGACGGACTCTTGGCCGTATCGACGGACAAGAAGAAGGTCCCATCCGCTCACGGCGCCGACGGCCGCGAAGCCGCCTCCCTCCGGAGGCCAAAGCAATCCGTCCGATAATCGTGTCTATCGGACGTATTTGACTGGGCCTCTCGACTGAGAGCCCTATGCTTCTCGGATGAGCTCCGAAGACGACCGGGCTGGCACGCCCCTGGGCACAGCGGCGCCGGCCGTCCCCCCGGTCGGCGAAGGGATCACTGGGAACGAGGCGGACCTCGCCGGACACGCCTTCAAGGCCTACGCCTTTTCCGCCCAGGCACGCGCGCCCAACACCCAGCGAGCCTACCGCTCGTCCTTCGCCGACTACGTCGCCTGGTGCGACCGCCTGGGCATCGTGCCGCTCTCGGGCGACCCCCAGCTCGTCGGCATGTATCTGGCCGGCCTGCCCGAGCGACAGTTCAAATATGCGACCATTCGCATGAGGCTCTCCGCCATCGCCGCCGCCCATAGGACCGCCGGGCTCGTCCTCGACCTCAAGGATCCCCGGATCTCGCGCGTCATGGACGGAATTGCCCGCACCGTCGGGACCCGGGCGATGCAGGCGCGACCGGTTCTCGCCGACGAGCTCGCCCTCATGATGCGGGCGCTGCCGCCGACGTCCCTCGGTACCCGCGACCGCGCGCTTCTTCTGATCGGGTTCGGCGCCGCGATGCGGCGCTCCGAGCTCGTCGCCCTCGATCTCGCCGACCTCACCGTCACCGACAGCGGCCTCAAAGTGCTGATCCGCTTCTCCAAGACAGACCAAGTCGGGGCGGGAGAGGAGGTCGGCATCCACCGCTCGGCCGACCCGAAGCTGTGCCCGGTGAAGGCGCTCCAGACGTGGCTGGCGCTGCGCGGGCACGAACCGGGTGCGCTCTTCCACCAGATCACCCGGAGCGGCCGAGTGAGGCCGGTCCGGCTTTCCGATCGAGGCGTCGCCCGCGCTGTCAAGGCGGCGGCGATCGGCGCCGGCCTGGAGCCTGATCGCTATGCCGGGCACAGTCTTCGCGCCGGCCTCGCCACCTCCGCCTCGAATGCCGGCGCCGACCTCATGCAGATCATGAACCAGACCCGGCACCGCTCGGTCGACACCGCGCGCCGCTACGTCCGCGACGCCGAGATCTGGCGCAACAACGTCACCCGCATGGTGCTGCCCCAGTCGGCCGATCCGGCCTTGCCGCCGGCGAAGCAGAACGAAGCACCGGCCCGTGAGACGGCGCACCCGGCTTTTCCTCAACCCGACGATCTCGATGCGCCGCTCTGGCGCTACCTCACCTTCGAGAAGTTCACCTGGCTGCTGCGCGAAAGCCGCCTCTACATGGCCTCGGCTGCCGACCTCGGCGAGCCGCTCGAAGGCACCTCGCCAGCCGGCGAGATCAAGTTCTGGGGTGACGCGCTAGCCCGCGCCGAGACAGACGAGATCCGCGCGACCGTGATCCAAAATCGCCGGGTCGTGCGCGATATCGTCGAGCAGTGGCGCCAGGGCTACTACGTCAGCTGCTGGCGCCAGGGCGCCGGCGACAGCCGCGCGATGTGGGCCTGCTACGCTGCCAAGCCGGACTCGGTTGCGATCCGCACCACCTACCGCGCGCTTCGAGCCCAAGTGCCTGACTACGCCTTCATGGGCGTCGTCCGCTACATCGACTACGGCAGCAGCACGCTGCCGACGATGAACCTATTTCACCACATCACGCACAAGGACCTGCATTACGATTTCGAGCGCGAGGTGCGCGTCGTCGTGCAGAAGCCGTGGGACCATCAGCCCCTGTTCGAAGACAACCACTTCGAGTCCACGACCACGCCGGGATTGCTGGCGCATGCGCCTCCGGTCGATCTCGCTGACCTGGTTCGCGGCGTGGTGCTTCATCCCGAAGCGTCGGGCGCTGACGTGGACAAGATCCGAGCCCTTTGCGCCGAGCACGGCCTCCCGGCCCCCGAACCGTCGCGGCAGCTGCGCCGTCCGATCTTTTGAGAGGCGTTCGCCGCGTTCGATACAGGCGTCTATCTCACTACGGCTGACGTAGCAGGTTCCAGGCGATCTATGCGACTGTGCGCCCCGAGCGACAAGCCGTCGCCTGGGTCATCCTCGATGCCGCGTCCCGACATCCATTGCCAAGCTTCCGCTTCCAGGAGCGGGGGCTCGAAGCAGGCCGCGTGAGCCCTCCCGGCACTCCTTTGCCGCGCCTCGGCATCCGCTGGACCTTCACCAGCTTCACGGGATGGGGCGTGTTCGGTCTCAATCTGGCTCGCGATCTCACGCGTCGCGGCCTGGCCACCCCGGTGCCGCTCTACACCGAGGATCTTTTGACCGACGAGGCGAGGAGTGACCCCGTGCTCGCGCCGGCGCTGGCAGCGCAGCACGAGGTCGCGCCGCGCCTGGCGACGGGCGGCCGGCTTCACCTCGATTTCCCGGTTCTGCACGGGCTCGGAAACGGCCTCGGCGCCGGTCAGCTCAGCAGCCAGGTCTTCGGCACGCCGGACATCGGCATGGTCTTTCTCGAAGATACGCGTCCCGGCGACGCCGTGACCCAGGCGGCTCGCTATCGCCTCCTGCTCGCCGGGTCCACGTGGAACGGCGACGTGCTGCGCGGTTTCGGCATTTCGCATGTCGCCGTCTGCCCGCAGGGTGTCGACACGGCCCTGTTCCGGCCGCAGCCGCGCCGTGGCGTCTTCGGCGACCGCTTCACGATCTTCTCGGGCGGCAAGCTCGAGTTCAGAAAGGGGCAGGACATCGTCATCGCCGCCTTCCGCATGTTCCGTGCGCGGCATCCCGACGCCCTGCTGCTCACCGCCTGGTCCTCGCCCTTTCCCGGTGCCGCCGACGATCTGGCGCAGTCGCCTCACCGCACGGGAGCGCCTGTAGCCGCCGACGATCCGGAGTCGGTGTCCCGCTGGCTGGCTCAGAACGGCATCCCGCTGGACAGCATGGCGCTGTTGCCGGCGATCTCGAACGAGGCCATGGCCTCGTGGCTCGGCGATGTCGACGCCGCCGTCTTCGTCAGCCGCGCGGAGGGTGGCACCAATCTCGCGGCAATGGAGGCGCTTGCCTGCGGGGTGCCGACCATCCTTTCCGCCAACACCGGGCACCGCGACCTGATCGCCTCGGTTCCGTGCGTCGCGCTCGACCGTCAGTCGGCCATATCGGCCGGCCCCACGGCTGCCGGAACGGCCGGTTGGGGCGAGACCGACCCGATGGACGTGGTCGAGGCGCTGGAGCAGCTTTACGCGCGGCGCGAGGAGGCGAGGGCGATGGGGCGGGAAGCGGCGGCGGCCATGGCGTCGACTTGGTCCTGGCCCCGGCGCATCGATGGGATGCTTTCCGCTCTGGCCGAAACCGGCGCCTGGCCGCACGCATGACCGAGGACGAGGGCTCGACGATTGCCCGTCTCTATGGCGAAGCGCTTGCCCGCGCCGACGCCGGTGACCTCGTCAATGCTCGCGGAAATCTCCGGCGTACGGTGGCCTTCCGTCCGTCCATGCCCGAACTCGCTATCGCCCTCGGAACGGTTGCGCTTCGTGCGAACGACCCGGCGGGGGCGCTTTGCCACTTCTCGCGTTCCCTCGCGCTCGATCCGCTCGGCGCTCACGGACTCTACAATCATGCTCTGACCCTCGACCGCTTCGACGTCGTACGCGCAGCAAGGGGGTTTCGCCAAGCGCTCGTCCGGGCCCCGGACCTCGCCGCCGCTCAAGCCGGCCTCGGCCGTACGGCGCTCCGGTCGGAGAAGCCTCTGGACGCGATGGTCCACCTGCGGCGGGCGATCTCGTCCACGCCGAGCGACCCCGACCTTCATGTAGATCTCGGCCACGCGCTTCGTGCGGCTGGACGGCACCCGTCTGCAATCGCCAGCTATCGAGAGGCCGTACGCCTCGCGCCCAATGCCGCCGAACCCCTGGTCAATCTCGCCGGGGGGCTGGCTCAGACCGGACGCATGGCGGAAGCGGAGGCGAAATGCCGCAAGGCACTGGCTCTCATGCCGGCCGCGAGCGTCGCCTTCCACAACCTCGCCGAAGCGACGACCGGCGCCCTCCAGAGCACGGCCCTGATCCGCGCCCTGGCGATAGAACCGGACTTCGCGGCGGCTCATCTCAATCTCGGCGTCCTCCGTCATGCTCAGGACCGGCTCGAGGAGGCCCGTCTCCACTATCGCGCCGCGATCGCTCTCGCGCCCGAGACGGCGAGGGCCCACCACAACGCCGGCGCCCTGCTGATGCAGCGGGGCGAGACGGGCAGGGCGGTCCCGCTGTTCCGACGTGCAGTGGCGCTCGACCCGAGCAGCCCGACGCTGACGAGCGATCTTCTTTTCTGCCTCTGCTTCATCGAGAAGCCCGATCTCGATGCGATCTTCCTGGAGCATCGTCGGTTCGCCTCTCGCTTCGTCCACGACCCGACCGTCGGGTCCGCCTTCAGGAACAATCGCGATCCCGCTCGCGTCCTTCGCATCGGCTATGTTTCTTCGAACCTGCATCGTCATCCCGTCGGCCACGCGCTGCTCGGACTTTTCGAGCATCAGGATCGCAAGCAGATCGAGATCACAGCCTATGCGGGGCCTGCGCCGATGGACGAGATGGCCCGGCGCCTGCGGGCGGCGACCGACCGCTGGATCGATACGGGCGGAATGGCGGACGACGAGCTCGCGGCGCGGGTGCGCCGGGACGGAATCGACATCCTCGTCGATTGCATCGGCCACCTGCCGCAGGGGCGGCTGCTCGCCTTCGGGCAGCGGGCGGCACCGATCCAGATCGGCTTCCCGGTCTATCCCAACACGACCGGACTTTCGGAGATGGACTACCGGATCGCCGACGCCGAGATCGCACCGGCCATCGCCGACCGCCACCACACCGAGCGCCTGATCAGGCTTCCGGACGTCTATGCCTGCCATCACCCGGCCGACGACTCGGTGGCGCCGGCATCGGGCCCGCCTTTCGACCGAACCGGCGTCTTCACCTTCGCCTCGTTCAACAACCCGGCGAAGCTTGGAGACGCGGTCCTGACCGCCTGGGCCGAGATCCTGCGGCGCACGCCGAAGGCGCGCCTCCTTCTCAAATGGCGTGTCCTCGACCGGACGTCAGCTCCCGTTGCCGGGTTGCAGCGTCTAGGAATCGCGCCGGAGCGGATCGTCGTTTCAGGCTGGTCGGCGAGCGCCTATGCGCCTTACCTCGACGTCGACTGCTGCCTCGACCCCTTCGTCAACGGGGGCAACACCACCTATGACGCCCTCTGGATGGGCGTGCCGGTCCTCAGCCTACGGGGCCCCCATCTCTTCGCGCGAGTCGGATCCAGCCTGCTTCGGCAGGTAGGCTTGAGCGAGCTGGTCGTCGACAGCGTCGACGCCTATATCGATACAGCCGTGGCCCTCGCGGGAGACGAGGAAAGACTGCGTCGGGTCCGCCATGGGCTCCGGGAGCGCGTGGCAGCGTCCGCCCTGGCCGACGGACCACGCTATGCGGCACATGTCGACACGGCCTATCGGGCGGTCTGGCGGCGCTGGTGCGACGGTCTGGCGCCGGCGGCGCTGACGCTGGGACGGGATGGGGGGATTGCCTGGTCGGCAGAGACGGCCACCGCCGTCTCTTGAATACCAGCCCCGGCGCTTTGATGTATCATCGTCGCTGCCCAACATCGCCGCCTGACGCATGCAAGGCAGCCCCGGTCGGATGACCGGCGTGGCCCCATAAATGACGAGGAACGAGTCCGTGTCGCTTCACTCCTGCAGCCGTTGCGTGATGCCGGAAACGGCCGAGTCTCTGTCGTTCAGCAAGGAAGGCGTCTGCTCCGTCTGCCGTCAGATCGAGGTCAAACAGACCGTCATCGACTGGAGCGAGCGCGGGGAAGAGCTGAAGCGCATCGCCGACTCCGTGCGCGGCAAGGGCGACTACGACTGTATCGTGCCGTTCTCCGGCGGCAAGGACTCGACCTATACGCTCTGGTACGTGGTCAAGGAGCTCAAACTGAAGCCGCTGGTGGTGCGTTTCGACCACGGCTTCCTTCGGCCCACCGTCATCGACAACAGCCTGAAGACCTTTCGCCTGCTCGGCGTCGACGTGCTCCACTTCACGCCGAACTGGCAGGTCGTGCGCAAGCTGATGTTCGAGTCGTTGCGTCGGCGCGGTGACTTCTGCTGGCACTGCCACACCGGCATCTATTCCTACCCGATGTGGGTAGCGACCTGGCAGAGCGTGCCGCTGATCATCTGGGGCGAACCTTCGGCCGAGTACGCCTCATTCTACAAGTACGACGAGATCGAGGTTCACGACGAGGAACGCTACAACCTCATCATCAACCTCGGGATCAACCCCGAGGACATGCAGGGCATGCTCGACGATACGATCTCGCCGTATCCCGTCACCGCGCGCGACCTAAAGCCCTATGCCATGCCGCCGATGTCTCTTCTCAAGGAGAAGGGTGTGCGTCAAATGTTCCTCGGCAACTACATTCCCTGGGACGTCCGCAAGCAGGTCGACATCGTCAAGCGCGAGCTCGACTGGAAGGGCGATCAGGTCGAAGGCATCCCGCCGGACTACGACTACGAGAAGATCGAGTGCTTCCTCCAGGGCGTGCGCGACTACATCAAGTTCCTGAAGCGCGGCTTCGGCCGCACGGCCCACCTGGCGTCAATCGACATCCGCAACGGCCGCATGTCACGCGAGAAGGGGGCAGAGCTGGTCGCCGCCTATGACGGGCGGAGGCCGCCATCGCTCGATCTCTTCCTCGACTTCCTCGGCATCGACGAGCCGCGCTTCATGGAGATCGTCGCGCCGCATGTCGTGCATCCTCACGAAATGCCAACCCTCGACGAGGTCAAGGCGTCTGCACAGAACTGGCGCACATGGGACTACGACCAGTGGTCGCGCGCCGGCCGGTCGACCAAGACCGAGGCCTGATGCGTCTCTCGATCGTCGACTGCGGCGTCAACAACCTCGCATCGGTCAGCAATGCGGTGGCCGCCGCCGGCTTCTCGCCAGAGGTCGTGACCGAACCTGAACAGGTTCTTGCCGCCGATCGCCTGGTGCTGCCGGGCATCGGCGCCGCCGCCGAAGCGCTGAATCGTCTGCGATCGCGCGGCCTCGACCAAGCCCTGGACGAAGCGGTGCGCCGGCGTGGCCGCCCTCTGCTCGGGATCTGCCTCGGCATGCAGATGCTGGCGGAGCGGCTTCTCGAGTACGGAGAGCACAAAGGCCTCGGCTGGATCGCGGGCGACGTGGTCGGGCTCGATACCATCGCCGGCTTCGGCGAGCGTTCGCCGCACATGGGCTGGAACACGATCGACGCGGACGAGTCAGCCGACGCGCTGCTCGGCCGGCCGCGCGGCGAGCGCAGCTACTATTTCTGCCATTCCTACACGCTGGTGACTCCGGACGCAGGCAGCGTCATCGCCACGACCGATCACGGCCGCCCCCTTGTCGCCGCGATCCGCTTCGACAGCGTCGTCGCCACCCAGTTCCATCCCGAGCGCAGCCACGTCAACGGCGCCCGGCTGCTCGCGGCTTTCGGTGCGTGGACACCATGAGCGTCCGTAGGCGCCTGATCCCGAGCCTTCTCCTCCGGCGTGGACGACTGGTAAAGGGCGTCCGCTATGCAGCGCATCGCGATGCCGGGCATCCGGTCGGCACCGCGCGCGCGCACAACGCCCAAGGCGCCGACGAACTGGCGCTGGTCGACATCGACGCGGCGCGGGAGGGACGGGCGCCCGACCTCGATACGCTTCGCGCGGTCGCCGCGGTCACGTTCGTGCCCCTCACCTTCGGAGGCGGCATCGTTGATACCGACACCGCCCGCGCCTGCATCGCCGGCGGCGCCGACAAGGTCATGGTCACCGCGGCCACCCTCGACCGGCCGGCGCTGATCGACGACCTTGCCCACGTCCTCGGTGTCCAGGCGGTCGTGCTCGGTCTCGACATCCTGCGTGACGACGCCGGCCACTACCGGCTCTATGACCACCGGCGCCAAGTCGCGGTCGCCGATCGCGACTGGAAGTCCTGGGTGAAGGAGGCCGCGGCGCGAGGCATCGGCGAGATACGCGTGATGGCAGTCGACCGCGAAGGCACGCGCGCAGGCCTGGATCTCGCGCTTCACGCGGAGATGTCGGAGCTGACGCGTGTTCCTATCATCCTCGAAGGCGGCGCCGGAACGCTCAAGCATCTCGACGAGGCGTTCGCCGCTGACGTGATGGCCGTCGGGCTCGGCACCATGCTGGTTTTCTCCGACAACAACATCTTCAAGCTCAAGCAATTCCTCGGTGTCCGCGGCCATCAGGTCAGGCGCCTGGAAAGTGCGTGACGGCATGCGGCTCGACCATCCCATCGATACGCCGCGGCTGACCCTCCGATCCCTGGACGAGACGGCGGCAAACGGCGCCTATCTCTCCTGGATGGAGGACCCGGATGTGTTGCGCTATCTCGAGGCCCGCCACGGCAGGCACGATGCGCATTCGATCGCCGCCTTCATCCGCTCGGCCAACGAGAGCCGCGACTCCCTGCTGCTCGGCATGTTCGTGCGCGCGGCAGGTCGTCACATCGGGAACATCAAGCTGGGGCCTATCGACTGGCCGAACCGCCGCGGCGAGATCGGGATCATGATCGGCGACCGGACCTCCTGGGGTCTCGGCTATGCACGCGAGGCGATCGGTGCACTGGCCGACCATGCGTTCACCGGTCTGGGTCTGCACAAGCTGACTGCCGGGTACATAGAGGCGAACGCCGCATCCGGTAGGGCTTTCGCGGCAGCCGGCTTCACGGTCGAAGCTCGATACGCCAAGCACTTTCTGGCGGACGGTGCCTGGGCCGACGGAATGCGGGTCGCGCGCTTCGCCCCCGGCAGCTAGCGCGCGATCGCGGCTACCGCCGCACCAAGGTGTCGAGACAGGGTCGTCAGGAAGGCGCCTCGGCTGAAGCGTCGTCTCGCTTCGTCCGCGATCGTTTCCGCCTGCAGCCGACGCTCGTGGTCCGGCAGGCGATGAACCGCTTCGATCGCCTCCTCGATCTCCTCGGGGCTGGACGAGGAGAGCACAGTCCCGCAGCCCGGCGGCAGATCGATGCCACACTCGGTGGAAAGGACCGGAAAAAGGCCCGCCTGCATGCAGGTGATGGCAGAGGTCGACTGGCCCTCGCTTGCGGATGGAGCGAGGAATCCCACGCAAGACGAGGCAAGAGCCTCGAAGTCGAAGGAGATGGGCGACATCACTCCGTGGACAAAGATGTTTCCTGACGTGGCGATCCTCCTCCCGTAGCCTGCGGCGAACCACGGCTCCTCGGCAGCCGGTCCGACGATCTCCAGGCGCCAGTCCGGGTGCCCAAGGAAGACCTCGACCACCCGATCGAGGCCTTTCAGCACTGCACCGTGACCAGAGAACCAGAGCCAGCGGCGCGGATCGCCGTCAAGTCTTTGGCCGCCGCGTTCACGAAGTGTCGCGCCCGATGGAGACAGGAGCCGGATCTTCTCCCGTACCGCAGGTTCGTAGGTCGCGCGGGTCACCGCATTGCCGAAAAGCCAGCACTCATCGGCCAGGCGTAAGGAAGCCAGTTCGCCTGAGACGTCGTCGAGGCTTCGCACGGGCGGCGCAACCAAGCCGGTACGCTGCGTGAGCTCCCGGCGGCGCAGCGCCTCCTGGGCGTTCTGGAAATCCGGGCTGCTGCCTGTCAGCAGCATGATCCTCCGGCACCCGGCGCGAAGTCGCGCCGCGTGGCGTGCCAGCCCGTTGTGCAGGCAGAAGACACCGTCATAGCTTTCAGGGCTGGGCCACGCATCGAAAAGGCCGGCCAAGTCGACCACGAAGCCAAGCTCCAGCAACATGCGCGCGATCGCGCGGCTTTCCCATTGGTTGCTGTGCCGGCGGAACCGCTCATCGGCTTCGGGAAGAAGCACGCCGCCAGCGTTGTATCCGAACAAGAACCGCCCTGCCGGCGGCCGATCGAGCGGCGTCAGCCGAAGCGCCTTGCCGATGCGCCCGACGCCGATGGCACCGATGCCAGGAACGACGAGCCGGGGCGGCGGATCGTCGGTGAGAATGTGGATCGTGGACGCATATGCCGCACGGCTGCCGACGCTTGCCGGATTCATTGCGAGGTCGACATGGAAAAGAGCTGCCGCGTCCTCGAGCCGGCCGGCTGCAATGAGCGCAAGCCCCCGGCCAAAGTGATCGGCGGTTGATGAGGGTTTCAATCCAACCGATCGGGCAATGCTTTCCAGCGACTTCAGAAGCAGTCTCGCGTGATCGAGCAATTCCGGCCGACCGTCGAGAAGGCTACGCAGACGTTGAGCGACGGCACCGCTTTGGCCGACCTCCATGCGCAGAGCGGCATGCTGCAGTTCATGCGGCAGGCTTCCAGTAATGGCGCAAATCCGGCCGAGATCGACAAGGCCGTCGAACCTGGGGCCCTGTCGATGCAGTTCCCAGCCCTGAGGCAACTGCGGCGACAAGGCTAGCCCGCGTCGCAAGACCCTGTCCGCGTCGGCGCGGCGAGCGAGACCGGCCAGCAGGGCCGCAAAATTGAACAGCGCCCCGCTGTCGAGAGCAACCCAGGTTGCCCGGCGCATCGGCGCCAGCGCCTCGGTGCCGTCGCCGCCGTTCACGAGGGCCACTCCATGCAACTGAAGCCCCGCTCCGTCCGCAGGCGATACTGCGATCAACGCGCGAGAAAGTGTCGCCGCCCGCGCGTGCAGGCCGGATCGCAGAGCTTCTTCGATCTCTGCCATTCGCTCGGCTCGCACGGCGGCTACCTACGACGATGCCAGCCGACGAGGCGATCGACCACAGCCTTAGGGCCGTTCGTCGCATTCCATGCCTCGGAAAGGCGCCTCGCTTCCGCGGCCAGAGCCGGGAGGTCGGCGATTGCCCTTCGTATCGCCTCGTCGACCGCGGACGGCGTCCAGGCATCGAATGTCGTTGGTTCGCCACCCAGCCGGCGGAAAGCCGCGCTCATCCACGTGCGATCCGGGATCACGAGCACCCGGCCGGCGGAGATCGCCTCACAGAAGATCGCGGAGCTGGCTACGCGATAGGCAGATGCCAGGTAAGGAAGGCACACGATGTCGGCCGCATCGAGAAGCCGATGATAGGACGCCAGGTCCAGAGCGCCTTCGACCAGCGACACCTCGCCGTCCGCCGACGCCGAAATCCGGCGCACCTTCTCGACACTCGCCGTCGCCTCCGCGCTCTCGCCAGTGTCGAAGGCCTGGATCGCCAGTCGGTAGGGATGACCCGAGGCCCGGGCGAGTTCGCACAGTCCTGGTAGAAGCTGAAACCCCTTCATGTACCGCGCATCGCCGAAATAGCCGACGACAGGGCGTTCCGCAGGGGGTGGACGGTGTGCCGCCGACGGCACCACGAACGGCAGGGGCAAAGTCGCAAAGTCGAGACCAAGCGCCGCTCCGTGGACCTGGGCATTCTCTTCTGTCTCGCAGCAGAACACCGCGGGACGAGCCAAGGTCGACAGCACCACTGCCGGCAATTTCAGCCGCGGCGCCTCGCCGGCATAAGCATCGAGGTCGTAACGAAAAAGGCATACCAAGGTCGGCAGCGATTGAGCTGCGATCAGAGAAAGCCACTGCGAGAGCGCGAGGAGCTGTCTCGACGTCGCCGCCGGCACGAACACCAAGGTGTCGGGCCCCAGCTCCGCGGTGAGCGGGACTAGGTCTCTGTGGAAAACTGCATTGAGGGCGACATGGGTCCAGGCGGCACCTATCTCGGGCCCGCCAGGAATGTCGTTCAGGATCGCGCGCCCGGGCGTGGTGAAGTGTCCGATCGCACCAATCGCCTGGGCGACCGCCGGCTCGACGTTCCGGAAGGCAAATATGCGCGTCTCGATGCCGCGCGCCCGCGCCTCCCTTGCGATGCCTTCGAGATAGTTGAAGTTGTGACCGCTGAACGTCGCAAGGTCGGGATCGAGAATGACGAGCTTCATCAAGTTGCCCAGTCACGATGGATCGACGACGCGCCCGCGAGATCCTCGATGATCCTGGAAATGACGGACATCCAATCCCCGGGGGCGCGCTGGCGATAGAGACGGAGGCTCGGGTACCAGGGCGTGTCGCGACGCTCCAGGAGCCACCTCCAATCGGGGGAGAATGGCAGGAGAAGCCAGCCGGGGCGAGCCAGTGCGCCGACGAGATGCATGACCGACGTATCCACGCCGATCACCAAGTCCAGAGCCTCGATCTCGGCCGCGGTATCGGCGAAGTCCCTGAGGGGCTCGATCCTCTCGACCTTTCCGGCGGGCAGGGAGATGCGATCGAGGTCGGCCGACCGGACCCCCACCTGCAGAGGGACCAGCGTGGTGTCCGGAAGCGCGGCGAGCCCGGTCACCAGGTGCCGGAAGGCCTCCTCATCGAGCGAACGATTGCTATCGTTCTTATGCTCCGGGTTGCCGGCCCAGACCAGCCCGACACGCCGACCGCGGACGGCGCCTCTTCCGCGATCGGAGGGCGGCGCCGACAGATATGGCGTGCATGAGGGGATCGTCGCCAGGTCGGTGCCGAACCGATGCGGCAGGCTCAGCAGCGGCACGTGGGTGTCGAACGCCGGGAGCTCGCCACCTTTCGGCACCACGGCGGCAACACCCTTGAGGCTGCCCATCAGCCTGACCAGGGGCGGCTGGCACTCGAGGATGACGCGAAAGCCCCGAGCGGCCAATGCCTCGAGGTAACGCACGCACTGGATCGTGTCTCCCAGGCCTTGCTCCGCATGCGCGAGAATGGTCTGGCCGGTGGCAGGCTCGCCGAGCCAGAGCGGCGCGCGAAAGCCGCGATGCCAAGCCATGAAGGCGCGCAGCTTCCAGCGCTCTTCATAATCGGCGAAGCCTCCAACGAGATCGCCCGACACCAGGCGCGCGACGCCGCGGTTCCATTGCGCTTCGCCATCGCTGTATCCCGCACCCAGGGCCCGACCGAACCATCGGGTCGCAGCCTCTACCTCGTTGCGCGCGAGATGCTGGGAACCCAGGTTGTTGAGAGCGTGCCTGTGCGACGGTTCGAAGGCGAGGGCCCGGCGGTGCCAGGTGCGTGCCTCAGGCGATCCCGGCGGCATCGCCGTGCCGAGATTGGTCATCGCACCGGCGCTGTCGGGCGCCATCACGACGGATCGCGAGAACCACCTCAGCACCGCCTCGTTCAGGCCGAGCTCGCGCAGCGCCGCCCCAAGATTGGCCACCGCTTCGACCAACCGAGGCTCCAGGCCCAAGGCGCGCCGATAGCAGCACGCCGCGGACGCGGCGCGTCCCATGGCCCAATGGCAGGTTCCCAGACGATGCCATCCCGCTGCCCGATTGTGGTCCAGCGTCACGGCGCGCATCGCCTTCTGCAGACGTTCACGATCATCGGTGGCGACGATCGCCGGGTCCGCGAACGCATCCCATCCATCGACCCGCTCGGGAGCAAGCGCCAGTCCCCGACGCAAGGCGCTCAGGCATCTACGCCACTCTCCGGCCCGACCCAGGGCGAGCGCGCTTCCGACAAGTCCGGGCGCCAAAAGAGGAGCCAGGGCCAAGGCACGCCCGAATGCGCGTAGCGAGGCTAGGGCGTCACGATCGAGCCAAGTTGCGCCGGTGCGGATCCAGCCCTCGTCGGAAGCCGGCACCAGCGACACCGCCCGGCGAAGCGCTCTCGCCCGCCCGATGGGATTCGGGTGCACCGACGCGAGGGCGATCAGGGCCTCGACGTCGAGCGCCGATATGCTCAGAAGCCGCTGGAGCCACCGGCTCGCATCGGTCTCCTTCCCCGTGGCCTGTGCATGGACGGCGAGATTGCTGAGGCTGTCGACGCCGAGAGGATCGAGCGCGACCGAGCGTCTCAGCGCCGGCGCTGCATCCGCGATGCGGCCCGACGCGAGCGCGTGCGCTCCGGCCTGCGCCCACGCAGCTCCGGGGTTCCGATCACCGCCTATCGTCATTTGACGTCCGACATCGCGGCCGGATCATTTCTGGTGCATCGGAAGCCAAGCATCGGCCAGCCGGTCGGCTTCCGCCACCTCCTGGTCGGACATCTCGCGGCGAAGCAGGTCCATGTTCCTTTCGGCATCCGGCTGGCGCTCCCGGGCGGCGATCTTGAACCAGGCGTATGCATCGACGCGCGAACCGTGCGTTTCGCCTTTCGCAATCATCACGCCAAGCAGATTCTGGGCGTCGGACAGGCCCGCTTCAGCTGCCCATTGGAGCCACTGCCTCGCCCGCTGGAGATCGACCGGCGTCCCTAACCCCTCCCGATACGCCTCGCCCAGCTTCAGCATGCCCATCGGGAACCCGCCGTAAGCGGCCTGCTCGTACCAAGTTATCGCGTTGCCGAAATTGACGAGACCACCTTCGCCTCTCTCCGCCATCAGGCCGAGATTGAAGGCAGCGGTGGCATTTCCCTGCTTGGCAGCCTGCCTGAGCCATTTCTCGGCAAGCGCGGTATCGCGCGGCACGCCGCCGAGGCCCGCCAGATATATGCCACCCAGATACGCCTGGGCATCGCCATTGCCGTCATCTGCGAGCTGGCGCAGCAAGGGAACGGCGGCCGCGAAGTCGTTCCTTTGCATCAAGGCCGTGGCACGGGCCAGATCGTCGGCGGCCGTCGCTGGAGACGACCCGATGAGCATCGCGCACCATAGCGCGATGGCGACACAGAGCTGACGCGATCTACGCATCGTACGTCTCCCGTCCGTTCATGACTTCTCCGGCATGTCTTCTTTCCCGGCCAGCGCGACCATACGTCGAAAAGCGCTCTCGAGCTTCCGCGCCATGTCGTCGGCGTCCGTCAGGGGAGAGGACGCCATCGCATCTCGCAATCCGGTGCGATGCCCGCCACGCAAGGCATCGTCTGCCGCCAGCGTGGCAGCGATCCGTCGATAGGCCTGGATGTCCGCCGCGACGAGATCGCCTGCGCCAATCGATCGCAACAATGCTGCGGACTGCCGTTCGATGACGGCTCGGCCGCACAGGGTCACCACGGGCACACCCATCCAAAGCGCCTCGCAGGTCGTCACGCCGCCGGTGAAGGGGAAGGGATCGAGAGCGATATCGATGTCGCCATACTCCGCCAGCATGTCCCGGTGCGGCGAGGCGCCCGCCAGCTCCAGTCGATCCGCCGCGACGCCGGCCGACGCGAACCGGCGCTTCATGATCGCGGCGGCTGCCGATTCCGCCATCGACCACCACTTCAGGCGAAGACGCGATCCCGGGACGTCTCTCAAGATTCCGGCCCAGGCTTCGACCACCTCGTCGCCGATCTTCGGCGGATAGTTGAAGCAACCGAAGCGAACGAACCCGTCGCGCGCGCTCGGCGGCGCCGTGACCGCAGGCGCATCTGACGGAGGAGCATAGCAGAAGCGGGGACGATCCAGCCGAAAAGGCCTTTCAACGAGATGCTGATCCATTCCTTCGGGCGAGTGATCCTCATCCGTCAGGAACCAGTCGATCGCCGGCAAGCCGGTAGTAAAGAAACTCTCGATCCAGGTGACCTGGACCGGCGCCGGCTTGAGCGCAAATACCCCCAGCCTGTTGCCGGGCGTATGTCCGGAGAGATCGACCAGAACGTCGATCCCGTCGGCGCGGATCGTTCGCGCCGCGGCCTCGTCTTCGAGGCCCGCCAACTCCCGGCGGCCCGCGAACGCCGGGCCGAAGCCGATGTCCGCTGGCGTCCCTCGACGGGACTGAACATAGGCAAACACCTCGACCTCGCCCGGATCGTGCCGGGCGATCGCAGACAGGCCAAGGTGCCGCGTCGAGGCGAGGGCGAAGGTCGAGACGTAACCGATCCGGAGACGATCCTTGCGCTCGCCGACGGCAGAGCCGCCTCGGCGCGGCCCGCGGCTCCACCAAGCCTTGGCGAGCTTCGCCTGGGTCGCGGCGGCCCCGGACACATAGGCCATGGCCATGAGCAGGTTCGACACGAACGTCGAACGTCCAGGCGCCGTCGCAAGAGCGCGGCGATGCGCCTTCACCGCGGACGACGGCGAGACCGCCTCGAGGCTCGCATTGGCAAGATTGGCATGCGCATCGTCGAGTGACGGCTCGAGCGCCAGGGCCCGTCTCGCCGCCCGGATCGCGACCGCAAGCTGGCCCTGATCGTGGCAGGCAAGCGCCATGTTGGACCAGGCGGCCGCATGCAACGGACGGCAAGCCAGGGCGCGGAGAAAGAGCCTCGCTCCCTCCACGATGCTTCCGCCTTCATAGAGATGGGAGCCGGCGCTGTTGAGGACGTCGGCATCCGCCGGATGGTGCGCGACTGCACGTCGCAGAATGCGCGCACCCATCTCGCGATCGACTCGGCCGAGCCTCAACCCGAGCTGCAGAAGCCGGTGGGCGCTCGGCTCGATCGCGATCGCGCGCTTCAACCAGACGATCTGTTCCGCTGCTTTGCCGCGGATCATGCTCAGGAGGTCCATGAGCGCCGGCATGACGGGCGCCAGCGCAAGGGCGCGCATGGCCATCCCGGGCGTTGCGACTCCGAGCTCGGAAGCGGCGAGGCAGAGGTTCACCACGACGCGCACGTCGGCCGGAGAAAGCGCCGACGCGCGCCCGAGGAAACGCATCGCGGCTCGAGGCGCTCCTCCGGCGAGGTCTCGCGCGCCGCAACCGTTGAGCGCATCGACATCCGCGGGCTCGAGCGCGATCGCCTGGCGATAGGCGACCCGCGCGCCGGCGAGGTCTCCGACACGATGATGCGCAAGAGCGGATGCGAGAGGGGAGGCGACGGTCATTCCAGCTGGCAATGCGGCGTTGTCTGATGCTCGGCGAGATCCGGACCGGCTCGTAGCACGCTCTCGGGAGGAGGGTCGATACCGCTTGTTCCTGGAGAGTACGGCAGCTAAGCCGTTGCTCCATGGTGAATCTCCCGCGATCCGCGATGGGTGCGCACCTCGCCGCCTGCCGTGCCGCCATCGCGCATGCGCCGGCTGATGCCGCTACCCTGATCGCTCTCGGCTCGCGTCTGGCCGATGATGGAAATCCGGCGACCGCCCGTCCCTGGATCGATCGGGCGACCGCCCTCTCCCCGGAACAAAGCTCCTTGCTGGAGGCCGCGGCCGCGGTGGCGCTCCGCACCGGCGATTTCGGCGCCGCGAGCCGCAGCCTGAGACGCGCCCTTACCGTCGATCCTCAGGACGCGAACCGGCACGCGGCGCTCGCCCGTACGCAACACGTCCAGGCCGCCGAACCCGCGCATCGGCGCTCGATCGGACGTGCCGCCGTTCTTGCGCCCCATTCGGTCGAGGTGTGCCTGGTAGCGGCGTCGCTGCTGCGCGCGACCGGGCGTCTGGCCGAGGCCCGCGCTGCCGGGCGTCGCGCCGTAAGCCTGGCTCCGGGCGAACCAGGAGCCTTGGTCGAGACCGCCCGGGCCGAGCAGGCCTTGAGCTTCGCGCCGGCCGCTTCGGTTCTGGTCGAAAGGGCCCTCGCAGTCTCGCCCGGTCATACCGACTACGCGAACCTCGCCATCCTCATCTCGTCCTACACGGCGTCGACGTCCAGGCTTGCCGCCGCCATACGTCGACATGCGGGAACGCTGCGAGAGACCAAGGCACGGACCCCGTCCCTCCATGACCCGATGCCGGCCCGGCGCCTTCGCGTCGGCTATGTCTCGGCCGACCTTCACGATCACCCGGTCGGCCACAACCTAATCGGCCTGATCGAGGCCCATGACCGCGAACGGGTCGCAGTCCATTGCTATGCCGCCGTTGCCCGTCCCGATGCCCTCACCGATCGCTTCCGGAATGCCGCCTGCGTCTGGCGGAGCGTCACCGGCCTCAGTGATGCTGCGCTGTGCGACCTGATCGAGGCCGATCGGATCGACATCCTGGTTCATGTCGCAGCCCGCTTCTCCGGCAACCGTCCGGCCCTCGCATTCAGGCGCGCGGCACCCGTGCAATTTGCGCTCTACGACCTTACCTCGGCCGGGACCGACAGCGTCGTCACCTTTGCCGATCGCGATCTGCATCCAGCTCGATCGCCCGAGTATTTCGCCGAACCGATCTTTCATCTCCCGACGCTCATCCTGTTTGCATCGCCTCCGCCCATTCCCTGCGCTCCGCCGCCGGTGCTTAAGAAAGGTTTCATCACCTTCGGCTCGGCGAACAACCCCGCGAAGTGGTCCGATCAGACGCTCTCGCTCTGGGCATGCATCCTCGACCGGCTTCCCGATGCACGGCTGTGGCTCAAGTTCCACGCACGGACCGGCGACGCGCCGACGCGATCGGTGCTGCAGCAACGCCTGCACGCCCATGGCCTGCCTCTCGACCGTGTCGACTTCGCCTCGGGCGCCATCGCCAAGGACGAGCATCTCAGGGCGCTCGCCGGCGTCGACATCGCCCTCGATCCGCACCCGTTCGGCGGGGCGACGGCCAGTTTCGAAGCACTCTGGATGGGCATCCCCCTGGTCACCCTCGCGGCCGACCGGATGGTCGGCCGGACCAGCGCGATGCTTCTGCGTCATGCGGGAGCCACGGACCTGATCGCCCCGACGCCCGCATCCTATGTCGAGACGGCCTGTCGGTTGGCAACCGACATCGGCCGCCTGCGAGAGTTGCGGCAGACCTTGCGCCCCCGACTTGCGGCTTCACCGCTTCTGGACGTCGGAGGCTATGCCGTCGCCGTGGAGCGCGCCTATCGAGACGCCTGGACTTCCGCCTGCGAGCGGCACCATCTCCGCCAGACGTCGCGGTAGGCGGCTTCGAAATATCCCGCCTGGACCTTGCCGTCGCAGAGCGGAGACCGCCGCAGCCTTTCGCGAAGGTCGAGCCTCACCTTGGCGAGCGCGCCGAGGTCTCGCGTAACGGCGGCGGCTATGGTCCCGAATTCGGCCGGAGTCCGCGCAACATAGTTTCCGAGGCCGAGCCGATCCATGACCGCATAGCCGACACGGCCAGCGAAGCGCTCGCCCAACAGCGTGATCACCGGAACACCCATCCACAGCGCCTCGAAACTAGACGTCCAACCGCCGAACGGGAAGGGATCCAAGGCGACGTCGATGTCGTTCCAGAGCGCGAGCTGCTCGGCACGCGAATGGTCGCCCCCACCGAACACGATGCGATCGCCGGTCACGCCCTCAGCCGCGAACATGCCGAGGACCCGACGCTGCACCGAGGCGTCGGCGTACCAGTCGACGTATTTCAGACCGATCCGCGAGCCTGGCACCGCGCGCATCGCATTTCCCCACGCGGCGATCGTGGTCGGGGTCAGCTTAGCCGGATTGCTGAAGGAGCCGAAGGTAATGCGGCCCGCATTCAGCGCGGGCGGCGGCTGGACCGGCGGCGCCAGGTCGTCGGGTGGCTGCAGGAAAAAGCACGGAAGGCGCAAGACGGTTTCAGTGAACCTCTCGCTCCAGCCTTCGCCGTCCGCCGGATGCAGCAGAGGGTCAGAGATCCAGTAATCGACCACCTCGAGGCCGCTGGTCGACACGTCGTCCAGGCTCACCTGGATCGGGGCAGGCCGATGCGCGGTCACCAGCAGGCGGTTGTGCGCGCTGTGTCCGCCGACGACGACGAGTATGTCGACGCCATCGGCTCGGATCTGCTCGGCGAGCTCGGCATCTGAAAGTCCGGCGACCTGCCGCCACACGCTGCTGCCGCGACGGCAGCGCTCCGCCAGCTCGTCGGAGAACCGGATCGAGGCATACGCATTGACCTGTACGCGCCCAGGATCGTGGTTTTCGATCAGTTCGACCAGGATCCGCCCAAGCGGATGATCGCGGAAGTCTTGGGAGAGGTACCCGACGACGATCCGCCGATCGGGATCGACCGGATTGGGGTGCTGCCGACCTGCCCGGTAATGCGGCCGGGCATAGACGTCCTCCCAACGGCGATACTCGGCGAACAGCGTCTCGCTCGAGACCTCGTCGTCATAGCTCATCGTGAAGATGAGGTTGCTGTGCAGCGGGCTCGACGGAGCGATCGCGATGGCCCGTCGGTAGCCGACGATCGACTCCTTGACGAAGCCGCCGGCTTTGAGAGCCTGCGCGGTGTTGTTGAGGGCCGTCTGATCGGCGGGAGACAGGGCCAGCGTCCGGCGGCCGATACGCACCGCCGGCTCGACAAGCCCATAGCGGGACAGCGTGCCGGCGAGATTGCCGAAGATCATGAGGTTGTAGGCGTCGCGCGCCAGCGCGCGGCCATAGGCCGTCGTCGCAGCCACGAGATCGAACCGTTGATCGGCGAGCACAGCCATCAGGTTCAGAATGGCCGGCTCTTGGGGAGACTCCGCCAGCGCGCGACGTGCCCACGCTTCGGCGCCGGCGATGTCGCCGTTGCGGTGATATCGCTCCGCCTCGAGAAAAGGATCGATCGCCGTGGTCATGGATTTGCGAACCCCGTCGTCCTTGCAGCAAATGCCTGCGTCACCTCCTCCGCAACGGAGGCCCAGTCGCCGGCACGCGGCTGCCGGAAAAGCCGCATCGTAGGATACCAGGGCGTGTCCTCGCGCTTCTGCAGCCATCGCCAGTCCGCCGCATGCGCGAGCATCGTCCAGACCGGCCGTCCGAGCGCGCCGGCAAGATGAGCCACCGCCGTATCGCAGGTGATCAGCAGGTCGAGCTCGGCGAGAAGATCGGCGGTATCCGCCATGTCGCGCTGCCACGGAGCCGCGTCCAGCATCGGCCAGCCTCCAGGGATCGGCTCGTCCGTTACCTTCATCGCGACGAACTGCACGCCACGAATCCCCCGGAGGCCATCGAGAACCTCGAGAGGAAACGAGCGTCTCCGGTCGTCCGTGTTCTCCGGATTGCCCTGCCAGCAGACGCCCACGTGCAGCGCCCGCCTCGGATCGAGCCGCTTCCGCCAGGCCAGCCGCCCGGAATCCTGCGGAGCGAGGTAGGGAACAGCCCCAGGAATGGTGTCCAGCGTCGTGCCGAAGCATCCCGGGAGGCTCATCAGCGGGCAGTTCCAGTCGTGACCCGGCTCGTTTCCGTCCGCGGCGACGACGTCCGCGACGCCAGGCAGCGTCTTCAAGAGACGAACGAGTCTCGCCTGGACCGCAAGCAACGTCCGGGCGCCGCGCGCCGCGACGAGCGGAGCATATCGGCAGAACTGGATCGTGTCCCCGAGCCCCTGCTCGGCGAACAGGAGCACCGTCCTTCCCGTCGGATCCTCGCCGCGCCATCTGCGGGCGGCCGGATGAAGGTGCTTCCGCGCGCCGGGAACCGCGAAGCGAGTCTCCCAGTCGTCCCAGGCTTCCAGGAACTTGCCCGCGAGCATGCGTGCTATCGCGCGATTCCAGGTGGCCTCGGCGAAGCCGGGTCGGGTCGCGACCGCGCGCGTCGTCCAGGTGTCCGCCTCTGTCAGCCTGCCGCCGCGGATCGCGAGGATCGCGAAGTTATTGAGGCTCTCCGGCTGGGCCGGCAGGAGAACGAGCGCCTTCCGGCTTTCCGCCTCCGCCTCGCCGAGCCGCTCTTCGCGCCGGAACCAGATGCCGAGGTTGCCGCGTGCAATTCCGTTCTGAGGATCGATTGCAAGCGCGCGCCGGAGCCAGAACGCCTCGGCAGCGGGCGCGGCCTTCGCGACCGCCGTCGCGAGCGAGAGCAGATAGACGTCTTCGGCCGGCGCCAATGACAGGGTGCGCCGCAAGCAACGTGCGGCTGCCTGCATCTCTTCGCGATCGATGAGGACGCCGGCAAGCGCCGCCAGGAGGAGGGGAGAGGCGGGAAGGACGGCGATGCTCCGGCCAAACCAGCGGATCGCGTCGACCTTCGCACCCTGCTCGTTGAACGCGACACCGAAGAGATGCGTCGCCTGGCCGTCGGACGGCGTCATCGCCAAGTGCCTGCGGACGAGCCGAAGCGCCGCAAGGCCATGGCCCTGACGCAGAGCTGCGATCGCGGCCTCGAGCGTCGGATCAAGCAAAGCGCGCTCGCAGATCGTCGGCGACCTTCCTCGTCACGTCGGCCCATGACTCGTCCGGCCCGCGGCGTACCAGCCGCGCGCCCGGATACCAGGGCGTATCCTCCCGGTCGCGCAGCCAGCGCCACGCGGGATTGGGGGCAAGCAGGATCCAGAGCGCCTGTCCCATCGCGCCGGCCAGATGTGCCACCGACGTCTCGACGGAGATCACCAGGTCGAGCTCGGAAATGGCGGCCGCGGTATCGGCGAAATCCCCGAACCGGTCCCCGACCGAGAGCAGGCCGGGTGCGGGGACGGGCTCCGGCGTCTTCTGCAGCGAGACGAAGGAGAGCCCTTCGACCGCCAGGATGGGCTGCAGGTCCGAAAGCCGGCACGAGCGCTTCTGATCGAAGCCGCTTCCCGGATTTCCCGCCCAGCACAGCCCGATGCGCGGCCTGCGGGAACCCGCCAGCCGCTGCGCCCATGCCGCCTTCAGCGCCGGCGGCGGCATGAGGTGGGGGGTTGGGGGCGGGATGGTCTCCACCGTCGTCGCGAAAAGTCCCGGCAGGCTTTCCATCGGCAGATACGCATCGTAGCCGGACCTGGCCGGCGGCACGGCGCCGCGCTCGATCACGTGGTCGATGCCGGGATATCCGTCGAGCAGACGGCGAAGGCCCGGCTTCACCTCGAGCGTCAGCCGGCCCACCCGCGCCCTCGCCAAAGGCACATAGCGGAGGAAGTTGAAGACGTCGCCATAGCCGATCTCGTCGTGGACGAGCAGGTGCCCGGGAAGCGCCCCGCCGTCCCAGCGGGGCAGGTCGAGGGTGTGGGGATACGCCTGCTGGACCAGGAAGCGGACGTCGAAATCCGCAAATCCCTTCCGCCAGTCGCCCTGCCCAAGGCGGGTCAGGCACCGGTTCCAACGGGCCTTGGGATGGTTGGGCTCGATGACGACCGCCCGCACGGACGCGGAGACCGCCGCGTCCCGGTTGCCGCGCTCCTCGAAGATGCCGCCGATATTCAACCAACCTTCGAACATGGCCGGCGCAAGGACGACTGCGCGTCGTGCGCAGACCAGGCCATAGGGCCAGTCATCCTCTTCGACGGCGACCCGACCTCGGTTGATCCAGGCCGACGCCTGCTCGCGGTCGGCAGCCAGGACCGCCTCGAGGATGGTGCGTGCGCCGGCGAGTTCGCGCCGTTCGAGCAATACCGCCGCCAGACTGATGGCCAGTCCGAGATCCGCGGGATCGATGGTCATCGCGCGCTGGAGGCTGCGGATCGCGGCCTCGGGGTCCCGCGATGCCCGCTCGACCCAGGCGGACGAGTAGGTCGGATCCAGCGTCAGTGCCCGCTTGAGCGCGCGACGCGCGCTGCCGTTCTCGGCGGTGGTCACCGCATAGGCGAACTGCACCGCTGAGTCCTCGACCGTCGCGGTAGCGCGTCCGAGCCAGAGGGCTGCGCTGTTTTCGCGGCGTCGGAAGACAGCAAGTCCGAGATCGACGAGATCCTGCGGCGACGAAGGGGAGTCGGCAAGCCGCCGCCTCAGGGCGGAGGAGCCGTCGGGTCCCGTCATCGGTGCTGGAGTGCCGCGTGCATCGTCGCCGGCTCCGCTTCGTTCAGCGTAACCCCGACTCTATGCCTTGGAGGAATGAATCGCGACCTCAGGCGCTGCCGGCGGATTGATCGCCTCGGGCCCGACGACGCGCCCGTGACATTCCTTGAAGCGCAATCCCGATCCACACGGGCACATCTGCATGCGCTTGACCCGAACCGGCTCGGGCGGGGGCGGCGCCGGACTTTTTACCGGGTCCGGGTTGGGAACGAGACGCGACAACGAGCGCGCGACGGTCTTCCCGACCTCCGCCAGCATCTCTTCAAAGAAGCTGTAGGCTTCCTTCCGGTACTCCTGCAGGGGCACCAGCAAGGCCGTCGACCTCAGGTTAACGCCGAAACGGAGATGCTCGAGGGACGCGATCTGTTGGAGCCAGCACTGGTCGAAGGCGTGCATGACCACGTAGCGTGTCACCCGAAGGCGTTCGCCCGGCTCGAAGGCCTCGAGCCGCTGGCGCCAGAGGTCGACCACGCAGACCTCGATCCTCTGCAGCATCTCCTCGTCGGCGATGCCTTCTTCGGCCGCCCAAGCCTCCACCGGAAGGACCAGGTTGAAAAGGTCCAGCAGGTCGGCCTTGAGGCCGGCGAGATCCCATTGCTCGGCATAGGCGTCAGGCGGGATGCGGTGCGCGACCGTTGCCGACAGGATCTCGGTGCGCATGGCCGCGAGCCGATGGTCGAAGTCCTCTTCGGCGAGGATCTCGCGACGCAGGTTGTAGACGATCTTGCGTTGGTCGTTGGCGACGTCATCGAAGTCGAGGATGCGCATGCGGCTCTCGACCTGCATCTCCTCGACCGTGCCCTGGGCCTTGCGGATGGCACGCGTGAGCCAGGAGTGGAACATCGCGGCGCCCTGGTCGAGCCCGATCTTGTCGAGCCGCCGGCGCAGCCGGTCGGCACCGCCGAAGATGCGGATGAGTTCGTCGTCCAGGGACAGCATGAAGACCGTCTCGCCCGGATCCCCCTGGCGGCCGGCACGGCCGATGAGCTGGTCGTCGATGCGTCGGCAGTAGAAGCGCTCGGTCCCGATGATGAACAGGCCGCCTGCCGTCCGTGCCGCCTCGCGGGCCTCGGCGACCTCGCGCGTGATCGTCTCCGTTACCCTGGCGATCTCCGCCGGGTCGCTCAGGCCGACGGTTGCCTGGGCAACCCGATGGGCAAGATTGCCGCCCAGCTGGATGTCGGTGCCGCGACCGGCCATGTTCGTCGCGACCGTCACCGCACCCGGGCGGCCCGCCTCGGCGATGATCTCGGCTTCGCGCTCGTGCTGCCGGGCGTTGAGCACCTCGTGGGCGATGCCGTGGCGCGAGAGCTCCGCCGAAATGGATTCCGACTGCCCGACCGAGGTCGTTCCGATCAGGATCGGCTGCCCGCGCGCGTGATGCTTCTTGGTGCGCTCGACGATCGCCGCGAGCTTCTCCACCGAGGAGCGATAGACCTCGTCCTCGCCGTCGACCCGGATCATCGGTCGGTTGGTCGGGATATCGACCACCGACAGACCATAGATCTGCTGATACTCCTGAGCGTCCATCGACGCGGTGCCGGTCATGCCTCCGATGCGGCGGTAGAGGCGGAAGTAGTTCTGGTACGTCGTCTGCGCGACGGTCGTTCCCTGATTGCGCAGTGGCAGGCCTTCCTTGGCCTCTAGAGCCTCGTGCAGCCCGTCGCCGAGCCGCCGTCCCGAGAGCATGCGCCCGCGCAGCTCGTCGATGACGACTACGTCGCCGTCCTTGACGATGTAGTCACGGTCGCGCTTGTAGAGATGGTGCGCGCTGAGCGCCTGGCTCACGATCTGGACGAGCCAGAGGTTCTGATGGTCGTATAGGTCGCCTTCCTTGATCAGGCCGGCACCCTTCAGCAGTTCCTCGATCCGATCGATGCCGTCCTCAGTCAGCTGCACCCGCCGTTGCTTCTCGTCGAGATCGATGTGGTCCGCGTCGAGTTCCTGGATCAGCCGATCTACCTCGTAGCAGGAGGACGAGGCCTCATGCGACGGCGTCATGATCTCGATCGGCATCCGCGCCTCGTCGATCAGGACGGAGTCGACTTCGTCGATGATCACGTAGTCGAGGTCGCGTTGGACGATCTCGTCGAGGGAGTGCCGAAGATTGTCGCGCAGATAGTCGAAAGCAAATTCCGTATGGACGCCGTAGGTGATGTCGGCCTGGTAGGCACGCTTTCGGTCCCCCACTTCCATGGCGCCGGTCAGGCTCGCGACCTCGAGGCCGAGGAAGCGGTAGACAGCGCCCATCCACTCCGCGTCGCGTTTGGCTAGGTAGTCGTTGACGGTGACGACATGCACGCCGCGGCCGCCGAGCGCGTTGAGAAAGGCCGGCATCGTCGCCGCCAGCGTCTTGCCCTCGCCGGTCTTCATCTCGACGACGAGGCCCTGGTGAAGCGCGATGCCGCCCATGATCTGGACGTCGAAGGGCCGCTGGCCGAGAACGCGCTTGGCCGTCTCGCGCACCGCGGCGAAAGCCGGAACGAGGAGATCGCTGAGCGGCGTTCCTGCCGTCGCCTGCCGCTTCAGGTCCCGGCCCCGCGCCTGCAGTTCCTCGTCGGAGAGCGCTGCGAACTCGGGTTCGCGCGCCGTGATCTCCCGGCAAAGGCGGGATATCTCCCGGCGGGAGGAAACGATGGAGAGCCGGCGGATACCGTCACCGAGAACCTTAAGAGCTTTCATGATCGACTCGACCTTTGCGACGCTTCACACGGCACGACCGGCGCCCGTCAGGGCGCATTTCGCTCGGGGGCCGTGGGGTAATATCAGGCATTCACGATATCGCCGTAGTTCTTCTCTTCGAGAATGCTCGAACCGAGCCGATCGTCTATCCGCCGTTTGACTTCGGCGCGCTCCCGGTTGAGGTCGAACGCCCGCATGCAAAGCCGTGCGAGTGACTCGTCGTAGATGCCCTGCCGCCGACGCTCATAGACCTTATCCGTCAGCACCCAGATCTCGTCATTGATCTGCTCAAGTTCAATGCAAAAACGATTCAGGTCTTCGTCAAGTCCTATGGTCCGCGCTTGAATCCTCAGCAAGCGCTCCAGCTCGGAAACGACGTTCGCCTGCTTCGCCGCATCGACCAGTCTTTGCTTCTTTATCTTCAGGATTACAATGCGATCTAGGAGTTCTCCCGGGGAGATCTCGATCTGAACTAGCATTTCCGGCCCTCTGAATATGCCTGCTGGTACCACCTCCTCAACGGTATGTTCAAGAAGCGTTCACAGCCTTCCACGCGCACCGACGGACAATAATAGATGCCATCTGCTGGAAGCCCTCGGCGGCCACTTCGCGTCGCGGTGGCAGGCCTTGGTTTCGGGTACGCTGTACATCTTCCCGGTTGGCTTGACCAGACAGGGGTCGAGATCGTCGGCGTCGCCTCCCGGCGTCGCGACAAGGCCATCGATGCAGCCGCCCGGCACGGCATCTCCCATGCAACCGACGACATCGAAGACCTGCTGGCGCTCGAGCCGGACATCGTCTCGATCGCGCTTCCGCCCGATGTCACGGCGCCGGCGGTGCAATCGGCTCTGACGCGCGGGATCGCGGTCGTGAGCGAGAAGCCGATCGCGGCGACGCTCGCCGAAGCCTCCGTTCTCTCCCGCCTCTCGGTGAACCGGACGACGGCGGTGAATTTCAGCTTCTCCGAGCTCGACACGTTCCGGACGCTCCGTGCCGGACTGGCGTCAGGAGATCTCGGGGCGCCGGTGCGGGCGAAACTGGCATGGCGAACCGAGTCCTACGCGCACAAGCACCACATATGGAGCTGGAAGACCGATCGCCGGCGCTTCGGAGGGGTTGTTACCAGCTTTGCCAGTCACGTGGCCCACCTCGCCGAATGGCTGCTCGGACCCATCGACTCCCTCAAGGCGTCCCTCGATGACTTTCACACGCGGGCCTTCGCGCCCCCGGACGCATTGCCGGCATGGGATCGCGCGGAGATCCTGCTGCACCATCGGAGCGGCACCACCGTTCGGGTCCTTCTCGACAATGCGGCGCCCGGCGAGGATGTTCACGAATGGACGGTCCTCTGCACCGAGGGAAGCTACCGCCTGGTCAAGGAGCGGCCGGGAATCATGACCGGGTTCGCGCTCTATCGTACCCCGACGGGCGGCTCGCCCGAGGTCGTCGCCCGGGACCAGCACCAGGACAATGCCGGTGGGAGGGCGCTGCCCTTCCGCCGCCTCCTCGACCGTTTCGTCGCCGCGGTCCATGCCGGCGGCCAGTGCGAGCCGAGCTTTGCACATGGGTGCCGCACCCAGTATCTGATGGCCCAGATCGAGGCCTCTGCCTCCACCATGTCCGTCCGTGAGTGCGATGAGCTCATTCTCCGTACCTGATCAGAGCTACTTTCTCGGGCTCGCCGACTACTCGCGCGGCTTCACCGCGCGTATCGGGCTGGGCAACCATAGCCAGCCACTGGACCACCTGCTGGGGGATCTCAAGCCGCGCCTGGATCGGATGCGCGATGGCGAGACCGCTCTCGTCGCCGCTATCCCACGACCGACCGCGCTCCGCACGCGAGATGCGTCGCGGGCTGTCGGGATGAACACGGTCGGCCTGCTCGCGGACCGCCTTACAATTCTCGTCATCAAGGAATGGAATCTTAGGCATCGCAACGCCGATGCCGCCTCAGCGGACAATCTGGCCCGCACCGAGATACCCGAGATCTGCCGGGCATTGGCCCAGGTGGAGCCGGACCAGCCTCTTTACGTCGGCAAGATCTCTGCGATCCGCGCCGGCGCCGAAGCCGAGACCTGGGCCCAAGCCTATTTCGGCCTCTTGTCCGCGAACCTCCTCCTCTGGGAGGCCCAGGAGGTCCTCTACCGGCGTGGCATCCTGGAATTGCCGGCCGAGGAGATCCGCTCCTACATCCACTGGTTCTCGCTCGGCAACATGCTGAGGAACGAATACATGGCCCTCTGCGAGCGGCTGTTCTGGCAGCAGCCGTGAGCGTGTCCGACGTCGCGTCCCTTTCCGGCGCGGATGCGGAGAGATCAGAACTCCTTCATCATCTTGCCGTCGAGGCCGGTCTGGCGGGACACCACGGTCTCGCGTCACGCCTGATCGCCGGCGCCCTCGCGCTCGTGCCGGGCCGCACCGAACTCTGGGCCAACCAGGCGATAGCCGCTCGATCCATCGGACAGCCCGACCTGGTTGAGACATACGGGCGCCGCGCGCTGGCCCTCAGCCCCCATCGCGCCGAGATGTGGGCATTGCAGGCCGACCTCGTGACCGCGTCCGATCCGAAAGGCGCCCGCCGGGCGTGCCGGATCGCCCTCGCCCTCGATCCTACGGCCGCGGCTACTTGGACGAATCTGGGCCTGCTCGTCCGCCAGCTCTCCGATCGCCAGCGGGGCCTCGCATACACGCGTCGCGCGCTCGTCGTCGACATCGCCAATGCCGAGAGCTGGAACAACTTCGGCCTCGCGCTCACCGATCTCGGCAGGTTCGGCGACGGCAGAGCCGCCTTCGAATTCGGAATCTCGCTCGACTCCAGGCTCGGGTCGCTCCACTCGAACCTGGCACACATCCTGGTCAGTGGCGGCCAGGTCGAAGAGGGCCTGATCGCCTACCGAAGAGCCATCGCTCTCGAGCCGCAGCGGGCAGAGGCGCTCAATGGTCTTGCCGGCGCGTTGAAGGACCAGAGCCTGGCGGAACTAGCGACCATGATCGCGCGATGCGCGATGGTCTGCGATCCCGACAGCATCACCGCGGCCAAGACTTACCTGACCTGCCTCCTGCACCTGCCGGGCCTGACACCGACCCGCTTGTATGCCGAGCATCGGCAGGTCGCCGCCCGCTTCGAAGCGAAGATCCGTCCGCTGGCTCCTCCTCCCAACGTCAAGGATACGGCCCGGCGCCTGATCGTCGGCTACGTCTCCTCCGATCTCCGCGGTCACCCGGTGGCTCGATACCTGAAGGCCGCCTTCGAGCACAGGAACAGCGATCGGTTCGGCGTGAATGTCTATTCCGACGTGCGTGCCGAGGACGCGGAAACCGCATGGTACCGATCCAAGAGCGATCTATGGCGGGACGTCCAAGGCCTCGACGACACGGCCGTGGCGCAGGTCATCCGCGAGGATCGGGTGGATATCATGGTCGTCCCGGCCTCACACTTCGACGATAACCGGCTGTTCCTTGCCGCTCATGGCGCGGCGCCCATCCAGCTCTCGGCCTTTGCCGGCACCACGACGGGTGTGCTGCGCGCCACGCACTGGCTGACCGACTGGATGCTTCATCCGGACAGGACCGAGGAACGCTTCTCCGAAGCGCTCCAGCGCCTACCCATCCTTCATTTCTTCAATCCGCCCGTGTCTGATCCGCCGATCGTGGAACCGCCCTCGGCGTCCAAGGGGTTCGTCACGTTCGGTTGCTTCGTGAATCCGGCGCGCATCAATGCCGAGGTGATCCGCTCCTGGTCGCGCATCCTCGCCCGTCTTCCGACAGCGCGGCTGGTGCTCAAGAACCGGACGGCGTTCAAGAACGCGGAGATCCAGGCCCGCTATCGTCGCCAGTTCGAGGCCACAGGAGGAGATTTCGACCGCGTCCATCTGATGACCTCCGACGACAGCCGCTACGACCATCAGAAGCGCTACAACGACCTCGACATCGTCCTCGACACCTTTCCCTTCACCGGGGCCTCGGCCAGCTTCGATGCCCTGTGGATGGGGGTCCCGGTGGTCACCCTGTCGGGGTGGGGCTTCGTTCAGCGGATGACCGAGTCCTTCCACATGCCGCTGAAGCTGGAGAGGCTGGTGGCGAGGTCGACCGATCAGTACGAAGAGATCGCCATCTCCCTCGCCAAGGATCAGGAATGGCGATCATCGCTGAGACGAGATCTTCGCCGTCGGATCTCAGGCTCTATCCTCTGCGACGGTCCCGCCTACGCGCGCGCGCTCGAAGTCGCCTTCAGAGCCATGTGGACCCGATGGTGCGAAACGTCGCAGCCCCACTAGGCGGCTAGGACTTGGCGACAACCAGCCTTGCTTGGCCCTGCAGGTAGGACTTGGAGGCAGGAACGGCAGGCAGGGACGGGTGGATCGTGAGCCCTCGCGCGGAAACGTCCACCTTGGCACCGTCATAGACCGCCAGCACATCGGGCAGGATCGCCTTTACCCGATAGGCGAAGGCCGCGGTCGCCTGATAGGCGGCACCGAACTGCTGGGCAAGCACGGCCCACGGAATCTCGACCGATCGCGAGAGCCTGGGAAGCCGGTGCGCGAGCCAGACGTAGAGATCGAGGCACAGCGGCGATCCCTTGAGATAGGCGATCGCCCGCGGATCGAGCGGGACCGCATGATTGCGAAGGTGATCGTAGAACTGCGGCGTCAGAACGACGGCCTTCGGGAAGAAGGTACCCTCGTCGGCCGCCCACAGATGCAACCCGCCCTCGACCAGCTGCTGGTCGTGGATGACGGATTCCTGCGTCTCGGTGTGGTCCCACTGGAAGGTGAAGGAGCAGCGTGAGATGCGCAGCGCCTGCTCGCGGATCGCCTTGATGCTGCCGCGCTCGCCGCCGGTGACCGGAATGCCGAGGCTGCGGATCCAGGCCGTCATCGACTTGCCGAGGCTGATCGTGCGCGACTTGATGCCTTCGGTCATCAGGTAGACCAGGATCAGCCGGGCCTTGGCGCCGTACGGCACGCCGACCACGCGCATCTGGCCGTCGGTGACGATCGCGCCAGGCGTGATGATCAGGTGGAACTTGCCGTTGGAGCGGATCCAGCGGGCCTCGTCGTTCTCGGGCCGCATGTGCGGCAGGCCGGCAAGGCAGAAGCCGGAATGGAGGTAGGAGATGTCCTCCTCGATCGAGCTCATGATCTCGTGCGCGGCCTCGAGCCGGCGAAGCTCGCGACGCGGAACGGCCTGGCTTTCGGCTTCCCGGAGAAGTTGCTTGAAGCCCTTGAGCAGGAGCTGGTTGTGAATGTCGGCCATGAGGGAATGTCAGTGAATGCGGCTGCACACTAACAGCGGGTTTAGCGCGCGGCCAAGGACGGCGACTGCGGCTGCGACCCTTATCCTCACGATCCTTTCTATGACGCGCTGAATCTCTAAGGATGGCCGCGCGCCTATATCCGAAGTAGAGGAGTCTTATAGAGGTAGAGGCTTAGAGATGCTGCGCGGACGGACGAAGGTCCGGTTAGCGGTTCTGCGCGGCCAATCGTGTCTTTGAGACCGATCGACGCCCGGGCTCTGCGTGGATGGTTTTGCCCGATAGAGATTCAGCGTGGCAAGCCGGGGATGGTCCGGATCGCCCCGACGTCGGGATTCCATGCTCGAAGTCGGGGGTATCCATCACAGAATCTACGTGGTCCTGGGCGAACATTCGCATGATCGTATGTCTTCTTGCGGCAAATTGGTTCTCGTCCGAACTGGCAACGGTATCGGGATGCGGCCCGGTTGACCTTCTCTACGCTGAATCTCTGATGGCGGGACTTCCCGCACGAGACCGGCTCATCTCACGCTGAAACTGTGATCGGCTATATCGCGTCCGGGAGCGGCCTTGACAGCGCAGGCGATTGAATGTCCAAGACGTTCCGCGCAAGGACATTCGAGCCGCCGGCCCCGTTCGGGGCGTTCCGGCCCTATCGCCCAAGGAGCAGCCGTCGTGACGAGCCCTCGTAACATCAAGACGATCTTCGCCGACGGCTTCGGCAAGATCTCGGTGGTCAACAACGTCGTGCGCCTTGACCTGGTCGAGGTCGAGCCGGTCGCCGGCAGCGGCAATCAGGAGCTGCAGGTGGCGCGTCTGATGCTGCCGCTCAACATGATGCCCGGCCTGCTCGCCGATCTGAACCGCCTGGTCAGCCAGGCCGGAGGAGGTCAGGTCGCGGCAGCTCCGCAAGCCGCGCCGGCACCCCAGCCGGCCCCGGCCGCGAGCTCGGGCATGATCCCGGCCCCGCCGCTCGGCCCGCCCCCCCGTTGGACCCCGAAGAGCTGATCCAAAGACGCGCCGCGTCCCGTAGCGGCGGAGACGGCCCCAGCCTGTCCTGAGGCCAGACGCCCGGTCACCATGACGACAGCAGCGGCCCGTCGCATGGTTCCCGTGGCCGAAGTTCCGGCGAGCCCGGAGCGGCTGGAGCAGCTCGCCTTCGTTCTTCACGACAGCGGCGGTCTCGCCGAAGCGGGACGCTGGTTCCGGCGTTCGCTGGCGATTGCGGCCGATCGGCCGCGTGCCGAGCTCGGCCTTGGCCTTTGCATCTATCGAACCGGAGATCGCATCGGCGCTCGCCGGCGGTACCGGCGGGCTCTCGCGATCGAGCCCGGTCAGGTCGAAGCCGCCAACAACTGCGGCGTGGCCGAGCTCGAACTCGAGGCCCCCGCCGGCGCCGAAAGATGGTTCCGCCGGGCGACCTGCCTCCGCCCGACCTGGTTTCCCCCATACGGCAATCTCGTGAACGCCTTGCGTGGCGACGGCCGCCTGAACGCAGCGACGCGCGCCAGCCGGCAGGGTCTGGCTCTCGCCCCACAGACGCCGGCCATGCTCAGCAACCTGGCGCAGATCCAGCAGGTCACGCTCGACCACGCCGGCGCCGAGCTGAGCTTGCAGCGCGCCTTGAGCGTCGCGAGAAATCCGGCCATCCACAGCAACCTCGTCTTCGCCAGGACCTATCGTCCGGGCACTGGCGAGCGGCAGCTCTTCGCCACGGTGCGCGCCTGGAGCGCGCATTACGCCTCGTTGTCGCCGGTGCCGCGGCGGCCGCTCGACCTCGCCCCCGACCGGCGCCTCAAGGTCGGTTATCTCTCTTCCGACCTGCGAAGCCACCCGGTCGGGTGGAACCTGATCGGCCTGATCGAGCATCACGACCCGCGCGTCGTCGATATCCACGGCTATGCCGTCGGACCGGCATCCGACGCCTTGGCGGGGCGCTTCCGCGCGGCGTTCGCCGGCGGCTGGCGCGAGGTTGGAGGTCTCGACGACAGGACGATCGCCGAGCGGATCGCCGCCGACGCGATCGACATCCTGGTCGTCGCCGCCGGCCATACCAGCGGCAACCGCCCGGGTGTCGCGAGCCATCGAGCGGCGGCGATCCAGGCGTCCATGCACGACCTGACGTCGACCGGCCTCGAAACGATGGACTACTGGTTCACCGACGGCGACCACAGCCCGCCGGAAGGTCCGGAGCTGTTCACCGAGACCCTGGTCCGGCTGCCGAGCTTCTATCTCCATACCGCTCCTTCGTCGCGCCCCGACCGTCCGCCTCCGGCAAGGGATCGGAGCCCGATCGTCTTCGGGTCGACCAACAATCCGGCGAAGCTGAGCGAGGACGTCCTCGCCCTCTGGGCGCGGGTCCTCGCTGCCGTGCCCGGCTCCCGCCTTTCCTTTCGCTACTTCGACCACTTCGCGCATGAGGACGGGCGGGCGCCCATCAAGGCCTGCCTGGCCCGCTTCGGGATCGCCGCCGACCGCCTGGACTTCGCCCTGGGCCGCCGCGAACGCGACGACCAGCTCGACCACCTGGCGTCGCTCGACGCGATCCTCGATCCGTTTCCGTTCAACGGCGCGACGACGACCTTCGAAGCTCTGTGGATGGGTGTCCCGGTGGTGACCTTGGCCGGCCGCCGGTTTCTCGGCCGTGTGGGCGCGGCGCATCTGCGCCAGGTAGGGCTCGATGAGCTGATTGCCGAGACGCCCGAGGACTACGTCCGCATCGCGTCTGCGCTGGCCAGCGATCCGGAACGCCGTGCGGCGCTACGCGGCCAGCTTCGCGGACGGCTTCTTGCCTCGAGGCTCTGCGATCCGGAGCGCTATGCGCGAAGCATCGAGGCCGCATACTGCGCGATGTGGCGGGCGCACTGCGCCGGCGAGCGCTGGAATGGAAAGTTGGTGTCGGACGGAAGCTTCTGATCGCGCGACACATTGCCGTATCGCAATACCTCGACGATCGTCGCGCTCGCGCTTTGCGACACGCAAATCAACGGAATGTGCAGGGCGATTGAACCCGGCAGCGGCTCGATCCGACGTAAGGCTGTCGGGGAGCCGTTCTGACATGCCTGCTTCACCGACATCGGCCGAGCGCCGGAATTCCAAGCCGGCGATGCATCGTTCTAAAGGTGAGGCGTACCAAGGACGCCTCACCTTTATTTCCCGAAAATAGATCCTGGTCCGTAGACGCCCCGACGACAGGTCAGTCGGCCGGTCCGAGGTTGCTGTCGACCATGCCGCTGTCGAGCGGCGTGCCGCGCGAGATGTCGCGCGTGGCGCGACGGCCGAGCACCGCGGGCAGGTGCTTCGGTGCCATGCCGAAGCCGGGACGTATCGAGCGAACGTTGCGCTCGTCGAAGACGTCGCCCTTGCGGATGTCGGCGACGACGTAGAGCGAACGGCGGAACACAGTATTACCGCGCTCGCTGGGCTTGAGATCGTATCCGGGATTGCCGAGTGCAGCGGCAGCGGTTCGCACCGCAGGAACCAATGCCGCGAGCTCGGCGGGTTCGAGCGAGAAGGCGGAGTCGGGCCCCCCGTCGGCGCGCGCCAGGGTCAGGTGCTTCTCGATCACCACGGCGCCGAGCGCCGCGCCCGCGACCGCGACCGCGATGCCGTGGGTGTGGTCTGAAAGGCCGATCGGGCAGTCGAAGCGCCGGGCGAGATCGGGAATGGTCGCGAGGTTGGCTTCCTCCGCCGGAGTCGGATAGCCGCTGACGCAATGGAGCAAGGTGAGCGCCTTGCAGCCGACCTCGCGTGCGGCGGCAACCGCGTCCTCGATCTCCGGCATCGTCGCCATGCCGGTCGAGATGATCATCGGCTTGCCGGTCGCGGCGGCGCGGCGGATCAGCGGCAGGTCGATGATCTCGAAGGAGGCGATCTTGTAGGCGGGCGCCCCCAGTTCCTCGAGGAAATCGATCGCGGTCGGATCGAACGGGGCGCTGAACACGTGGATGCCGAGTTCGCGGCCCTTGGCGAAGAGATCGCGATGCCATTCCCAGGGCGTGTGCGCCTCGCCGTAGAGCTCGTACAGCGAACGTCCGTCCCAGAGGCCGCCGGTGATGCGGAACTCGGGCGCGTCGTGGTCGATGGTGATGGTATCGGCCGTGTAGGTCTGGAGCTTCACGGCGTCGGCGCCGGCCTGCTTCGCCGCCTCCATGATGGCGTAGGCACGCCTGATGTCGCCGTTGTGGTTGCCGGACATCTCGGCGACGACGTAGGGCGGATGGCCGGGCCCGATCTCGCGGCCGGCGATAGTGATCGACGTGGCAGGCATGGGGTCCTTCTTACCCGATACGGGCATTTCCGTCATTTGGGGATGGGCGCAGGCCAGGGCCAGGGGTGAATGTCAGAGGCGGGCCAGCGCCTCGGCCACCCGTTCGGCTCCCCTTCCGTCGACCAGCACCCGTCCGGCTTCGGATAGCCGCCGGCGTTCGCCGGCGTCGTCGAGAAGTCCCCGGATCGCCTCGGCGATCTGCGTCGGTTCGATCCGCTCGGCGCGTCCGAGGTAGTGCCAGAGGCCGTTCCGGGCAAGCGCCTCGGCCGCGGGGACCTGGTTGTCGGCGACAGCTATCCCGAGGACGGGTACGCCCAGCGACAATGCTTCCCAGACGGTGACGCCGCCGGCGAGGATCGCGAGATCGGCCCATCCGAGCAGCCGCGCCATCGAACTGGGGCTGCGGATCACGTGGACGGGGCTGTCACTGGCGGCGGCGCGCGTCTTCAGGAACTCGGCCCGGGGGTTCGCCGCTCCGGCGACAAGGATCGTCCGCGAGCCCGACGCCGGCAAAGCCTCGATCGCGGAAAGGACGAGCGACGCGACATCCTTGGGATCGGTCCCGCCCAGGCTGACGGCGACGCGGTGAATGCGTCCTTCCCCGCGGCGTTCGATCGCCCGTCGTCGCGCGAACTCGGGACGAAGCAGGGCGTAGCGTGGCCCGAGCAGCAACGCTGCACCCGGATCATGATCAGGATAGAGCGCAGGGGAGGCGCCGTAGTTCTGATTGACGAGTACGTCGGCCGTCCAGGGACCGGGACCGCCGGTGTCGTCGATGATCGCGAGCCGCTCGACCTGGCGGCGAAGCGCCGAACGATACGAAAGCGGGGAGCCGAAGACATCCATGACCACGATCGCGCCGGCCGCCCGGGCCGCCGTCTGTCGCGCGTCTTCGTTCGAATACCGCTCGGCATCGATGACCTCGACGTCAAAGCCGGCGGAGGCGATCCAGGATTTTGCACTGTCCGAGAGCGGCGACGAGGCGAGGTAGCGGACCTGGCCGCCGCCCTCACGCCAGGCGGCGCTCAACGCCAGTGTCCGTCCGACATGTCCGATGCCGATGCTGGGATCGGCGTCTGCGCGGATGACGAGCGTGCCCCGCCTCACGGCGTCGTGCGGCACGTCTGCTCGTGGGGACAGGGCTCGGCCGGGCAGGACTGGCGACAGCCATTGTAGCGCCGGAACACCGGCCTCAGCGGCTCGCCGTCGAGATAGCGCTCGTAGCCGTGCTCGAGCGCCAGCTTGTAGACTTGGCACGACGCGTCGAAGGCTTGCTCGGTCCGGTCCATGTCGGCGTCGGTGTGCGCGAAGCAGGGCAGGAACAGGCCCTGGAACAGGACGCCGCGGCCGATCATCTCCTGCATCAGCAGCGTGCGGTGGCCGAGCGAGACCGAGCCCTTGGCGTCCTTGCAGACGAAGACGATGCGCCAATGCGAGGCGAAGGCCTGGATCGCATCCCCGAGGCCGTGGCGGTCGATCGTCGACTTGAACGACGCAGCCATCCGAGCGACCAGGCGGTGGTGATGGCCGAGAACGTCGTGCCGGCGATACTCTTCGAGGACCGCGAGGCCGGCCGACAGCGCATGCGCCTCGCCGCCATGGGTGGTGGAGATCAGGAAGACGCGCGGCCGCTCTGTCTGCTTGAGGCCGCCGAGGTCCATGACGTCGGCGCGGCCGGTGAGCGCGCAGAAGGAGAAGCCGTTGCCGGCGCCCTTGCCCCAGGTCACCAGGTCCGGCGTGAGACCTAGGCGCGGATACGCACCGGGGAAGCTCGAGCGGAAGCCGGAGACCATCTCGTCGAGGATGAGAAGGGCGCCGTCCTTGCGCGCCAGCCTCTCGATCTCGCGGATGTACTCGGGAGAGGTCGGGAACAGCTCCTCGGTCTCGGTGATGACCGCGGCGATTTTGCCAGGATGCTGCTTGAACAGCGCCGCCAGCGTGTCGGGCTTCGTGGAGTCGTACGTCAACGACATCGCCATCGTGCCCGTGGGCACGCCGGAGGCGGTCTTGCCGCGGCCGATGTACCAATCGTCGTAGCTGTAGAAAGGGTGGTTGAAGGGGAAGGCCACGAGATCGCGGCCGGTGAAGGCACGCGCGAGCTTCACCGCGGCAGTGGTGACGGTCGAGCCGTTCTTCGCGAACTTGACGCGCTCGGCACCCGGTATGACGGCCTTCAGTGCGTGGGCGAGCTCGAGCTCGACCGTTGCCGGACGCTGGAAGTTGACGCCGAGCTCGAGTTGCGCGCGGACCGCCGCGAGGACCGGCTCGTACGCATGGCCGAGGCTGATCGAGCCGAGGCCGAGAGCGACGTCGACATACTCGTTGTCGTCGGGATCCCAGACCCGCCCGCCCTTGCCGCGGGCGATCGCCGCCGGCGAGCGGATCGGGAACTGATCGTCGCCCTTGGAATAGGTGTGCGCGCCGCCGGCTATCGCCTCGTGGACCTGGGCGCGATAGGCGTCCGACCGCGTGAAGCGCGTGATCGTCCGGGGCGGGATGTGGTTCGGCAGCGGGGCGATGTCGTTCATGATCTCGATCTCAGCCGGCGGACGGCGACGTCACAAGATAGTCGCCGAGGACGAGGTAGGGGAGGTCGCTCGCACGGAACGCGCGCATGGCGTCCGCGGCGGTGCAGACGATCGGTTCCTCGTGCATGTTGAAGCTCGTGTTGATCACCGAGGCTCGGCCGGTCCGGCGCCGGTAGGCGGTGAGGATCTTGTGGAAGGCCGGATAGCTGACCGGATCCACGACCTGCGGGCGCGCCGTGCCGTCGACATGGACCGCGGCCGGCGCTTCGTCCTGCATCACCTTGGTGCAGGCGAAGGTGATCGCCATGAACTTTGCGGTCTCGCGTGCCTTCTCGAGGCCGATGTAGCGCTCGGCCGCGGCCTCGGCCAGGGTCGCCGGCGCGAACGGCATGAACTCGGAGCGCTTGAGGCGGCGGTTGAGCCAGTCGTTCACGCCCGGATCGGACCCGTGATAGAGGATGCTGCGATTGCCGAGCGCGCGAGGTCCGTACTCCATAGCCCCGGCGCAGCGCGCGACGACGTGGCTGGACGCGAGCAGCTCGGCGACCTTGTCCTCCATGTCGGCCGGGCGTGTGTAGGCAAGGCCGCTGCCTTTGAGCTCCTGCAGCACCTCGTCCTCGGTCGGCGCCGGCCCGAGCAGGGCCGTCTCGAAGCGCTGGGGCGTGGTGCCGACGCGTTGCAGATGGCTGAGCCAGGCGGCCCCCGCTGCGAGCCCGCCGTCGCCCATGTTGGGGAAGACGTAGACGTCGGAGACGTTCGGCCGTTCGGCAATCCGCTGGTTGAGCTTCACGTTGGCGAAGACGCCGCCGGCCACCATGAGGCGATGCGCGCCGGGGCCGAAGTCGTCGATCAGTTCGGCCACGACCTGCTCGAGACTCTGCTGTGTCCCGGCGGCGATGTCCTCGCGCGGCAGGCGGGCGACCAGGGCCGCCAGCAGCGGGTTCTCCATGCGAGGCACGTAGAGCCCGCGCTCCATGCGGCCGAGGAAGCGGAAGCGGCCGGGATCGTAATCGATCATCGAGCGCAGCTCGCGGAAGGACTGCGGCTGCTGGCAGTAGGCGGCGAGGCCGAGGACCTTCCCTTCGTGGCGATGCGGAATGAAGCCGAGCGCCTTGGTGACCGCGCCGTAGAAGTACCCCAGCGAGTCGAAGGTGTTGGAAAAGGCGACGCGCTCCATGCGGGCACCATCGGTCTTCCACACCGTGCCGGAGCCGTCCTCGCCCCAGCCGTCCAGGGTCACGATCCGGCCGTCCCCGGCGCCGCGTCCGATCAGGGCGGTCGCGGCATGGGATTCGTGGTGGCCGTGGACGTCGACGGGCCGGCCGAGCGCCCGAACCTCGGCGAGATAGCCGGGCGTCCGCTCGGCCAGGACTCGCCGCTCGTGCCCCTCGCGCTCGGCCAGCCTCTTGAGCTGGCCCTCCTCCAGGTCGGCGGGAAGGCCTGCCGCGCGGATCGCCCGTTCCTTCTCACGGTAGGGTTCGGACGGAGGTGCCGGCGGCGCCGCGCCATGGGTCGCCACCACGTCGACCTGGTCTAGGGTGATCCCGGCCATCGACAGGACCTTGGCGACTGCGCCGTGCGGGATGCCGTTCCACTGCTTGACGCGGTTGAGCCGCTCCTCGGCGATGGCCGCAACCAGCCGCCCGTCGCGAAGCACCACGGCCGACGCGTCGCTGAGGAAGGAGACGCCGAGGATGATCATGCGCGGCCCGCTCCGGTACGAGCCTGCTCAGCCAGCGCCCCGATCACGGCGTCGAAATCGGGCAGCCGCCGGCCGAGGGCGGCCTCGGCCTTGGCGACGTCGAGACCGGCGCTTTCGGCGCGCGGCACCGCAAGGGATCTGACCGATCCGGTGCGCAAGTGATGGCTCGGAAGGCCCAGTCGGTCGGCAAGAGCGACCACGAAACGACGCTTCGACGCGACCTCACGGCAGGCGACATTGAACAACCCAGTGACTCCCCGCTCCATCATCTCGATCACGGCCAGTGCCAGGCTGCCCGAGTCGATGGTGGAGCAATAATAATCATCGAAGAGCTCGATCGCCGCGCCGGTTCGCAGGATTTCGCATGCCCACTCGACGAAGGTGGGCTGGCCGGCCCATCCGCGGAAGCCCGTGACGTTGGTCCGGATGGCGAGGCACCGCCGCCAGGTGAGTGCCAACCGCTCGCCAGCGTACTTGCCCACGGCATAGTCGTTTAGCAGCCGGACCTCGGCAAGCTCGTCATGCGTCGCGGCCCCGTCGCCGGTGAAATAGTGATCCGTGCCGATGGCGACAAGGACGGCGTCGCCGACGCGGCAAAGCTCTGCCAGGCGCGCGTTGAGACGCGCATTGATCCGGAAGGCCGCACCCGGATCCCTGGCGCAGGCGTCGAGGGAGCCATAGCTGGTGCAGTTGATCACGGCATCGGGCCGGAGATCCTCGATCGACCGGGCCAGGGCATCGTCGTCGGCCGCATCGATCGCGAGCGCGGCGCCGCGGCGGGCGGTCGCGGTCATCCTGTGGCCTCGCGCGGTACCCGCCGTCACGAACGCCTGTCCCACCAGACCGGTGGCGCCGAGGACGAGGCAATGCACGACGTCAGAAACCCTGGGCGCGATCGCGCGCCAGCGACTTGATCAGCCCTTCATTGCGGACGATGCCGCCATTGATGCGCCGAAGCTCCGGCGATCGGTCGATGGCTGCGAGCACCTCGGTCAGGCGCGGCGGGCGGTCGCCGTTCAGGCCGGGTGCGACGGCGCCGAGGAGCGCGAGATCCTCGGGCGTGTCCAAGGTCCATCGTTCGTGGCTGAGGTCGCCTTTAGGGCAAGAGATGTTGGTGCGGCGAAAGCCGTTCTTCGGGTCGCGGATGTAGAGGGTGACGTGCTCGCGTTCGCTCGGCCGCCTGGCCTCGGATGCGGCTTGGTCGAGCGCCTTCCGGGTGAAAGCTTCGCAGTCGAGGCCATCGGGATAGGTCGGCGGGTCGTTGTTGCACGCATAGTCGACGTCGCCGGCCGAGACGGCGGCCACGACCTTCCCGGCTTCGAACGGATCGAGGAACGGGCAGTCGGCCGTGACGCGGACGACCAGGTCGGCGTTGCCGAGCCGGGCGGCGCCGGCGAAGCGGCCGAGAACATCGTCCTCGTCTCCGCGGAAGATCGGCACGCCGGACCGGGCGCCCCAGGCCGCGACGGCATCATCGTCGGCGCCGGTCGAGGTGGCAACGATCGTCGCGTCGACCCCCGGGATGGCACGGGCCGCGTCGGCGACCCATTGGAGCACCGGCTTGCCGCCCAGGTCGGCCAGAACCTTGCCCGGAAGCCGGGTCGAGCGCATGCGGGCCTGGATGATGGCGACGGTGGTCATCGGAACGGGTGAGATTTAGCAGCCCTGTATCGGCGGTGGAAGCAGCCCGCCGTCAGGAAAGGCAGTCGCCGATGACGTCGCGCAGGAGTCCCGCGTAGGTCTCCGGCGAGAAGCGCTCCGCCGCCATCGACTGCAGCGTCGCGACCTCACGGCGAAGCTCCCCCTCGGGCGCGGCCAGCACGTCGGTCACTGCGATCTCGATCTCCTCCGGAGTGCAGCCGTCCAGGATCCGCCCGCACCCGGGCGGCAGATCGATGCCGGAGGTCCGGCTCACCACGGGATAGAGGCCGACCCTCAGGCAGTGTGCGACCGAACCCGCCATGCCCTCGGATGCGCTCGGATGCAGAACCGCGACGCTGCGCCGGAAGACCTCGGCGAGCGCCGGATCATTTCCGTGGAGAAAGCCGTGGTAGCGGATACGGGGATGGCCGCTCAGCTCCGCGTGATAGATGTTGCGGAAGTCCTCTTCTCCGTCGAGCGAACCGACGACATGCAGCGTCGGCAGATCCCTGGTCGAGAAGAGATCGAGAAGGAGATCGAGCCCCTTCAGCACGGCGCCGCTCGCCGAGAACCAGACGAACTCCCGCTCCGCCGGCACGAGCATGTCGCCGGATTTGACGAATCCCACATTGGCCGCCGACACGTCGAACAGCCGCATCTTCGAATGCCAGCGCCGCGGATAGGTGTTGAGCGTGACGGAGTTTCCGACAAGGACGCAATGGTCCGAACGCTCGATGGCCTCGAGCTCGGCATCGACATGCTCGCGTTGACGCTTCGGCTCGTAGACGCAGTCCCGTCGCTGCTCGAGCGCGCGGATGCGCTCGAGCTCGCGCGCGTTCTGGACGCGAGGATGGGATCCCGTCAGCCAGGTGATGCGGACCGCGTTCGGGGCGAGCGCCGCCTCCACCATCAGGAGCTGGAAGTGAAGCGTCAGCGATGCGTGATAAGGGCCGCCGCCCGCCGGGAGCGGTGCCCCCAGGTCGATCACGTCGACGTCGAAGCCGAGGTCCAGAAAAGCGCGACAGGTCTCCCGCGATTCCCAGAAGATGCTGTGGGCATGCATCAGCCGCGCATCGTCGTCCGCCCGGGCCGCGTCGCGGGAGATCGCCACGATGGCCGTTCCGCGGGCCGCACCGCCCTCGATCCGTAGGCTGGTCCGGTCCGGTCCCTCGAGGATCGAGTAGGCTGTTCCTCGCGACGTCAGTCGCATAGCGGGTCCGAAGGGTTGGGAGGGTCTCCAGTGTGCCAAGCGGCGGCGTCCCGGAACAAGCATCCAAAGAAAGGGCACCGGAAATGCGATATTATCGCGCCATGATGAAACACGGTGCCTCCAAGCTCCTGGTCTGCATTTTTCTCGCGCTCTGTGCCCTTCCGGCCGAGGCGCAGATCTCGACCGGGGTGTGGTGGAGCAGCAGCCAGCCGGGGCGCGGGTACATCGTCGAGGTCAGCGGGTCTCGGGCGCTGATCGGCGTGCTCGGATATCGTTCCGGGGGGACGTCGGCCTGGTACTCTTCCGTCGGGTCGCTCTTTTCGTCGAGCGTGTTCTCGGGCGATTTGTACGAGTACGCGGGTGGCCAGACGCTGTCGGGTGCCACGCGCGCGCCGACCTCGACGGTTGCCGTGGGAACCCTGTCCTTCACGACGACCTCGGCCACCGACGCTTCTATCATTCTTCCGGGAGCCCAGTCGCTCACGCTGAGTCGCTACGAGTTCGTCGGCGGTGGCGTGACGATCGGGCGTCCTTCGGGAGCCCCCGAAACGGGGTGGTGGTGGAATGCGAGCGAGCCCGGCCGGGGCTACTTCATGGAGGTGCAGGGCAACCAGCTCTTCATGCTTCTGATGATGTACGAGAGCGACGGCACCAGCCGCTGGTACACGGCGACGGGCAGCCTGCTCTTCGGTCCCTTCGGGCTACGGCCAACGATGACGGCGACGCTCGAGGAGTACGGTGGCGGGCCGACGCTGGCGGGGGCCTACACGACCCCGTCCCGAACCGCGACCCCCGGGCAGATCACGGCCTCGTTTTCGAGCGCGACGGCGGGCTCGATCATCCTGCCCAACGGCTCGACCGTGGCGCTCACCCGGTTCGCCGGGTTCTGAGCGCGGCCTGGTGACGGTGACTTCCGGTCGCGAGACGGTGCAGGCGCAGCTGGCGTCGGCTTGGGCGGACTTCGCTCAGGGGCGCGTCACCGAGGCGGAGGCGGCGCTTCGCCGCCTGGCCGCGGACGAGCCGCGGCTCGGGACCTCGTTCCATCTTCTCGCGGCGATACGATGGCAGCGCGATGCGGCGAGCGCGGAGACGTGGCTCCGCAGGGCTCTGGCGCTCGACCCACGCGACGTGTCCGTCCTCAATTCCCTGGCGGCGACACTGAAATCCACCGGGCGGGCGATCGCGGGCCTCCGCTGGCTGCGGGTGGCGGCGGCGGTGCAGCCGGGTGATCCGGCGACGCTGGCCAATCTGGCAGGCATGCCGGACGTTGCGGCCTTGGCGTGGTGTCGGCGGGCGCTCCTGCTCAATCCCGGAAATGTCGACCTGTTCCTGGAGCGTCATGCTCAGCTGCTGACCAGGGGACGGGCACCCGAGGCGGCGGCGCTTCTCGGCGCTACGGTGGCCACCCCGGATCATCGCCTCCAGGCAGCGCGGATCTGTACGGCTTACTTGCTCGAAGAGTCCGGGCCGGAACAGATTCTCGATCTGGTGCGGACCTTCGGCGAACACTTCGCCCGACCGCTGGGAGTCGGCCAGGCGCCACGCGTCCATCGCCGGCGCCGCAAGCTTCGCATCGGCTATGTCGAGGGCGACTCCTTTCGACTCCATACAGCCGCTTTTACGCTGCTGCCGACGATCGAGCATCATGATCGCGAGTCCGTGGAGGTCTTCTGCTATTCGGACGTGCCCGCTTCGCGGCAGGATGCGATCACCGAGCGCTTCGCTGCCGCATCGACCGGCTTCCGGCATACCGAGAGTCTGGACGACTCGGCCTTTGCCGCGGCGATCGCCGCCGACGAGATCGACGTCGTCATCGACAGCCTGGGATATCCGCATGGATCCCGTCTGCTGGCTCTGGCTCGCCGCCCCGCGCCGCTGCGGATCGCCTGGCCCCCGATGGGAAGCATTGGCTCGGAGATGATCGACGCCGTGCTCGGCGATCAATGGATCATCCCCGAAGGCGCAGAGCGATGGTTCGACGAGAAGGTCGTCCGTCTGCCATTCTCCTACGGCTATGATCCATTGGTTCCGACGCCCGATCCCCCGCCGAGATCGTCAGGCGACATCAAGTTCGGAAGCTTCAATCAGTTGGCGAAGCTGTCGGCCAAGACCATCCGGCTGTGGGCCCGCATACTGAGGTTGGTCCCCGATGCTCGCTTGGTCCTCAAGGCCCTCGGATTGACGACGGAAGAGATCGCCAAAGAGCTTCTGTCTCGGTTCGAGCGCGCAGGAATCGATCCCGATCGTATCGAGTTTCGCTTGCCCGTCCCGGGTTTTGAAGAGCACCTTGCGAGCTATGCCGACATCGACATCGCCCTTGACCCGACGCCTTATGGAGGCGTGATCACGACACTGGAGGCGATGTGGATGGGCGTGCCGGTGGTGACGTTGGCCGGAGAGCGGATCCTTGGACGGTATGGTCTCGCGTTCGTCAGCGCCGTCGGTGCTCCGGAGCTCGGCGCTTCCGATGAGGACGGCTACGTCGCTGCGGCTGTCGATCTGGCCGCCGACGCGGAACGACGGGCCGAGCTGCGCCGCAGCCTTCGCAAGCGAATGAGGGCATCTCCCCTGGGCAACGCTCGAGGTCTCGCGGCGGCCGTGGAGACGGCAATTCACCAGCTGATCGAACGCTGACGCCGATCAAGCGGAACATCCGGCGTCAGGCCCGCAAGGGCAGGTGCGCCGCATGTGCCGCGTCCAGCGTTTCCCAATGGCAGTCGTTCAGGATCGCGCCGCTCTTGCGCCCCCACAGGAGAACCTGCCGCGCGAATTCGTACGGATCGCGAGATGTGACTTTTGCCGTCGCTGTCGCGAGCTGACTTTGCGGTGCTAGACGGATCGGATGGTTGCCGAACAGGCGATCCATGTACTCGGGAACCGCATGCGAGCGTCGCCTCTGTGCGACGGCCGTGCCATGGCCGCCAGCATCGAGAACGCCGTTCGCGGCGCGATGCCGTCATGATCGAGCCCCGTAGAGAAGCGTGATGTTGATGCGGCGGTTCTCGTAGCCGTCCTTGAAGTCGATGCGATCAGTCTCGTGGAACAGGTTCGAGTTGAAGATGACCGCCCGATTTGCGCGATAAGGAACGGTGATGGCTTTCGCCCCTTCATCATCGAGATAGCGCCGGGCAAGCTCGGGCGAGCGGTTGTACTCCTCGAACCCCCAGGACAGCGGTGCCGGCTTATCCCATATGACCAAGCCGCCAGACGCGGGGTCGCGATTGGCGCTGTCGGGCATGATCCAGAAATTGACGTTCACCGCGGCGAAGTCGGCATGCAGGTTGATGCCGGACAGGCGGCTGTCGTACTTGAACCCCCAAACCTTCTTCAGGGGATGCGGCCCTGCGATCCGTTTCATGCCGGCGCGCAGCTCCTCGGCGATCTGCGCGATCAGCGGGCACACGAACCCGTCTTCCATGAAGGATCCCAGATAGCCGCCGCCGTAGCTGCGGATCCAGAAGCTGTTCTCGAGGCAGAACCGGCGCAGTGAGAGCAGCGAAGCGTCGGAAAGGAGACCGTCGACGACGGCGATCTCCGGCTTCGAGCCAAGATAGCGCCGCTCGACGTCGTCGAGATCGAGCGCATGGTGAAGCGCGCTGCCTGGGACGGCGGGAGCCTCTCGCCTTGCGTAGCGCCGCCCGTACCAGGGCGCCAGGATCCGAGACTGCTCGTCGGAGAGTGCGAGCGGTTCGACAGGCCGGGCGGTGGGAGGCACCTGCTTCAGGAGGACGTCGTAAGTATCTCGAAGCCGGCGAAGGCCGACGTTGATCCCCCCCTGGGCGCCAAGATGATCGAGCTGCTCGAGATCGTGCTTGAGCCGGACGGGTGTGACCTGGCCGGGCGCCGCGCCGGAGGCCAAAGGCTGCACGCCGAGCCCGTATCGGATCTCGGCGGCAAGCTCCAGTTCGTCGAACGCCTCGCCGGTCCGTCCGATGTCGAGGAGTATGAAGGCGGCATTTTCGCGGATGTCGGCCCGATCCGGGGATTCCCGCACGAGCTCCCAGAGAAGACGCAGGGCTTCGTCGACCGCCTTCGAGGAATGCAGGCAGACGGCGAGGTTCCGGCGTGCCTCGATGTGGCGTGGGCTGGCGGCGATAGCGCGCCGATAGGCCGTCGACGCATCCGGGATCTTCCCGGCATGCTGCTGGGCGAGGCCTTCGTTGTACCGGGCGGCGACGTGATCCGGCTGCAGGGCGAGAGCGCGACGGAGGGCCGGTCGGGCGGAAGCGAGATCTCGCCGAGAGAGAAGGGCGCTTCCATAGTTGGCGTGTCCGTCTGCTCCCCTCGGATCGAGGTCGGCGACCCGTCGGAGAAGCGGCAGGTCTCCCGGGTCCCCGGCCTGAGCTGCCAGCGTGCCGAGCGCCGTCAGGGTGCGGATGTCTCCCGGCATGAGGGAGAGGATGGCTCTATAGGCCCGGCGAGCAGCCGACGTCTGGCCGATGGCGGTCGCCCTGGCGGCCTCGGCAAGAAGCCGGCGGATCGTCTCCGTCACATCGATCGGGGAGGGTGCCCATGACGGCACGTTCGTCACGACGAACGCGGCTGTCGTTGGCCGAACAGCATCGTCACGTTGATGCGGCGGTTCTCGTATCCGGGACGGAAGCGCAGGGGGGCCGTCGCATGGAAGAGGTCCGAGTTGAAGATGACGGCCCGGTTCTGCCGATAAGGAACGTTGACCGGAGGCTTGCCGGCGGATTCGACGAAGCGATGCATCGTTTCCGGTTCCGTGTTGATCGCGGCGAAGTCCCAATGCGCAGGTGCTTCGACCGGATAGACGATCAAGCCGCCGGAGTCCGGGTCCAGATTGGCGCTGTCCGGCGTGATCCAGAAGTTGACGTTGACCGCTGCGTCGTCGCCGTGGATTCCGATCCCTTCGAGCTTCTCCTCGTATTTGTACGCCCAGATCTGGCGAAGGGGGTGTCCGCCGAAGATCGCTGGTAGCGCCGCAGCCAGCTCTTCGGCGATCTGAAAGAGCAGCGGAGCGAAGAAGCCATCTGCGGCGTAGGCCCCGAGGTAGCCGCGAGCGACCGGTGCGGCCTGGTAGTTGTGGCTGATGTCGTTCCAGATGGTCGAGTCGAGGCAGAACTTGCGGAGTGAGGAAAGGGCGTCCGCCGTCAGAAAGCCATCGACCCAGCAGATCCCCGGCGGTACCGAATAGCGACGCTCGACTTCCTGCCGATCCCAGCCGGTCGCCACCGCGCCGCCGTCGATCTTGGCCGGGGGCGTCCAGTTGACGATGCGGCCGTGGACGTCGCCGATGGCTGCGATGTCCTCAGGATGAAGCGAGCCATTCGCGGACGCGCCATGACGCGCGACAAATCGATCCAGCGAACGGCGATAGGCCGAAATGATGGGATCGAACTCTGCCCCATAGATCCCGGACCGGCGTCCAGCTTCAAACTGCTCGATATCGTGTCGCAGCTTGACGGTGTTGGTGAGGCTCTGCGGCGGCGGCAGGGCAGAGGTAGGGAAGCCTCCGGGCCACCACCGGCTGGGCCAGCGGATGGTGAGAGCCCGTTCGAAGGCTGCCTGAGCATCCTCGTGCCGCCTCAGCCTGAGCGCGGCGCTTCCAAGCCCGGACCATGCCTGGACCAGAAACGGGCTGAGCGCGAGGGCCGCGCGGAAAGCGCTTTCCGCCCGCGCATGACCGAGCTCGACAAGAACATTGCCGAAGTTGTTCCAGGCCTCGGCCATGGTCGGGCCGAGGGCGATCGCCGTGCGGCCGCTGATCAAGGCTCCGTCGTAGTCTCCGACTTCGTATTGCGCGGCGCAGAGCGTATTCCAGATGATCGCGTTGCCTGGCTCGAGCCGAACCCCTTCGCGCGCCTGAGCGATCGCGTCATGCCAGCGGCCGAGCATCTTCAGCGCGAGGGCGAGATTGCCGCGGATCGAGGCGGACCGAGGCAGGAGCTCTGCCGCCTGACCAAGAAACTGCGTCGCCCGAGGCATGTCGCTTCGAGCGGCGGCGATGACGCCGATGAGATTCATCGCATCGGCATTTTGCGGCTGGGCACGAAGGAGCTGGCCCGCGAGACGCTCCGCGGCCTCGAAGTCGCCGGCGGAGTAGGCGCGGCTGGCCTCCGCAAAGAGATTGCCGTAAATGGGTGTGTTGCGCGACCGCTGCAGTTCCCGGTTTCTTTTCGTCTTCATCGATTACCCGGCCGTGTTGAGCGATCAATCTATAGGGGATAGGGATTGAGGCGACCAATTTTCATGGGCCGTTGATAAACCCGGAACGCTCGATTGCAGCCGGCCAAGCGGCTCGATCTCGTGCATAGGTTGATGATAGACCAGCGGCGTGAAAACAGTACGGCGTCCAGCCGGCCGGCAATGCGAGGAGCGATGCCATGCTGAAAGCCTTTTTCGTGATCGCGCTTTTGCTCATCGCCTCGGAAGCAGACTCTCAGTCGCGGCAGCCTCACGTGGTCGGCGAGTGGGCCAGCGACTGTGCGGCGGATTTCAGGATCGGCTACCGCTTGAATCCGAGCGGCAAGCTGATCGCCTACACGGTCAACAAAGGCGTGGCGGCCGATTTCGGGTCGCCGACCGTGACGGAGGAGTCAGCTGAGTTCTTCACGCTGGACTTCAACGACGGCGGCGGACCGACCGTCTGGAAGATCGCGGGCACGACCATCCGGCCTTGGCGGCAGGGACCGGACGGCTCGGTGATAAAGGACGGGATGCGAGACGGCACTCCGACGCCGATCTTCAAACGCTGCCGCTGATTTTTGGTCGGATCGGACGAAAAGTCCGGGAGGACATCAGGGATGTCCTCCCGGCAAAATTCGTCAACGTGTGGGAGAAGCGCTTAGGACGCCCTTGCCCGTGGAGCGCGTCCGCGCGGACGCTGGCCTGCATATGGGGACTCGATACCGCGTTAGGAAGCCCATCCTCGTCGAGATTGATGGGTCGATATAATTCTTTGATTGTATTAGGATTTTATCGGCCAGACGCTACGCCCGCCGCTTCACTGGCGAGCAATCGGGCTCTCCGCCGGAAGGCCGATGGCTTAGGATCGGGCGAGAGGCGAAAGCGAGCGTTCCAGAGCGAACTCGATGGCAGGTGATTGGAACGGGATATTCCAGGAAGGCCTTGGCCTGCATCAGGCCGGCCGGGTCGCCGAAGCCGAGAAGCGCTACCGTGCGGTGCTGTCGGCCGTCCCGCTACACTCCTGGGCATGGCATTACGTCGGCCTGATCGAGCTGCAGCGAGGAAGGTCCGACGAGGCACTCCGTTGCCTTCATACTGCCATTGCGGTCGATCCGTCCGTGGCGGTGTTTCACGGCAATCTGGGGGAAGCCCTGGCGGGCGCGGACCTTAGGGCGGCAGCCCGTCTTTATCGTCGTTCGGTCTGCTGCGACGGCATGTTCGGATCGGGATACGGCAATCTGGTCGCACGGTGCCGCGCGATCGAGAAGGCCGGCACGCTGCTCCGCTTTTCACGTTGCCATTTGGCCGTCGAGCCGAACAACCCGGCTGCCCACTCCAATCTGGGATTGCTCCTTTGCGATCGGGGCGACCTTTCCGATGGTGAGAAAGCTCTGATGCGAGGGGTGTCGCTCTCGCCCGACGCAGCTAAGATCCTGGCCAACCTCGGTCGGGCCCTGGTGATAGGGGGCCAGGCCGCCAGGGCGGTCATAGTTCTCGAGAAGGCGGCTCGGCTCAGCCCGGACGCGGCGAGCAACCACAACAATTTGGGCCGTGCCTATCAGCGCGCCGGACGCATCGGTGCCGGACGACGTTCTCTCCGGCACGCCTTGGCGCTGCAACCCGACGAGGCGGAGGCACTCAACAACCTTGGAAATATCGCTCTCGCCTTGGGAGATGCAGAAGGCGCCAAGGCGTTCGTTCGACGGGCATTGGCGACTGCGCCGATGAATTCAGCCTTTCGCGGCAACTATGTGATGACGCTGCTTTATACGGACTCGGCGAGCGCGTCCGAGCTGATGAGCGCGATGTCGAATGGCCGCGCGATCGAGAAACCTCACGTCCCGCTCAGGACGTTCGCGGACGGATCGAGGGTTGGCCTCCGAATTGGGTTTGTGTCGGCGGACCTCTGCAGTCATCCGGTAGGTGAGACGTTGCTATCGATTTTGGAGGGGATGGATCGTCGGGGTATCGAGGTTTTCCTGTATGCGAATGTCGTGCGTCCTGACGAGGTGAGTGCGCGGTTTGCCTCTCTGGCGGACGGGTGGCGGGTGATCGCGGATCTGGGCGACGAGGAGGTTGTCTCCGCGGTTCGCCGGGACGGGGTGGATGTTCTGGTATCGGTAGCGGGTCACACGGCGGGCGGTCGTCTTCCTGTGTTTGCGTCGAGGGCGGCTCCGGTCCAGGTGTCGCTTTTCGATCTGACGACGACGGGCCTGGCGGAGATGGACTACTGGGTGGGCGACGAGGCGACGACGCCTGTGGGGACGGGAGAGAGGTTCACCGAGACGATCTTGCGGCTGCCGTGCTGGTGCGTGTTCCGCCGTCCGCCGGAGGAGCCTGCGGTGTCGGCGCTTCCGGCCCTGAGCTCTGGGCGGGTGACGTTCGGGTGCTTCAACAATCCGGCGAAGCTGTCGCCGTCGACGCTGTCGACCTGGGCTTCGGTGATGCGGGCCGTTCCGGGGTCGCGGCTTCTCCTCAAGTACCTACATTTCTACGAGGACCCGACGCTTCGCGGCCACATCCGGTCGTCGCTCTCGGGGTTCGGGGTGAGCGGGGAGCGGATCGAGTTCGAGGCCGGCTCGACGGAAGGATCGGCGCATCTGTCGATCTATCATCGGGTCGACATTGCGTTGGATCCGTTTCCGTTCGTGGGATGCAACGCGACGTTCCAGGCTCTGTGGATGGGGGTTCCGGTGGTTACGCTTGCCGGCGAGCGCTTCATCGCGCGGATGGGTGCGGGCTTCCTGCCGCTGGTCGGGCTGGAGCGTCTGGTGGCACCGGACCACCGGGGCTATGTCGAACGGGCCGAGGCGCTGGCAGGCGACCTCCCCGCGCTCGCGGCCCTCCGTGCCGACCTCAGGAAGCGGGTGATCGGCTCACCCCTCTGCAACGCAAAACTCTACGCCCATAACCTCCTGCAAGGCTTGCGGAGCGTCGCCGGATGGTGATGTGAGCTAGCGGACTCGATCGAGGGCATTGTTCTCGCGGGCGGTGGCGAGGACTCGAGTCCAGAAGGTCGTTGCGGTGTAGTTCCGCAGGAACCGCGATGTTGCGTTCGCGGCGATCTCCGCGGCGCGCTCGGGATGAGCGAGGAAGTAGCGGACCTTGTCGACAAGGTCGGCCGCACCCTCGAAAGAGACGTATTCGCGTCCCTCTTCGAAGAAGTCGCAGGTGACGTCGTTGGCGGACTCGAGAAGCATCGATCCGCACGCCGCCGCCTCAAGGACCCGACCCTTGAGCTGATGTCCGTCGCCCGTGCTGCAGGCGCTGAAGTTGACCGTCAGCTGAGCGCTTCTGAGCGAGTCGAGGTAGGTCGCCGTCGAGAGGGTTTTGTGGGCCGGCAAGTTCGGATCCCGATGTCCTTCGACCGCGGACGGGCGCGTGATCACATCGATCCCGGCCTCTCTCAGCGCCTGCACGCCGGCAACGCGTTCGCCCCAGAGGCTGCCGACCAGGTTGACGCAAGGGCGGCGGGTGGTGAAAGGCGGAACGCTCCCCGCTGCTATCGGTGACCAGCCGCGAAAGAAACGCCGTCCCAGGTGATGGAGCGGGGGCAGGCTCTCGAGGCTGCAGCCGTCTATCGGCACGACGAGATCGAAGACATCGGCAATACGATTTGCGACTCCTTGCCAAAGCGCTTTTCGCAGGTCGGGAACGAACAGCACGGTCGGGATCCCCTGGGCCCGCAGATGCCGGAAGACGCCGAGTTTCGGATTTTGATGTTGTGCCGTTCCAGGGAGGAAGACCACGATCTCCGGACAGGCATCATTGCATTGGCGCAGCAGCTCCTCGGAAGGATCTGAAAGAAGCCCCTGGGTTCGCTTGGGTAGGCGGAACGTACTCCGGCGTCCGACGTGCGCCTGGTCGAAGTGGTCGAGAAACTCCTCGAGATCGCGCCAGATGAAGAACCAGCGCGTCTCGTCCGACGCGGGCGGGCGGGCGGACGTCTGCAGTGGCAGAGACGGGTCGGTGCGATCGGCGAGCCATCTCCACGCGTCGGCAAAGGCCCCTAGACTCGCCGCCATCCTGGAGCCCATTCCGAGCAGTTGGCGTGCCCGGGCGAGCGAAGATTCCATGCCCTGGATATCGCCGCGATCCGGACGCCACAGGGCGAGGTAATAGTGCACCTGAGGGAAACTCGGCTCGAGCGCGCAGGCCTGCCGTAGCAAGGCTCCGGCGGCCGAAGCGGGCCCATCACGAAGCGCGATCGTCGCCAGTACGCATCGTGCTTCGACCGAGGCGGGCGAGCGTTGCAGGACCGAGCGTGCCAAGGCAGTCGCCTCGGCGCGCCGGCCGGCAACATCCAGCTCCACGGCTCGTGCGATGTCGGCGTCGATGGCTGAAGTCCTGGTGAAACAAGTCCGGACGGAAGCGTACCTCCGGCCGTAGGGCTGCAAAAGAAAAGGGCCCCTTTCGGGGCCCTTTGAGTTGAAGCGTAGTCTTTGTGGCTTAGTCGCTGAAGACCGCGCCCATGTTGGTGACAACGCCCGCCGGGTTGAGCAGCAGGCCGGTCAGCTTCACGCTGCTCGAACCGAACAGGAAGGTGACCTGAGCGCGGGACGACGCATCACCCAGGAAGGTGCTGCCGACCGCGGTGTTGATATCCGACGCGCCGTACAGAGCCGAGGAGCCAGCAGCGAGGCTGCTGAGCGACCCGACCGCGGTCGCGCCGTCCGAACGGCGGACGCTGACCAGGGTGGTCGATGCCGTCGTGCCGCTGTTCACCGCGTAGGCGAACGAGCTGTAGCCGCCCGTCACACCGACGAAGTAGTTCGACGTACGCACCGTGCCGCTGTAACCGACGGCGTTGGAGGTCGTCGTGCCGGTGATCGTGCCGTTGTTGCTCGTCGTGATGACGCCGCGGACCGTGATCGAGCTGTTGCTCAGCACGCTCGAGCCGTTGGCGATCGCGCAGACCTGGAAGGTCGAAACGCTGAGGCCAGTGAGCGTCGCCGAGGTCGAGCCGGGGGTCACGGTGAACGCACCCGACGGGGCCGCAGTGGCGCAGGTCGTGGCAACAGCAGTGGCGATCGCGTAGACGGTCGAGATGCCCGACAGCGAGCCGCTGACGGTGATCGAGCCGCCCTGAGCGCTCATCGAGACGGCGCTGCCGCCGCTGACGTCGTTCGGAGCGGTGCCCGCGTTGGCGAACGCGACCGTGCCGAGCGGGGCGAACAGAGCCGTGCCCGTGCCCGAGACGAAGCGATTGCCGCCCGAGGCGACGTCGATGGTCTGAGCCGCACCGGCAGCCTGGGTCGCAGTGGCGGCGTCGGTGATGTTCGCGACAACCGTCCCGCCCGCGGTGGCCTGCTGAGTGACAGGGTCAGCCGAGAGAGTGGCCGTGATGTTGAACGAGGTCGCCGTCGAGTTCGTCGAGATGTAGGTCTGCAGGCCCGAAACCTGGATGCCCGTCAGCGAGATATTGGTCGAGCCGGAGCTCGCAGTGGTCACCTGGTAGACAGTCGAGGAAGCGCCCGAGCCGCCCGTCGACAGGGTCAACGCGAGGTTGACACCGGCCGAGAATCCGACAGTCGGGTTGGCGGCGAAGGTCATGCCCGAGGGCAGGGCGAAGGTGACGAAGTTACCGGTCGTGAGCGTGCCGGCCGTCGTGATCAGCCGAACCGTGGTGCCGCTCAGGGTGGCGTTGCCGGTCGAAGTCAGCTGACGAGCGAAGGTATTGTCCGCCGTGACGACAATGCTCGCGGCGGAAGCAGGCGACATGACACCCAGGAACGACATGGTCGTCATGACGGTTCCCAGACCCGTCGTCGCCAGCAGCAGCCTCTTGCGAGAGCTCTGAGTCTCAAACATTTTTTTCCAGCTCCAGTTACGTTGACGACATGCCGTTTCCGGGTCCAAGGCCCGCGGCTCAGGGTTTATACGGCTGGCTTTTGGCCGTTGTCAACGGGGCGGAACCAGCATTTTCGCGGGTTTAGCAGGGGGCGGACGTTTGATCTGGGGGGGCGATGCGAGGGTAAGGAATAACTTCCGGCGGCGGGAATGCCGGCTCTGTTTCGTCCCGTCTTTGCCCGCATTTTCCGTTTAGTCGCGCCAGAATCCCGTTGGTTACGGCCGGGAGTTGCGAGCATCGCGAACAAGACCGGTTAATCATCTTGTTTCGGCAAGATAAAGCATTGTCGGGGTAATCTTTCACTCTGGAAGAGTGTGCCCCCCGCCGTTTTCGTCGTCTTCGTGAAAAATCAGGTGGGGTGTGTGCGGCAGGCAACAGGCCGTTCCGCGGGTCGCGACTCCAGGATTTCCGCGGGTGCGGCGGAGACGTCCTTAAGAACAGACGCCCAATCCCCGGGACTCGGTTGGCGGAGCAGCCGGTGGGTAGGGTACCAGGGAGAGTCGATGCGTCCGAGAAGCCAGCGGAAGTCCGGAATATGGTTGAGGAGGACGAGGCCCGGGCGCCCAAGTCCGCCTGCCAAGTGAAGGGCTGACGTATCCACGCCGACCACGACGGAGATATCTTCGAAGACTCGCGCGGTATCCAGGAAGTCCTTGTTGCCGACAAGACAGGGAATAAGGTCGTCGAGCTCGCCTGCCCGCGGCCCGAATTGGAGACTGACGACCTCGCCGATACCCGCGTCCATCAGCTGATGCACCAGGGTCCGGGCGTTCTCAGGCGAGATGGACCGGGCCCGGTCGCGCGGATGCACGGCGTTTCCGCCCCAGACGACTCCGATCACTGGGCGCTCCGGGCGGTGGAAGGCCGGCTTGCTTGTCGGCAGGTAGGGCACGTCTCGCGGAATTGTCGCGAGCGTTGTCTGGAAGATGCGAGGCAGCGACATCAGCGGCGCGTGCCGGTCGAATGCCGGCAGGACGTCGCCTTGGACGCAGACCTCCTCGATGGAGGGCATGAGCGCCAGCAGGCGGCGGAGCGGCCGCTGGCACTCGAGGATCACGCGCGCTCCGCGCGCGGCCACCAGCGGCGCGTAGCGGATGAACTGCAGCGTGTCGCCGAGGCCCTGCTCCGCATGAAGAAGGATGCGCCGACCGGCCAGATCCTCGCCGGCCCATTCCGGAACCGGCCACTTGCGGGGCGGCGTTGGAAACCGGCGCATGCGCCAGCGTGCTTCGTAGCCGCGCCAGCCTTCGGAGAAGTTCCCCTCGAGAAGCTGGGCGAGCGCGAGGTTCCAGCGGGCCTCGGCATAGCCGGGCTTCAGGCTGAGCGCGCGTTGGAGATGAATCTTGGCTACGGAGAGCCGGAGGCGGTCGAAATCGGCAAGGCCGAGGTTGTAGTGCGCTTCGGCGAAGTCCGGTCGCCGCGTCACGGCTTTCCGGAGCCGGGAGGCGGCCGCATCGGGGCGGTCGTCGGCAAGATCGGCGGCCCCCAAAGCATTGATGACGTCTGGCGAAGCCGTCGACAGGGCTCCCGCCCGCAGCGCGTGGCGGCGTGCCGCCGCGCCATCGCCGCGGCTCAGCTCGACGAGCGCCAGGTTGAGAGTTGCTTCCGGGAGAACGGGGTCCGCCGCAATCGATTGACGAAAGAAGCGTCCGGCCATATCGACGCCGTCGAGCTCGACCGCGGCACGACCGAGATCGTTCAGCGTCGCGCTCTCACCGGGCCGCAGGGCATTCGCGGCGGCGAAGACGGCAAAGGCACCGGCGGCGTCGCCCGCGCTCATGAGGACCCCGCCGAGATTGCGCAGCCAGAGGGGGTCGGGACCGCTGATCGACAGAGCGCGCCGGTAGCTACCGATGCTTTCCGGCCGAAGACCGCGCGCGGCGAAGGCATTTGCGCGGTGGCCATGGGCGCTGGCGAGCGCTGGTTCGTGGATTAGGGCCTGGCGAAACTCGGCCTCTGCCTCATCCGCACGCGACTGATCGGTGAGCACGACGCCGAGAAGATCTCGCGCCGGCGCACCGGCGCCAGAGGCGATCGCCTGCCGATACGCGTCGGCCGCCTCGGAAACGCGGCCTTGCCGGTGATGTTCCAGCCCGGCGTCGATCAGCGCCTTGATCGCATGAAGCGCCTGCGTCATCGCCGGGATTCCGGTGCGCAAGCGGCGAGAATGGCGTCCTCCGCCGCACGTATCGGATCTGCGTCGCCGAACAGCCGGTCGAGCCTGCCGACGATCCGGTGTGCTTCGGCCCGGCGAAAGGGAGCGTCTACCCCGAGGCGAGCCGCGCGCTGGACATAGTCGTCGCGGTTCGATGCGGCCATGTCGTCGAGGCCCATCTTCGTCAGCGCCGCGAAGGTGTGCCGGCTTCGCATGCTGTCCCCCGGCAGGGTGACGACGGGCACGCCGTTTCCGATCACCTCGATCGTCGAGTTGAAGCCCGACCAGCCGATCGAGTCGAGGAGCACGTCGGCATGCCTCGCGATACCCAGAAAGCCGGCCTCGGTCAGCGTCGGCAGCATGAGAATGCGCGAGGCAGGATCGTGGCCTGCGGCAGCGAATGCCCGTGACAGCCGATCGACGAAGGCTCGCGTGATTGCCGGCATCGGGCCGGAGAAGAAGACGAACCGGCCGCGAGGCACGGCGTCCGCAATGCGGACCAACAGCACGTCATCCTGAGGCAGGTACTTATAAAGAGACTGGGCGCAGAGGTAGACGACGTCATCGGCGCCGATGCCGGCGTCCTGCCGTGAGAGGGGCGCTGGCGAAACCGTACTTGGCGTGTAGAGACATCCAAGGCCGGAAAGCCGTACGAGCCGCTCGACGTAGCGTGCGTCGCCGTCTTCCGGCTCCATCAGGTCGCTCGAGAAGAACAGGTCCATGGTCGGATATCCCGACGTGGTCGGGTGACCCCAGGACATCGCCTGCACCGGCGCCAGCTTGAGTGCCGCGAGCCAGGCGGCGACGGGATCCATGCCGATCTCGGGATAGTAGAGAAAGTCTATCCGGTCGCTTCGGATGCGTTGCGCCAGCGCCATACGGTCGAGCGGCCCGGCAACGAACCGGTCGAGGCGCGCGGCGGCCGAGGTCGTGATGTCATCGGTGACCGGGCTCGTGTGGTAGCCGAAGACTTCGAAGCGGGATCGATCGAGCGCTTCGACCCAACCGGCCAACGCCATTTTCCATACGGAGTGACGCCGGAAGTAGCCGGAGGCCAAGCCGATACGCAGGCGCTCCTTGGGATCCCTTTCGCGTCTCGTCGGGGGGCGAGCCAGATCAGGATGACGTGCCGCCAAGGCTCGGCACAACAACCGCCCATAGCGCGCCTGGAGCTGGCGATCGTCACGCGCCTGATAGGCGAGGAAGAAAGGCTGAACCGAGCCGACCGCGTCGGCGAATCGCGCGAGATCCTCGGCGTTCGCGACCTCGGACCATGCCTCGAGCGCGGCGAGGGCTTTCGAGTAGGCCTCCCTTGCCCGCTCGATCTCCGCTTCGGTTTCGTAGAGGACGGGCAGCTCGGAGACGCAGGCCCCCAGTCGCGCGCGCCCATCCGACGGGTTCGTCGCCAAGGCGCGCGCATAGCGCAGGCGCGCCTCGTCCGTCTGGCCGCGTATCCAGGCGGTGTTGGCGAGGCTTTCGCTCGCGGGCGCCACGGCGCCTCCTAAAGCAAGAGCGCATCGCAGCCATCGTTCCGCCTCGTCGCTCCGGGACAGGCGTTTCAGGGCGTTCGCGAGATTGACGCGCGCGATCGCGTCGGACGGCGCAAGGGCAATCTGCCGCGCGAATGAAACGGCGGCTCGCTCGGCGTGCGCGGCGCGGATGGAAGCCGCGCCGAGATCGTGCCAAGCCGAGGCATCGCTCGGGGTCGAAACGAGAGCACAGCGCGGACGGAGGTCGAAAGCCGTCATGCGTGCGCGAAGGCGCGATGCGCTTCCTCGAAGACGGCTTCTAGCTCGCGTGCGAGCGGCCGCCCATCCGTCAGGCGGGACGCGGTCAAACGCTGGCGAAGCTCTTGCCGGAGTGCACGGCGCCGTTCGTCGGCAGCCACGAGGACGCGCCCATTTTCGAGAAAGCCGGCGTCGTCCTCGGCAACGAGATCGGGGAGACCTGCGGCGGAAAGTATCGACGCACCCATCCGCCCCATCATGCGTCCGGCCGTCCGGCTCAGGACGGGCACGCCCATCCATAGAGCTTCGAAAGTGGTTGTGCAGCCGTTGAAGGGGACCGGGTCGAGAGCGATGTCGATGTCGCGATAGGTATCGAGGTGGGTCTCGCGGCTGTCGACCCGCGTCGAGAAGTCGAGAGCGTCGGCTCTTACGCCGTGTGCGGCGAATTCCCGGCGGATACGGTCCTGGATGCTCCGGTCGTCGTAAAGATTCTTGTACTTCAAGAGCAGCCGCGCGTCCGGAAAGGCGCGCAGCAGCGGTGCCCAGAGAGCGATCGTAGCGGGCCCGATCTTGGCCGGGTTGCTGAACGATCCGAACACGATGCGATCGCCGTTCTGGCGCCGGACGTTCGAGAGCTGGCCTTCAGGCATCGTGAAGCAGAAGAGGCAGGAGACAGCCAGAGGCGGCTCGGAAAGGGCTCCTCGATCCGAGGGCGGGCACAGGAGCGGATCGACGACGATCCCGTCGATCTCGGGCGATCCGCTGCTCGCGACGTCGAGCAGGGAGAGCTGTACGGGGGCCGGGCGGAACGAGGCGACGCCGAGGCGGTTTCGCGCGGTGTTCCCGGCGAGGATGACCAGCACGTCGATTCCGTCCGCGCGGATCCGCTGGGCGATCGTCTCATCGTCGTCGCCGGTGACTTCCACCCAGCGATCGGCGGTGCTCGCGAGCCGACCCGTCATATCGTCGCGTCGGCCGATGTCGGCGTAGCACGTGATCTGGAACTTGCCCCGATCGTGAGCCTCGATCGCGGGCGCGATGTTGTAGGCGACAGGATGCTTCCAGAAATCGGCCGAAACATAGGCGAGGCGAATCCTGTCCGCACATCCGGAGGACCTCGGTCGCGGGTGGACCGGTCGTTGCTCGGCCTGCCGACGGGCCCGCGCGTAGCCGAGTTCCTGCGCCGGAGTCGTCCGGTGATCGTAGAGCGAGATCATCAGGCGCGCGCTCCATGAGGCAGGCCTCCGCGGTTCGATGGTCGTCGCGCGTGCGACGATCACGCTCGCTGCCAGAGGATCGCCCGCGGACGAGGCGATCCTGGCCAAGCGCAACCACAGGCCCGCATCGCCTGGACCGAGAGCGGCAGCACAATGCAGTTGGTGCCAGGCTCCGCTCGTCTCGCCGAGATCAGCGAGAATCCCGGCCAGGGTGAAGCGAAGGTCGATCGACAGCGGGTTCGCCCGCACGGCGGCCTCGAGCAGGCGCGCCGCTTCGCCGGCATGGTCGGCCTCGCCGAGTGCCAGCGCGAGATTGAGGATGGCGCCGCCATCGCCAGGCTGCAGCGCCAGGGCTCGCCGTCCGTGGCGAACCCGTCGCCCGGCGGTGAAGATCGGCATCGCCGACACGTTCGCGTGGAACGGGAAGACGTCCGGCGCGAGGGCTAGGGCGCGTCTCATCGCGCGGCGCGCGAGCGGACCGTCGCTGAGGATGGCGAGATTTGCGTGGAGCGCCGCCGCGACTGGGACGATCGCGATCGCGCGCCCGATATGGGTTCTGGCGAGATCCCGCCGGCCTCTCTGCAGTGCGTCCTGGGCGAGCGCCACATGCAGCTCGGCATCCGCGGGCCCGCTCGCCAGGCGGCCAGAAATTTCACTCCCGACGGGGCGAGCGCGCGCATCCTCGGGCATGCGGATGGAGGAGGCTGCCACCGATTCAGTTTCGGGCATGGTCATTGCCATAGCCCCCAAGCCAACCCTCTGTCACGGCAAACTATTGACGGACTGCGGGCGATTTGTGCATTAGCTGGACCGCCGGACGCAACCCGGCCATTCTACGCGGGTCGTAGACCCGTAATTGGAGGAAGACGATGACGGCTTGGGACGATGTCGAGGCTGCCTGGCAGCTCTGCGACGTGGTCAATAACGACGAGGAAGGCTACAAGGACGGCGATCCGCCGAAGGCCTGGGCCAACGTCTTCTCCAAGACTCCGATGCTCGACGCCGACCGCACCCAGCGGGAGGGCGGCGGCGTTCCCCCGCTGCGTATCTTCCTGAAGACCGCCTACGGCATCGAGTTCCGTCCGGACACCAAGAAGTGGATCGTGTTCCGTCACGGTCCGGTCGACATCAGCGACATCACCTGACGTTCCCCACCTCCAGGCGATGGGGCGCCGGTGCCGTCGGATGAGCGAGGGTTCGATCGATCCCTCGCCGAGGCAGCGGAGCTCCATCGATCGGGGCGTCTCGACCAGGCGGAGCAGACCTATCTCCGTCTGCTGAGTGAAGCTCCTTCCCACGACGGGCTCTACGATCTTCTCGGTCTGATCGCACATCAGCGCAACCGCCGCGACCTCGCCTGCCGGTGGTTGCGGCAGGCGCTGGCTCTCGTTCCCGGTCGCGCCAAGGCCTGGCGCGACCTGGCGCTCCCGGACGAAGGGCGGGCGGGCCGGTTCGTCGGCCGGGCAGCCTCGATCGAACCCCATGCCGCCGAACATTGGTTCATGCTGGACCGTGCCGTCGGAGCCGAGAACGCCCTCCGCCGCGGCCTCTCGCTGAAAGCGGATGAAGCCTCAGCCTGGATGCGACTGTCGGTCAGCCTGCTCGCTCGCGGACTCGCCGGCAGAGCCCTGGTCCTGGCGCGACGCGCCGAAGCGATCCTCGGCAACTCCGCCGGACTCGAAGTAAGGGAGTTGGCAAAGCCGCCCGCCGACGGATGCCGGATCCGGCCGGCGCGGCTGATCCTCGATGACGGCGAGCTATCGATCGCTCCCTACTGCGTTTCCATGACGCGCGCAGTCGTCACCGGCGACTTCATGGTCATGCCGACGCCGACTCATGTCCTCGTCGACGGCCAGGTACCGGATCCGGCCGATCCTCTGCAGCTTGTCCGCTCCATCGCCGCAATCGGTCCGGGGCATGCGCTCGTCCGCGCGCGCAAGGCGTCCCGCGTTGCCCGCGCGGCGCTCCTTGGAGGGACGAGAAACTACTATCATTGGATGATCGACCATCTGCCGCGACTGGCGCTGTTCGACGCGGAGGTCGACCGTCCGTTGATCGTGAACGCCGATCTCGCGCCGTTCCAGCTCGACAGCCTGAGTCATCTCCATCTCGGGGAAGACCGGCTGCTTAAGCTTGGTCCGGACGACTGGATCGAGGTCGATGATCTGACCGTACCTTCGCTGCTGACGAAATCGAGCCTGGTACATCCGGCGGCGTTGACCTGGCTGCGGAGTCATTTCCTGGCGGCTGGCCCAGCGCCTGACGCTTCCAAGAGGATCTACGTCTCGCGACGGGGAGCGAGGCATCGGCTGCTGCGCGACGAGGCGCATGTCGTCGACGCCCTGCGGCGCCACGGCGTCACAGTGGTGACCACGGAAGGCATGCCGGTGGCTCGTCAGGCCGCGTTGTTCGCGGCGGCCGAGCTGATCGTCGCTGTGCATGGCGCGGCGCTCGCCAACCTCGCCTTCGTCTCGCCAGGAACCCAGGTGATTGAAATCGACGCTGACGGATCGCGACGCAGCTTTTTTTCGGTCATCGCGACGATGAACGGCGCGCGGTATCGGCGGGTGACGGGACGGGCCGTCTCGCCGCATGCGCTTCAGTACTCGGACATCATCCTCGGCGAGCGTGGCCTCATGGAGATCGAGGCGCTGCTTTGAAGCTCGTGTCGGCGCGGAGCCGCGCCGCGAGAGCATGATCGACGGTGGACCAATCGCCCGGCTGGGCTTGCCTGAACAGCGTCGCCGTCGGGTACCACGGCGCGTCGTCCCGATCCTTCAGCCAGCGCCAGTCCGCGGCATGGGCGAGCATTACCCACGTCTTCTGGCCGAGACCACCGGAAAGATGGGCAATGGCGGTGTCCGACGTGATGACCACGTCGAGAGCGGCGATCAGGCCCGCGGTATCGTCGAAGGTCGAAAGCTGTGCCGACGGGTCCCTGATGGCGTCCATCAGGGCGCGGTCTTCCTCGGTCGGCATCTTGGTCAGCGAGACCAGCGAGGCTGAGCTACCCGCGGTTTCCCGGAGGGCTGCGAGTCCGGGAGAGCGCCGGCGGTCGTCGACGAACTGAGGGTTGCCGCGCCAGCAGAAGCCGATCCACGGGCGCGGAAGATCGCCGAGCTTTTGGCGCCAGGCCGTCACGGCCAGGGGATCTGGAGAGAGATAGGGAACCGGTCCCGGCGCCTCGGTGAGCGACGCGTCGAGTACGGCCGGCAGGCTTGGAAGCGAGCATTGATAGTCGTGAGGAGGCGTGCGCGTACCGCGCACGAAGACCTCGACCTCGGGAAGAGAGCGCGACAGAAGTGGCGCCAGCTCGCGCACGGTCTCGAGAAGGATGCGTCCGCTCCGCCGGGCCGCGATCTGAACCAAGCGAACGAATTGGAGCGTCTCCCCGAACCCCTGCTCGCAATGAAGAAGCAGCCGGCTTCCAGCGACGGCCTCGCCGTTCCAGCGTCGGCCGTAAAGGTCGGAGCGGATCAGGCCGGGGCGTGAAAGGCGCGCCTCCCAGTAAGGCCAGCCTCGTTTCGTGTCGCCGCGCACGAGGAAGCCCTGGGCCAAGGTGAGAGCGGCATCGGCGTTGCCGGGCGCGACCGAGAGCGTTCGTCTCGCCCACGCATCGAGCCTGATCCAATCCGACAGGCGGCTCGCGTATCGCGCCAGGCTCAGCATGGCGTCCGGAAGATCAGGCGCCAGGGTGACGGCGCGACGGAGAGCCAGATCCACCCCCGGTAGTCCGGCGGTCTCCGTCGCGGCGGCGAGATTCACCTGCGAGACCGGCGACAGGATATCGAGCGTCGCGGCGACGCGAGCCGCGAGCAGGGCGGCAATGGTCTCGCCACGCTGCAACCTTCCGAAGGTGAGGTTGTGCCAGCCCGGTGCGGCGTCGGGAGCCAGCACGAGCGCGCGGCGCACCAGAACCTCCGCCTCCCTCGTTCTCCCGTCGTTGTTGAGGATGCCGGCGAGGTTGACGTTCGCCGCGAAGTGGCCGGGCTCGCGTTCGAGCACGGTTCGATAGTCGCGCTGCGCGTCTTGGGGCCGCCCGCCGGCGGCGAGCGTCTCCGCGCGGAGCAGGCGAAGATCGCTCGTATCCTGAGCGATGATCGAATGATCGAGATGGTGCAGCAGTCGCTCGAGGTTCCGCGTCGAGCGAAGCAGGGCGATCGCGTTCTGCCGCGCGGAAGCGGAAGCGGGCGCGATCGCGAGTGTGCGCTCGACCAGCAGCAGCGCGCGATCCGGACGATCCGAAAGGTGGCACGCGGCAAGCGGGAGCCAGGCGTTCGGATCCACCGGGTCATGAATGAGATGCCGCCTGAGTAGTCTGGCTGCGGTTTTTGTATCGCCTTTGTTGAGTGCTTTTAGGGCGTTGCCGGTCACGGGGCGAAGCCTGAGAGGTTGGAGGCGACTTGTCGGATGACGGAGCTCCAGTCGCCTGGGTTGGGCTGTCGGAAGAGGCGGAGGGTGGGATACCAGGGGCTGTCGGAGCGATGTTCGAGCCATCGCCAGTCGGGGGCGTGGTGGAGGAGGAGCCAGGTGGGTCTGGCGAGCGCGCCGGCGAGGTGGGCGAGAGCGGTATCGGAGGTAATGACGAGGTCGAGCTGCTCGAGGCAGGCGGCGGTGTCGGCGAAGTCGGTGAAGGCGGGCCCGAGATGGGTGAGGTTCGGATGGTTCTGGTCGGGTGCCGGATCGCGGACGAGGCCGATGAAGGCATGGAGATCGAGGAGGGGTCGGATCGGCGCGAACCCGGGGGAACGTTCGCGGTCGCGCCGGAAGGCGGGGTTGCCCTGCCAGTTGAGGCCGATGCGCGGGCGGGGCAGCGAGGCCAGGCGCTCCCTCCATCGCTCCCGCCGCTCGGGCGGTGCCGCCAGATACGGAACCTCGGCCGGGATCGTCCCGACTGCCGTCCCCATCAGATGCGGAAGGCTCAGGAGTGCGACCTGCACATCACCTTCGGGAAACGGGCCGCCGATCGGCAGAACGCCTTCGATGCCGCGGACAGAGGACAGAAGCGGCATGAGCGCGGCGTGGCATTCGAGAGCAGGCGCGAGGCCGCGGTCCCTCAGGAGCGGGAGATAGCGGACGAATTGAAGCATGTCGCCGTAGCCTTGCTCGGCCCTGACCACGATGTTCGGCCCGGGCGGCAGCGTCGGACCCGGCCAGCGCCGAGGGATCGTCGGCGCGATGCCGGCTTCCGCAAGTCCGAAACGGGACTCGTAGCCCGCGAAGCCTTGGACGAGGTCGCCAATCGCAAGCTGTGCCAGCGCCAGATTCCAAAGCGGCTCCGCCCAGCCCGGATGAAGGTCGAGCGCTTGCTGGGCAGCCTTCGCAGCGGCGCCGGCGCGTCCGTCGTGAAGACGGATCGAAGCGAGATTATTCCAGCCCGCGGCATATTCCGGCGACGTCGCCAAGCCTCGGAGCAGCCAGGCTTCGCTCGATAGGCGGTCCAGCGCGTCGGCATGAATGGCGCCGAGATTGTTGAGCGCTTCGAGGTAGGCGGGAGCGAGTGCCAGGGCTCGGCGATAGGCTTGCGAAGCCTCCTTCACGTTGCCGATCGCTTGATAAGCGCTGCCCAGGCTCAGATGGAGGCCGGGATCGTCGGGCCATTCCTCGGCCAGGGCGAAAAGCAGGTCCCGTGCCGCGAAAAGCTCGTCGTTGCCCTTGCCATCCGCACGCCGCCAGGGCCGCGGGCCTCGCCATCGACCGTGATGCCTGGCATCGGCCAAGCGCATGAGACCGAGGGCCAGGAGCCGGCGCAGGCCGGAATCCGCCGGATGAGCCGCGCGCGCGCGCGACACCCAGAGGATCGCTGCCGCGATCTCGTCGGTGACCAGCGAGAGCGCGCCGAGGTCATGGAGCGTCGCTAGGCCGGCGGGGGATTGTGCGGCCGAGCGCCGGAGAGCGGCCAGGGATGGCTTGGATTGGCCTGGAGCGAGCGGCAGGACCGTGAGCGTCGGTCTCGTCGGGGACATTGACGCCTAGTGGCCTTCCTCCTCGGCCTTAAGCAAGGCGAAAGCGCGAGGGAGTCGAATATGCCTAAGGAATGTAGTCGGGGTCATTAGGCTCTAAATGTCCGAGGATCACCCCGAGCCGTTAATGTGGATCCATGGTCTCGGCCTTAGATTCGAATTTCCCAGATCTTTTCGCGGCTTACCAGCGCGGGGCGTTCCTGGCGGCAGGGGCCGGCTGCCGCCGGCTGGGGAGCAGAAGCCCGGCGGACACGCAGGTTATTCATCTCCTGAGCCTGGCATTATTCCAGCTGGGACGGCACGGCGAGGCGGAACGCTGGCTCAGGCGCGCGGGTCTCCTGACGTCCGGAGCCGATCTGGTCGACATCAGGGTCAACCTAGCCTCGACCCTGCTCGCCCAGGGCCGTCATGACGAGGCCCTGGCCTCGATCGCCGCAGCACTGGCACTCGATCCAGGCAAGGCGCGGGCGTTCTCGACCCGCGCGGACATTCTCCGAGCCGACCTCCGGTCGGTGCAGGCGCTGGGCGCGGGGCATCAGGCCGCGGCTCTCGAGCCGGGACGGGACGAGACCTGGACCACGATCGGCAACGCGCTGCAGGCCGCGGGGCGCATACCGGAGGCGCTCCGTGCCTATGCCCGGGCGGTGGCCCTCGCGCCGAACAGCATCATCGCGCACGGCAACCGTCAGTTTACCCTCTGCTTTGCCGAGGCCACGGACGACCAAGCCCTGTACCAGGCGGCCCGGACCTCAGGGCGCATTCTTGAGGCGGCCTTTCCTCCCGCGGCGTTGCCCCGGCAGGTCAGGCAGGGGCGCCTTCGGGTCGGCTATCACTCTTTCGAGTTCTTCGCTCGTTCCGCTCTCGACGACTATTTTCCGCCGGTTCTGGAGAGCCATGACCGGCGCCGGATCGAAATCGTGCTGATCGCCGACGGCGGGCGACAGGATCGGCGCACCGACGAGCTTAGGAATCTCGCGGACCGATGGGTGGATATCGCCGGCCTGGATCTGGCGGCAAAGGTGGAGCGGCTGCGCGGGCTGGATCTCGATGTCGCCGTCTGCCTGACCGGATATCTGCCGGCGCAGCGCCTGGCCTTCGTCCCGCGCGTCGCGCCGGTTCAGGTCGCTCTCATGAACCATGTGTCGACGACGGGGATGAAGGCCTTCGACTTCCGCGTCACCGACCGGTGGCTTGATCCGCCCGGTGCTACCGAAAGATGGAACGTGGAGAAGCTTGTCCGGCTCGCGCATGGGTACGTCCCGATGCGGCCGCCGGCAGGGGTCCCCGAAGCCACGTCCCTTCCCGCACTCACCAACGGTTACGTCACGTTCGGATCGTTCAACAATCTCTCCAAGATCACCCCCGGCACGCTTGCGCTCTGGTCACGGGTGCTCACGGCCCTCCCGATGTCGCGGTTGCTCTTGAAGGCGCGCGCTCTCGAGGATGCGCAGGTCGCGACTCGCTATCTCGATTTGGCCGCGCAGGCCGGCATCAATCCGCACCGCATCGACATCGTGGGATCGGTTCCCGACAATGTCGCGCATCTGAAGGCGCTCGCGCGCGCCGATATCGCACTGGACCCGGTTCCGTTCTCCGGTGGACGCACCACGGTCGAGACCCTGGCGATGGGTGTCCCGGTGGTCAATCTGCGCTCCCCGATGATCATGGGCCGGCTCGGAGACTCGCTGCTTTCGCGCGCCGGTCTCGGGCATCTGGTCGCCGCCACGGCCGATCGGTTCATCGAGACGGCGGTAGCCCTGGCGAGCGATCTCGACGAGCTTGAGCGTTTTCGGAGGGACCTGCCGGCCACCCTGATGCGCTCGCAGCTCTGCGACGTCGCGGGATACACGTGCGAGCTTGAGGACGCCTACGAGGCGATGGTCGAAGGGCGCCTCTAGGCCGGGCCGACGCGGTTCCTGTCCCGCCAGAGCGCGACGAAGGCCGTTTCGATCGAGCGGGCATTGGCGACCGGATCACACAGCGGCGAGCCAGAGAGCCGTTGTCGCAACCCGAGGCGCAAGGCGGTGCGCCTCGCCTTATCCGCGGCAAGAGTCACGGCCGCGGCGACGTACCCGTCGTCGTCACGAGCAACCAGCTCTGGCAAGCCGACATGAGTGAGGAAGCTAGCGCCCATCCTCGAAAGAAAGCGGTCGCCGGCGCGGGTGATGACCGGAACGCCCATCCAAAGGGCTTCGAGGGTGGTATTGCAGCCGTTGAACGGAAAGGGGTCGAGCGCGATATCGACGTCGGTCAAATTCGCGAGATGCACTTCCCGTGACTCCATCTCCTCGACGAACTGCAGGCGCTCGGGATTGACACCGCGGGACGTGAAGATCTGCACGATCCGTTGCCGAAGGCTCGGTGTGCCGTATACGCCGCGATACTTGAGCCTGAGCACGGCTGTCGCCGTCTCCTGAAGGATCCTCGCCCATAGGCGGTAGACCTCGGGTGTGTGTTTCGCGGGATTGTTGAACGACGCGAAAACAACGGCATTGCTTGAGCGCGGCTGCGGAGGAGGCGATACGGGTGGTTCGTAGAGAAACAGGCTGGGGACGCGCACTATCTTCTCGACGAACCGCTCACGGGTATCCTCCGGATGGAAGACGGGATCGGAGAGCCAGGCGTCAATTCGCGCTATGCCGGTGGTCGTCATGCCGTAAAGCGCGGCCTGGACCGGTGCGGCACCGTATGCTGCAAGCGCGATACGATTGGCACCCGTATGAGGCGCGACGAAGACCAGGATGTCGATTTGGTCTCGGCAGACCATATCGGCCAACGCCGCGTCGGAGAGACCTTGGGTCGGATGCCAGCGATCGGCAAGGGAGCGAAAGCGTTCGGTGAACGCGTCGTCACCGGTCATTTCCGGATAGATCGTAACGGAAAACCGGTCTCGGTCGTGGGACTCAATCAACCCGATCAGGTTCCTCGCCACCGGATGGTCGCGCAGGTCGGCCGACAAGTATCCGACTCTCAGCTTTCTTTGCGAAGGGTCACCGACAGTCCGTGACACGAGTCTGCTTGTCCTTTCGGGCGCATATCGCCTCGCCCATCTCACATGCTCGTCGAACAGCGCGTCATTACTGATCGTGCCGTCATAGTTGAGCGTGAGAAGCAGGTCGGAATGGGCCGCGGCCGAGGGAGCCATGGCAAGGACGCGGCGAAAGGCGGCGACGGCCGGCCGATTGTCGCCGAGCGTGAGGGCCAAGGCGCCAGCGGTGACATGCGACGGAACGAGGTCCGGCTTGAGCGAGAGCGCCAACCGTATCGCCGTCGTCGCCTCGTCGAGCAGCTTGAGATGCCGGAGGTGATCGCCAAGGTTCTGATGTCCTTCGGCGAACCATGGAAAGCGGCGAAGAGCATCGCGAAGGATACGGCAGGCGCCGGCTCGGTCGCCGCTTGCGGCCAGTGCGTTCGCGAGATTGTTGAGCGGTAGCGCGTCGTTCGGATCGACGGCATGGGAGCGCCGATAGGATCGCGTGCTTCCGGCCAGATCTCCGACCTGCTTCAAGGCAATTCCGAAGTCGTTCAAACCGTGCGCGTCGCCGGGTTGCAGAACGAGAGCCTTCCGGAAGCACGTGGCGGCACCAAGGGCGTTGCCTTGGCCAAGGCGCCGGCGCGCCAGTTCGGACCAGTCGTCGCCGGAGGCAGGGGAGGACGTCATGCGGGTGTCCGTTCGTGCCGCCACGCAGCCAGCGCCGCTCCGACACGGTCGCGGACTTCGTCCCATCGTCCGAGCGCCGACTGCCGGAACAGCGTCATGGTCGGATACCACGGCGAACGGGTTCCTTGCGTCAGCCAGCGCCAGTCGGCGGCGGCAGAGAGGAGCACCCATGTTGGGCGTCCCAGCGCGCCCGCGAGATGTGCGACCGCGGTGTCGCTGGTGATGACCAGATCGAGTGACTGGATCAGACTCGCCGTGTCGAAGAAGTCCT
>JBGALV010000085.1:0-21787 GCA_044223515.1 Alphaproteobacteria bacterium
GGCACGGTGATCTGGTGCATCGCCGGGTTCTTCGGCATCCACGCGCTGTTCGCGTCCACGCCGGGCCTCTACCTCGCGCTCAAATACGCCGGCGGCGCCTACCTCGCCTATCTCGGCATCCGCATGGTGATCGCGGGCCTCAGGCCCGCCGCGCCCGACGCGGCACCGCCGCCGATGTCGGCGAGCTCTGCCTTCCGGCTCGGCCTCTTCACCAACCTCGCGAACCCGAAGGCGGCGCTGTTCACCGCCAGCGTCTTCGCCGCGACCCTGCCGCCCGATCCGCCCGCGACGCTGGGCTTCGCCGCGACCGTGGTGATGACCCTGATCTCGGTCGTCTTCTACGGCTTCCTCGCCGTCATGCTGACGACGCCGCGTGCCGCCGCGGCCTATGCACGGGCCCAGCGCTGGATCGACCTCGTCGCCGGCGCCGCCTTCGTCTTCTTCGCGATCGACTTCGCTCTCGGCTGAGGTGCCGGCGACGCCAGGGCGCGGCTCAAGAGACGGCAAGCTGCCGGGTCGTTGTCGCGGCGAGCTCCGCCGCCAGGCGCCCGAGCAGCGAGAGCACGTCCTCCGCGGACATCGACTCCGGCTCGAACGCGGTCGACCCAATCCGACGCCAAGCCTCGCGATCGAGGATGATGACGGAGAGGTCGGCCATCGACCAGTCCGGGAAGACGCGACCGGAGATCGCCCGCATGTCCATCAGCGTGACGTCCGCGTGCCGGTCGTCGGCGGCGATCCGGAGGAACAGGCGCGACAGCACGTCGCGCGATCCTTCGAGCACCTGGATGAAATGCGGACGCTTGTGAAAGAGGACGCCGGTCACGCCGGCCGCGGCGTTGTTGTGACGGCTGGCCGCAAGGATCTGGCTGAACTCCTCCGAGGAGACGTCGCCTTTGGATCGGTAGATCAGTCTGGAAAGCATGGGCCGTCTACGCGACGCGGCCTCCGTCGGATTGCAGGCAGGTGCAACTTTCCGACAACAAGGTTAACGCCGGAGATGCGCTGCCGGTCGCGCCCGGATCAGACGCCGACGCGCGCCAGGTGCTCGGCGGGATAGCGGTCGCCCGCGGTGACGCCGACCGGGAAGGCCTTTTCCAGCGTCTTGATCTCTTCCGCCGAGAGCGTGATCTGGAGCGCGCCCAGATTCTCCTCCAGCCGCTCGATCCGCTTGGTGCCGGGGATCGGCACGATGTCGGGCCCGCGCGAGAGCAGCCAGGCGATCGCGATCTGCGCCGGCGTCGCCTTGTGCGCGTCGGCCACCGACTTCAGCGCCGGCAGCAAACCTGCGTTCCGCTGGATGTTCTCGGCGGCGAAGCGCGGATGATCGAGGCGGCGGTCGCCGGCGACGAGCGAGTCCCGCGTCGGGATGATGCCGGAAAGGAAGCCGCGGCCGAGCGGGCTGTAGGGGACGAAGCCGATGCCGAGCTCGCGGCAGGTCGGCAGGATCTCGGCCTCGACCTCGCGCGTCCACAAGGAGTACTCGGTCTGCAGCGCCGCGATCGGGTGGACCTTCTGCGCCCGGCGGATCGACTTGGCGCTCGCCTCCGAGAGGCCCAGGAACCGCACCTTGCCGGCCTTCACCAGGTCGGCCATGGCGCCGACCGTGTCCTCGATCGGCACGTTCGGGTCGACGCGGTGCTGGTAGTAGAGGTCGATCACCTCGACGCCGAGGCGCTTCAAGGATCCCTCGCAGGCCTGGCGGACGTTCTCGGGCGTGCCGTCGATGCCGCTCTTCCCCTCGCGCGTCACCTGGCCGAACTTGGTCGCGAGCACGACCTTGTCGCGGATGCCCTTGATCGCCTTCCCCACCACCGTCTCGTTCTGGCCCATGCCGTAGGCGTCGGCGGTGTCGAGCAGCGTCAGGCCGCGCTCGACCGCGCGGTGGATCGTGGCGATCGACTGGTCGTCGTCGGCCTTGCCGTAGACCGACGACATGCTCATGCAGCCGAGGCCGAGGGCCGAAACCTTCAGTCGCTGTCCGAGGGTACGCTGCTGCATGCTAGTCTCCGGTCTGGTCGACCCCAAGTCTCCCTGCTTTCATCGGCGCCGACAACTCTCCCGATCCCGTGACCTCCGACGCTTCCTTCAAGGGCTTCCGCGACCCGGTCTTCGGCCGCTACCTCGCGATGCGCTTCCTGATCTCGATCGCCACCGGGATGCAGGCGACCGCGGTCGGCTGGCAGGTCTACGACCTGACCGGCGACCCGATCGCGCTGGGATTCGTCGGCCTCGCCCAGTTCGCGCCGATCATCCCGCTGATGCCGGTCTCGGGCCAGGTCGCCGACCGTGTGGACCGCCGCCGCATCATCCAGGTCTCGGCGCTGATGTACCTCGCCTGCATGCTGGGCCTGGCGCTGCTGCCGGGCGTCCTCGGCCCCTGGTCGATCTACGCGATGCTGGTCGTCTTCGGCGCGACCCGGGCCTTCGACCACCCGGCCTCCAGCGCCATCCTGCCGAAGCTGGTGGAGACGAAGCACATCCGCGCCGCGATCGCGCTCTCCTCCTCGGTCGGGCAGGTCGCCTACATCGCCGGCCCGGCGCTCGGCGGCGTGCTCTACGCCTTCGGCTCGGAGATCGTCTACGGCACCGCGATGGCGATGGTGGTCGCCGGCCTGATCGCCGCGACCGGCCTGCCGCCCTCGCCGCCAACGGCGGATCCAGACGCCAAGGAGCGACCCTCGGTCTTCGGCGGCGTCCGGTTCATCTTCTCCAACCAGGCGATCCTCGGCGTGATCTCGCTCGACCTCTTCGTCGTGATGGTGGCGAGCGCCACGGCGATCCTGCCGATCTTCGCCAAGGACGTCCTCGAAGCGGGCCCGGTCGGCCTCGGCATCCTGCGCAGCGCGCCGTCGGTCGGGGCGCTTCTCATCGGCGCCTTCCTCGCCTGGAAGCCGATCGAGCGGCGCGCCGGCCTCGTCTTCCTGTGGTCGCTGGCGGGCTACGGCGTCGCCACAGCGCTGTTCGGCATCTCGACGAGCTTCGCGATCTCGACGGCGGCGCTGATGCTCTACGGTGCGACCGACCAGCTCAACGTCATCGTCCGCATGTCGCTCATCCAGATCGGCACGCCCGACCACCTGCGCGGCCGCGTCTCGGCGGCCAACGCGATGGCGATCAACATGTCGAACCAGCTGGGCGGGCTCGAGGCCGGGCTCACCGCCGCATGGCTCGGCGCGCCCGGCGCGCTGCTGCTCGGCGGCGCGCTGACGCTGGCGCTGTCGGGCCTCGGCGCCATCGTGTTTCCGAAGCTCCGCCGCGTCGACCGGCTGTGAGCGCGGTCAAGGCTCACGGGCGCTTTCATCGCCTGCTCTCCGCGCGCTTCTGCTCGCAGATGGCGACGCAGATGCAGGCGACCGCCGTCGCCTGGCAGATCTACGACCTGACCGGCGATCCGGTCGCGCTCGGCTTCGTCGGCCTCGCGCAGTTCGCGCCGGCGATCCCGCTGATGCCGCTCGCAGGCCAGGCGGCCGACCGCTTCGAGCGCCGCTCCATCCTGCTCGCCTGCTACGCCGTTTTCATCGCAACGATGGCGGCGCTGATCGCGGCCGTACATGTCGAGAGCTCTCTTCTAATCTACGGCGTGATCGCGGTGTTCGGCGCGGCGCGCGTGTTCGAGGCGCCGGCCGCGACCTCGCTGGTGCCGAACCTCGTCGATGCCGGCTTCCTCAAGCGCGCCATCGCGATGTTCTCCTCGGTCAACAAGACCGCGACGATCGCGGGGCCCGCGCTCGGCGGCTTCCTCTACGCGGTCGGCGCCGAAGCGGTCTATGGCACCGGCATCGTGCTTCTCGTCTTCGCGATCTTCCGCATCGCCGGGATCGGATCGACCGGCACGCCGGCAGGCGAGCGCGCGGGAACCACGACCTCGCCCTGGGAAGGCCTCGCCTTCATCTGGCGGCAGAAGCTGATCCTCGCCTCGATGAGCCTCGATCTCATCGCCGTCGTCTTCTCCGCCGCCGCCGGCCTGCTGCCGGTCTTCGCCAAGGACATCCTCGAGGTCGGTCCGTGGGGTCTGGGCCTGCTGCGCAGCGCGCCGGCCGCGGGCGGTCTCACGCTCGGCCTGATCCTCTCGCGCTGGCCGATCGACCGGCATGCCGGTCCCGTGCTTCTGACGATGATCGGGATCTTCGGCATCGCGGCGATCGCCTTCGCGCTCTCGACCAGCTTCGTCCTGTCGCTGGCGCTGCTGACGATCATGGGTGCGGCCGACCAGGTGAGCGTCGTCATCCGCGGCTCGATCATGCAAATCATGACGCCCGACGCGCTCCGCGGCCGCGTCGCCGCCGCCTACAACCTGTTCACCAACATGTCGAACCAGATGGGCATCTTCGAGGCCGGCCTCGCCGCCTCCTGGCTCGGCCCGGTCGCCGCGGTCGTCGCCGGCGGCACCATCGCCGCGGCGACCGCCGGCACCTGGGCAATCCTGTTCCCCGGCCTCCGCCGCATCGACCGGCTCTAAAAAATCGTGCCATGCCCGCCTCGCAACAACTGGCGGTTGCTCTCAATATGACATAGCATTTAGAGAAATCACGGCCTCGGGGGGAGGACGTGGACACGCAACGCCTCCGGTTCGAAGACCAGATCCTCGACATTGCCCGGCGCGAGCTTCGGCGAGCCGATGAGCTCGTGCCATTGGAGCCGCAGGTCTTCGACCTCCTGGTCTACGTGATCCGGAACCGTGACCGGGTGGTGAGCAAGGACGATTTGGTCGAAGCAGTCTGGGGCGGCCGCGCGATCTCGGACTCGACGCTGACCACCCGCATCAACGCGATGCGGAAGGCGCTCGGCGACTCGGGCGAGGAGCAGCGCCTGATCCGCACCGTGGCGCGGAAGGGGATCAGGTTCGTCGGGGCAGTGACGGACGGAGAAGCGGTCGCGGCGCCCGAGGAGCCTGCCTCGCGCCCGACCCTTGCCCTTCCTGACAGCCCATCGATCGCGGTCCTGCCGTTCCAGAACATGTCCGGTGATCCAGAGCAGGAGTATTTCTGCGACGGCATGGTCGAGGAGATCACCACCGCGCTTTCGCGCTTCCATTGGCTCTTCGTCATCGCCCGCAACTCAAGCTTCACCTACAAAAGTAGGGTGATCGACGTGAAGCAGGTCTCCCGCGAGCTTGGCGTCCGCTATGTGCTCGAAGGCGCGGTACGGAAGGCCGGCACCCAAGTCCGCATTACCGGCCAACTGATCGACGCGGCAACTAGCCTGCATCTTTGGGCAGACCGCTTCGACGGTACTCTCAACGATATCTTTGCCTTGCAGGACCGGGTCACGGCCAGCGTCGTCGGCACGATCGAGCCAAAGCTTCGTCAGGTGGAAGTCGACAGAGCTTCGCGGAAGCCGACACAGAGCCTGGACGCCTATGATCTCTATCTGCGGGCACTTCCCCACTTCGAGACGCTTACAGCCGAGGGGTATCGTGAGGCACTGCGGCTCCTGAGGCTGGCCGGCAAGATGGATCCGAAGTTTGCTCTCGCCCATGCGACGGCCGCGTCCTGCCACGTCTGGCAACGAAACAGCGGCTGGTCGATAGATCCGGAGGCAGAAAAGACCGAAGCGTTGGGCTTCGCGCGCACCGCGCTCGCCCTCGACTGGAACGACGCAGAAATCCTCACCTATGCCGCGACGACAATCCGGGCATTCGCACGCGATCTCGAGGAGGCGCGCGCGCTGATCGATCGCGCCCTGTCGATAAACTCCAACTCAGCGCGCGCCTGGGGAGCCAGCGGGATGATTCACGTCCATGCGGGAAACACACGGGCCGCGATAGAGCATAGCGAGCGCGCGCTCCGTTGCAGTCCGTTCGACACGCGAAAGTTCTACTATCAAAGCGTAGTAGGCATGGCGCATTTCTTCGACGGCCAACTCGACCAAGCCATCGAGTGGCTTAGAAATTCCGTGAAGGAGCAGCCGCAGTTTCCGACCAGCTTCTCTTATTTAGCAGCAAGCCTCGCGCATGCGGGCCGTCTCGATGAGGCGAGGATCGCCCTCGGGCAAAGGCTGGAATTTGAACCATCGCTGACCGCATCAACCTATCGCAAGCGCGCGAGTACCCTACGCCCTCATCATCATCGACAGTACTTCGAAGGACTGGTGAAAGCCGGGCTTCCTGAATGAGCGCGAGCGAACGATTATCCTTCGAGACCTATGATCTCGACATCGACAAGCGCGAGCTGCGGCGTGACGGCGCACCGGTCAATATCGAGCCACAGGTCTTCGACCTTCTAGTCTACGTAGTCCGCAATCGCGACAGAGTGGTGAGCAAGGACGACTTGGTCGAAGCGATATGGAACGGCCGGGCGATCTCGGACTCGACGCTGACCACTCGCATCAACGCGATTCGGAAGGCGCTCGGCGACTCGGGCGAGGAGCAACGACTGATCCGCACGGTGGCGCGGAAGGGGATACGGTTTGTCGGCGCCGTCACAGAAGGCGAACCGCCCGTTGCATCCGTAACGGCGATCGAGCCACTGCCGCTCATCCTACCCGACAAGCCGTCGATCGCGGTCCTTTCCTTCCAAAACATGTCGGGCGATCCCGAACAGGAGTATTTCGCCGACGGTATGGTCGAGGAGATCATAACCGCGCTGTCGCGCTTCCACTGGCTCTTCGTCATCGCCCGCAACTCGACCTTCACCTACAAGGGCCGGGCGGTCGACATTAAGCACGTCGCCCGTGAGCTTGGTGTCCGTTACGTCCTCGAAGGCTCGGTAAGGAAGGTTGGCCAAAAAGTCCGCATCACCGGTCAGCTCATCGATGGTGCTTCCGGCGCAAACATCTGGGCGGACCGCTTCGATGGCGTCCTAGAGGACATATTTGATCTTCAGGACCAGATGACGATCAGCGTCGTCGGCACGATCGAGCCGAAACTACGCCAAGCGGAGATCGAGCGAGCACGGAGGAAGCCGACGAGTAGTCTCGACGCCTATGATCACCTGTTGAGGGCCTACGCCTATTTCAATCTGCTTACCTCTGATGGAAATGCGCGGGCGCTGGATCATCTGAACCAAGCCCTCAAACTCGATCCACTTTTTAGCGGGGCGGCCGGCCTCGCAGCCTGGTGTTACTTGTTTCGCCGCGCGCAAGGATGGGTCGAAGCCATCTCCGATGAAGCCAAGGAGGGGTGCCGGCTAGCGCGCATCGTCGCCGAAGGTGAGCGGGTCGATGCCATGGCGCTGGCTTACGCAGCCCAAGCGCTTGCATATCTCGGACGCGACTACGCTGCCGCCCTGGCCTTGATCGACAGGGCGCTACAGCTCAATACCAACTCGTTTCAGATCTGGAACATCAACGGCTGGCTTCGGCTTTACACGCATGATCCTGAATCGGCTCTCGCCTCGTTCCAGCGAGCCCATCGGCTTAATCCACTTGATCCTTTGGCCGGCACGATGATGGCTGGCCTTTCCAATGCACACTGGTTCCTCGACAATTTTCCCGAGGCGCTGCGCTGGGCTCGCCTCGCTGTCCAGGCAAACCCGAACTTCCTTTCCTCATACATGTCGCTGATCCAGGCCCTAGTGGCGACGAGCGCAATCGACGAAGCGCGTACCGTCGCCCGCCATCTGCTCAGGATCGATCCTACGCAGACACTGTCACGCTCTCGGGAGCGATCGCCCTTTCAGAGGCCCGAACTGCTTCATAAGAGAATCGAGATGCTGCGAGCTGCCGGAATTCCCGAATGACCGCCGTGGATGCGCTCCGGTTCGAAGAATATGTTCTAGACATCGCCCGGCGCGAACTCCGGCATTCGGGGGCACTCGTGGCGCTGGAACCGCAGGTCTTCGACCTCCTGGTCTACGTGATTCGGAACCGCGACCGGGTGGTCAGCAAGGACGATCTGGTCGAGGCGGTGTGGAGCGGCCGGGCGATATCGGACTCGACGTTGACCACCCGCATCAACGCGATGCGGAAGGCGCTCGGCGACTCCGGCGAGGAACAGCGTCTGATCCGCACCGTGGCTCGGAAGGGCATCCGCTTCGTGGGATCGGTAACGGAGGACGCCGTGTCAGCGACTTCCGCCCCCCCCCCGGAGGCGCCGCTGCCGCTGCCGGACAAACCGTCGATTGCAGTCATGCCGTTCCAGAACATGTCCGGCGATCCGGGGCAGGAGTATTTTTGCGATGGCATGGTCGAGGAGATCATTAACGGCCTGAGCAGCATGCGATCGTTCTTCGTAATCGCGCGGTCCAGCTCTTTCATCTATCGCGCGAGCACGATCGATGTTCGCGAGATCGGACGTGGCCTGGGCGTTCGCTATGTCCTGCAGGGTTCCGTTCGGAAGGTCGACGACAACGTCAGAATTGCGTGCCAGCTGGTCGACACCTCTGTCGGCACGCAAATATGGGCGAGTCGTTTCGATGGAACGATGTCCGATGTGTTCGCACTCCAGGACGAGGCGACCGCAGGTGTCGTGGGCGCGGTTGAACCCCGGTTGCGACAAGCGGAAGTCGAACGGAGCCGCCGCAAGCCGACCCATAGTCTCGACGCATACGATCACCTGCTGCGCGCCTATGCCCACTGTCATCCGTTTACGCGCCGGGGCGTCTCGTTGGCCCTCGACCACTTGAACAAGGCTCTTGTTCTCGATCCAAGGTATTTTGCAGCCGCCGGGTACGCCGCTTGGTGCTACGTCCGTCGGGGTCTTCGCGACTGGATGGACGATATTCACAAGGAGGTCGCGGAAGGATGCCGTCTAGCGAGGATCGTCGCCGAAGGCGAGTGTGACGACCCGCTGGCCCTGGCCTATGGCGCGCATGCGCTGGCCTATCTGGGTCTCGACAGCGAATCAGGGCTCTCTCTCATTGAACGAGCACTCCAGATCAACCCGAACTCGTTCATGGTTTGCAACATCGATGGATGGCTTCGGCTCTATACTGAAGACTATAGCCGCGCTGTGCGGTCCTTCCGGCGAGCCAACCGTCTCAACCCGCTGGACCCGCTAATCGGTTCTTCGATGAGCGGCTTGGCCCTTGCCCACTGGCACCTCCGAGAATTCGACGAAAGTCTGCGTTGGGCGCATCAGGCCGTGCTTTCGGGCCCCAACGTATCCTTCGCTCACACGGCGCTTATTTCGTCGCTTGTTTCGACCGGCCGGATAGACGAAGCGAAGGCTGCGGTTCGGAGACTGCTCGAAGTTGATCCCAGCCAGTCGATACGTCGTTGGGAGACGCGCTCCGCCTATCGTAGCCGGGCAGCGCTGGACGCCCGGATCGCGGGCTTCCGAGTAGCTGGCCTGCCCGAATAGGGCTTGGTGCCCTTTAGCTCTCCGCAATCATTCGCTTGATGCTCTACTCTCCTGCGAATTGGCGGCGGCACATAGGGGCCCGGCCGCACGTAGACGCCGCCAACTCTTCCTTCATCGTGGTCACCTCCAGACTCCGTGCTGGTTCCTGATCTCGTTCCAGGGCGAGTTGTCCCAGGAGCGGACGAGGCGATCATGGTCGCTTTCACGGAGCGGACGCCGGTCGCTGCTCGGCAGGGTGTGGACGTCGACCGGGAGCCGCGGGGGCATCAGTCGCGACAGGAGCCGGGAGATCGACGCGCGGAAGCCGGAGCCGATCGAGACGGCAGGCCCGGTGGCGGAAATGGTGGACATGGCTTTCTTCCCTCTTTCGAATCAGATCCGATAGCCGATGTCGTTCCAGCCGAGGCTGTCGCGGCCATAGCCGTGCGGGTGCGAGGCCGAGAGGATGTCGACCGGCTTCGCGTGCCGCTCGGCATAGCTCGGCATCAGCGCGTCGACGAAGGCAGCGCGAATGGCACCGACAGCCTTAGCAAAGACGGCGCCGGCGGCGGGCACCTTCGGAGCGGCCGGCAGCGGGGAGAGGGCGGAAATCTGGATCGAGACGGACATCGGTTCCTCCTTCGGTTTCGACCGCGACCACCGCGTTCGATGGTTGGAGGATGCCGGAGCCCTGGTTGGAAGACTTTCAGGCGACCTTCATTTGTCCCCGAGACGACCTTCATATTTCCTTTAGGAGGTTGCCCGGCGCGGCAACTCGGCTCGCCGTCCCAGCCTTAATGAGGGGAACGACGGAGTGTCCGATGGACAACAACGACTCCCATCAGGAATGGGAACGGCTCTGGGACGAGCTCAGCCTCGCCCAGGGCGAGTACATGGAGCTGCACGGCGTCCTGGTGAGGAAGGCGACCGGCGAGATCGGGCTCCGGGGCGGGCCGACCACCGGCGATTTCGAGCGCGCCAACGAGGCCAAGGCCCGGGTCGAGACGCTGCAGAAACAGCTGGACGAGTTCCTGAAGCGACATATCGACGTCGCGAGCTGATTGAGGCGCCGCCCCATGGCGGCGGAATCGAGCCCGACCGCCATGGTCCTGGGCCGCCTCACCGCCGGCCTCGACGTCTCGCTCTCCTCGCTCTTCGCCGAGGTCGAGGCGCCCATCGAGCCGGTCGCGCGGTTCGACCGCCAGCCGGTCTGGCGCGATCCCGAGACCGGCTACCTGAGACGCGACGTGGCCCCGCCCAATACCGGATCGAGCCAGAACATCGTGCGCGTCGAGCTGCCGCCCGGCGCACGCGTGGCCTATCCCGCCTTCTCCTACGCCAACACCGATCACCACATCCTGCTGCTGAACGGGAAGCTCCGCTTCGGCCATGGCGCGCGCGTGTTCGACCTCGATGCCGGCGACTGCCTGCGCCTGCCCGAGGCCGCCGACAGCTGGTACTTCAATCCCGGCCCCGACATCGCCGAGTACCTGGTGATCATCATCCGCCTTCCCGGATTCGGGAGGAGCGCATGACCAGGATGCTGGTGAAGCTGGAGCCGTCGAGCCGGGCCAGGATCGGCCACAACGGCGGCCCGCCGCTCGAGCTCACCTCGAATGCGCTGCTGTGGCGCCGCGCGTCGACCAAGGCGTGGAAGACGCCGCCGCGCGAGATCGCGCTCCGCCGCCTCGCGCAGGCCGAAGCCCTCGGCGTCACCTATCGCGAATTCACCAGCGTGCTGATGGATCGCGGCCGGCGCCTCTCGGCGCTGGTGTTCGCGCCCGGGACCGTCGACGTGCGGGAGCCTGCGGTGCGTCGCAAGTTCAAGACGCTGGGCGAGCCCAAGGTGCTGCTGCTGATCGACCGCCGTCCGGGCGCGTGGGTACCCGGTGCCGAGAAGCATCTCGGCGACAAGCCGATGACGATCCGCTGGCTTCCCGCCGGCGGCTACACCGAGGCGATCACCGGATCGATCACCCGCTTCCTCGCCGAGCACAGCCTGATGCCCGGCGAGACGATCATGGTCGGCCGCAACGACGCCGACCTCGCTGCCGCCGAAGCGGCGGGACTCGCCGTGTTCAAATGGGCGACGGACTACTACGCGGGGGCGTGAGGCAGCTCGGCGGCGTGCTCATGCGTTCGTGAACGTCCCCGCCGTAACGATCGGCGCAGGATCGGCGAACAATACGGGAGGGCATGCGTGAACCCCCTATGCCCAGCCTGGGAGATTTCGACTTGAACCGACGCCAGCTGCTCGCGACCTTCGCCGTCGTCGCGACCTTCTCCACCGCTTCCCTTGGCCTAGCCGCCGCCGTGAGGCCCTTCGACCAGCCGGCGTTCGACGCCGCGCAGGCCGCCGGCAAGCCGATCCTGATCCACGTCTCTGCCCCGTGGTGCCCGACCTGCAAGGCGCAGGCGCCGATCCTCTCGAAGCTTCGCGACGCGCCGAAATACAAGGACCTCGTGTCGTTCAGCATCGACTTCGATTCGCAGAAGGACCTGCTGCGGAAGCTCAACGTGCAGAGTCAGAGCACGCTGATCGTCTTCAAGGGCAAGGCGGAGATGGGTCGCTCGACCGGCGAAACCAATCCGGCGGCGATCGAAGCGCTGGTCGCGAAGTCCCTCTGAACCGTCATGGCCGGCGTCGCGCTGGCGCTGCTCGCCGGGCTGCTGTCGACGCTGTCGCCCTGCGTGCTGCCGCTGGTGCCGATCGTCGTCGCCGTGGCGGTCGGAGAACACCGCCTCGGGCCAGCGGCGCTCGCGGCCGGCTTGGCGCTGTCCTTCGTCGCAATCGGTCTCTTCGTTGCGACGATCGGGTTCTCGATCGGGCTCGATCAGGAGGTGTTCCGCTCGGTCGCGGCGGTGCTGCTGATCGCGGTGGGCGGCGCGCTGGCGGTTCCGGGCATCGCGCTTCGCCTCGCCGCGGCCGCAGGACCGGCCGGCAACTGGATCGCCGCGCGTGCGGACGGGCTGGCGACGCGGGGCCTCGGCGGCCAGTTCGGGGCGGGCCTCGTGCTCGGCGCCGTGTGGAGCCCCTGCGTCGGACCTACGCTGGGAGCGGCCTCGGTGCTGGCGGCGCGCTCGGAGAAACTCGCGGGCGTCGCCCTGACGATGTTCGCCTTCGGCATCGGCGCGGCGCTGCCGCTTCTGGCGATCGGGACGATGTCGCGCGAGGCGTTGATGCGCTGGCGCGGCCGCCTGCTCGCCGCCGGCGGCGGAGGCAAGGCCGCGATGGGGATGCTGTTGATCCTGATCGGCGGCTCGATCCTCACCGGCACCGACAAGCGGATTGAGGCCGCGCTGGTCGACGCCTCTCCGGCGTGGCTCACCGAGCTGACGACAAGTTTCTGATCGGTCCTTCATCCGCGCCGCAGATAGCCGGTTGGATCACCTCGGTCGATCCACCTTGTCATGCCTCCACCCATCGCGCGACGAAGGCGTCGCGCGTACCTCCCCCACGCAAGACGCGAGGGAGGGCTTCGATCAGCGGTTCACCACCATCTGGTTGCCCGACTGGTAGCGCCGGAGACCGCGATCGAAGACGATGACCGAGAGCGTGCCGTAGACGAGAGCTGCGGCGAATACCGCTAGCATCTTCAGCGGATCCCCCTCGCGGATCGCCTCGACCGGCACCTGCGACATGAAAGCGACCGGCAGCACGGTGAACAGAACGAGGCGGATGGCCGGGCCGAAGACGTGCTGGGGATAGACGGTGATCATCAGGATCACTTCCCAGAACTGCTCGGCGAGGCGGAGCACGCCCGGCCACCAGAACACCATGCATTGCGAGATCACCACGGTCGCCATCATCACCGTGCCTGCCGCGGTCGACAGCAGCACCAGCAGCGGCAGGTCGGCGACGCTGCGCTCGGCGAACCACAGCCAGATCACGAAGGAGCTGATCACGTCGCCGAACCCGGCCGGTATCGAACGCGACATCAAGAGGCTCGGCAGCGGATGGCGCGGCCTGCCGAGATGCACGTCGAGCGATCCGTCGACGATGGTGCGTGCGAGATCGCGCATGCCGCCAGCCAGCGCCACCGTGAGGCCGAAGCCGAAGGCGGTGACGCCGTAGAGCATCGCCACGTCCGCCCGCCCCCAGCCCCGAAGATCGGGGAAGCGCTCGAAATAGAGCACCCAGATGACCAGGAAGATCAGGTTGTTGACGACCATCAGTGCGAGCTGGGTGGTCGCCTGCCTGGGATTGCCGAAGCTTGCCCTCAAGTTCGTCTCGAGCAGCGCCGCGAGATATCCGAACGTCGCGGTCATGGCGCTAGACCCCTTCCCGCACGAGACGCCGCGTCGCCAGGTTGGCAACGATGGCGACCAGAAACGCCGCCGCCGCGAGCCACAGCAGCTGCCACGAGAAGACATGCACGATCGCCGCCGGCGAGGCGTCGAGCACGAGGCTCGCCGGATGGAACAGAATCGCGGCAAAAGGCGTCGCCCGGCCGATCTCGGCGAGCCACTCCGGATAGAGCGTCAGCGGCAGGAACAGGCCGCCCATCACGAAGACGAGCTTCTGCCAGATCCAGTAGGCGGGCGCCGGATTGCCAGCCCAGACGGTCAGGAACCCGATCGCGATCTGCACCAGCAGCGCCAGCAGCGCGCCGAAGCCGGCCGCCGTCCACACCGCTGGCAAGGCGGTCCACGCGAACGGCACCACGCCGGTCACCGACCACGCGAGGACACCGCCGCAGGTCCCGAGAATGGCCAGGCGAAGCAGCGTGCCGCCCGCCTCCTCCGCGATCTTGGCCAGCGCGTAGTCGACAGGCCGGGTCAGCGCCGCCTCGATCGCGCCGGTGCGGATGTCCTCCTCGACCTCGCGGAAGACGTAGCCCGGCGCGAAGATGATCGCCTCGGTCATCATCACGTACCAGGTGGCCTGTTCGACGCCGACACCCGAGCCGGCGAGCGGCGTCGCCTGCCAGATGGCGCTGTAGATCAACACCGGCAGCGAATAGAGGATCACCCGCGCGAGCAGGCCGAAGCGGTCGGACGCGGTCTCCTGCCATCCCAGGCGCGCGAAAGCGGCGAGCGCGTGAAACGTATTGGTCATGCGGCGCGCGCCTCCCCGCGCCGGTAGATGTCGCGGATCACCTCGTCGAGCGGGGGGTTCTCGATCGCGAGATCCCTGACCGAGAAACGTTCCAGCGCGGTCGCGACCACGCGCTCGACCTGGATCAGGTCGAGGTCGACCGCGAAGCTGGTGCGATGCGGCTCGTGCGACGCCACGGCCACGCCGGGAAGATCGAGCGCCGGACGCTCTTCCTCGGTCATCAACGTCACCAGCCGGTGGCGCAGGTGCTGGGCGCGCAGGGCCGTCAGCGGCTGGTCGAGCAGCAGCAGGCCCTTGTCGATGACGAGCGCGCGCTCGCAGATCCGCTCGATGTCGCCGGTGTCGTGCGAGGTCAGCAGGATCGTCGTCCCTTCCTCGGTCGAGAGCTGGATCAGGTGATCGCGCAGGCTCGCCTTGGCCGAGACGTCGAGGCCGATGGTCGGCTCGTCCAGCAGCAGGATCGGCGGCGCATGCATCAGCGCCGCCGCGATCTCGCAGCGAAGCCGCTGGCCGAGCGAGAGCTGCGCCACCGGCCGCGCGATCAGGTCGCCGATCGCGAGCGTGGAGGCGAGCTTTGACAGCCGCGCCTCCGCAGCCTCGCGGTCGAGCCCATAGATGCGCGCGATCAGCTTGAGGCTGTCCCTGACCGGCAGGCGATACCAGAGCTGCGAGCGCTGGCCGAACAGGATGCCGATGCGGCGCGCCAGCTTCTGCCGCTCGACCCACGGCACGAAGCCCGCGACCTCGGCATGGCCCGAGGTCGGCGTCAGGATGCCGGTCAGCATCTTGAGCGTCGTCGACTTGCCGGCGCCGTTCGGGCCGATGAAGGCGACGCGCTCGCCCGGCCGGATCTTGAACGAGATGCCGCGAACCGCGGGAACCTCGGTCATGCCTGCGCGCGAGAACATCCCCTTGAGCCCGCCGGTGCCGCGGACGCGGAAGCTCTTGGCCAGATTCTCGACGACGATGGCGCTCTCGGTCATGACACCACTCCGGAAGGTAAAGGGCCGGAAAAATAAAGGGCCCCGACGTTGCCGTCGGGGCCCTGGGTAGACTCGCGTCCGCGAAACTTGCCTTAACGCGCGCGTGCCCCCAGGGCCATGATGCTAACCATGGCTTCCGTAAGGATGCAGACGTGCTTCGGCGACGCGAACATGGCGACGTGGTTACCCGAGGTTGTCGTCGAAGTCAACGCGAGCTCACGACATCTCCTGATGCACGTGCTCGATCGGCAGTTCGCCGAGCCAGGAGACGGCGTGCGCGATAGCGGACGGCGCCGCAGAGGCAGCCGCCCTCGTGGGTCCTGAAGCCGGTCATGACACTCACTTTCGGAAAGCGAGATAGGTCCAGTGCACGCCGCCACGCTTGAGCATGTCGTCGGCGGTGCCTTCGTGGAGGCGGTCGAGCCCATGGCGCCAGGCGAGATCCCTGGTCTCTTCGGGCGAGACGTCGAACATGCGGCGGCCTTCCGGCACCGGACCGTGACGCAGCGACATCAGGAGGGCGGCACCCGGTGTCATCAGGTCGGCGATGTTGGCCATCGCGATCCGCCGCTCGCGCTCGTCGAGATGCATCCAGACCGCGGTCATGAGCACGAGAGCGAAGCGGCGGCGGAGCGCGAAGATGCGGCGCAGGTCGGGCAGGATGTCGTCGATCCACTCGATCGCGACGTCGCCATGGAGCCTGAGACCATGCGCGCGCATCTCGGCGACGGGTTCCGCCGCGACGACGTGGTGGCCGAGGCGGGCGAGGCCTGCCGCGTCGCGCCCGGTGCCGGCCCCGACGTCGAGGACCTGCGAGGGTTCCTGCGGCATGAGGTTCAACCAGCGCCTATGCGCCTTCTCGAACGTCAGGCTCTCGTAGGTCTTCGCCAGCGCGTCGGCCTCTTCGGCGTAGCCGGCTGTCGAAGGCAGATCGCTCATGCGGCTAGAACAGGCTGCCCTGACCCGAGGCGTGCGGCGGCCGCCGGGACTTCATCGGCTCCTGCGGCGCCATGTCCCAGTCACCTTCGTGCGGCGTCAGCATCGCCTTGACCTCAGGCAGCGTCGCCGGCTCTTCGCCGAGCCACTTCGGCCAGTCGCACGAGCGCAGCACCGCCGGCATGCGGTCGGTGATCGTACCGATCAGCTTGTTGTTGGGCGTCGTCGCCATAACGAAGGTCAGGATCGGCTGGCTGCCATCCGTCGGCGCGGTCCGCTGGTAGAGCACGGCGATGGCGACCGGGCGGCCGTCCTTCGGCGCGATCACGTATTGCCTGGTCTTGGTAGCGATCTCCTGGCCTTCGTTGAAGGTCCGGCAGACCAGGATGCCGCGGCGGCCTTCGGCGAAGGCTTCGCGAAATGTCGGCTTCGTGTCGATCGTCTCGCAACGCGCGTGGATGACGAGCTTGGCTCGCTCCCACGGCGCATCGAAGCCCCAGCGCATCGGGACCAGCTGGCGCTCGCCGCTGGAATCGAGCGCGATGACGCGCGCCATCCGCATCGGTGTCGCGACCTCGATCCGATCTGCGTCAGGGCCATCGAAGGCCACGCCTTCGGGTCCGAACTCCCGCATGACCGCGGGAAGGTCCGTCCAACGCACGTGCTGGGTGATCTTGCCGCACATCGCCCGACCCTAGGCCGGGTGGCGCGATGGCGGCAAGCGACGTCCGGCTTGAGGTCAGTCGGCGCCGACGGCGTTCTTCGGCGGCGCGCCGTCGACCTTGCGGCCGCGATAGATGGCGGCGCGCGCCATCCGGCGGAGCGCGAGGAAGCCGTTCCGGAACCAGCCGGCGACGACGCGCGCGCGATAGCGGCGGGCGGCGACCTCCAGCTCGGCGAGGGAAGGCGGACGGACCTGGCGGGGCTGGGTCGACTCCAGCACCGCGACCACCGTCAGCCAGTTCGATTCATCGTGTGTGTAGGGCCACATTGCCTGTCTCCTGCAAGGTGGGAGTCCCCTCCGCGCCGGCCTTCTTGAGTGAGCCGCGCACATCGAATAGATAGTTGTTCTGAAAGGGATTTCAAGGAAAATTGTGCGCTGCACAAATAGGCAGGCAGCCCGCGAAAGAGGCAGCTTTATTGCCCTTATTTTCAGCGATCCTCAGCCGAAGCGGCCGGTGATGTAGTCCTCGGTCCGCCTGTCCTTGGGCCGGGTGAAGAGCGCGTCGGTCGGGCCGAACTCGACCAGGTCTCCCAGGAACAGGAACGCCGTGTAGTCGGAGACGCGCGCGGCCTGCTGCAGGTTGTGGGTGACGATCGCGATCGTGTAGTCGCGCTGCAGCTCGCCGATCAGCTCCTCGATCTTCGCGGTCGAGATCGGGTCGAGCGCGGAGGCCGGCTCGTCGAGCAGAAGCACCTCGGGCTTCACCGCGATCGCGCGCGCGATGCAGAGCCGCTGCTGCTGGCCGCCGGAGAGCGAGAGGCCGTTGGCCTTGAGCTTGTCCTTCACCTCGTCCCAGAGCGCGGCCTTGCGCAGAGCCGACTCGACGCGCGCGTCCATCTCGGACTGCGAGAGCCTTTCGTAGAGGCGGACGCCGAAGGCGATGTTCTCGTAGATCGACATCGGGAACGGCGTCGGCTTCTGGAACACCATGCCGATCTTCGTACGGATCAGGTTGACGTCCTGCTTCTTCGACAGGATGTCGTTGCCGTCGAGCAGCACCGTGCCTTCCGCGCGCTGGTTGGGATAGAGGTCGTACATGCGGTTGAGCACGCGCAGCAGCGTGGACTTGCCGCAGCCGGACGGGCCGATGAACGCGGTCACCCGCTTGGCGTAGACCGGCAGCGAGATGCCGTGCAGCGTCTCGCGGTCGCCGTAGAAAAACTTGAGGTCGCGGATCGTGATCTTCTCGGCGGCGAGGTCCTCGCCGCTCGACTTCGAGCGGTCGCCGAGCGCGGTCTCGATCCGGATCTCCCGACGCTGCTGCGGCGCGGTCATCGTCTGCTCCACCTATTCCCCGCTGGACCTGCCGCGCGCGGCGAGGACACGCGCGACGATGTTGAGAAACAGAACGGTCGCGGTGATCACCAGCGCGCCGCTCCAGGCGAGATGCTGCCAGTTCTCGTAAGGGCTCAGCGCGAACTGGAAGATGACGACCGGCAGGTTCGCCATCGGAGCGTTCATGTTGGCGCTCCAGAACTGGTTGTTGAGCGCGGTGAAGAGAAGCGGCGCGGTCTCGCCCGAGACGCGGGCGATCGCCAGCAGCACGCCGGTCATCATCCCGCTCGCGGCGGCGCGGTAGGAGATCGTCGCCACGACCTTCCAGCGCGGCGCACCGAGCGCGGCGGCGGCCTCGCGCAAACCCGCCGGCACCAGGGTCAGCATGTCGTCGGTGGTGCGGAGCACGACCGGGACGGCGATGACCGCGAGCGCCATCGCGCCGGCCCAGGCCGAGAAGTGCCCCATGCGGATCACCATCACCTCGTAGATGAAGAGGCCGACGATGATCGAGGGCGCGCTGAGCAGGATGTCGTTGACGAAGCGGACGATCTCGCCGAGGTGCCCGCCCTTCTCGTAGCGCGCGTATTCGGCGAGATATGTCCCGGCGAGGATGCCGATCGGCGCGCCGACGACGATCGCCACCAGCGTCATCACCAGGCTGCCGAAGATCGCGTTGAGTAGGCCGCCGTCGCTGCCGGGTGGCGGCGTCATCTCGGTGAAGAGCTGCAGGTCGATGCCGGCGATGCCCTTGGCGACGAGGATCCAGAGGATCGAGGCGAGCCAGAAGAGCCCGATCGCCGCGGCGACGCCGGCGAATCCAAGCGCGGCGCGATTGGCGAGCTTGCGGCGCTGGTAAAGCGTCATCGGCCGCCGCCCGCCCGCGCCTGGGCGCGGAGCAGCAGCAGCTTGGCCGCCGACAGCACGACGAAGGTGATGACGAAGAGGATCAGGCCGAGCGCGATCAGGGACGCGGTGTAGATGTCGCCGACCGCCTCGGTGAACTCGTTGGCGATCGCCGCCGAGATCGTCGTGCCCGGCGCCATCAGCGAGGCAGAGATCCGGTGAGCATTGCCGATCACGAAGGTGACCGCCATGGTCTCGCCGAGCGCGCGGCCGAGGCCCAGCATGATCCCGCCGACGACGCCGACGCGCGTGTAGGGCAGCACCACGTTCCAAACCACCTCCCAGGTGGTGGCGCCGAGGCCGTAGGCCGATTCCTTGAGCATGGCCGGCACGGTCTCGAACACGTCGCGGGTGATCGAGGTGACGAACGGCAGCACCATGATCGCGAGGATCAGGCCTGCGGTGAGGATGCCGATCCCGTAGGGCGGCCCGCGGAAGATCGCTTCCAGCACCGGCACGTCCTCGAAGGCCTCGATCAGGAACGGCTGCACGTGATGCTGCAGGAAGGGCGCGAAGACGAAGAGGCCCCAGATGCCATAGATGATCGACGGGATGCCGGCGAGCAGCTCGATCGCGATGCCGAGCGGGCGCTTCGCCCAGGGCGGACAGATCTCGGTGATGAAGACGGCGATGCCGAAGCCGATCGGCACCGCGATCGCCATCGCGATCGCCGAGGTGATCAGCGTGCCGTAGATCGGCGCCAGGGCACCGAACTTGCTGGTCACGGGGTTCCAGGTCTCGGTGACCAGGAAGCCTGGGCCGAACTCGCGAATCGCCGGCCAGGCACCGACGACCAGCGAGACGATGACACCGCCCAGCACCAGCAGCACGATCAGCGCCGAGGCGAGCGAGACGCCGCGGAAGAGCCCGTCCTGACGGCGTCCGCGCACGGCGATGGCGTTGACGGCCGCGGCCCGCGCGTCGAGGTCCGATCTGAGCTGGGCCGTGGTCGTCGTCATCTTCTCGCGTCTCAGACAAAGGATCGCCCGGGACCGGCCTCTTGGAAAGGCCCGTCCCGGGCGCGCATCAGGTCACGTCGGGGCGCTTACCAGAGAGGCTGGCCGCCGGCCTTGATCGTGGACTTCCAGGTCTGGTCGACCATCTTCACCACCGAGTCCGGCATCGCCACGTAGTCGAGGTCGTCGGCGAGCTTGCCGCCGTTCTTGTAGGCCCAGGCGAAGAACTTGAGCGCTTCCTTCGCCGAATTCGGGTCCTGCGGCTCCTTGTACATGAGGATGAAGCTGGCGCCGGTGATCGGCCAGCTCTCCGCGCCCGGCTGGTTGGTGAGGATCACGTAGTAGCCCTTGGCGTTCGCCCAGTCGGCGCCAGCGGCGGCGGCCTGGAAGGCCGAGCTCTTCGGCTCGACCGCCTTGCCGTCCTTGTTGACCAGCTTCACCGCATTCATCTTGTTCTGCTTGGCGTAGGCGTATTCGACGTAGCCGATCGCGCCGCGGGTCTGCTGCGTCATGCCGGCGACGCCTTCGTTGCCCTTGGCGCCGATGCCGGTCGGCCACTGCACCGAGGCGTTGGCGCCGATCTTGTCCTTGAACGCCGCGTTCACTTCCGAGAGGTAGGTCGTGAACAGGAAGTTGGTGCCCGAGCCGTCCGAGCGATAGACCGGCGCGATCGCGGTCGACGGCAGCTTCACGCCCGGGTTCAGCTTGGCGATCCGCTCGTCGTTCCACTTGGCGATCTTGCCCAGGTAGATGTCGCCGAGCGTCGGGCCGTCGAGGGTCAGCGAGCCGGCCGCCACGTCCGGCACGTTCACCACCGGCACAACGCCGCCCATGATCATCGGGAACTGGATCAGGCCGGACTTGTCGAGCTCGTCCGCCTTCAGCGGCGCGTCGGAGGCGCCGAAGGTGACGGTCTTCGCCTGGATCTGCTTGATGCCGCCGCCCGAGCCGATCGACTGGTAGTTCAGGCCGATGCCGGTCTCCTTCTTATAGGCGTCCGCCCACTTGGCGTAGATCGGATAGGGGAAGGTCGCGCCCGCGCCCGAGATGTCGGCGGCCTGGGCGGCCGAAACGGCCAGGAGCGTAACGGCGCCAGCCTGAAGCGTTTTCGTGAGGAATTTCATAGGTTTCTCCTTGTCATGACCGTCGCGTATCGGCGGTCGGAGCGGATCCTAGTCGTCGCCAGAGACACTCATGTCACAGTTCTATGACACGCATATGACGGTCCGGCCGGGGGCCGGTTCCGGGGCGAGGCGGGTTGTCGCAGCCTCGTCCCGGAGGTCCCGGGCGTCGTCAGGCGCCGAGCTCGCCGCCGTCGTTCTTGGTGATCGCGACCACCGCCGGGCGGGGCGGCATCGCCTCGACGAAGTCCGGCCAGCGCGTGGTCGGCTTGTCGAAGGTCGAGTCGGGGCTGTCGTCGGCGGCGACGTGCTGGACCGCGACGAACAGCGTCCTGTTGTCGGGCGTGAAGCAGGGGCCGCACATCTCCGCCCCGGTCGGCGTCCGGCAGAAGAAGCGCGTCGTCGCCCGGCCCGGGCCGGTCGTGTCCGTCGCCCAGATGCCGTCGCCGGTGCCGATCTTTGGCTGCGCCGTGCCCTGGTCGGAAGCGATCCACATGCGGCCCTTGCCGTCGAAGCAGATGTTGTCCGGGCACGCGGTCCAGCCCGAGGCCGAGAGGCCGGGCCCGTACTTGGCGCCGGAGTCGAGGGGCCCCGCGATCAGGAA
>JBGALV010000086.1:0-20888 GCA_044223515.1 Alphaproteobacteria bacterium
TGGTGATGCCGGGCGACAACATCGCGATGGAAGTGAAGCTGATCGCGCCGATCGCCATGGACGAGGGCCTGCGCTTCGCCATCCGCGAAGGCGGACGCACCGTCGGCGCCGGCGTCGTCGCCTCCATCATCGAATAGTCAAGGACGTAGAGCGCGACGTAGCGCTGAGGACAGTCATGGACAGCCAAAACATCCGCATCCGGCTCAAAGCCTTCGACCATCGGGTGCTGGACCAGTCGACGGGCGAGATCGTGAACACGGCGAGGCGGACCGGTGCGCGCGTGCGCGGACCGATCCCGCTTCCGACCTTGATCGAGAAGTTCACGGTCAACCGCTCGCCGCACATCGACAAGAAGAGCCGCGAGCAGTTCGAGATCCGGACGCACAAGCGGCTCCTCGACATCGTCGACCCGACGCCCCAGACCGTGGACGCGCTGATGAAGCTCGACCTCGCCGCGGGCGTCGACGTGGAGATCAAGCTGTAAGGAACGCGGACCATGGCGGACTCCAAGCATCAGCGCGCCGGTCTCCTGGCCCAGAAGATCGGGATGACGCGCGTGCTCAACGATGACGGCGAGCACGTGCCCGTCACCGTGCTCCAGATTGATCAGTGCCAGGTCGTGGCCGTGCGCACCGCCGAGAAGGACGGCTACACGGCAGTCCAGCTCGGCGTCGGCAAGGCCAAGGTCAAGAACGTGTCCAAGCCCGTTCGCGGCCACTTCGCCAAGGCCAAGGTCGAGCCGAAGAAGAAGCTGGTCGAGTTCCGCGTCTCCGCGGACGCCCTGCTCGAGGTGGGCGCCGAGATCTCGGCCGAGCACTTCGTCGTCGGCCAGTTCGTCGATGTGGTCGGCACCTCGATCGGCAAGGGGTTCGCGGGCGCGATGAAGCGCTGGAACTTCCGCGGCCTCGAAGCCACCCACGGCGTCTCGGTCTCGCACCGCTCCCACGGTTCGACCGGCAACCGCCAGGATCCCGGCAAGACCTTCAAGGGCAAGAAGATGGCGGGTCACCTCGGTGACAAGCGCATCACGGTGCAGAGCCTGAAGGTCGCCTCGGTCGATGCCACCCGCGGCATCCTGATGATCCGCGGTGCCGTTCCCGGCGCCGAGGGCAACTGGGTGCTGGTGAAGGACGCCGCGAAGAAGAAGCAGCCGAAGGACATGAAGCTGCCGTACCCCGCCGCGCTCAAGTCCGCGGACGCCGCCCCGGCGGCGAAGGAATAGGACCATGAAGGTCAAAATCAAGAACCTCGAGGCCAAGGAAGTCGGCGAGATCGATCTCGCCGACGAGATCTTCGGCGTGAAGCCCCGGGCCGACCTGCTCGCCCGCGTGGTCAACTGGCAGCTCGCCAAGCGTCGGTCGGGCAACCACAAGACCAAGGGCATCAGCGACATCTCCGGCACCACGAAGAAGCCGTTCGCCCAGAAGGGCGGCGGTCGCGCCCGCCAGGGCTCGCTGCGTTCGCCGCAGTTCCGCGGCGGTGCCCGCATCTTCGGGCCGGTCGTGCGCAGCCACGAGTTCGACCTGCCGAAGAAGGTCCGCAAGCTCGGCCTCAAGGCCGCGCTCTCGGCCAAGCAGGCCGACGGTAAGCTGGTGATCCTGGATGCGGCCGAGATCAAGGAAGGCAAGACCAAGCAGCTCGCCGAGCGGCTCGGCAAGCTCGGCCTCTCCTCGGTGCTCTTCATCGACGGCGAGAAGGTCAACGACCTCTTCGCCCGCGCCGCCCGCAACCTGCCGCACGTCGACGTGCTGCCGGAGCTCGGCGCCAACGTCTACGACATCCTCCGCCGGGACACGCTGGTCCTGACGAAGGCCGCCGTCGAGCGCCTGGAGGCGCGCCTGAAATGAGCATGCGCCCGCACAACGCCAAGCAGGTGAAGCTGAGCCGCGACGCGATGTACGACATCGTGCGCCGCCCGATCATCACCGAGAAGGCGACCCGCCAGAGCGAGCACAACGTCGTCGTCTTCGAGGTGCCGCTGTCGGCCTCGAAGCCGGAGATCAAGGTCGCGGTCGAGACGCTGTTCAACGTCAAGGTCAAGGCCGTGAACACCTCGATCGCGCGGGGCAAGGCCAAGATCTTCCGCGGCCGTCCCGGCACGCGCAGCAACTGGAAGAAGGCGCTGGTGACCCTCGTCGAGGGCAACAGCATCGACGTCACCACCGGGCTCTGATCGGACAACAAAAATGGCACTCAAGTCCTTTAAGCCGGTAACCCCGTCCACCCGCCAGCTGGTCCAGGTCGACCGCAGCGAGTTGTGGAAGGGCGCGCCGGTCAAGGCCCTGACCGAGGGCAAGCGCAAGAGCGGCGGCCGCAACAACTCCGGCCGCATCACCTCCTGGCGCAAGTCGGGCGGCCACAAGCAGCGCTATCGCGTCATCGACTTCAAGCGCCGCAAGTTCGACGTGGCGGCGACGGTCGAGCGGCTCGAGTACGATCCGAACCGGACGGCGTTCATCGCGCTGATCAAGTACTCGGACGGCGAGCAGGCCTACATCCTGGCCCCGCAGCGCCTCAAGGCCGGCGACCAGGTCGTGTCGGGCGCGAAGGCCGACATCAAGCCGGGCAACGCGCTGCTGCTGAAGAACATCCCGGTCGGCACGATCGTTCACAACGTCGAGCTGAAGCCCGGCAAGGGCGGCCAGCTCGCGCGTTCGGCCGGCACCTACGTCCAGCTCGTCGGCCGCGACGCCGGCTTCGCGCTCCTGCGCCTCGCCTCCGGCGAGACCCGCATGGTGTCGTCGGAGTGCATGGCGACGATCGGCGCGGTGTCGAACCCGGACGAGCAGAACATCTCGATCGGCAAGGCCGGCCGCAACCGCTGGCTCGGCGTGAAGCCGAGCGTCCGCGGCGTCGCCATGAACCCGATCGACCATCCGCACGGCGGCGGCGAAGGCCGCACCTCGGGCGGTCGTCACCCGGTCACGCCTTGGGGCAAGGGCACCAAGGGCACGAAGACGCGCAACAACAAGCGGACCGATCAGTTCATCGTCCGCCGCCGTAACGCGAAGTAAGGAGGTCGATTTGACCCGCTCTGTCTGGAAGGGCCCGTTCGTCGACGGTTATCTGCTGAAGAAGGCGGATAAGACGCGCGCGTCCGGCCGAAACGAGGTCATCAAGATCTTCGCGCGGCGGTCCACGATCCTGCCGCAGTTCGTCGGTCTGACCTTCGGCGTCTACAACGGCCACAAGTTCATCCCGGTGCTCGTCACCGAGAACATGGTCGGCCACAAGTTCGGCGAGTTCTCGCCGACCCGTACCTTCCACGGACACTCGTCCGACAAGAAGGCGAAGAGGGCTTAAGCGCCATGAGCAAGAAGAAGGCCGAGCGCAGGGTGGCCGAGACCGAGGCGATGGCTGTGCTGCGGAACCTCCGCACCAGCCCGCGCAAGCTGAACCTGGTGGCGGAGTCGATCCGCGGCCTCGGTGCAGCGACCGCGCTCTCGCAGCTCGCAGTCAACAAGCGCCGCGTCGCTCAGCACGTCCGCAAGGCCCTGCAGTCCGCGATCGCGAACGCCGAGAACAACCACCAGCTCGACGTCGATCGCCTCTACGTGAAGGAAGCGAGCGTGGGCAAGGGTCTGGTGATGCGGCGGTTCCATCCGCGTGCCCGCGGGCGCGCGTCGGGCATCGTGAAGCCGTTCAGCCATATCGTGATCATCGTCGGCGAGAAGGCGGAGGCAGCCTGATGGGCCAGAAAGTCAATCCGATCGGCCTCCGGGTCGGCATCAATCGCACCTGGGATTCGCGCTGGTTCGCGTCCAAGGACTACGCCGACCTCCTCCACGAGGACCTGAAGCTCCGCGCGTACCTGCATGAGCGCCTGGTGCAGGCCGGCTGCAGCCGCGTGGTGATCGAACGCCCGGCGAAGAAGGCGCGCGTCACCATCCACTCGGCCCGCCCGGGCGTCGTCATCGGCAAGAAGGGCGCGGACATCGAGAAGCTGCGCGCCGACCTCGCCAAGATGACCGGCGGCGAAGTCGCCCTGAACATCATCGAGATCCGCAAGCCGGAGATCGAAGCGAAGCTGGTTGCCGAGGGCATCGCCCAGCAGCTCGAGCGTCGCGTCGCCTTCCGTCGCGCGATGAAGCGCGCCGTGCAGTCGGCGATGCGTCTCGGCGCGCTCGGCATTCGTATCAACTGCTCGGGCCGCCTCGGCGGCGCCGAGATCGCGCGCATGGAGTGGTATCGCGAAGGCCGCGTGCCCCTGCACACCCTCCGCGCCGACGTCGATTACGGCCAGGCGACGGCCAAGACCACCTACGGCACCTGCGGCGTGAAGGTCTGGGTGTTCAAGGGCGAGATCCTGGCGCACGACCCGATGGCCCAGGACAAGCGTCTGGCCGAGCAGCAGCAGCAGATGGGCCGCTCGACCTCGCGTACCGGAGATGCCGCGTCATGATGTCGCCGAAGCGGACCAAGTACCGCAAGGCCCATAAGGGCCGTATCAAGGGCACCGCGAAGGGCGCGACCGCGCTCAACTTCGGCTCCTACGGCCTCAAGGCCGTCGAGCCGGAGCGCGTCACCGCCCGCCAGATCGAAGCCGCCCGCCGGGCGATCACCCGCCACCTGAAGCGGTCGGGCCGTCTCTGGATCCGGGTCTTCCCGGACGTGCCGGTCTCGACGAAGCCGGCCGAAGTCCGCATGGGCTCCGGCAAGGGCGCTCCCGAGTACTGGGTGGTCCGCGTGAAGCCGGGCCGGATCATGTTCGAGGTCGACGGCGTGCCGCGCGAGCTGGCCGCCCGGGCCTTCGAGCTGGCCGCGGCGAAGCTGCCGATCAAGACCCGTTTCGTCGCTCGTCTCGGAATGGAGGGTTAGGCGATGGATGCCGCCGATCTCAACACCAAGTCCGCCGACGAGCTGAAGCAGATGCTGGGCGACCTCAAGAAGGAGCAGTTCAACCTGCGCTTCCAGAGGGCGAGTGGCCAGCTTGAGAACACCGCGCGCGTGCGGGTGGTTCGTCGCGACATCGCGCGGATCAAGACCGTCATGCACGCCAAGGCCCCTAAGGCCGGTTGAGGAGCTGAAGATGCCCAGGCGAGTCCTGCAGGGTCGGGTTACGAGCGACAAGACCAACAAGACCGTAACGGTCCTGGTCGAGCGCCGCGTCATGCACCCGCTCTACAAGAAGTTCATCACGCGTTCGAAGAAGTACCACGCGCATGACGAGGAGAACCGCTGCAAGGTCGGCGATCTCGTCAAGATCCGGGAGTGTTCCCCGATCTCGAAGACCAAGCGCTGGGAAGTGATCTCCGAGGCGCAAGCCTCCGGATCTGCGGACTGAAGGCGGAGCCCCAGCCATGATCCAGGTAGAATCGCATCTCGAGGTCGCCGACAATTCCGGCGCGCGTCGGGTGATGTGCATCAAGGTGCTGGGCGGCTCGCGCCGTCGCTTCGCCTCGGTGGGTGACATCATCGTCGTCTCCGTCAAGGAGGCGATCCCGCGCGGCCGCGTGAAGAAGGGCGACGTGCACAAGGCGGTCATCGTCCGTACGGCGAAGGAAGTTCGCCGTGTCGACGGCAGCGCCATCCGCTTCGACCGCAATGCCGCCGTCCTCATCAACAAGGACGGCGAGCCGATCGGGACCCGTATCTTCGGACCGGTGACCCGCGAGCTGCGCGCGAAGAAGTTCATGAAGATCGTCAGCCTGGCTCCGGAGGTGCTCTAAGCCATGGCCGAAAAGTTCAAGATCAAGAAGGGCGACCAGGTGGTCGTCACCACCGGCCGCGACAAGGGCAAGAAGGGCGAGGTTCTCCGCGTGATCCGCGAGACCCGCCGCGTGGTCGTCGGCGGCGCCAACGTCGCCAAGCGCCACACGCGCCCGGCGCCGGGCAACCCGGGCGGCATCGTCGACAAGGAGATGTCGATCGACATCTCCAATGTCGCCCTCGTCGATCCGAAGAGCGGCGAGGCGACGCGTGTCGGCTTCCGTACCCTCGATGACGGCCGCAAGGTCCGCTTCGCCAAGCGGTCCGGCGAAGTCATCGATCTGTGATGAGGACGTAGAAGATGGCCACGCGTCTCAAGAAGCAATACGACGACAAGGTGCGCACCGACCTCACGAAGGAGTTCGGCTACAAGAACCCGATGCAGGTTCCGCGCCTCGAGAAGATCGTCATCAACATGGGCGTCGGCGAGGCGGTCAACGACTCGAAGAAGATCCAGGCCGCCGCCGACGAGCTGACCCGCATCGCCGGCCAGAAGCCGGTGATCACGAAGTCGAAGAAGTCGATCGCCGTCTACAAGCTCCGCGAGGGGCAGGCGATCGGCGTCAAGGTGACTCTGCGTGCGGACCGCATGTACGAGTTCCTGGACCGTCTGGTGACGATCGCGCTTCCGCGCGTCCGCGACTTCCGCGGGCTCAACGGCAAGAGCTTCGACGGTCGCGGCAACTACGCGCTCGGTCTCAAGGAGCAGATCGTGTTCCCCGAGATCGACTTCGACAAGGTCGACGAGGTCCGCGGCATGGACATCGTGATCTGCACGAGCGCCAAGACCGACAAGGAGGCCAAGGCCCTGCTCAAGGGTTTTGACCTGCCGTTCTACAACTGAGTTTTTAGACGATCTGCACGTAACCAACCGTAAGGGATCGTCGGAGGACAAGATGGCTAAGACCAGCGCGATCGAGCGTAACAAGCGTCGCCGCAAGCTGACCAAGCAGTATGCGGGCAAGCGCGCCAAGCTGAAGGCGATCACCCAGGACCAGTCGGTTCCGATGGAAGAGCGCTTCGCCGCCCAGATCAAGCTCAACGAGCTGCCGCGTAATTCTTCCAAGACGCGCATCCGCAACCGCTGCGAGCTCTCGGGAAGGCCGCGCGCCTTCTATCGGAAGTTCAAGCTGTCGCGCATCGCGATCCGTGATCTGGCCTCGAACGGTCAGATCCCCGGCATGACGAAGTCGAGCTGGTAGGAAGAAGGTAGACCACTATGGTGATGACCGATCCGCTCGGCGATATGCTGACCCGCATCCGTAATGGACAGCGGGCGGGCAAGTCGTCGATCACGAGCCCCGCTTCGAAGCTCCGAGTGAACGTGCTCGATGTGCTGAAGCGCGAGGGCTACATCCGCAACTACAAGTCCGGCGACACCACCAAGGGTGCGGCCGAGTTGACGATCGAGCTCAAGTATCATGACGGCACGCCCGTCATTAAGGAGATCGACCGCATCTCGAAGCCGGGCCGCCGCGTCTATTCCAAGATCGCCGACCTGCCGAAGATCTATGGCGGGCTCGGGATCTCGATCCTGTCGACGCCCCGGGGCGTGATGTCCGACATCGAGGCTCGCGCCGCCAATGTGGGCGGCGAGGTCCTCTGTCGGGTGTTCTGATCCCGGCGGCGAAGGAGAGAGTCAAATGTCGCGCGTAGGAAAGAATCCCGTCGCCATCCCGGCCGGCGTGAACGTCGAGGTCTCCAGCGGCAAGCTGTCCGCCAAGGGGAAGCTCGGCGCGCTGTCGATCGGGCTGTCGTCGGACGTCACGGTGAAGGTCGAAAACGGCCAGGTGCTCGTGCAGCCGGTCGGCTCGTCCAAGAAGGCCCGCATGATGTGGGGCACCACCCGGAACATCGTCCGCAACATGGTGAATGGCGTCTCGGCCGGCTTCTCGAAGTCGCTCGAGATCAACGGCGTCGGCTACCGCGCGGCGGTCCAGGGCAAGGAGCTGATCCTGCAGCTGGGCTTCAGCCACGAGGTCAAGTATCCGATCCCGGAAGGCATCACGATCAAGGCCGAGAAGCCGACGGCGCTGACCATCTCCGGCGCCGATCGCCAGAAGGTCGGCCAGGTCGCTGCCGAGATCCGGGCGTACCGCGGTCCCGAGCCCTACAAGGGCAAGGGCATCAAGTACGAGAACGAGACGATCCTCCGCAAGGAAGGCAAGAAGAAGTAAGGGACCGCGCCATGAACTCCGCCAAGCTTTTCGAGCGGCGCAAGGTGCGCACTCGCTATCGTATCCGTCAGAACTCGGGCGGCCGCATGCGGCTGACCGTGTTCCGCTCGGAGAAGCACATCTACGCCCAGGTCATCGACGATGCGAAGGGCGTGACGCTCGCCCAGGCCTCGTCGGTCGACAAGGAGCTCAAGGGCAAGCACAAGACCGGGGCCGACAAGACCGCGGCGACCGAGGTCGGCAAGCTGCTGGCCGCGCGCGCGATCAAGGCGGGCGTCAAGGAAGTCGTCTTCGACCGCGGCGGCTACGTCTATCACGGCCGCGTCAAGGCCCTTGCCGACGCTGCCCGCGAAGCCGGCCTGTCGTTCTGACCAGATTCGATTCCGCGAAGGATTAGGCGATGTCCAATAACGAGACCCCTGACAAGCCGGCCGAAGGCGCACCGCAGAAGCCGGAGCGTCCCGGTCGTCCGGGTGGCGGCCGTGGCGGTCGCGGCGGCGGCGGCGGTGGACGCGGCGGTCCGCGCGGCCCCAAGGCCGACGGCGCCGGCGGCCCGGGCGGTGATCGCGGCCGTGGTCGCGGCGGCCAGCGCGGCGATCGCCGCGACGGCGGTCGCGGCGGCGAGGGCGGCCGCGAGGAGTCCGAGCTGACCGAGAAGCTCGTCAGCATCACCCGCGTCGCCAAGGTGGTGAAGGGCGGCCGTCGCTTCGGCTTCGCCGCGCTCGTCGTCGTCGGTGACGGCCGCGGCCGCGTCGGCCACGGCGCCGGCAAGGCGCGCGAGGTGCCTGAGGCGATCCGCAAGGCGACCGAGCAGGCCAAGCGCAACCTGATCAAGGTGCCGCTGCGCGAAGGCCGCACGCTCCATCACGACATGCTCGGCCACTACGGTGCCGGCCGCGTCGTGCTGCGCGCTGCCGCTCCCGGTACCGGCATCATCGCCGGTGGTCCGACCCGCGCGGTGTTCGAGGCGCTCGGCGTCCACGACATCGTCGCCAAGTCGGTCGGCACGTCCAACCCGCACAACATGATCAAGGCGACCTTCGCCGCGCTTCGGAATGTGACCAGCCCCCGCTCCGTGGCCCAGCGCCGCGGCAAGAAGGTGAGCGACCTGGTCGGCGCCAAGCGCGAGGCGGAAGCCTCCTAAAGGAACCGGGCCATGGCCAAGGCTAAGACCAGCGACAAGAAGACGCTTCGCGTCACCCAGATCGGCAGCCCGATCGGACGCGAGGACGACCAGCGCCAGACCCTCATCGGTCTCGGCCTGAACAAGCGCCACCGCACCCGCGAGCTGGAGGACACCCCTTCGGTCCGCGGCATGATCCGCAAGGTGCACCACCTCGTGCGGGTCGAAGGCGAGTAAGGGAACCAGGACGATGAAGCTCCACGAGATCCGCGACAACGAAGGCGCCCACAAGCGGCGCATGCGCGTCGGCCGCGGCATCGGCTCGGGCAAGGGCAAGACCTCCGGGCGCGGCGTCAAGGGTCAGAAGGCGCGTACCGGCGTCTCGTTGCACGCCTTCGAAGGCGGCCAGATGCCGCTCTTCCGCCGCCTGCCGAAGCGCGGCTTCAAGCCGATCAACCCGCAGAAGCTGGTCGAGGTGAACCTCTGGCAGCTTCAGGAGGCGGTGGATTCCGGCCGTCTCGATCCGAAGCAGCTGGTCGACGGCGCGGCGCTGGTCGCGGCCAAGGTGCTGCGTCGTTCGCGCGACGGCGTTCGCCTTCTCGGCGAGGGCGAGCTCAAGGCGAAGCTGAACCTGAAGCTCGCCGGCATCACGACCAAGGCCAAGGCCGCGGTCGAAGCCGCCGGCGGCTCGGTCGAGCTGCCGAAGCCGGTCGAGAAGGTGAAGAAAATGGCGAAGAAGCCGGCAAAGGCCAAGGCGTAAGGGTCCGGACCAAAAGGGCGCTTAAGACATGGCATCGGCCGCCGAACAGCTTGCCGCGACGCTCAACTTCGGTGTCCTCGCCAAGGCGACGGAGCTGAAGAAGCGCATCTGGTTCACGCTGGGTGCGCTGATCGTCTACCGGCTCGGGACCTACATCCCGATCCCGGGCATCGACCCGCAGGTGCTGGCCGAGATCTTCCGCCAGCAGCAGGGCGGCATCCTCGGCATGTTCGACATGTTCTCGGGCGGCGCGCTCGGGCGCATGACCATCTTCGCGCTCAACGTCATGCCGTGGGTCTCGGCCTCGATCATCGTCCAGCTGATGACCGCGGTCTCCCCAAGGCTCGAGCAGCTGAAGAAGGAAGGCGCGTCCGGCCAGAAGATCATCAACCAGTACACGCGCTACGGCACCGTGTTCCTGGCGGCGCTCCAGGCCTACGGCATCGCGGTGGGCCTCGAAGGCACGCGCGGCGCCACCGGCGGTGCGGTGATCGATCCCGGCATCCTGTTCCGCGTCTCGACCGTGGCGACGCTGACCGGCGGCACCATGTTCCTGATGTGGCTCGGCGAGCAGATGACCCAGCGCGGCATCGGCAACGGCCTCTCGGTCATCATCATGGCCGGCATCGTCGCGGGCCTGCCGCACGCGATCGCCGCCACGCTCGAGCTCGGCCGCACCGGCGCGCTCTCCACCATCTTCATCATCATCCTGCTGGCGATGGCGGTCGGCGTCGTCTTCTTCGTGGTCTTCGTCGAGCGCGCCCAGCGCCGGCTGATCGTCCAGTACCCGAAGCGCCAGGTCGGCCAGCGCATGTTCGGCGGCGAAAGCTCGCACCTGCCGCTCCGCCTCAACACCTCGGGCGTGATCCCGCCGATCTTCGCCTCGTCGCTGCTTCTGATGCCGACGACGATCGCCGGATTCTCGGCCGCCCAGCCCACGCCGACCGGCGAAGGTCCGAGCGAGATCATGAGCCTGATCGCCACGTATCTCGCGCATGGTACGCCACTGTACATGCTGCTGTACGTGGGGCTGATCGTGTTCTTCGCGTTCTTCTACACCGCGATCGTCTTCAATCCGGAAGAGACGGCCGACAACCTGAAGCGCTACGGCGGCTTCATTCCCGGCATCCGCCCGGGCAAGAACACGGCCGACTATCTCGACTACATCCTGTCGCGTCTGACCGTCCTCGGCGCCGCCTATCTCTCGATCGTCTGCCTCCTGCCCGAGATCCTGATCTCCAAGTTCGCCGTGCCCTTCTACTTCGGCGGCACCAGCCTGATGATCGTGGTCACGGTGACGATGGACACGGTCGCCCAGATCCACGCCCACCTCGTCGCGCACCAGTACGAAGGCCTGATCAAGAAGGCGAAGCTGCGCGGGAGGAAGGGGTGAACCTGATCCTCCTCGGGCCGCCCGGCGCGGGCAAGGGCACGCAGGCTCGGAAGCTGCAGGACGAGCGTGGGCTCGTCCAGCTCTCGACCGGCGACATGCTGCGCGCCGCGGTGAAGTCGGGGAGCGAGATCGGCAAGCGGGCCAAGGCCGTCATGGACGCCGGCAAGCTGGTCTCCGACGACATCATGATCGCGATGATCGAGGAGCGGATCGCCCAGCCGGACTGCAAGAACGGCTTCATCCTCGACGGATTCCCGCGCACCGAGGCCCAGGCCCAGGCGCTGGACGCGATGCTGTCGAAGAAGGGCCTCAAGCTCGACCACGTGATCGAGATGGCCGTCGACGAGAAGGCGCTGACCGAGCGCATCGTCGGCCGCTACACCTGCGCCAAGTGCGGCGCCGGGTATCACGACGCCTTTCAGAAGCCGAAGGTCGCCGGGGTCTGCGACGTCTGCGGGTCCAAGGACTTCACCCGCCGGGCGGACGACAATGCCGAGACGGTCAAGACCCGGCTCGACGCCTACCGAAAGCAGACCCAGCCGATCCTGCCCTACTACCGGGGCAAGGGCGTGCTGAAGCAGGTCGACGGCATGGCGGACATCGACGAGGTTGCCCGCCAGATCGGCCGGGTTCTGAGCTAGAATCGTTCAAAGGAGAAGGCGCAAGGAAGCTGGGGAAAGCACGAATTACCGGGGTTTCGGGCCGTTGACAGGCCGGGGCGCATGCTTATAATCGCGCCCCTTGGCGCTTTCGGCGGCCGAGCGGTTTCGTGCGTGCCAAGTTTTGCGCCCTTTCCGAAGACTATAGACCGTTGCGATCTTAAGGAGATCCGAGCGTGGCGCGTATTGCTGGCGTTAACATTCCCACGCAAAAGCGCGTGGAAGTCGCGCTGACCTACATCTTCGGGATCGGCCAGACCCGGGCGAAGGACATCTGCGCGAAGCTCAGCATTCCGGTCGAGCGCCGGGTGCATCAGCTGACCGACGACGAGGTCCTGAAGATCCGCGAGCTGATCGACCGCGAGTTCGTCGTCGAGGGCGATCTCCGTCGCGACAACGCGATGAACATCAAGCGCCTCATGGATCTCGGCTGCTATCGCGGCCTGCGTCACCGCAAGGGCCTGCCGGTCCGCGGCCAGCGCACCCACACCAACGCGCGCACCCGCAAGGGCAAGGCGCGGCCGATCGCCGGCAAGAAGAAGTAAGGCCGTTCGGTTTCGTTTGCCGCGTTAGGGCGGCTGGAAGGATTTTGAGGAAGAGACATGGCTAAGCCGCAGACCGCCGCCGCCGCCGCCGGGCGCCCGCGCCGCCGCGAACGGAAGAACATCACCTCCGGCGTCGCGCACGTGAACGCGTCGTTCAACAACACGATGATCACGATCACCGACGCGCAGGGCAACACCATCGCCTGGTCGTCGTCGGGCTCGCTCGGTTTCAAGGGCAGCCGCAAGTCGACTCCGTACGCCGCCCAGGTCGCGGCCGAGGACGCCGGCAAGAAGGCGATGGAGCACGGCGTGCGCACCATCGAGGTCGAGGTCAAGGGGCCGGGTTCGGGCCGGGAGTCGGCGCTTCGCGCGCTGCAGGCCGTCGGCTTCCAGATCACCTCGATCCGCGACGTGACGCCGATTCCGCACAACGGTTGCCGGCCGCCGAAGCGCCGGCGCGTCTGACGGGCGGAAGCCCCGAAGCGCGTCTTCTTAAGTTTCCATGTGATGGGCAGGTTCCTCCGGTTCCTGCCCCCGGTCGTCGAGAGGTCCGTACGTGATCCAGAAGAACTGGCAAGCCCTGATCAAGCCGAACAAGCTCAACGTCGAGGCTGTCGGCGAATCCAAGCGCATCGCGACCATCGTCGCCGAGCCGCTCGAGCGCGGCTTCGGCCTGACGCTGGGCAATGCGCTCCGTCGCGTCCTGCTCTCCTCGCTCCAGGGAGCGGCCGTCACGTCGATCCAGATCGACGGCGTGCTGCATGAATTCTCCTCGATCCCGGGCGTGCGCGAGGACGTGACCGACATCGTCCTCAACGTGAAGGCGATGGGTCTCAAGATGCACGGCGAAGGCCCGAAGCGGATGCGCCTCAAGGCGACCGGCCCGGGCGAGATCACCGCCGGCATGATCGAGACCGGCCACGACATCGAGATCATGGATCCGAACCTCGTGCTCTGCACGCTGGACCGCGGCGCCAAGCTTTCGATGGAGTTCGTCGTCGAGTCCGGCAAGGGCTACATCCCGGCCTCGGCCAGCCGCGCCGAGGATGCGCCGATCGGCCTGATCCCGGTCGATGCGCTCTACAGCCCGGTCCGCAAGGTTTCCTACAAGGTCGAGAATGCCCGCGTCGGCCAGATGACCGATTACGACAAGCTCTCGCTCTCGGTCGAGACCAACGGCGCCGTCACTCCTGAGGATTCGGTGGCGCTCGCCGCTCGTATCCTCCAGGACCAGCTGCAGCTCTTCATCAACTTCGAGGAGCCGCAGGCCGCCGTGGTCGAGGACCGCGCCGCCGACCTGCCGTTCAACAAGAACCTGCTGCGCAAGGTCGACGAGCTCGAGCTGTCGGTCCGCTCGGCGAACTGCCTGAAGAACGACAACATCGTCTACATAGGCGACCTGGTTCAGAAGACCGAGCAGGAAATGCTCCGCACGCCGAATTTCGGCCGCAAGTCGCTGAACGAGATCAAGGAAGTCCTGGCCCAGATGGGGCTCCATCTCGGCATGGAGATCCCGAACTGGCCGCCGGAGAACATCGAAGAGCTGGCGAAGCGCCTGGAGGAGCCGTTCTGAGGCCGAAGGCCCGGAACGGATTAGGAGACTAGAGATGCGTCATGGAATGTCAGGCCGGAGCTTCAGCCGGCAGAGCGGTCACCGCAAGGCGATGTTCAAGAACCTCGCCCAGGCGCTGATCAAGCACGAGCAGATCACGACCACGCTGCCGAAGGCGAAGGATCTTCGCCCGGTCGTGGAGAAGCTGATCACCCTCGGCAAGCAGGGATCGCTGCACGCGCGCCGGCAGGCTCACGCCGCGCTCCGCGACGACGCGGCGACCAAGAAGCTGTTCGAGGTGCTGGGCCCGCGTTACGCCGAGCGCAAGGGCGGCTACACCCGCGTGCTCAAGGCCGGCTTCCGCTACGGCGATGCCGCCGCGATGGCGGTCATCGAGTTCATCGATCGCGACGTCGATGCAAAGGGCAAGGATTCGGGCCCGGTGCAGGTGAAGGACGAGGTCGAGGCGAACGCCGCGGCCTGACCTCCGGTCGGACATACGATGCCTGGAAAGGGCGGATCCTCGGATCCGCCCTTTCTGCTTTCGGGCACCGCGCAGGATCGTGACGGGCGCCAGCGTGTACAAAATATGACGGCTGCGAGACACTGATCCTTCAAGCCCGCTCACAAGGGCGCCCAGGAGGTTTCATGCGCATCAGCCGTCGAGAGGCGCTGGCCGGCCTCGCCGCCGTCTCGGCCTCGTCCCTGCTTCCCGTTCCGGTCGGCGCTCAGGGTGCTGCGCTGATCAAGCGCAAGATCCCATCCACCGGCGAGGAGTTGCCGGCGATCGGGCTCGGTACCGCCCGGCGCTACGAGGCGGTTTCGAGCGTGCCTGACCTCGCGCCGCTCCGCGACACGGTCCGGCGCTTCAAGCAGGTGGGGCTGACGGTGATCGACTCCTCGCCGAGCTACGGCACCGCCGAGCAGGTGGTCGGCGATCTCGTCGACGAGCTCAAGATCCGCGACGGCCTGTTTCTCGCGACCAAGGTCAGCATCGCTGGACGCGAGGCCGGCGCGCAGCAGATCGAGGCATCGTTCAGGAAGTACAAGACCGCGAAGCTCGACCTGATCGCGGTCCACAATCTTCGCGACACCGACGTGCACCTGAAGACCCTGCGCGACCTCAAGGCGGCCGGCCGCATCCGCTATGTCGGCATCACCTCGTCCTTCGAGAACCAGTACACCGACTTCGAGGCGGTGATGAAGCGCGAGACGCTCGACTTCATCCAGATCGACTACGCCCTCGACAACCGCAACGCCCACGACCGGATCATCCCGCTGGCCAAGGACCGCGGCATGGGCGTGATGATCAACCTGCCCTTCGGCCGTGGCCGGCTGTTCGGCGCGGTACAGGGCAAGCCGCTGCCGGACTGGGCGGCCGAGTTTGACTGCAAGACCTGGGCGCAGTTCTTCCTCAAGTACATCGTCGGCAACGACGCGGTGACCTGCGCCATTCCCGGCATGGCCAAGGCCGAATACGTCGACGACAACGTCGGTGCGTCCCAGGGCCGCTTGCCGGACGCGGTGATGAGGAAGCGCATGGAGGCCTTCATCGATGCAGCCTGAGGCCGAAGCGGGCTTCCTCCATCGTCTGCTCAACCGCGCGGTGATGGTCCAGCCGCGCGAGGTCGCGGCGCTCGGCTGGTCGCTCCTCTACGTCTTCTCGGTGCTGTCCGCCTATTACGTGATCCGTCCGATCCGCGACGAGATGGGCGTACAGGGCGGCGTCAGCAATCTGCAATGGCTGTTCACCGGCACCCTGCTGGTGATGCTGGCGGCCAATCCGCCCTTTGCCGCCCTGGTGCGAAAGCTCACGCGCGAGCGCTTCATCGCCGTGACCTACCGGTTCTTCATGGCGAACCTGCTGGTCTTCATGGGCCTGCTGGCGCTCTCGACGGAGACCCAGAACGTCTGGCTCGGGCGCGCCTTCTTCATCTGGGCCTCGGTCTTCAACCTGTTCGTGGTGTCGGTGTTCTGGGCGCTGATGGTCGACGTCTTCGACTCCGCGCAGGGAAAGCGCCTGTTCGGCCTGATCGCGGCCGGCGCCACCGTCGGCGCCATCCTGGGTTCCAGCATCACCGCCTCGATGGTGCAGACGGTGGGATCCACCGTGCTCCTCGCCGCCTCGATCCTGCTGCTGGAACTGGCGGTCTTCAGTGTCCGAAGGCTGTCGCGGCTGGCCGAGGGTCTCCGGCGATCGCCGGCCGAGGCGAGGGCGGACGAGGCGCCGATCGGCGGCGGCGTGCTAGCGGGACTGACCCACACGGCGCGCTCGCCCTACCTGCTGAACATCAGCCTCTACATCCTGATCTACGCCATCACCTCGACGTTCCTCTATTTCCTCCAGGCGCAGATCGCCGCCGACGCCTTCGCCGACCGTACCGCCCGCACGGCGTTCTTCGCCCGCATCGACCTTCTGGTGAACGTGCTGACCCTGGTCTTCCAGGTCTTCCTGACCAGCCGGATCCTGGGCGCCCTCGGCGTGGCGATAACCCTGGCGGCCCTGCCGCTTTTCAACGTGCTGGGTTTCGCCACGCTGGCGATGGTGCCGGCGGTCGGCGTGCTGGTCGCCTTCCAGGTCTCGCGCCGCGTCGGCAACTTCGCCCTCGCCCGGCCGACGCGCGAGGTCCTGTTCACCGTCGTCAGCCGCGAGGACAAGTACAAGTCCAAGAACTTCATCGACACGGTGGTCTATCGCCTGGGGGACCAGGTCGGCAGCTGGTCCTATACGCTGATGGGCGTCCTCGGCCTCGGCATGACCGGAATCTCGCTGGTTGCGGTGCCGCTCTCGATCGCCTGGGTGATCTCCAGCCTCTGGCTCGGGCGGCGGCAGGAGGAGCGGGCGCGCGATAGCCGTGACGTAGCCGCGGCGACGGAGCCGGAGATGGCGGCGACCGGCAAGGTCGGCTGAGACGTTTCCGCCCCTGGGAAGGGGGCGTTTCAGGCACTACATTCCGGGCATGAAGTGGCTCTCCTTCCTGCTCCTGGCCGTCGCCGCGCTGGGATTCTCCCCTGCGCCGGCCCCGGCGCAGACGCCGGTCGTTCCGGGCATCCGCCAGGTTCCCGACAGCCGGGCCCAGATCCTCCAGTCCTTCTCCCCGCTGGTGAAGCGCTCGGCCCCGGCCGTGGTCAACGTCTTCAGCCGCAAGGTCGTGCGCGAGCGCGCCTCGCCGCTGATGAACGACCCGCTCTTCCGCCGCTTCTTCGGCGACCAGCTCGGCGGCGAGCAGCAGCGCGAGCAGAACTCGCTCGGGTCCGGGGTGATCGTCCGCAAGGACGGGATCATCATCACCAATCACCACGTGATCAAAGGCGCCGACGAGATCCGCGTCGTCCTCTACGACCGCCGCGAGCTCGAGGCGACGCTGGTCGGATCGGACGAGCGCACCGACCTCGCCGTGCTGCGCGTTCAGGCGCCCACCGAAGGCCTGCCGACGCTCGAGCTCGGAGACTCCGACGGCATCGAGGTCGGCGATCTGGTGCTGGCGATCGGCAATCCGTTCGGCGTCGGCCAGACGGTGACCAGCGGCATCGTGTCGGCGACCGCGCGCACGATGGTCGGCATCTCCGACTATCGCTTCTTCATCCAGACCGACGCCGCGATCAACCCGGGCAACTCCGGCGGCGCGCTGCTGGACATGGAAGGCAAGGTCATCGGCATCAACACCGCGATCTACTCGCAGAGCGGCGGATCGGTCGGTATCGGCTTCGCCGTGCCGGCAAACATGGTGCGCGCCGTGGTCGCCGGCCTCGTCGGTGGCGGCCGCGTGATCCGTCCGTGGTTCGGCGCCAGCGGCCAAGCGGTCGGTCCCGATGTGGCATCCTCGCTCGGCCTCAGCCGGCCCGGCGGCGTGATCCTCGACAATGTGGCACCGAACAGCCCGGCGGCGCGCGCGGGCCTGAAGGTCGGCGACATCATCCTCTCGATCGACGGCCGCGAGGTCGAGGATCCGCAGGCGCTCAAGTTTCGCATCGGCACGCTCGGCGTCGGCGGCATGGCGCAGCTCGGCGTGATCCGCCAGGGACTGGAGCGCCGGCACACGGTCGCGCTCGAGGCGCCGCCCGAGGATCCGCCGCGCCAGACCACGCCGCTGCAGGGCCGTCATCCGTTCTCAGGTGCCACCGTCGCCAATCTCTCGCCGGCGCTGGCCGAGGAGCTGGGCCTCGAAGGGACCAGCCGCGGCGTGATCGTGATGCAGCTCCGCCAGGGATCGGTTGCCCAGCGTCTCGGCCTCCAGACCGGCGACGTCATCGTCAAGGTGAACGACGCCGAGATCGCTTCGGTCGACGCCTTGCGCCGCGCGCTCGGCGGCGAGCGCGAAAGCTGGCGCCTCTCGATCAAGCGCGGCGAGCGTGTGCTGAACGTCCGGGTGCAGGGATGAGGCCGCAGGGCGGCCTGTTCGAAGCCGCGGCGCCACGGCCGCTCGCCGACCGGCTCCGGCCGAAACGCCTCGACGAGGTCGCTGGCCAGGATCATCTGATCGGGCCGGGCGGGCCGATCGGCCGCATGGTCGCCTCCGGCCGGCTCGCCTCGATGGTGCTGTGGGGACCGCCCGGCTGCGGCAAGACGACGATCGCCCGGCTTCTGGCCGACGCCACGGACCTGCATTTCGAACCGCTGTCGGCGGTGTTCTCGGGTGTCGCCGACTTGAGGAAGGTGTTCGAGGCGGCGAAGGGACGCCGTGCTTCCGGCGGCGGCACGCTGCTGTTCGTCGACGAGATCCACCGCTTCAATCGCTCGCAGCAGGACGGATTCCTGCCCTATGTCGAAGACGGCACGGTGACCCTGATCGGCGCCACCACCGAGAACCCGTCCTTCGAGCTCAACGCGGCGCTTCTGTCGCGCTGCCAGGTCTTCGTGCTGAAGCGGCTCGACGATCCGGCGCTCGAGACGCTGCTGGTCAAGGCCGAGGACGATCTCGGCCGCAAGCTGCCGCTGACGCCGGAAGCCCGCGATGCCTTGAAGGCCATGGCCGACGGCGATGGGCGCTTCCTGCTGAACCTCGTCGACGAGGTCGAGCGCCTGCCGGCGAACGTCACTCTGGACGCGGCGAAGCTGATGGCGACCGTTCAGCGCCGCGCGCCGGTCTACGACAAGGACCGCGAGGGCCACTACAACCTGATCAGCGCGCTGCACAAGTCGATGCGCGGATCGGATGCGGACGCGGCGCTCTATTGGCTCGCCCGCATGCTCGCCGGCGGCGAGGATCCACGCTACATCGCGCGTCGCGTCGTGCGCTTCGCGGTCGAGGATGTCGGCCTCGCCGATCCCGAGGCGATGCATCAGGCGGTGGCTGCCTGGGACGTCTACGAGCGGTTGGGATCGCCCGAGGGCGAGCTCGCGATCGCCCAGGCGGTGCTCTATCTGGCGACGGCACCGAAGTCGAACGCCGCCTACACCGCCTACGGCGCGGCGATGCGATCGGCGAAGGAGACCGGTTCGCTGATGCCGCCGATGCACATCCTGAACGCGCCGACCAAGCTGATGAAGAATCTCGGATACGGCAAGGACTACGCCTACGACCACGACACCGAGGAAGGGTTCTCGGGCAAGAACTACTTCCCCGACGGCATGAGCCGCCGCGAGTTCTACACGCCGGTCGAGCGCGGCTTCGAGCGCGAGATCAAAAAGCGCCTCGACTACTGGGCGAAGCTGCGCGAGCGAAAGCTAGGCGAATGAGCGTTGCTCTGACCGTCAACGGCGAGGCGCGGACGGTGGAGGTCGACGGCGCGGTCTCGCTGCTCGAGGTCTTGCGCAATCATCTCGGCCTTGTCGGCTCGCGCTTCGGCTGCGGGCTCGAGCAATGCGGCAGCTGCATGGTGCTGGTCGACGGGGAACCGATGCAGGCCTGCAGCCGCGACGTGGCGACCGTCGCCGGCCGCAGCGTCACGACGATCGAGGGTATGAGCAGAAACGGCACGCTGCATCCGCTGCAGCAGGCCTTCCTGGACGAGCAGGCCGGGCAGTGCGGCTACTGCCTTTCCGGCATCCTGATCTCGGCCAAGGCGCTTTTGGATCGCAATCCCCGACCGAGCCGGAGCCAGATCGTCGCCGCGCTGGACAGGCATCTCTGCCGCTGCGGCTCGCAGCTGCGCATCCTGAAGGCCGTCGAGCGCGCCGCAGCCATGATGCGGGGCGAGCGATGACCGCGCCGCTCCCGACCAGTCTCGTCGACAATCCGCGGCTCGACCGGTGGATCCGCTTCCTGCCCGACCGTACCGTGCGCGTCGCTTCCGGCAAGGTGGAGATCGGCCAGGGCATCGTCACCGCGCTCGGCCAGATCGCCGCCGAGGAACTCGACCTTTCCTATGACAGGGTCGTCATCCTCTCTGGCGATACCGACGAAGGTCCGGACGAGCTCTATACGAGCTCGTCGCATTCGATCGAGGTCGGCGGCCGGTCGATCCAGCTCGTCTGCGCCGAGGTACGCGCCAAGGCGCTGGAACGTGCGGCGCTCCGGCTGAATTGCAGCCCGTCCGATCTCTCGGTCGCCGATGGGCGTTTCCTCCAGAACGGCGCCGAGACCGGGCAGGACTACTGGTCCGTTGCCGGCGAGATCGATCTTACGCAGAGCGTGAAAGGTACGACTGCGCCCAAGCCGACAGCGGCCTATGCCCTCGTCGGCCAGGACAAGCCGCGCCTCGACCTGCCGGCGAAGGTCGGAGGCGGATCCGCTTTCATTCATGACGTCCTGACACCGGACACGCTGCATGCGCGCGTGCTGCGTCAGCCCAATCGCGGCGCCGAACTGGTCTCGCTGGACGAGGCTGCGATCCATCGCACGGCAAAAGGTGATTTCGATATCCTCCGCGACACCAACTTCGTCGCCTTCATCGGCAAGGAGGAGCGCATCGTCGAGACGGCCGCGGTCGCCGCAATGGAGCATGCGACCTGGGTCAAGCGCCGGCTTCTCACGCCTGAGATGCAGGGAGCTGCCTGGCTCAAGGGCCAGCCGAGCGAAGACAGGCC
>JBGALV010000087.1:0-20792 GCA_044223515.1 Alphaproteobacteria bacterium
CACGATCGCCGCGCTGCTGATGCGCGAGCCTCGGAAGCCCTAGGTCACCGCACCGCGCGCGAGGATGGGCCAGAGGGCCTCGACCTTGCCGCCGCGGATGCCGACGAACCAGTCGTGCATGTTGACCGTCGGGTCGCAGTGGCCCGGCACGACGCGAATCTTGGCGCCCATCGCCGGCGCATCCCCTGGATCGGCATAGAGCCAGCCCGAATGATCGTCGCCGCCGCGCACCCACTCGGCGCGAGCGTTGCCGGCGAGCGCCGGTGGCCCTGAGTCGATGCTGACCGCCTTCAAGCCCGCATCGCAGATCGCGCGCGCCGGCTCGGGCTTGCTCATCACGGTCGCGAGCACGAAGAGGCTGTGCAGCCAGTCGCCGACCGGCGCGCCCGCACCGTTGCGCAGCTTCGCGTAGTCGAGGTCCATGAACAGATAGGATCCGGTCTGCAGCTCGTTGTAGATGCCGCTCTTGCCTTCGATCTCGTAGGTTCCGGATCCGGCGCCGCCGATGTAGAGGCAGTCGAAGCCGGCCGACTTCAGCGCATCGCGCGTGCTCCGGGCCTCGGCCACGGTCTGCGTCGCCGCGACCAGCCGCTCGATGTGCAGGTAGATGTGCTGAGCCTTGCCGTTATAGGCCTGCAGTCCCTCGAACCGGAGGCCGGGCAATGCCGCGATCTGGTTGGCGAGCTCGACGGCCGCCGGCCCCGGCGGCACGCCGCAGCGGTTGCCGACGCGGATCTCGACGCGCACGCCGATGGTGACGCCGAACTTGCGCGCGGCTTCGCTCAAGGCCCCGACCTGGTCCGGATGGTCCACGCAGGTGGAGATGCGGGCGCGCCTGGCGAGCGCGGCCAGGCGCTCGACCTTCCTTCGTCCGACGACCTCGTTCGAGACGTAGACGTCGCCGATGCCGCCCTCGACCATGACCTCGGCCTCGGAGACCTTCTGGCAGCAGACGCCGATCGCCCCGGCCTTCACCTGGAGTTGCGCGATCGCCGGCGTCTTGTGGGTCTTGGCGTGCGGACGAAGATGGACACCGTACTCCCTGGCGAGTCGCGCCATCCGCTGCAGGTTCGCCTCGAAGGCATCCAGCTCGACGATCAGGGCCGGCGTGTCGACGTCTTCGACCGACTGGCCGATCTCGGCAGGGGGACGCTGCATGATATCCTCCGGAACGCGGCGGATGATGACGCAGCGCAGCACCGCGCGCGACAAAATTTCCGACGCAAAACGGCGCGCCGGGGTTGTCGCGGGAGGGCCACCATGGGACGATGCCTGCTCTCCCCTGATGACCGCTTCCTCGCCTTCGCCCGCGCTCGCCGCCCGCCCGTCCCCAGGTCCCTGGACCTTCGCCGGGATCTACACGCTCGAATCGGCCGTGCGCGCGCTGACCGCGACGGTGATCCCGCTTCAGGCGCTCTACCTGCTGGGCCAGCCGCGGCTCGTGAGCCTCGTCTATCTCGCGGTCTCGGCGGCGAGCCTGCTCGGCGGATTCCTCATCCCCTTCGCGATCGCCCGCTTCGGCCGCGGCAAGGTCTACGGCTTCGGCGCCTCGGTGCTGATGGTCTTCCCGCTCCTGCTGGCAACCCACACGATCGAGGGCCAGGTCGCCGGCATGGCCGGTCGCGCGCTGGCCTCGGTCTGCACGGTGATCACCTTCCAGCTCTACGTGATGGACTACATCGCGAAGAAGGACCTCGTCCGCTCCGAGCCGCTTCGCTTCCAGATGGGCTCGATGATCTGGGCGGTGGGTCCGGCGCTCGGCGTCTATCTCTACGATCATCTGAGTCCGCTGATCGCGATGGCCTTGCCGACGTTCTTCGGTGCGCTGGTGCTGATCAACTTCATCCGGCTCGGCCTCGAGGAGCGTACCAAGGCGAAGCCGCCGGGCAACCCGCTCGCCAACATGCGGCGCTTCGTCGAGCAGCCGCGCCTCAGGCTCGCCTGGTGCATCGCCTTCTGCCGCACCGTCTGGTGGGGTATGTGCATGGTCTATGTGCCGCTCTACCTGGTGCGCGCCGGCGAGCCGCCGATCACCGGCGCGATCGCTTCCTCGCTCGCGGTCGGGTTCCTGTTCTTCACGCCGGTCTGGGGGCAGGTGGCGATGCGCATCGGCATCCGCCGGAGCCTGATCGCCTGCTTCGTGATCCTGGCGATCGCGACGATCGCCGCGTCGATGGTCGAGAATCCCTACCTCGCGGCCGCCCTCATCGTGCTCGGTGGACTTCCCGCAGGCGGCCTCGACGGGATGGGCGGTATACCGTTCCTTCGCTCGGTCCACTCCTACGAACGCCCGCAGATGGCCGGCATCTACCGGACCTACATCGAGATGGGCGACCTCCTGTCCTCGGCGCTGTACGCCGCGCTGCTCAGCTTCTTCGACATTCCGGCCGTGTTCGTCGCGGCTGGCATGATCGCCCTCCTCGGCGCCACTTTCTGCCGCTATCTCCCCCGCAGCTTCTGAAGGAGCCTTCCCCTTGGATCAGACCTATCCCGTCGCCGGGCTGAAGGAGCCGGCCGAGATCATCGTCGACCGGTGGGGCATCCCGCACATCTATGCGAAGAGCGAGCACGACGTGTTCCTGGCGCAAGGCTTCAATGCGGCCCGCGACCGGCTCTGGCAGATCGATCTCTGGCGCCGCCGCGGCCTCGGCCTGCTGTCGGAAGCGTTCGGTCCGGCCTATGTCGCGAAAGACCGCGCCGCCCGGCTCTTCCTCTATCGCGGCGACATGAAGGCCGAGTGGAAGTGCTACGGCGAGTCCTCCGAAGCCTGGACCACCGCCTTCGCCGCCGGCATCAACGCCTACGTCAAGTGGACCGAGGCCGATCCCGCGCGCCTGCCGGTCGAGTTCAGGACGATGGGGCATAAGCCCGGCACCTGGCACGCCTCCGATGTCGTTCGCATCCGAAGCCATGCCCGCATCCGCAACATCGAGCACGAGGTGCAGCGGATGGAGATCGGCAAGCGCTTCGGCTTCGCCGCCGACCGCTGGCGGAAGGAACTCGAGCCCGAGCACGCGCTCAAGCTGCCGGAAGGAACGCCGCTCGAGGCGCTGCCGCCGGAAGTGATGGCGACATACCGGCTCGGCACCGAGCCCGCGACGTTCGGCAAGGACAAGGTCGGCGACTATTGGGACGCCAGCGCGCTCGAAGGCTCGAACAACTGGGTGCTGGCGCCCAACCGCAGCACCACGGGCCGCCCGATCCTCGCCAGCGATCCGCATCGCGTGCACGAGATGCCTAATCTCCGCTACGTCCAGCACCTCTCCGCGCCCGGCCTCGACGTGATCGGCGCGGGCGAGCCCTGCGTGCCCGGCGTGTCGCTCGGCCACAACGACAAGATCGCCTTCGGCCTCACGATCTTCCCGATCGACCAGGAGGACGTGCATTTCTACGACCTCCATCCAGACGATCCGATGAAGTACCGCTACAAGGATGACTGGGAGTCGTTCAAGGTGATCCGCGAAGACATTCCCATCCGCGGGCAGAAGGCGGAGAGCGCCGAGCTGCTGTTCACGCGCCACGGCCCGGTCCTTCACATCGACAAGGCGAAGAAGCGCGTCTGGGCCGTGCGCTCGGCGTGGCTGGACGCCGGCACCGCGCCTTATCTCGCGAGCCTCGACTATCTCAAGGCCGGCGACTGGAACCGTTTCGTCCAGGCGCTCGACGGCTGGGGATGCCCGACCGTCAACCAGCTCTACGCCGACGTCTCCGGAAACATCGGCTGGGTCTCGGCCGGCTTCGCGCCAAAGCGACCGAACTGGGACGGCACCATGCCGGTCTCCGGCGACGGCCGCTACGAATGGGCCGGCTACCATCCGCATTCGATCCACCCGCGGAGCTACAATCCGAAGGAAGGCTGGTTCGGTACCGCCAATCAGATGAACCTGCCCGAGGACTTCGACAACGAGAGCCACAAGTTCGGCTTCGAATGGGCCGACCGCTCGCGCTTCGTGCGCATCGCGGAGGCGCTGGAGGCGAAGCCGAAGCACTCGCCCGACGAGATGCTGAAGCTGCAGACCGACTTCACCTCGATCGCCGGACGGCGCCTCGCCAAGGTGCTGAAGACTCACGTCTTCGACGGCGACGCCGCCAAGGCGGCGGAGATGCTGGGTGGCTGGCACAACCGCCTCGACCCGGACTCGGGTGCGGCGGCGCTGTTCGAGATCTGGTTCATGCGCCACCTGATCCCGGCGCAGATCGAGCTCCATGCACCGGGCGCCACCGCCCTGATCCCTTCCCCCGACACCTGGTCGGCGGTCGCAGGCATCGAGGAGAAGTCGTCGGAGGAGCGCCAGCCGCTGCTGCAGCGGACGCTCTCAGCCGCCTGGGCGGACGCGAGCAAGCTGATGGGCAATTCCGATGGCTGGGCCTGGGGCAGGCTGCACCACGCCTATTTCGAGCATGCGCTGTCGCCGATCGCGGGCAAGAAGCTCGACGTCGGTCCGCTGCCGAAAGGCGGCAGCGGCATCACCGTCAACAACAACACCTATCGCGGCACCGACTTCCGCGTGACCGCGGGCCACAGCTTCCGCATGGTCGTGGACGTCGGCGACTGGGACAAATCGGTGGTCGTGAACTCGCCCGGCCAATCCGGCGATCCCAAGTCGCCGCACTACCGCGACCTGTTCAAGGTCTGGGCCGAGGAAGGCGCGGTGCCGATGGCCTACAGCCGGAAGGCGGTCGAGGAAGCCGCCGGGTTCCGTATCACGCTCAAGCCGGAAAGCTGACCAGGCCAGAGCCGATGACGTTTCCCAATCTCGACGCACGCTGCGGCCATCACTTCACGTATCGCGACTTCGTCGAATGCAGCGACACATGGAGGCTGACGTGCGTCGACAACATCCCTCGGGAGGCCGGCACCTACGAGGCGATGAAGGGCTTGGCGGAGGGGGTACTCGATCCGATCGTCGATCGCTTCGGCAAAGTGACGCTCACCTACGCCTTCGCCTCAAGCATGCTGATCCGGCACATCAGAGACCGGCACAGGCGAGAGAACACCCTTCCCAATACGACGCCGAATGGGGATCAACACGCCGGGCACGAGCTCAACTCGATCGGCAACCTGATCTGCCCGCGACGAGGAATGGCCGTAGACCTTCGCGTAGACGGCGTCGATTCCCGTACGGTCGCAGCCTGGACCGCGTCGAACACGCCTTTCGACCGGATGCTGTTCTACAGCGCCCAGCGACCCTTCCATGTGAGCCATGGACCGGACAACACCGGGATCATCGTACGCATGAACGGTGAAAAGGGCGGCAGGCATACGCCAGGGCGGCGTCTCACGCGCATGAAGCTCGCCGGTCGCTCGCCCGAAGAGCTCGCTGCCGACCCGGTCTTCGCCTAGTCGTCGGCGGCCACCACCAGATCGATCTTCTCGACCTTGGCGGCGCAGTACTTGAACTCGGGGATCTTCCCGTACGGATCGAGCTGCGGGCTCGTCAGGATGTTGGCGGCCGCCTCGGCGTAGCAGAACGGGATGAACACCATCCCCTTCGGTACCGCCTCATCGATGCGGACCGACAGCTCGATCGCGCCGCGCCGGGTCGAGACCCGGATCGTGTCGCCGCCGCGCACATTGAAGGTGCGCATGTCCTTGGGCGAGAGACAGGCGATCGCCGACGGCTCGATCGCATCCAGCACGGTCGCACGCCGCGTCATCGCGCCGGTGTGCCAGTGCTCGAGCTGGCGGCCTGTGGTCAGCACCATCGGGAACTCGGCATCGACCGGCTCGCCGGGTGCGGTGTATTCGGCCGGCACCAGCTTGCCGCGCCTGGTCGGCGTCGGGAACAGGCCGTCGCCGAAGACGATGTCGGCGCCGGGCTCGTCCGGCGACGGGCAGGGATAGGTCACGGCGCTCTCGCGCTCGAGACGGTCCCAGGTGATGTTGGCCAGCGACGGCATCGCGCGCGCCATCTCGGTGAAGACCTCGCTGACGTGCTTGTAGCGCCAGTCGCGTCCGAGGCGGCGGGCGAGCTCCTGGATCAGCTCCCAGTCCTGACGGGCCTCGCCCGGCAGCGGCAGCGCGATCCGGCCCATCTGCACCTGCCGGTTGGTGTTGGTGACGGTACCGGCCTTCTCGGGCCAAGCGGAGGCCGGCAGCACCACGTCGGCGTAGTAGGCGGTCTCGGTCAGGAAGATGTCCTGCACGACGAGGTGCTCGAGCTTGCACAGAGCCTCGCGCGCGTGATGCGCGTCGGGGTCCGACATCGCCGGATTCTCGCCCATCACGTACATGCCGCGGATCTGGCCGGCGATCGTCGCGTTGACGATCTCGACGACCGTGAGCCCGCGCTTCGGCTGGATCGGCGATTGCCAGAGGTCCTCGAAGCGGGCGCGGATCTCCGGGTTCTCGACCGACTGGTAGTCGGGGAGGAACATCGGGATCAGGCCGGCGTCGGAAGCGCCCTGCACGTTGTTCTGGCCGCGGAGCGGATGCAGGCCGGTGCCCGGCCGGCCAACCTGCCCGGTGGTCAGCGCGAGCGCGATCAGGCAGCGGGCGTTGTTGGTGCCGTGCACGCTCTGCGAGATGCCCATGCCCCAGAAGATGATCGAGGCTTCCGAACGCGCGTAGAGGCGCGCGACTTCGCGGATCATGTCCGCCTCGATCCCGCATTCCGGCGCCATCTTCTCGGGCGGGTAGTCGACGATGTGCGCCTTCAGCTTCTCGAAGTCGGCTGTGTGCGCCTGGACGTACTGCTGGTCGTAGAGCCCTTCGGTCACGATGACGTTGAGCATCGCGTTGAGCAGCGCCACGTCCTTGTTCGGCTTGAACTGCAGCATGTGGGTCGCATGCCGCTTCAGCGCATGGCCGCGCGGATCCATGACGATCAGCTTGGCGCCGCGCTTGACCGCGTTCTTGAAGAAGGTCGCGGCGACCGGGTGGTTCTCGGTCGGGTTGGAGCCGATGACGATGATTACCTCGGCGTCCTTTGCCGCGGTGAACGGCGCCGTCACCGCCGCGGTGCCGATGCCCTCGAACAGGGCCGCGACCGACGAGGCGTGGCAGAGGCGCGTGCAATGGTCGACGTTGTTGGTGGCGAAGCCGGTGCGCACCAGCTTCTGAAAGAGATAGGCCTCCTCGTTCGAGCCCTTGGCCGAGCCGAAGCCGGCGAGCGCGTTGCCGCCATGGGTGTCGCGGATGCGCTTCAGGCCCGAGGCCGCGCGCTCCAGCGCCTCTTCCCAGGTGGCTTTCCGGAAATGGGTCCAGGGATTGGCCGGGTCGATCACGTCGTCCGGGTTCTTTTGCACGCCGTCCTTGCGGATCAGCGGCACCGTCAGGCGTTCCGCGTTGTGGACATAGTCGAAGCCGAAGCGGCCTTTGACGCAGAGCCGGCTCTCGTTCGCCGGGCCGTCGCGACCCTCGACGTAGAGGAGCTTGTCGTCCTTGACGTTGTAGGTGAGCTGGCAGCCGACGCCGCAATACGGACAGACGCTGTCCACCTTGCGGTCGGGCTCCGCAACCTTGATGCCGGCGAGATCGAGCAGGGTCGCCGGCATCAGCGCGCCGGTCGGGCAGGCCTGCACGCACTCTCCGCAGGCGACGCAGGTCGACTGGCCCATGGGATCGTCGAAATCGAAGACGATCTTTTCGTTATGGCCGCGACCGGCCATGCCGATCACGTCGTTGACCTGGACCTCGCGGCAGGCACGGACGCAGAGATTGCAGTGGATGCAGGCGTCCAGGTTGACGCGCATCGCCACATGGCTCGGATCCGGCGCCGGCGCGGCGCGCTCCTCGAAGCGGCTGTCCTCGACACCGATATGCTCCGACCACTTCCAGAAGCGCGAGTCCGGATCATGCGCGACGTCGCGCTCCGGCTGGTCCGCCATCAGGAGCTCGAAGACCATCTTCCGCGACGCCTTGGCACGGTCGCTGGCAGTCTTCACCTTCATGCCGGGGGTGGGCTTGCGGATGCAGCTCGCCGCCAGCACGCGCTCGCCCTCGACCTCGACCATGCAGGCGCGGCAGTTGCCGTCCGGCCGGTATCCCGGCTTCGGCGTGTAGCAGAGATGCGGGATCTCGGTGCCGCGGCGGTTGGCGACCTGCCAGATGGTCTCCCCGTCCCTGGCCTCGACCTCGACGCCGTCGAGCAGGAACTTCACCGGGTCGCTCATAGGACGTCCCCGCGGAAATGCTTGAGCACCGATTTTACCGGATTGGCCGCGGCCTGGCCCAGGCCGCAGATCGAGGCATCCGTCATCGCCTGCGACAACTCGGCGATCAGCGGCTCGTCCCATTTGGGCTTCGCCATCAGCTTGACCGCCTTCTCGGTGCCGACCCGGCACGGCGTGCACTGGCCGCAGCTCTCGTCCTCGAAGAACCGCATCAGGTTGAGCGCCACGTCCTTCATGTTGTCCTGGTCGGACAGGATGACGACGGCGTGCGATCCGACGAAACAGCCGTATTGCTCGAGCGTGCCGAAGTCGAGCGGAAGGTCCGACATCGACTCCGGCAGGATGCCGCCCGAGGCGCCGCCCGGCAGGTAGCCCTTGAACTTATGCCCGTCGAGCATGCCGCCGCAGAACTCCTCGACCAGCTCGCGCGCCGAGACGCCGGCCGGCGCCAGCACCACGCCCGGCTTCTTGACGCGGCCCGAGACCGAGAACGAGCGGAGCCCTTTGCGGTCGCGACGGCCGTGGCCGGTGAACCACGCTGCGCCCTTCTCGGCGATGTCGCGCACCCACCAGAGGGTCTCGATGTTCTGCACCAGCGTCGGCCGGCCGAAGAGGCCGACCTGCGCGACGTAGGGCGGGCGGTGGCGCGGCAGGCCGCGCTTGCCCTCGATGCTCTCGATCATCGCCGACTCTTCGCCGCAGATATAAGCGCCGGCGCCGCGTCGGAGATGGATCTTGGTCGCGCGCGAGAATCCTGCCGCCTCGACCTTGGGAATCTCGGCGAGCAGCATCGAGCGCAGCTCGGGATACTCGTCGCGGAGATAGATGTAGACGTCGGCCGCCTCGACCACCCAGGCGGCCGTCAGCATGCCTTCGAGGAAGCGATGCGGATCGACGCCGAGGTAGTGGCGATCCTTGAAGGTACCGACCTCGCCTTCGTCTCCGTTCACGCACATCAGGCGCGGGCCGCTCTCCTGGCGCACCAGCTTCCACTTCCGTCCGGTGGGGAAGCCGGCGCCGCCGAGCCCACGAAGGCCGGCATCGTCGATGCGCTTGATCAGGTCGTCGCGCGTGAGCGATCCGTCGAGGCAGGCACCCAGAAGCTTGTAGCCGCCGTCGGCGACGTAGGCCGCGTAGTCCTTCTTCGGCGCATGCGTCTCGTGATGATGCGTATCGAGCGCCGTCTTCACCTTCGCAGGCGTCGCCTCGAACACCTGCTCATGACCGACGGCGCAGGCCGGCGCCTTGTCGCAGGCACCCATGCAAGGAGCGCGGATGACGCGGACCTTCTTGGGATCGAGCGTCGCCTCGAGCTCCTTCAGCAGCTTCTGCGCACCGAACATCTCGCAGGAGAGGCTGTCGCAGACGCGGATCGTCTTCGCCGGCGGCGCTTCCTCGCCTTCGCGCACGATGTCGAAATGCGCGTAGAACGACGCGACCTCGTAGACCTCTGCCTGCGCCAGCTTCATCTCGTAGGCGAGCGCCGCCAGATGCGCCGCGGACAGATGGGCGAACCTGTCCTGGATCAGATGCAGGTATTCGATCAGCAGGTCGCGTTGGCGCGGCTTGTCGCCGAGCAGCGCCTGCACGTCCGAAAGCGCATCGGGATCGACCTGGCGCCCCTTCGGCTGCGCGCGGGCCTTGCGGCGGCCTTCGCCGCCACGGGCATGTTTGCGGATTTCAGCGGGCGCTTGGGACATCTAGGACGTACTTACCGATGATGCGCGGGAAACCAGGATAGATGTGTCGGAGCGACAACGTCAGAGCCGGGTCGTCTATCGATCGATAGGCAGGATCGATCGGCTAGAAGCCCAGCATTTCCTCGAGCGGCCCCTTCGGCAGCGGCACCAGGAACCAGATCTCGAACATGACGAAGAGCGAGAGCGAGATGGCGATGCCGATCGCAGCTCCCTTGATCAGCGGGTACTTGCCGAAGTGCCACATGAACAATGCGATGTAGATCGCCGAGGCGACGTAGATGCCGACGAAGCTCAGCACGAATATGTAGAGGATCATCGGCAGCAGAACCGCCATCACCTGGCTGAAGGCCTGGCGCGTGACGAAGGTCTGGCCGGCGGCCGGCTTGTCGACGAGTGCCTTGGTCATGGTGACGGCGCTGGAGATCGCGAGAATCAATCCGATGTAGAACGGGAAGTAGCCGGCGGCCGGCCCTTCGATCGGCCGCCAGTTGACGCCGAGACGGAGGCTGTCGGCGATCACGACACCGGCGATCGCCATCAGCACCAGCGCCACGGCGATCTCCATCCCGCGGACCGAGATCAGTCGCGACGAGCTGTCGTCCGCGTCGCTGTCGTGGGTGCTCATGCCGGTATCGTCTCCGCCTCGATCGAAAAGTTGGCCCGCCGCGTCGGAGGCGGCGGGCCGCTTACAGGGTTACTTGTTGAGGAAGTCGGCTTCCTTCATCAGGTCGTAGTGCGTCTTCTCCGCGCCCTCGACCCACTTGCGATATTCCGCGCCGGTCAGGACGGTCGGGTTGAACGCCCCCTGCTCCATGAAAGAGCGCCAGTCCGGCGTCTGCATGACCTTGGTCATCAGGTTCACGTAGAAGGCGGTCTGGTCGGGCGTGATGCCGCCGGAGGCGAAGATGCCGCGCAGCATCTGGTACTCGACGTTGACGCCCGATTCCTTGCAGGTCGGGATGTCGCTCCACGCCATGGTAGCGGTCACCTTGTCCATGTAGGTGCTGCGCTTGGCGTCGAACAGGCAGAGCGGCCGGAGGCTGCCCGCCTTCCACTGCGCCACCGCCTCGATCGGGTTGTTGACCGTCGAGTCGATGTGCTTGCCAACCAGCTGGACCGCGACAGCACCGCCGCCGGCGAAGGGCACATAGGTGAACTTCTTGCCGCCGGTCAGCCGCTCCAGCGCGACCGTGATGATCTGGTCTTCCTGCTTTGATCCGGTGCCGCCCATCTTGAACTGGCGGTCCGGGCCGTCCTTCACCGCAGCGATGTATTCCTGCGCGGTCTTGTACGGCGCCTCGGCGTTCACCCAGAGCACGAACTGGTCGAGCGCCATCATCGCGATCGGGGTGAGGTCCTTCCAGTTGAAGGGCGTGCCCGTCGCCATCGGCGTGGTGAACAGGTTCGAGAGCGTGATGATGATCTTGTGGGGATCCTTCGGCGACCCCTTGATGTCGAGAAAGCCTTCGGCGCCGGCGCCACCGGCCTTGTTCACGACGATGAGGTTCTGCTTCATCAAGTTGTGCTTCTTGATGACGCCGTCGATGAAGCGCGCCATCTGATCCGCACCACCGCCCGTGCCGGCCGGGATCAGGAAGGTGACGGGACGGGTCGGCTCCCAGGCGGCATGCGCCGGCGCCGCGGCCGCGACTGCCAGCATCGCCGCACCCAGCAGCAGGTTCTTGATCCTCATGGTGTATCCCTCCTCCTTAGGTTATGGGTCGCCGACGTTGTTCTAGTCGGCTCTACGAGTGGGGGAGCGTAGTTCCGGTCGGGGCCAGCGTCCAGCGAACCTCGTCAGGCCGGCTTCGCCTGACGCATCTTCGCCATCACCAGGTTGATCACCGGCAGGAACAGGAGGATCACGCCCAGCCCGAAGATCGTGCCGACCAGGCCGTTCGACCAGAAGATCGACAGGCTGCCCTGTGAGATCAGCATCGCTTGCCTGAACGAACTTTCAGCCATGTCGCCCAGCACCAGCGCCAGGACCAGGGGCGGAAGCGGATACTTGAGCTTGTTGAAGACGTAGCCGACGACCCCGAACAGAGCCATCATCCACACGTCGAACATGGCGTTGTTGATCGTGTAGGCGCCGACCGCGCAGATCACCACGATCGCCGGCGCGATGATGCTGAACGGCACGCGGAGGATCGCGGCGAACAGGGGCACGCAGGTCAGCACGATCACCAGGCCGACGACGTTGCCGAGATACATGCTGGCGATCAGGCCCCAGACGAAGTCCTTCTGCTCGACGAAGAGCAGCGGCCCAGGCTGCAGGCCCCAGATCAGCAGACCGCCCAGCAGCACCGCCGCGGTCGGCGACCCCGGAATGCCCAGCGTGATCATCGGCAGCAGCGCGCTGGTGCCGGCGGCATGCGCCGCGGTCTCCGGCGCCACCACGCCTTCGAGCTGGCCGGTGCCGAATTTGTTGCCGTTCTTTGAGAAGCGCTTGGCGAGCGCATAGCTCATGAACGAGGCCGGCGTGGCACCGCCCGGCGTGATGCCCATCCAGCAGCCGATGAGGCAGCTCCGGATCGAGGTCGCCCAGTACGCCGGCAGCTTCTTCCAGGTCTCGATCACGGCATTCAGCCGGAGCTTCGCGTGCGTGCCGGAGAATTTGAGCCCGTCCTCCATCGACGCCAGGATCTCGCCGATGCCGAAAAGGCCGATCACCGCGGTCAGGAACTTGAACCCGGTCAGAAGGTCGGTCGACCCGAAAGTCATGCGGAGCTGGCCGGTCACCGTATCGAGGCCGACGGAGGCGAGCGCGAATCCGAGACTCATCGAGGCCAGCGTCTTGAAGGCCGATCCCTTGCCCATGCCGACGAAGCTGGCGAAGGTCAGGAACTGGACCGCGAAGAACTCCGCAGGCCCGAATTTCAAGGCGAACTTGGCGACCAGCGGCGCGAGAAAGGTGATCATCACCACCGCGACCAGGGCGCCCACGAAGGACGAGGTGAAGGCGCCGGTCAGCGCCTCGTCGGCCCTGCCCTGCTTCGCCATCGGATGGCCGTCGAACGTCGTCGCGACCGACCAGGGCTCGCCCGGGATATTGAAGAGGATAGAGGTGATGGCTCCGCCGAACAGCGCACCCCAGTAGATGCAGGACAGCATGATGATCGCCGAGGTCGGCGACATCGAGAAGGTGAGCGGGAGAAGGATCGCGACGCCGTTGGCGCCGCCGAGGCCCGGCAGCACGCCGATGATCACCCCCAGCAGGATGCCGATCAGCATCAGCAGGAGATTGAACGGGCTGAGGACGACCGCGAAGCCGCCCATAAGCGAGGCTAATTCTTCCAACGCTCTCCCCCCAACATTTCCTTCGGGTCTCGAGCCTGCGCTACGGCCGAAACCTCAGCGATCCTTGTCCGGTCGCGTGTATTTGGTATACAAAATGCCGGAAGGGGTGCTTTTGTAAAGCCGAAACGAACGGCACGCGTCGCGGATCTGAAAAAGACGACGCGGAAAGAACTCCTGGGGGGATTAGAGGCGCAGCCATGACGGCGTTGAAGCTCGAGGTGCAGCCCATCGAGGCCGAGCCGAGTTTCCGGGACCGCGCTTACGCGGCCTTGAAGCAGGCCATCACCACGATGGACATCTACGCCACGCGCGAGCCGATCCGCCTCGACGAACGCCGCCTCTCCCAGGACCTCGGCATCAGCCGCACGCCGATTCGAGAAGCCTTCAACCGGCTCGAGCAGGAAGGCTTCATCCGCTCGGTGCCGCGCAAGGGCATGTTCATCGTTCGCAAGACCAAGCAGGAGATCATCGAGATCATCGGGGTCTGGGCGGCGCTGGAATCGATGGCGGCACGCCTGATCACGCTGCATGCGACCGACGAGGAGATCGGCAGCCTCAGGCGGCTCTTCGTCGAGTTCGAAGGTTCGCAGCACGATCCGAAGGCGCATATCGACGAGTATTCGGAAGCGAACATCCGCTTCCATCAGGCGATCGTGAACATGAGCCGCAACCGCCTCCTGATGGAGACGATGGAGAATCTGTTCATCCACATGCGCTCGATCCGGCGCGTGACGATCTCCGAGAGCGATCGCGCGACGCGGTCGATCAAGGATCACATGAACATCATCGAGGCCCTCGAGCGGCGCGACACCGAGCGCGCCGAGCGGCTGGTCCGCCAGCACAGCCTCGATCTCGCGACCCACGTCGAGAAGAACGTCACTTATCTGGACTGAACGCCGCCGCGCCCGAGCGCGGCCGATTTGAGGGGAGAACGCCATGACCGCCGCGACCAAAGAAAAGCCCGCCGACGAGGGCCAGGAGCTGACCGACGGCTTCAACCTCATCATCGATGCGCTGAAGCTGAACGACCTCACCACCATCTACGGCGTGCCCGGCATCCCGATCACCGATTTCGGCCGCATGGCGCAGGCCGCGGGCATCCGCGTGCTCTCCTTCCGCCACGAGCAGAACGCCGGCTACGCCGCCGCGATCGCGGGCTACCTCACCAAGAAGCCGGGCATCTGTCTCACCGTCTCGGCGCCGGGCTTCCTCAACGGCCTGACCGCGCTGGCGCACGCGACCACCAACTGCTTCCCGATGATCCTGATCTCGGGCTCGTCGGAGCGCGAGATCGTCGACCTGCAGCAGGGCGACTACGAGGAGATGGACCAGCTCGCCATCGCCAAGCCGCTCTGCAAGGCGGCCTACCGCGTCCTGCATGCCGCCGACATCGGCATCGGCATCGCGCGCGCCATCCGCGCCGCGGTCTCGGGCCGCCCGGGCGGCGTCTACCTCGACCTGCCGGCGAAGCTTTTCGGCCAGGTGATGAACGCCGAGGCCGGCCGCAAGTCGCTGGTGAAGGTGATCGACCCCGCGCCGGCGCAGATCCCCGCCCCAGATGCGGTCAAGCGCGCGCTCGACGTGCTCAAGAGCGCGAAGAAGCCGCTGATCATCCTCGGCAAGGGTGCCGCCTACGCCCAGGCCGACGACGCGATCAAGACCTTCGTCGAGAAGTCCGGCGTGCCGTTCCTGCCGATGAGCATGGCCAAGGGCCTGCTGCCCGACCTGCACCCGCAATGCGCCGGGGCCGCACGCTCGACCGTGCTCAAGGACTCCGACGTCGTCATGATGATCGGCGCGCGGCTGAACTGGCTGCTCTCGCACGGCAAGGGCAAGACCTGGGGCGACGCGCCGAAGAAGTTCATCCAGATCGACATCGAGCCGAAGGAGATGGACTCCAACGTCGAGATCGCCGCCCCCGTGGTCGGCGACATCGGCTCGTGCATGACCGCGCTGATCGACGCGATGGGCAAGGACTGGCCGAAGGCTCCGGGCGACTGGTCCGGCGCGGTGAGCGCGAAGCGCGAAGAGAACGTCGCCAAGATGGCGCCGCGCCTGATGAACAACAACGTGCCGATGGACTATCACGGCGCGCTCGGCGTGCTGCGCACGATCATCAAGGAGCGGCCCGAGACGATCCTCGTCAACGAGGGCGCCAACACGCTCGATCTCGCGCGCGGCGTCATCGACATCTACAAGCCGCGCAAGCGCCTCGACGTCGGCACCTGGGGCGTCATGGGCATCGGCATGGGCCAGGCGATCGCCGCCGCGGTCGAGACCGGCCATCCGGTGCTCGCGGTCGAAGGCGACAGCGCGTTCGGCTTCAGCGGCATGGAGGTGGAGACGATCTGCCGCTACGGCCTGCCGGTCTGCGTCGTGATCTTCAACAACAACGGCATCTATCGCGGCACCGACGTCAACAAGGCCGGCAGCGATCCGGCGACGACGGTTTTCGTGGCCGGTGCACGCTACGACAAGATGATGGAGGCCTTCGGCGGCGTCGGCGTCAACGCGACCTCGCCGGATGAGCTCAAGCGCGCGGTCAACGCGGCGCTCGACTCGGGCAAGCCGACCCTGATCAACGCGGTGATCGATCCGGCTGCGGGCAGCGAGAGCGGCCGCATCGGCAATCTGAATCCGCAGAGCGCACTCAAGAAGAAGTAGTCCATTCCAGATAGATCGAGTTCGGAGGGAGCGAGAGATGGCAAAGGCGAAGAAGTCCGCGAAGAAACCGGCGAAGAAGGCAGCCGCCAGGAAGCCGGTGAAGAAGGTCGCGAAGAAGGCGGCCAAGAAGTCCGCAGCGAAGAAGCCCGCGAAGGCCGCCGCCAAGAAGCCGGCGCCGAAGAAGATCGCGCCTAAGGCAAAAGCCAAGGCCAAGACCGCGAACGGCCTGCCGAAGATGTCGGGCAAGCCTTACGGCCAGGACGGAAAGGCCCTTCAGGGCGTGCGCATCCTCGATTTCACCCACGTGCAGTCGGGTCCGACCTGCACGCAGCTCCTCGCCTGGTTCGGCGCCGACGTGATCAAGGTCGAGCGTCCGGGCGTCGGAGACATCACCCGCGGCCAGCTGCAGGACGTGAAGGGCGCCGACAGCCTCTACTTCACGATGCTGAACCACAACAAGCGCTCGATCACGATCGACTCCAAGCACCCGCAGGGCAAGCGCGTGCTCGACGAGCTGGTCAAGAACTGCGACGTGCTGGTCGAGAACTTCGCCCCCGGCGCGCTCGATCGCATGGGCCTGACCTGGGAATACATCCACAAGCTCAACCCGCGCATGATCGTCGCATCGGTGAAGGGCTTCGGCCCCGGCCCGTACGAGGACTGCAAGGTCTACGAGAACGTCGCCCAGTGCACCGGCGGCTCGGCCTCCACCACCGGCTTCCTCGACGGCCCGCCGCTGGTGACCGGCGCGCAGATCGGCGACTCCGGCACTGGCCTGCACCTGGCGCTCGGCATCGTCTCGGCGCTCTACCAGCGCAACCGCACCGGCCGCGGCCAGAAGGTGCTCTGCGCGATGCAGGACGGCGTGCTGAACCTCTGCCGCGTGAAGCTGCGCGACCAGCAGCGGCTCGCCCACGGCCCGCTCAAGGAATACAGCCAGTACGGCCAGAACATCCCGTTCGGCGAGGCGACGCCGCGCGCCGGCAACGACTCCGGCGGCGGTCAGCCCGGCTGGATCATCAAGTGCAAGGGCTGGGAAACCGATCCCAACGCTTATATCTACTTCATCACCCAGGCGCCGGTGTGGCAGTCGATCTGCGACGTGATCGGCGAGCCGACCTGGAAGACCGATCCCGAGTACGCGACGCCGCCGGCTCGCCTGCCCAAGCTCAAGTCGATCTTCGAGCGCATCGAGCAGTGGACCATGACCAAGACCAAGTTCGAGGCCATGGACATCCTCAACAAGTACGACATCCCCTGCGGACCGATCCTCTCGCTGAAGGAGATCGCCGAGGACCAGTCGCTGCGCAAGACCGGCACCGTGGTCGAGGTCGATCATCCGACCCGCGGCAAGTACCTGACCGTCGGCAACCCGATCAAGCTGTCGGATTCGATCTCGGAAGTGACGCGTTCGCCGCTTCTGGGCGAGCATACCGATGAGATCCTGAAGAGCGTTCTCAAGTTCAAGGACAAAGAGATCGCCGAGATCAAGAGCTCGGGCGCACTGACGCCGCCGCCGAAGAAAGAAGACGCGAAGGCTGCCTGAAGCCCCGGGGGAAACCGAAGATGCGTATCGTAGTCCATGGACAGCAGGCCTTCGGCAAGGCCGTCCTCGAAGCGCTGCTGAAGCGCGGAGAGAACATCGTCGGCGTCTACGTGGCGCCGGAGAAGGAAGGGCAGAAGGCGGATCCTCTGAAAGAGGCCGCCCTCGCCGCCAAGCTGCCGGTGTTCCAGCCGAAGTCGTATCGCCAGCCGGGCCCGGTGTGGGACGAGTTCAAGGCGCTGAAGCCCGACCTCCAGGTCATGGCCTTCGTGACCCTGTTCGTGCCGTCGGGCTTCCTCAACATCCCGACCCACGGCTCGATCCAATACCATCCGTCCCTGCTGCCGCTGCATCGGGGACCGTCCTCGATCAACTGGCCGATCATCCAGGGACGCCAGGAGACCGGTCTCTCGATCTTCTGGCCGGATGACGGGCTCGATACCGGTCCGATCCTGATCCAGAAGAAGACGCCGATCTCGGACGACGACTCGCTCGGCTCGGTGTACTTCGACCGCCTGTTCCCGATGGGCGTCGAGGCGATGCTCGAAGGCGTCGACCTGGTGAAGGCCGGCAAGGCACCCCGCGTCGAGCAGGATCACTCCAAGGCGACCTACGAAGGCTGGTGCACGCCCGACAACGCGCGCATCGACTGGGGTCGCCAGGGCTATCACATCCACGACCTGGTGCGCGGCTGCAACCCGGCGCCGGGCGCATGGACGACGCTCAACGGCAAGAAGATCCAGGTCTTCGAGACGAAGAAGATCCCGGCCATCGATCCCAAGGGCATCGGCGGCAAGATGGGCCAGGTGATGGAAGTCGACGACAAGGGCTTCACGGTCTGCTGCGCCGACGGCCGAATTCGCGTTCTCCGCGTCCGCGGCGACGCCGGCAAGGTGACGGGTGCCGAGTTCGCCGCAGCCGGCGGCATCAAGGTCGGTGACATTCTGGGGGGCTGACGCCCCCCAGTCTCTTTTTTCTTCCATGTCCGACGCGATCCGCCGGACTCCACATCCAAAGCGAAGTTGGGGGATGGGACATGCGTAATCCCGCAGAGCAGCACGCCAAGCCGAAGTCCGACATCGAGATCTCGCAGGCCGCCACCATGCGCCCCGTCGTCGACGTGGCACGCGAGAAGCTCGGCATCGACGCGAAGAACCTCGAGCCCTACGGCCACTACAAGGCCAAGGTGTCGCTCGACTACGTCAACTCGCTGAAGGGCAAGAAGGACGGCAAGCTGATCCTGGTCAGCGCCATCACCCCGACGCCCGCCGGCGAAGGCAAGACCACGACCACGGTCGGCCTCGGCGATGCGCTCAACCACATCGGCAAGAAGGCGATCATCTGCCTGCGCGAGCCGAGCCTCGGTCCCTGCTTCGGCGTCAAAGGCGGTGCCGCCGGCGGCGGCTATGCCCAGGTCGTGCCGATGGAGGACATCAACCTCCACTTCACCGGCGACTTTCACGCGATCGGCGCCGCCAACAACCTGCTGGCCGCGCTCGTCGACAACCATATCTACTGGGGCAACGAGCTGGCGTTCGACCAGCGCCGCGTCACCTGGCGCCGCGTGCTCGACATGAACGACCGCGCGCTCCGCGAGATCACCTCCTCGCTCGGCGGCGTCGCCAACGGCTTCCCCCGCGTCGACGGCTTCGACATCGTTGTGGCCTCCGAGGTCATGGCGATCTTCTGCCTGGCGACCTCGCTCGACGACCTGCAGAAGCGCCTCGGCAACATCATCGTGGGCTATACCCGCGACCGTAAGCCGATCCGCGCGCACCAGCTGAAGGCCGCCGGTCCGATGACCGCGCTGCTCAAGGACGCGCTGGCGCCGAACCTGGTGCAGACGCTGGAGAACAACCCGGCCTTCATCCATGGCGGCCCCTTCGCCAACATCGCCCATGGCTGCAACACCGTGCTGGCGACCACCACGGCGCTCAAGCTCGGCGACTACGTGGTGACCGAGGCCGGCTTCGGCGCCGACCTGGGCGCCGAGAAGTTCTTCGACATCAAGTGCCGGAAGGCGGGCCTCAAGCCGGACTGCGCGGTACTGGTCGCGACCATCCGCGCGCTCAAGATGCATGGCGGCGTCGCCAAGGACGATCTCAAGAAGGAGAACCTGGACGCGCTGAAGAAGGGTCTCTCGAACCTGCAGCGCCACGTCACCAACGTGCAGAAGTACGGCGTGCCGGTGGTGGTCTCGATCAACCGCTTCTCGGCCGACACCCAGGCCGAGATCGACCTGGTGAAGTCGGCCTGTGGCGAACTCGGCGTCGAGGCCTTCATGGCCGACCACTGGGCCGGCGGCGGCGCCGGCGCGGCCGAGGTGGCACACGCGGTGGTCAAGCTCTGCGAGAGCGGCAAGGCCGCCTTCAAGGTGCTCTACCCGGACGACATGCCGCTCTGGGACAAGATGAAGACCATCGCCCAGCAGATCTACGGCGCTGCCGACATCACCGCCGAGAAGAGCGTCCGCGACCAGATCGCGGGATTGCAGAAGGACGGCTTCGGTCACTTCCCGATCTGCGTGGCGAAGACCCAGTACAGCTTCTCGACCGACGCCAACGCCAAGGGGGCGCCGTCGGGCCACACCATCCCGATCCGCGAGGTCCGGGTCTCTGCCGGCGCGGAGTTCCTGGTCTTTATCTGCGGCGAGATCATGACGATGCCGGGCCTGCCCAAGGTACCGGCCGCGAACTCGATCGAAGTGAACGCCCAAGGCAAGATCGTCGGGCTATTCTAAAGTTTGCGCGTCTCATGCCGGCCGCGCTAGCGTGGCCGGCATGAGACGCGACGTCGAGATCAGCGAGGTCGGCCCGCGCGACGGGCTGCAGATGCTCAAGGGCATCATGCCGACCTCCGCGAAGAAGTCCTGGATCGCGGCGCTGGCCGCCTCCGGTCTCCCCGAAATAGAAGTCTGCTCGTTCGTCTCGCCGAAGCTGCTGCCGCAGATGGCGGACGCAGCCGAGGTCGTGGCCTACGCCCGCACCCTCCCGGGCCTGCATGTCGCCGCGCTCGCTCCCAACGCCAAGGGTACGGCGCGCGCGATCGAGGTCGGCGCGCACAAGATCACCCTGCCGCTTTCCGTCAGCCGCTCGCACTCGCTCGCCAACGTCCGGAAGACGCCGGACGAGATGGTCGAGGAGATCCATGAGGCCGCCAAGCTCCGCGATGCTTCCTCGTCGAGACCCGGCATCGAAGCGGGTCTCTCGACCGCCTTCGGCTGCACGATCGAGGGCGCGGTCGCCGAGAGCGAGGTCGTCAGGCTCGCGGTCGCCGCCGTCGCGGCCGGCGCCGACGAGGTCGGCCTTGCCGACACCACCGGCATGGCCAATCCGCAGCAGATCAAGCAGGTGATCTCTGCCGTCCGCCGCGAGATCGGCGACAGGCTGACCGGCGTTCACCTCCACAACACCTTCGGCCTGGGCCTCGCCAATGTGCTCGCGGCCTACGAGGCGGGGCTTCGCACGTTC
>JBGALV010000088.1:0-20700 GCA_044223515.1 Alphaproteobacteria bacterium
CCTCTACAACGACGCCTATCGCCCGGTGCTCGGCATGAAGCACCCCTGGGCGCTCGGCCGGCCGGGCCGCGAGGTGTGGAGCGAGGTCTGGGAAAGCACGATCGCGCCCCTGATCGGCCCCATCATGGCGACCGGCGAAGCTTTCTGGGGAAGCGATCACCTCTTCTTCCTCGAACGCTACGGCTATCCGGAAGAGACCTATTTCGACATCTCCTACGATCCCGTCCGCGACGAGAGCGGGCGTGTCGGCGGCGTCTTCTGCATCGTCAGCGAGACCACCGGCCGCGTGGTAGGCGGCCGCCGCCTGCGCACGCTGCGCGACGTCGGCCGGATCGCCGGCGAGGCACGCGACACCCCGACCGTCTTCAAGAACGTGTCGAGCGTGCTCGATCCGAAGGACATCTCCTTCTCGCTGCTCTACGAGGCCGACCCGAAGACCGAAGAGGCCCGGCCGCTGGCGGCGTCGGGCATCGACGCGCGGCCGGCGTCGGACTGGCCGCTGGCCGAAGCCGCCGCCACGCGCATGGAAGTCGCGCTCACTGGCGAGGCGCTGACGACACGGTCGCTGCCGCGCGGTCCGGATACCGAGCCGGTCAATACGGTCGTAAGCCTGCCGTTGCTCGGCGCCGGATCGGCGACGCTGGGATTCCTGGTCGTCGGCCTCAATCCCCGGCGCGCGCTCGACGACGACAACAGGGACTTCCTGAAGCTGATCGCATCAAACACGGCGGCGGCCGTCGCCACCGTCCGGGCGCTCGCGGAAGAACGTCGGCGCGCCGAGGCGCTGGCAGAGATCGATCGCGCCAAGACCCTCTTCTTCTCCAACATCAGCCATGAGTTCCGCACGCCGCTGACGCTGATGTTGAGCCCGATAGAGGAGATGCTGGCCGACACGTCCGGCACGATCCGGGATGCCGACCGCCAGAAGCTGGCACTCGCCCACCGCAACTCCCAGCGGCTTCTGAAGCTGGTCAACTCGCTGCTCGACTTCTCCCGGATCGAAGCGGGCCGCATGGAGATCATGTACGCGCCGACCGACCTGTCCAAGGCGACGGCGGAGCTCGCCAGCGTGTTCCACTCCGCCGCGAGGCAAGCGAATCTCAAGCTGATCGTCGACTGCCCCGCGCTGCCGGAGCCGGTCCATGTCGATCGCGACATGTGGGAGAAGATCGTCCTCAATCTTCTCTCGAACGCGCTGAAGTACACCTTCGAGGGTCAGATCGAGGTGCGGCTGCGCTGGCTCGGCGATCATGTGGAGCTGCGCATCGCCGATACCGGCATCGGTATCGCGCCCGAGCACATCGGGCATGTCTTCGAGCGCTTCTATCGCGTCCCCAATGTGCGCTCGCGCTCGCATGAGGGAAGCGGCATCGGGCTCGCCCTGGTCCACGACCTGGTCAAGCTCCAGGGCGGCGCCATCGCGGTCGAGAGCACGGCCGGGCGCGGCACGACCTTCACCGTCACGCTCCGGACCGGCACCGCCCATCTGCCTGCCGACCGCATCGAAGGCAGCAGGCAGCTCGAGTCGACGTCGGTGCGGGCCGGCGTCTTCGTCGAGGAGGCGCAACGCTGGATGATCCACGGAGAGATCAGCGATGCGACGATCCCGCCATCGCCGCAGGCCGTATCGACCGCGCGAATTCTCTGGGCCGACGACAACGCCGACATGCGCGATTTCGTGCGCCGCATTCTCGAGGAGCATTGGACCGTGACCGCCGTCGCCGACGGCCGCGCCGCCCTCGATCATGCGCTCCGCAACCCGCCGGACCTCGTGCTCACCGACGTGATGATGCCGGAGCTCGACGGCTTCGGCCTGCTCCGGGAGCTCAGGGCCGATCCGCGCACGCAGGCGATCCCGGTGATCCTGCTCTCGGCGCGGGCCGGGGAGGAGGCGCGGATCGTCGGCCTCGACACCGGTGCCGACGACTACCTGATCAAGCCCTTCTCGCCGCGCGAGCTGATCGCCCGCGTCCGCGCGCATCTGGAGATCAACCGCGCACGAAGAGAGTTCTCGGCGAGGCAGCAGGAAAGCAGCACCTGGTTCGGCCTCGCGGCCAAGGCCGCGGGCCTCGGCGTCTGGCATGCCGAGCCATCGACCTGGACCGTCGGCGGCGATGTGACCCTGATGCGGATACTGGGCCTGCCCGACGACCGAGCGACGCTCTCGGCCGACGAGTGGCGGATGGCCGTCCACACGGAGGATCGCGATCGCGTCGTGAAGGCCTTCGGCGACTGCGTCGAGGGTCGCAAACCGCTTTCGATCGAGCATCGCATCGTGCGTCCCAACGGCGAGCTCAGATGGATATCGAGCCACGGCGACGTCGTCCGTGTGTCCGGTCAGCCGACGCGCGTCGTCGGCGTGAGCCAGGACGTGACCGAGCAGCGGCGGATGATCGACGCCCAGCAGCTTCTGATGAGCGAGCTGAACCACCGCGTCCGCAACACGCTGACGACCGTGCTGTCGCTCGCGCGGCAGACCGCGACCAGCACCGCGAACATCAAGGACTTCATCGCGGCGTTTCAGGCGCGCATCATGGCGCTCTCGGTCGCGCACAGCCTGCTGACGCTACGCCAATGGGAGGCGATCGCGCTCCGCGAGCTCATCGAGGAGGTCATCGCGCCTCATCGCAGCGCCGATGTCTTCACGATCGAAGGGCCGGGCTGCGATCTCACGCCACGCCAAGGGCTAGCGCTGTCGCTCGGCCTGCATGAGCTGGCGACGAACGCGGCCAAGTATGGCGCGCTGACGGCGCCGTCGGGCCGCATCGACGTCAAGTGGACGATCGCACGAGGCGAGCCGCGCCGCCTCACGCTGACATGGACCGAGAGCGGCGGCCCGAAGGTCGCGCAACCGAGGCGCCGCGGCTTCGGCAGCACCTTGATCGAGCGCGCACTCCCCTCCGATCTCGACGGCGAGATCCTGCTCGATTTCGCCCCGGACGGGGTCCGCTGCACGATCGACTTCACCGCCTACGCCAAGGAGGCGCGGCCGGCGGGACTCTAGTCGACATTACCTTTTGTCGATCTGCCGCTTTTTTAGCTTAGAGGGTGCAGACGATTTTATCTGCGCTTCGAGCCGCTCCAAGTCTGCCGCCTTAACGAGAACTTCATCTAGGCTCTCGATTGGCCACTCAAGATACTTGATTCTCAGCATCTGCTCGAACAGCGATCGATTTGCACGGAATAGCTCCATGCGCTCCTTATCTGTCGCCTGACGCAGCCGAAAGTGATCGTCCAACGCTTCTCGGCTGATTGCACACCGTATCAACTCGCCGCTAGCTTCTCCGCGAAAAGCCACAACATCGCGGTCGAAGTCGTAACGCAAAGTCGGAGACGCAAAAGCCAAGTCCAGTCCTTCCACGAGGCTTCGCGTCGCACCCGCGGTCTTAAGCGTAACGTCTCGCACAGTTGATGGAATTAAGCTCAAGCTTTCACCAATGAGCTTTCGCCACTTTGGGCCACGGCCGTACGCTTCATCCCAGGCCGATTTGAGATCGTAAGGCCGTTTACGAGCCAGGATCTCGAGCAACACCGCTGCTTGATGCAGATCCTTCTCGCTCTTAGCCGTGCCTTGACGACGCCTGCGCGCCACGATCAGCTTGTGAATTGCATAGCGTTGAGGCGCAGGAACAAAGACGTGGATTCCGGTCTCGTGGAGAACGACCGCGGGCTCAGGTTCTCGAATCAGGAAATCCAAGAATCGAAGTTGCGCAGCATCGGTTTGAAATGCCGGAAGGGAGATCGCCTCGTCTGTGTCCGGTCCCCGATTGGGGGTAAGGAAGTCGACTCGGATTCCGCTCTTCGCTTGGTATTTCGTCGCGCGCCGATTGTCGGTCTGTTCGGACACAGGCCGGAAAGATGGATCGACACTGCGAAGGACGTCCAGGACCGGCGGGATCTGATCCCCGACGGCTACGGAGATTGGCGCAAACTGAGCGACATCGACGTCCTCTGTTTCTAATCCAGCACCGGCCAGTCGGGCCGCAAGGACGGCGCTGTATGTCTGATACGCCGTAGTGCCTATTAGTACCCCGCGTAGACGAAAGACGCCCGCCCTGGCCAGTGCCGCTATTGTATCTCCGATCTGCGGGCGCGGACTCGATAGGCGCCCTGATCGAACAAGAGTGGAGACGAGCATCCTACGGTCTCGGCGGTTCGCACGATCACGCCGGTGGTTTTTGATCCGATCAAGTAGCTCAGGCGTTTCCGGACCGGCATAACGCTGGCGCCGCCCCCCTTTCGTCGAAGTTTGAAAGTACCAATACTTCCGCCCGCGGATCGTTTTTGCGATGAAGCTGCCCTCTTCGGCAAACGCTTCCTCGAAAGAATCCGAAGCAGCCTGTTCCAGCAGTTCCGCGTATTGAGCCTGCATCGGCAGGGGGAGATCGACGGCCATGACACGCCTCGGTTATACGCAGTTCACCAATTGCGTATAACACGACTCTCATCTCATCACGACAAAATTATACGCAGCCAGCCAATTGCGTATAACATTCCTAGTCCGCGAGGCTGCTCTTCAGCATCCAGGCGTGCTTGTCGTGCGCCTCGGTGCGGGTGATCAGCAGGTCGGCGGTCGCCTCGTCGCCGGCCTTCTGCGCCGCGGCCAAAGCCGTCCTGATGGTCTTCACCACCGCCTGGTTGCCCTCGTACAGCTCGCGCACCATCGCGTTGGCCTCGAGGTTGCCCTTGGCCTCCGCGATCGTCGCGAGACGGGCGAGCGCGGACGGGCTCACCGGCGGCGTGCCGTCGATGGCGCGGATGCGCTCGGCGATCTCGTCGAGCGCGGTCCAGATCTCGTTGTACTGGGCGCCGAACATCTCGTGCAGTGAGAAGAAGGTCGGGCCGGTCACGTTCCAATGGAAGGCGTGGGTCTTGAAGTAGAGCGCATAAGAATCCGCCAGAACCTTGGTCAGCCCATCGGCGACCGCATCACCCTTCGGCATGTCCATCTCCTCATTAGAATCATTCTAGGTAAATGGCTACCGCATGGGCGCACTTCAAGGTGTGCTCGGGGGACACCGATGAAGACCCGATCCGGGACGAGGGGAGAGCTAGTCCTTGCCCCCGCCACCCGACGCCAGCGGCGAGTTGGAGGGCACGCGGATCGTGCCGAGCGATCCCGGGGCGGACGGCGGCGCCGTGAAGGCCCGCCACGGCGCATACCAGGGCACCTGGGCGACCGGCGCCGAGTACTCGGGCGGCGCGGCCCTCAGCGGCCGCGGCGGCAGCCCGGCGCTGGCCTTCTTCATGAAGTTGCCCCAGAGCTCGGCCGGCAGCGTGCCGCCGGTCACGTCCTTCATCGGCTGGCCGTCGTCGTTGCCGAACCAGACGCCGGTGACGAAGTCGGCGGTGAACCCGACGAACAGCGCGTCCTTGGAGTTCGATGTCGTACCGGTCTTGCCGGCGGCCGGGCGGTCGAGACGCGCGGCACGGCCTGTGCCCGCCTGCACGACGTTGGTCAGCATGTCGGTCATGGTGCCGGCATTGGCGACCGAGATCACGCGCTCGGGTGCCGGCTGTCGCCGATAGAGAACGCGGCCGCTCGTATCCTTTATCTCGACGATGCCCCAGGCCCGCATCGCCTCGCCGCCGGTGGCGAAGGCGCCGTAGGACTGGGTGAGGTCGATCAGCGTCACCTCGCTGGCGCCGAGTGCCAGGCTCGGGTTGTCGTCGATCGCCTGGGGAATCCCGAGCCGATGCGCGACGTCGATGACACGGCTGCGCCCGACCTGCTCGGAGATGCGCACCGCGACCGTGTTGATCGACTGCGTCACCGCGTCGGCGACGCGCATCGGTCCGCGGTACTTGCGATCGAAGTTCGACGGCGTCCAGTTGCGGATCGTGATCGGCGAGTCGTCGATGATCGTGTCGGGGCCGATGCCGGCCTCGAGGCCGGCGAGATAGACGAACGGCTTGAACGCCGAGCCCGGCTGGCGGAGCGCCTGGGTCGCGCGGTTGAACTGGCTCTCGCGGTAGTCGCGGCCGCCGACCAGCGCCAGCACGCGGCCGTCGGCGCCGAGCGACACCAGCGCCGCCTGGTCGGCATCGCGCTTGTCGGAGTACTTCGCGAGGATCGCCTCGACCTCGCCTTCGGCGATCCGCTGCAGCTTCGGGTCGAGCGTCGTGGTCACGATCAGGTCGCGGTCGACATAGCCGATGGTCGCGCCCACCTGGTCCAGCACCCAGTCGGCGAAATAGCGCCCGCCCAGGCCCGCGGTCGGGTAGTTGCCGCGGCCGACCGGCAGGCGCTTCGCCTCGCTTGCCTGCGCCTCGGTGAGATATCCCGCGTCCACCATGTTGGCGAGCACCTGCTCGGTGCGGACGCGCGCACGCTCGGGATTGGCCGACGGGCTGTAGCGCGCAGGAGCCTTCAGAAGACCCGCGATCAGCGCGCTCTCGTAGACGTTGAGCTCCTTCGGGTCCTTGGCGAAGTAGCGCTCGGAAGCGGCGGCGACGCCGAACGTCCCGGCGCCGAGATAGACGCGGTTCAGGTAGATCGTGAGGATCTGGTCCTTGGTGAAGCGCCACTCGAGCCAGATCGCGAGGATGAGCTCCTGCACCTTGCGCCCGAAGCTGCGCTCGTTGGTGAGGAACAGGTTCTTGGCCAGCTGCTGGGTCAGCGTCGAGCCGCCCTGGCGCACCGCGCCTTCGCGGATGTTGACGACGACGGCGCGCGCGAGCCCGATCGGATCCAGGCCGAGATGGCTGAAGAAGCGCCGGTCCTCGGTCGACAGCACCGCCTGCACCAGGCTCTTCGGCAGCTCGTTCAAATTCGCCGGCCGGCCATGGACCTCGCCCGAGCTCGCGAACACGGTGCCGTCGGCCAGTGCGAGCCGGATCGAGGGTTTCCGGCCGCTGTCCTCGAGGCCCGAGATGTCGGGAAGGGTCAGCGCAAAATAGGCGACGACCGCGGCGACCGCGACGCCGGCCCAGATGCCGGCGACCAGCCCCCAGCGCAGCAGGCCATAGAGGATCGACCGCCAGTCGATGCGGCTCCTGCGCTTCTTGGGCGTACGTTTGGACCCGCGGTCCTGGGAGGAGACGGCCACGGGTTTCCGGATATCACGATTCGCGGTCACGCCAGAATGTCGCCGAAGATTGAGGCCTTATAACGGCGTAGCCTCGTCCTCGATCCCGAGGGGCCTGTTAAACCTCGATTAACCGGCGCAGCCTAGAGTAGACCCAACCGCGGCCTCTCCGTCGGGCCCATCGTGCTGGAAGCTCCTGGTGTCATGTCCGCCGTCGCCCTCGATACCCGTCCAAGGTTCAAGATACCGCTGAAGGTCCGGATCTCCGCCTGGTGGCAGGGATACGACCCCGAGGACATCTATGCCGGCGATCCGGAAACCCTCGAGTTCGACACCGGGCGGAACAAGGGCGCGGAGACGGCGAAGGCCGGGCCGCCGAAGAAGAAGGTCCCGCTCTGGACCGCCGACCGCATCCAGGTGGCCGAGCGCCTGTGGGGGCCGGGGATGCACACGCCGGGCGGCGACGACCATGCCGAGGCCCTGGTGAAGCCTTTCGCCCTCAATCCGACGATGACCGTGCTCGACCTCGGCGCCGGCCTCGGCGGCTGTACGCGCACGATGGCGAAGACCTTCGGCTCCTGGGTCACGGGATACGAGCAATGGCCGATCCTGGCCGAGGCCGGGATGCTGCGCTCACGCATGGCGGGCCTCGACAAGAAGGCGCCTATCGAGACCTGGGATCCGGCGACGACGCAGCTCAAGCCGCGCGGCTACAACTGCGTCTTCGCCAAGGAGGCGTTCTTCACGATCGCCGACAAGGCCCACCTGTTCCAGCAGATCGCGATCACGCTCCGCCCAGGCGGGCAGCTCTGCTTCACCGACTACGTGATGCCGGACGACGGCAAGCCTACCGCCGCGGTCGAGAGCTGGATGGGCCACGAGCCGCAGGAACCGTTCCCCTGCTCGTCCCAGGACATCCTCGACCTGCTCGCCCACAACGGGCTCGAGGTCCGCATCTCGGAAGACATCACCGACATGCACCAGGCGCTGATCCTGCAGGGCTGGCGCGATCTGACCCACGCGCTGGCGCCGGGATCGGTGGCGCCCGAGACAGTGCCGCATCTCGTCAACGAAGCCGAGCTCTGGGCCCGGCGCGGGGCCGTGTTGCGGTCGGGCGACATACGGGTCTACCGTTTCTACGCTCTCAAGGCGGGCGATCCGGTCACCTGACGTTCGTATCGGGTTCTCGACAGGCCCGCCTCCACTCGGGTAAAGGCGGCGCATGCTCAAGGACCGACGCGGACTCGACACCTCGACCGACAACGCCCAGGCGCTCGCCGCCTTCGACGACGCCATCGACGGCTACGTCACCTTCCACGTCGACACGACGAAGCGGCTCAGCGAGGCGACGAAGGCCGATCCCTCCTTCTTCCTCGCGAACGTGCTGAAGGGCGGCATGGCGCTGCTGTCGCTGAACGCGAAGAACCTGGATCGCGCCAGGACCGCGCTCGCGCAGTGCGCGGCCGTGGCCGAGAAGGCCAACCCGCGCGAGCGCCGGCACCTCGAGGCTTTCGAGGCCTGGGCCAAGGGCGACATCGACCAGGCGCTCCGGATCTGGGAGTCGATCCTCGCGGTCCATCCGACCGACCTGCTGGCGCTGCGCCTCGCGCATTTCCATTACTTCTGGCTCGGCCGCACCGCGCGCATGCTGGACTCGATCGTCGCCGCGGCGAAGGGCTGGAAGAGCGACACGCCGGGCCGGAGCTGGGTCGCCTCGATGCAGGCTTTCGGCCTCGAGGAATGCGGCGAGTACGACGAGGCCGAGCACATGGCGCGCGAGGCGGTCGACTACGACCGCAACGACCGCTGGGGCATCCATGCGGTCGCGCATGTGCTGGAGATGCAGGGCCGCGCCGCGGACGGAATCAAGTGGCTCGACCAGAACGCCGGCGCGCTGGCTCAGGCCAACAACTTCGCTTTCCACCTGACGTGGCATCGCGCGCTACTGCAGCTCGAGAAGGACGGGCCCGACGGGCTGCTCGACTGGTACGACGCGAAGATCCGCGATCATGCGTCGCCGCTGATCCAGGCGATCCCGGACCTCTACATCGACATGCAGAACGCGGCCTCGCTGCTGTGGCGGCTCGAGCATCTCGGCGTTGACGTGGGCGCTCGCTGGAAGGAGCTCGCCGACAAGTCCGAAGCCCGGATCGGCGACGGCTCCAACCTGTTCACGCTGCCGCATTTCGCCATGGCGCTCGCCGCCGACGGCCGCTTCGAGGCGGCGACGCGTCTGATCGAGGGCGTCGGCGCGATCGATGGTCCGACCTTGGGTCCCGTCGGCTCGGGCATCGCAGTGCCGGCCTGCCGCGCCGCCGTCCATCACCGCCGCGGCGAGTGGAAGGACGTGATGGGCAACCTGATGCCGGTGCGCCACGACCTCTGGCGCCTCGGCGCCAGCCACGCGCAGCGCGACGTGCTCTGGCAGATGCTGGTCGACGCGGCAAGGAAGGCCGGCGACGACGACGCGGTGAAGACGCTGATGGTCGAGCTGACGGCGATGCGCCCGGTGCCGGCCGAGCAGCGCCGCGCCTATTCGTCCGCCGCCTGAGGCCGGACGACCAGCCAGTAGACGACGAGGCCGGTCGCGCTCGCGATCAGGCCGGCGAAGACCGAGTCCGAGAGGAAGTGCCCGCCGGCCGACATGCGCGCGACCGCCATGCCCGTGCCGAGCGCGAGGCCCGGCAGCATCGCGATCCACCGGCGGCGGCCGCGCGCGAACAGCGCCAGCGTCAGGAGCCCAAAGCCCATCGCAACTTCGCCCGAGGCGAAGGAGCAGTTGCGCCGGCATTCATTGGCCGGCTTGAGCACCGGCGTGAAGACGCGGTCGCGGCCGAATTCGACGATCTGCGACGGCCGCGCGCGGCCCCAATGCTCCTTCAGGCCGGCGTTGACGATGAGGCCGGGGCCGAGAGCCAGCGCGATCACCAGCACCAGCGCCGCGCGGCCGCCGCCCGGTCGCCCAATCAGGCGACCGAGCAGCCAGGACGCGACGGCTGCCGCCGGCAAGGTGAAGACGATCACCGACAGAAGCTTGCGGAAGCCCTCGACGCCCGGCTGCTCCGAGCCGATCCAGCGGCCGTCCCTGTAGAAGAGGCTCGCAACCTTCAGGTCGATCTCGGGCCACGCCATGAAGACGACCCCGGCCGCGACGAACAGCGCGAGATGGATCAGCGCCCAGCGCCGGAGGTCCCTAGCGTCCATAGCCCTGGAAGCCCTCGAGCAGGAAGACGTGATGCGTGCGGTCGACGTCGCGATAGAGCGGCCGGCCGGCGGTGCCGAGCGGCGTCACCTTGGCGAAGCGCTGCAGGATGTCGTCGGGCTTCGGGTTCGGCGTGACCAGCAGGAAGGTCGCGGCCGGCAGGCGGGCGACGTCGGCAGTGAGGTCCCAGTGGTCGCGGATGCGCCCCGACGGATTCCACTTGGCCCAGGCTGCGGGCCTGGCGCCGTAGATCATGGTCGCGAGGTCCATGCGATCTTCCATCAGCAGGACCGCGCCCGGATGCGCGGCGAGCTGCTTCGCCACGTCCGCGCCGAGACCGCGCCAGCCGAGCAGGCGCTTGAACGGATCGTTGCGGCCGGAAAGCTCGATGCCGGCGACGCGCGCGACGTCATGGTATCCGGCCATGATGCCGGCGGCGGCGAGATGGATCGCGATTGCAAGGCCCAGGAGCCGCGCGCGACCGCGCTCGATCGCCCAGGCGGCCACCAGCACCGTCGCCGAGACGTAGAGCGGCGCCGCCCAATTGGCGTTGGCACGCGACAGGAACGCGACGACGACCATCATCGTCGCCAGCGGCAGCAGCACGCAGGCGAGAAGACGGGACCGGGCATCGGCGATCAGCGCCTTCGGCCGCGCCAGCGCGACCAGCAGGATCGCGAACGGGATGGGGCCGAAGACGCCGAACTGCGAGAGGACGAACTCGATGCCCTTGAAGGGATGCACCAGCGCGCCGGCGAGGTTGGCGTTGTCGGCGGTGTGCTTGTAGCTGACGAAGGCGTGCTGGAGGTTCCAGACGAGGTTCGGGACGTAGCAGAGAAACGCGATAGCCAGCGCCAGGAGCGGTGCGCGCCAGCGGACCCTGGCCCGCTCGGCAGGGCTGAGCGCGAAGAACAGCGCGAGCCCCACCGGGAACATCGCCATCGCATACTTCGCCAGCGTGCCGATGCCGACGATGAGCCCGAGGGCCAGCCACCACCGCTCGTCGTGGTCCTGGACGATGCGGACCGACGCGTAGAGCGACGCCGCCCAGAAGACGAGCAGGAACGGGTCGGTCGAGATCAGCAGCGAGGAGACGAAGACCGCCGGCAATGTGGCGTAGAGGATCGCCGACCACATCCCGACGCGCGGCCCGTAGAGCTGGTTGCCGACCGCATAGAGAAGAAGCGACGTCGCCGCATGCGCGAGCGGCGAGGCGAGCCGGACGCCGAAGGTGCCGCTGCCGAAGATCGCCGTGCTGGCATGGATGGTCCAGGCGACCAGCGGCGGCTTCGAGTAGTAGCCGAGCTCGGGCGTGAGCGACCACACCCAGTACTGCGCCTCGTCGCCGGAGAGATCGTAGCGATCGAGCGCCAGCAGGAAGAGGCGCGCCATGGTGACTGCGGCGACGACGAGAAGCGCGATCGCGCTCTCGCTCAGGCCCGCAGGGCGGACACGCGCCTCGGTCATGCGGCGGCGCGGCGCTCCCTGCGGATGAGCCAGAGATTGCGCGCGTAGACGACGAGGCCGCCGGCCTGGCCGGCGATGATCACCGGATCGGCGCGGTGGATCGCGTAGGCCAGCAATGTCACGCCGCCGGCGATCGAGAAGATCCAGAAGGCGAGCGGGATGACGCTCTTGCCGACGCGCTCGCTCATGATCCACTGGACGATGAAGCGCGCCGAGAACAGCGCCTGGCCGGCGAAGCCGATCGCCAGCCAGATCGGCTCGATGTCGAAGGTCATCGCGTTACGTCTCTTCTCTTGCGTCGATGGGCAGGCGCGAGCGGCGGATCAGCCACCACACGCCGAACAGGTCGAGGATGCCCGCCTTGAGCCGGCCGAAATTCGTGTAGTTCGAGGATCCCGCGCCGCGCGGACGGTGATTGACCGCGACCGAGACGACGCGCGCACCGTGGCGGCGCGCCAGCGCCGGCAGGAAGCGGTGCATGTGGTCGAAGTAGGGAAGCTCGAGGAACAGCTCACGCCGGAAGATCTTGATGCCGCAGCCGGAGTCCGGCGTCTCGTCCTTGAGCAGGGCGCCCCGGATGCGGTTGGCCAGGCGCGAGGCAATCTTCTTCGACGCCGTGTCCTTCCGGTTCACGCGGTGGCCGGCGACCATGTCGGGCTTGGGCTCGACCCAGAGCCGGGCGAACATCTGCGGAAGGTCGGCCGGATCGTTCTGGCCGTCGCCGTCGAGCGTGGCGATCCACTCGCCGCGCGCCCGCCTGGCCCCGGTCCAGACTCCGGCGCTCTGGCCGCGGTTGGCGGCATGCCGGATCACCCGGAGGCGCGGCAGCCGGGCTTTCGCCGCTTTCAGCCTATCTGGGGTTGCGTCGGTAGAGCCGTCATCGACCACCAGGATCTCGAAATCGAAGCGCCCGGCCAGCGCCGCCTCGACCTCGTCGACCAGGGCGACGATGTTGTCGGCCTCGTTCTTGACCGGAATGACGACGGAAAGCTGCATCCGACTGGCCGGCTTGGGGAAGCGGTCCGGCTTGTCGCATGGCCGGCGGGCGATGACAACTGGCCGCCCTCTCCGCCATTTAGATTGTATTTTAGATTGTTGTTTATCTTCGTCGCTTGCGGACGTTTAGGCAAAGGGCTACGGTTCTCTTGTCATGAGCGTCCAGCTTCCTCTCCCGCCTCCTCCGCTCCCGCAGGTGAACCCGTTCACCGCGCGACCGGTCGAGATTCGTGAGCCCGCCGCCCGCACCGTCACGCGGACCGCGATCGCGTCGACGCGCGAGGCTTCGGAGAACCGGGAAGATCGGAACAACCGCGCCGAGACGACCGAGAACAACCGCCAGGCTGAAGTCCGCTCGGCCCGTTCCGCACCGCGCGGCGGCCGCGGGCAGAACGTCGACATCGAAGCCTAGGCGCTTCCCTTCGTTCGACGCCGGCCGGCCCTCCACACGGAGGGCCTTTTCATTTCTGCGCGCAGATCAATCGTCGCCGGCCTCGCGGCGTTCGCGCGCCAGCAGCGCTTCCTTGCGCTTCGTTCCCCAGCGATAGCCGCCGACCGTGCCGTCGGTGCGGACCACGCGATGGCAAGGGATGACCAGCGGCACCGGGTTGGCGCCGCAGGCGTTCGCGACCGCGCGCACCGCGCTCGGCTTGCCGATGCGATCGGCGACCTCCTGGTAGCTCGCTGTCGTGCCGGAGGGGATGCGCTGCAGCTCCTGCCAGACGCGGCGCTGGAACGCGGTCGCCCTGATGTCGAGCGGCAGCGAGAGATCGGGCAGCTTGCCGGAGAGATGGCGGACGATCGGGTCGACATAGGATCCCAGGCCGCCCTCGTCGCGGGCGATGCTGGCGCCAGGAAACTCGGCCTCGAGCTCCTTGCCGAGGCGCCTCTCGTCGTCGCCGAGCGCGATCATGCAGACGCCCTTCTCCGTCGCCGCGACCAAGAGGAGGTCGAGCGGTGTCTTCCGGATCGCGTAGCGGATGTCCTCGTCGACGCCGCCCTTGCGGTAGCGCGCCGGCGTCATGCCGAGCTCGGCCTGGGCCTTCTCGTAGAGGCGGCTCGCCGAGCCGTAGCCGGCGCCGTACATCGCCTGCGCCACCGGCTCGCCCTTCTTGAGGTCCTCCTTCAGGCGGGCGACGCGCTTCGCCTCGCCATAGGCGCGCGGGCTCACGCCGACGATCTCGGTGAACAGGCGCTGCAGGTGATGCGGGCTGATGCCGACGGCGCGGCCGAGCATGGTCAGCGTCGGGATCGCGTCCGCGGCGTCGATCAGGCGTGCGGCCTTGCGGATGGCCTTGAGGCGCGGATTGTCGGTCTCGACCAGGTTCGGCCGGCAGCGCTTGCAGGCGCGATAGCCGTCATGCTCGGCTGCCTCCGGCATCGGGTAGAAGCGGACGTTCTCGCGCTTCGGCCGGCGTGCGGGGCACGACGCCTTGCAGTAGATCCCGGTCGAGGTGACGGCGGCGACGAAGCTGCCATCGGCCTTGGTGTCGCGGGCCTCGAAGGCGGTCCAGAGCTTGTTCGTGTCCTGGTGCGAATTCATGAGGTGGTCTCCTTGGGACCAATACCTAGGTCCTGGGGAAGTCCCTCGCTATCCGAAGCTTGCGCGCAATCTCAAATCTAGAGAAACCGCGCCAGCCAGGCCTTCACCTCGCGCCAGAAGACCCGCGTGTTCTCGGCCCGCCCGATGAAGTGGCCTTCGTCCGGGAACACGATGAACTTGGCCGGCACCTGCCGGCGATTCAGGATCTTGAAGTTGGTCAGGCCCTCGCCGAGCGGCACGCGGAAATCGCGCTCGCCATGGGTGATCAAGGTCGGCGTCGAGAAGTTGCCGGCATAGCGGATCGGGCTCTGGTCATTCCACTGCCCGCCCTTCTCCCAGATCGGCACGCCCATGCGGCGCTCGCGCTCCATGCCGCCGTCGTTGGTGCCGTACTGCGCCTCGTTGTTCATCGGACCGACATGGGAGACGAGGCACTTGAAGCGCTTCGAGGTGCCGTTCAGCCAGTTGACCATGTAGCCGCCGTAGCTGCCGCCGACGGCGGCGATGCGGTCCTTGTCGATGAAGGGATGAAGCCGGATCGCCTCGTCGATGCCGGCGAGGACGTCGAGGCACGGCCCGCGCAGCACGTCGCGCTCGATCGCCTCGGCGAAGGCCCGGCCAAGACCGAGCGAGCCCTTGTAGTTGGTCGCGATCACGACGTAGCCCGGCGTCGCCAGCAGGTGCTTGTGGAACCAGTAGGCGGAATAGTTGAAGGCATCCGTGTACGCGGTCGCCGGCCCGCCATGGATCAGCGCCACCAGCGGGTACTTCTTTTTCGGATCGAAGCCCGGCGGCAGGATCAGCATGTTGTGAATGCGCAGGCCCTCGGGCGAGGTGAACCAGAAGTGCTGCGGATCCGGCGCGTCGATCTCGGCGATGCGGGCGGCGTTGAACGTGGTCAACGGTACATGGCCGTCGCCCTCGAGGCGCACGATCTCCGGCGGCTGGATCGCGCGCTCGAAGATCGCGGCGAGGCCGCCCTCGATCGGCGTCACGGTGCGATAGGCGCCGCGCCCCGTCGGCAGCAGCGGCTCGACCTTGCCGCCGGACGTGGGCACGCGGAACACCCGCGCGAAGCCGTCGTCGAGCGCGTCGAGATAGGCGGTGCGGCCGTCGGCCGCGATCGCGAATCCGGAAACGAGGCGATCCCAGCCTTCGGTGACGATCGCGGGCTTGCCTGCCTTCGGCCAGGGGAAGCGTGCGAGCTGCGCTGCGGTCTGGCCCACCCCCTGGGGCTTGTGGATCGCATAGAGCGCGTCGCCGGTGCGGGAGAACTGCGGCTCGGAGAAGCTCTCCATCGGGTCCGTGATCAGCCGCGGCTCGCCGCCCGTCGCCGGCACCTGGAAGAGGCCGGTCTCCGTCTCGACATGCATCATCAAGTCGGCGTTGATCTGCGCGACGAAAACCACCGCCGATCCGTCCGGTGCCCATTGCGCCGCCAGCGTCTCGGTGGTGTCGAGCTCGGTCTGTCGGAAGGCCCCGCCCCGGAATCCCGGCGAGCGCGCGAACGCGGTGTCCTTCAGGAGGTCGAGCGGCCGCGCGCCGGGCTTCAGCTCGATCACCAGCGGGTGCGGCCGGCGCTCGTCCAGCCACTTGTTCCAGAAGCGCACCGGCATCGCCTCGAAGATCCGCGCCGAGGATTTCGGCGGCGCCTGGTCGCCGTCGGCGGCGCAGTCGGCCTCGTAGAGGATCGCCGTCCCGTCGGGCCGCCACTTCGGATACCGCGCGCCGCCCTCGCCGGAGGTCACGCGCTCGGGCGCGCCGCCGGCGACCGGCATGACGTAGATCTGCGCGACCGAATCGCCGTCGCGCTTGCTGCCGAAGGCGAGCCTGGTCCCGTCGGGAGACCAGGCCGGGGCACCCAGCGGCGCCGAGCCGCGGGTGAGGCAGCGGGGCGGCGTCTTGCCGTCGGACGCCACCACCCAGAGGCCGGTGACCTGCTCGGCCGGGTCATAGGCCGGCTCGATCACCGCGACCGCCAGCCAGCGCCCGTCGGGGCTCGCCGACGGGTTGCCGACCCGGTGCATCAGCCAGATGTCTTCCTGCGTGACCGCCCGTCCGGCCGTGCGCGACGCTTCACCCTGGGCCATCGGCTTCCCCCGCCTTTTAAGAAGTCCATCCTAGCGGACCGCTTGCCTTCGCCCCGCGATCCTGGTGGACTGTCATAGAACTTTAACCAAGAAGCCACACCGTGGTCTTTGGGTCCGGCCGATACCAACGGCTGTTCCATTTAGGGAGACGAGAAACATGAAGCGGATGCTGTTGTCGTCGGTTGCGGGCATCGCGACGCTGTTCAGCGTGGCGGCGGCCAACGCCCAGACCGAGATCCAGTGGTGGCACGCCATGGGCGGCAACCTCGGCGACGTGGTCAACGACCTGGCCGCCCAGTTCAACAAGGAGCAGTCCGCCTACAAGGTGAACGCGGTCTTCAAGGGCTCCTACACCGAGACCCTGACCGCGGCGACCGCCGCCTTCCGCGCCAAGCAGGGCCCGCACGTCGTCCAGGTGTTCGAGGTCGGCACCGCCAGCATGATGGCGGCCAAGGGCGCGGTCTATCCGGTCCACCAGCTGATGGCCGACACCAAGGAGAAGTTCGACCCGAAGAGCTTCATCGGCCCGGTCTACGGCTACTACTCGACGACCGACGGCAAGCTGCTGTCGATGCCGTTCAACTCCTCGACGCCGGTCTTCTACCGGAACAAGGAGATGATGAAGAAGGCGGGCCTCGACCCCGAGAAGGCGCCGGCGACCTGGCCTGAACTGATCGAGATGTCGAAGAAGGTCGTCGCCTCCGGCGCCAAGTGCGGCTTCACCTCGCAGTGGCAGACCTGGGCGCTGATCGAGAACTTCGGCGCGCTGCATAACCTGCCTTATGCCACCAAGGCCAACGGCTTCGGCGGCGCCGACATCGAGCTCAAGTTCAACAGCCCGCAGCACGTGAAGCACGTGCAGGCGCTGCTCGACATGACCAAGGACAAGTCCATGGTCTATGGCGGCCGCGAGGGCAAGTCGACGGCGCTGTTCACCGCCGGCGATTGCGCCTTCCACATCGCCTCCTCGGCGACGGCGTCGGCGATCGACAAGGCGCTGGGCCAGGGCACGGTCGGCATCTCGATGATGCCGTACTGGCCCGAGATCAAGGCGAAGCCGCAGAACTCGATCATCGGCGGCGCCACCCTCTGGGTGCTGCAGGGCAAGCCGAAGGCCGACTATGTCGGCGTCGCCAAGTTCCTGACCTTCCTGTCGCGCGCCGACATTCAGGCCAAGTGGCACCAGGAGACCGGCTACGTGCCCGTCACCATCGCCGCCGCCGAGATGACCGCCAAGGCCGGCTTCTACGACAAGAACCCGGGCCGGGACGTCGCGGTGAAGCAACTCGAGCTCAACCCGCCGACCGAGAACTCGAAGGGGCTCCGCATCGGCAACTTCGTGCAGATCCGCGACATCGTCGACGAGGAGTTGGAGGCCGTGTGGGCCGGCCAGAAGACGCCGAAGGTGGCGCTCGACGACGCCGTCAAGCGGGGCAACGAGCAGATCAAGCGCTTCGTCGCCGCCAACAAGTAAGTCGACTTAAAAGGGGGCTCCCGCCGGCGGCGGGGGCCCCTTTCTCCAAGTCCACCATGGAAAAGCGCGTCACCTTCAACGACAGGGCGCTGCCCTATCTGCTGCTCCTGCCGCAGATCGCCATCACTGTCATCTTCTTCTTCTGGCCCTCGGCCGAGATGATCTGGCAGTCGATGCTGGTCGAGGACGCCTTCGGCGGCAACACGCAGTTCGTCTGGTTCGACAACTTCGTCACGCTGTTCGAAGACCCCGGCTACTACTCCTCCGCGATGCTGACGCTCGGGTTCAGCGCCGCCGTCGCCGCCCTCGGCCTTTCCTTCTCGCTGCTGCTGGCGGTGATGGCCGACCGCATCATCCGCGGCGGCTCGGTCTACAAGACCTTCCTGGTGTGGCCCTACGCGGTCGCGCCCGCCGTCGCCGGCGTCCTCTGGGGCTTCCTGTTCAATCCCTCGGTCGGCATCGTCGCCTGGGCGCTGAAGGTGCTGGGCTACGACTTCAACTATGTGCTCAACGGCGGCCAGGCCCTGGCGCTGGTCGTGTTCGCCGCCGTCTGGGGACAGGTCAGCTACAACTTCCTCTTCTTCCTGGCGGGCCTGCAGTCGATCCCCAAGTCGCTGATCGAGGCGGCGGCGATCGACGGAGCGGGGCCGGGCCGGCGCTTCAAGGACATCGTCTTCCCGCTGCTCTCGCCGACCGGCTTCTTCCTGCTGGTGGTGAACATCATCTACGCGTTCTTCGGCACCTTCGGCGTGGTCGACGCGCTGACCAAGGGCGGCCCGGCGAAGGCGACCGAGATCCTGGTGTTCAAGGTCTACAACGACGGCTTCCGCGGCGGCGACCTCGGCGGCTCGGCGGCGCAGTCGGCGATCCTGATGACGGTGGTGATCCTCTTGACCGTCGTGCAGTTCCGCTTCGTCGAGCGCAAGGTCCACTACTGAGATGGTCGAGAACCGCCCCTGGCTCACCGTCTTGAGCCATCTCGTCGTCATCCTCGGCGTGGCGATCATCGCCTTCCCGGTGTGGATGACCTTCGTGGCATCCACGCACGACGCCTCGACGATGCTCCGTTCGCCGGTGCCGCTCCTGCCCGGCCCCTACCTGCTGCAGAACTACACCGAGATCCTGACCCAGGGATACGCCCGCACCTCGGGCGCGCCGCTGACGATCGCGCTTTTGAACAGCATGGTCATGGCGCTCGGCATCTGCATCGGCAAGATCGCGATCTCGATCATCGCCGCCTTCGCCATCGTCTATTTCCGCTTCCCGTTCCGGATGACGGCGTTCTGGATGATCTTCGTCACCCTGATGCTGCCGGTCGAGGTGCGCATCGTTCCGACATACGGTGTCGTCGCCGGCCTCGGCATGATCGACACCTATGCCGGCCTGATCATCCCGCTGATCGCCTCTGCCACCGCGACCTTCCTTTTCCGCCAGTTCTTCCTCAGCGTGCCCGACGAGCTGGCCGAGGCCTCCCGCGTCGACGGCGCCGGGCCGGTGCGCTTCTTCTTCGACATCCTGCTGCCGATGAGCCGCACGACGATCGCGGCGCTGTTCGTGATCCAGTTCATCTACGGCTGGAACCAGTATCTCTGGCCGCTGCTGGTCACCAATTCGGAAGGCTTCTATACCGCGGTCATGACCGTGGCGCGCCAGGCGACCGCGGTCGACGCGACGCCGAGCTGGAACCTGATCATGGCGACGGCGATGCTGGCCATGCTGCCGCCGGTTCTGGTCGTCGTCTTCATGCAGCGCCAGTTCGTCCGCGGGCTGGTCGAGACGGAGAAGTAAGTCGATGGCGACGGTATCGATGCGCGGCGTGCGCAAGTCCTACGGCAACGCGCTCGAGGTCATCCAGGGCATCGACATGGAGATCGCGGACGGCGAGTTCATCGTCATCGTCGGCCCGTCCGGCTGCGGCAAGTCGACCCTGCTGCGCATGGTGGCGGGCCTCGAGAAGATCACCGGCGGCGAGATCGCGATCGACGGGCGCGTGGTCAACGATCTCGAGCCCAAGGATCGCGACATCGCGATGGTGTTCCAGAACTACGCGCTCTACCCGCATATGAGCGTCTACGAGAACATGTCTTACGGGCTCCGTCTGCGCGGCATGAGCAAGGACGAGATAGATACGCGGGTGAAGCGCGCCGCCGGCATCCTCGAGATCGGCCAGTACCTCGACCGCAAGCCACGCCAGCTCTCCGGCGGCCAGCGCCAGCGCGTCGCCATGGGTCGCGCCATCGTGCGCGAGCCGAAGGCCTTCCTGTTCGACGAGCCGCTCTCCAACCTCGATGCCAAGCTCCGCGTGCAGATGCGCGTCGAGATCAAGAAGCTGCAGCGCCAGCTCGGCGTCACCTCGATCTACGTGACCCACGACCAGGTCGAGGCGATGACGATGGCCGACCGGCTGATTGTCATGAACAAGGGCGTCGCCGAGCAGATCGGCACGCCGATCGAGGTCTATGCCGCGCCCACGACCACCTTCGTCGCGGGCTTCATCGGCTCGCCGGCGATGAACTTCCTCGAGACCCGCGTCGCCTCCGACGGCCGTGTCGCGATCGACGGTGCTGCTCTGGCACCGAAAGTCCGGCTCGATCCCGGCCGACCGATCACCGTCGGCATCAGGCCCGAGCACCTCGCGACCGGCGGCGGCATGGACGTGCAGGTGGAGCTGGTCGAGCTTCTCGGGGCCGACACGCTGGTCCATGCGCGTCTGTCCGACGGCAAGAGCCTCATCGTGCGCCTGCCCGGCAACCAGGTGCCGGCTGCGGGCGATCGCCTGCCGATCCAGGCCTATGAAGGCGCCTGGCATCTCTTCGACTCAGAGACCGGCAAGCGCCTCGGCACCGCCTGATGCCCTCATTCGCCTACGCCCAGGTCGACGTCTTCACCGACGTTGCGTT
>JBGALV010000089.1:0-20696 GCA_044223515.1 Alphaproteobacteria bacterium
GGCGATCGCCTACCTGTCGAGCCACCTGCCGAAGAACCGGGGCTATGCACTCTCGATCCACGCGCTCGGCGCCAATCTCGGCGACGCGGTAGCGCCGCTCTTCGCCGGCTGGCTGATGCTGACGATGACCTGGCATGCGACGGCCGAGATCAACGCGCTTTCCGGCATCATCGTCGCAGCGCTGCTGCTGGTCGTGCTCAACGGCGGCGACATCGCGGCCAAGGCGGAAGCGAAGAAGACCGATCTCCGCACCTACATCGCCAACACCATCGCGGTCTTCCGCAAGCGCGAAGTCTGGTCGCTCTGCCTGATGGCGGGCATGCGTTCGATGATGCAGGGCGGCCTGCTGGTCTTCCTGCCGCTGTTTCTTGCCGACGAGCTGAAGCTGAACCCGTTCTGGATGGGCATGTCGCTGATGCTGCTGCAGGTCGGCGGCATCATCGCGGCGCCGATCGCGGGCGTGCTCTCCGACCGCATCGGCCGGCGCCCGATCGTTCTCGCCGGCATGAGCAGCACGACCCTGCTGGTCCTCGGCCTCACCTTCATCTCTGACGCGACGATCTTCGTCGCCGCGATCTCGATCCTGGGATTCTGCATGTATGCGATGCGCCCGGTGATCCACAGCTGGTTGATGGACCGCACGCCGCCGGCGCTGGCCGCGACGATGACGAGCGCGATGTTCGGGACCCAGTCGACTCTGACTGCGATCACGCCGCCGATCGGCGGGCTGATCGCCGACGTCTATGGCCTTCATGCCGTCTTCTACTTCCTCGGCGCCTGCGTGCTCGTGGCGAACGCGCTGGCGCTCGCGGTGCCGCGTTCCGAAGCCGGCGACTGATACTGATCCAATCTGGGGGGGGTGATGACTGACATGGTGATCGAGCGGAATTTGCTGATTCCGATGTCCGATGGCGTGCGCCTGGCGGCCGACCTCTACCGGCCGAAGAACGGCGGTCCGTTCCCGGCGCTGATCAACTACGGGCCCTACCACAAGGACGGCCGCGGCGGCCGCACCACGGTCGATGCCTTCAACCGTCACATGGTCTCGAAGGGCTACGCCTGCCTCTCGATGGACATAAGAGGCCTCGGCAGCTCGGAAGGCATCGCCGCCGAGCCGATGGCGGCGCAGGAGGCGAAGGACGGGCACGAGGCGGTCGAGTGGATCGCCAAGCAGAGCTGGTGCACCGGCAAGGTCGGCATGTGGGGCGTCAGCTATCCTGGCATCACCTCGCTTTCGGTCGCGGCGACCCGGCCGAAGTCGCTGGCGGCGATCATCCCGATCCACGCGACCGCCGACATAAGGCGCGGCTTCCTGCAGATCCGCGACGTGCGCACCGGCTTCTGGTGCGATGCCGACTGGGGCCCGCGCATGATCGGCTGGAACCTGATGCCGCCGCTGCACCAGGACAAGGAAGGCCGCTGGGCCGAGATCTGGCGCGAGCGGCTGAAGAACAATCCGCCCTGGATCATGGACTGGTGGGAGCATACCGGCCGCGATAAGTACTGGGACTCGCGCGCTGCCGATATGACGAAGATCAAGGCGCCGACCTTCAACATCTGCGGCTGGCGCGACCTCTACGCCGAGGACACGATCACCGACTACCTGGCGATCAAGGCGCCGAAGCGGCTGATGATGGGGCCGTGGAAGCATGCGTTCCCGGATCTTGCGCTCGACGGACCCTGCGCCGCGCTACGCGAGATGGAGCGCTGGTTCGACCGCTGGCTCAAGGACAAGAAGAACGGCGTCGAGGAAGAGCCGCCGATCTTCCTCCATGTCCAGGGTCACGGGGCCGAGTGGCGGCACGAGGACGGATGGCCGCTGTCGCGCGCCAAGGCGACGACGTTCAAGGTTTCCGACGATCTGACGCTCGGCGATGCGGCCGGGAAGGGCGCAACGGTCTACGACTCCGACCCGACCGTCGGTGCGGAATCCATCGCCTGGGATCCGTGGTCGAGCGGCCTTGCGCAGTCCCGTCCGTGGGACCAGAGCCGAGACGACGCGCAGTCGCTGGCGTTGACCGGCGAGCGTCTTCCGGAGGCACTCGACGTTCTTGGCGCCGCCATGGCGACCCTCGATCTCGAGGCGAGCGCGCCGGCGACCGTCTCGGTCAAATTGGCCGATGTCGCACCCAACGGCCGTTCGACGATGATCACGATGGGCTGGAAGGAGATCGGTGCCGGCAAGGCGACGATCGACATCGAGCTGCGTCCGACGGCTTACCGCCTGGCGCCCGGCCATCGGCTGCGCCTCTCGATTGCGCTCGCGGACTTCCCGCGCATCTGGCCGAACGAGAACTCGTCGATCACGTTGCGCCATGCCGGAACGAAGCTCGTCGTGCCGACCGCCAAGCCGGCGAAGGCCCGCGTGCCGAACTGGGGCCCGATCCAGGCCGACGTGCTGAAAGCCCCGGGCGATCTCGGCGGCTGGCAGAAATGGTCGATCGACCGCGACCTCTCCAACGACGTCGTCACGCTGGTCGGCGATCGCGAGGAGACGCAGAAGCTCGACGCCGAGACGACGATGATCAACCATCACGTCTATCGCATGTCGGTGCAGAAGACCCGGCCCGGTCTCGCCCGGTCGGTCGCCAAACAGACCGCGACGATCCAGCGCGCCGTCTCCAAGACGGTGACGGAGACCACGGTGATCGCGACCACCCAGGAGCTATCGATCCAGACGGACATCCGGATCGACGGCGAATTGTTCTTCACCAAGCGCTGGGCGAAGACCCGGAAGCCCAAAGACAAGGCGACGAAGAAGAAGTGAGGAAGGTCCAACTTCCTTGCGGAGAGAAGGTGCCGGCCTTGGGCCTCGGCACCTGGAAGATGGGCGAGCGCGGCGGCGATAAGACGAAGGAGATCGCCGCCGTCCGCACCGCCATCGATCTCGGCATGACCTTGATCGACACCGCCGAGATGTACGGCGAGGGCGGATCGGAGAAGATGATCGGCGAGGCCATCGCCGGCCGCCGCGATGGGCTGTTCATCGTTTCGAAGATCTATCCGCACAACGCCGGCCGGGCCAACACGCCGGTCGCCTGCGAGCGGAGTCTCCGCCGGCTCGGCACCGACCGCATCGATCTGTACCTGTTGCACTGGCGCGACCGGAAGCCGCTGGCCGAGACGATGGAAGCGTTCCAGAAGCTCAAGAAGGAAGGCAAGATCCGCCACTACGGCGTGAGCAATCTCGACACCGACGACATGCAAGAGCTCTGGGGTGTCGACGGCGGCTCGCTGACCCAGGTCAATCAGGTCTATTACAACCCGACCGCCCGCGGCATCGAGTTCGACCTGCTGCCCTGGCTGCGCCAGCACCGCGTGCCGATCATGGCCTATTCGCCGGTCGACCAGGCCAGGCTCGCCAACGACAAGACGCTGGCCGCGATCGGCAAGCGCCATGACGCGACCGCGGCCCAGGTGGCGCTCGCCTGGGGCTTCCGCCATCCGGACTCGATCGTGATCCCGAAGGCGGTGAAGCCCGAGCACCTTCGCCAGAACGTCGCGGCGCTCGACATCAAGCTGACGGCCGAGGACATGGCCGAGATCGACAAGGCGTTCCCGGCGCCGAAGACCAAGCGCCGTCTGGAGATGACCTGATGACCGACGTTTTCGACCGGCTGGTGGCGCTTCTCGAAAAGGAGAAGGCCGATTTCCGGGTGATCGAGCATGAGCCCGAGGGACGGAGCGAGCAGATCAGCAAGATCCGCGGCAACGACCCTTCCCAAGCCGCGAAGGCCATGGTGGTCGCGGTGAAGACCGCCGAAGGCCGGAAGTTCGTCCTAGCCGTGCTGCCGGGCACACGCCGCGTCGACTTCGGCGGCATCGCCAGGGCGGTCGGCGGCAAGAAGGCTGCTTTGGCAGCGCCTGAGGAGGCGAACCGCCTGACCGGATGCGTAATGGGCGCGGTGCCGCCGTTCTCGTTCAACGACGAGTTGATCCTCGTCGTCGATCCGAACCTGCTGACCCACGACAAGCTCGCCTTCAACGCCGGCCGCCTCGATCGCTCGATGTTCCTGGCGACGAAGTCCTACATCGAGGTCGCCAAGCCGACGGTGGCGCCGATCGCGGGCTAGGGGCGCGCGAGCAGGTAGGCGATCCAGCCGCGGTCGGCCGAGCCCTTCTCCATGTAGCGGAAATTGCCGGTGCCGCCGCCGGTCTTCTTGTTCGTCGTCTCCCACAGGATCTTGAGATCCTTGAAGCCGACCTCAGCGAGGATGTCCTTGAGCTCCGGCACCGTCCACAGGCGCCAGTCGTAGGTGAAGGCGTTGCGGCGCCTGGCACCGTTCTTCCATTCGAAATGGATGCGGCAGTCGGTGTGGTAGGAGAGCGGGTCGAACGACACCTGCTCCCAGACATAGGTGCATCCGTCGCGGAGCCGCTTGCGGTCGCGCTGCGGGATCGACTGCGTCTCGCTGCCGCCCCAGGCGTCCAGGATGAACAGGCCGTCGCGGTTCAGCGAGCGGTGCGCGTTCGCGACATAGGCCAGCATCTGGCTCCGCTGCTTGAAGATGCAGTAGGAGAAGTTCAGCGCCGCGACGATGTCGGCCTTCGGCTTCTGCACGTCGAGGACGTTGGCCTTGATCAGCTGGACGCGCCCCTGCTGCTCCTTCGTGAGCTGGCTGAGATTGTGCTTCTTGCCCCATTGCAGCGTCGGCCCGTGCAGGTCGACACCGACGGCGCGGCGCTCGGGGTTCTGGCGAACCCATTCGCAGGAGAGGTGGGCCGTGCCGCAGAAGTCCTCGCGGAAGACCTTGGCCGGGCGCCCGACGAGCTTCCGGAAATGCCTGTCGAAGAAGGGCACGTCGATGTCGGGGGACTGGACGGCCGCCTGGTAGAGCAGATGCACGTCGGTCTTTGGCGTGAGCTTCGGTGGCTTGGTCATCTTCCCTGATCGATCCGTTCGGGACGCGCGGCGACGCGCTCGCAATACGGGAAAACCCGCTGGCAACCAAGGGGGGAATTCGTCGGGGCCGATTCCCGAGCCTTGGGTGGAAGAAGGGCGGCCCGACCTGCCTTACCCCATGGTCCGGCTTTGACTTTTCGCCCGGATAGGCTTCACTAGGCGGGGAAGGCCGGTGCGCATTCAAATCCCCGGAGCGGCCCCGGGCACGCCGCATTCAAGGGAGAAACGCTTATGCTTAATCGTCGCGACATGATGCTTTCCGCGCTGGCCGGCACGACCGCGCTCGCCGCCGGCTTCGGCCCGGCGCAGGCCCAGGCGATCGACATGCTGCAGATCTTCGTTCCGGCCGCGCCCGGCGGCGGCTGGGACCAGACCGGCCGCACCATCGAGGCGGTGCTCAAGGCCAACAAGCAGATCAACAATGCCCAGGTGACCAACGTCGCGGGCGCCGGCGGTGCCGTCGGCCTGCCGCAGTTCGTCAACCAGTGGAAGGGCCGACAGAACAGCGTGATGGTCGCCGGCATGGTGATGGTCGGCGCACTGATCGCCAACAAGAGCCCGGTCAACCTGACCCAGACCGTGCCGCTCGCGCGCCTGACCGGCGAGTTCGAGGTGATCGTTGTTCCGGGCTCCTCGCCGCACAAGGACATGAAGAGCCTGGTCGAGCAGCTGAAGAAGGACGTGGGCTCGGTCTCCTGGGCCGGCGGCTCGGCCGGCGGCACCGACCACATCCTGGTAGGCATGATCGCCAAGGCGAACGGCCTCGACCCGAAGAAGGCGGCCTATGTCGCATTCTCCGGCGGCGGCCCCGCCCAGGCGGCGCTGCTCGGCAACCAGGTCACCTGCGGCGTTTCCGGCTGGGGCGAGTTCTCCGAGCAGGTGAAGGCCGGCAAGCTCCGCGCGCTCGCGATCTCCTCCGACAAGCGCGTCCCGGGCCTCGACGTCCCGACGCTGAAAGAGCAGGGGATCGACGTCGAACTGTTCAACTGGCGCGGCCTGTTCGCCCCGCCGGGCATCGCGGATGCCGAGCGCGCCAAGCTCACCAAGATGATCGAGGACATGGCGGCCAGCAAAGCCTGGAAGGACGAGCTCGAGAAGCGCGACTGGATGGGCATCCTGCAGACCGGCAAGGCCTACGAGGATTACATCAAGACCGAGAACACCCGCATCGAGGGCATCCTCAAGGATCTCGGGCTGGCTTAAGTCGTCTTGAAATCCCTCTCCCGCGCCGCGCGCGCGGGGGAGGGATCGAAAGAACAATCGTCGAGGGGGAAACGCGTGCAGGAACGTTCTACCGGCGCGATTGCCGTGGCTCTCGGCGTCATCGCCCTCGGTATCGTCGTCGGATACGAGACGACGCAGATTTCCCTGTCGCCGGGCTATTCCAAGGTCGGCCCGAAGGCATTCCCCACCGTCGACGCGATCGCCCTGGTCGGGCTCGGCCTGCTCCTTCTGTGGCAGGCGTGGACAGGTGCGTGGGTCGGCGAAGACGAGGAGGGAAGCGGCCCCCCCGACTGGCCGGCGCTCGGATGGCTCGGCTTCGGGCTCGTGTTCAACGTCACCGCCATCGAGTTCCTGGGCTTCATCCTGGCATCGACCGTGCTCTTCGCCGCGGTCGCCCGCGCCTTCGGCAGCCGCAAGCCGGTCCGCGACCTGGTCATCGCGTTGGTCTTCGCGGGCGTCGTCTATTTCGGCTTCGCGCGCGTGCTCGGCATCAACATGGGCGCGGGCGTGCTGGAGAGGTTCTTCTGATGGATACCTTCGCCCAGCTCGCCCAAGGGTTCGGCGTCGCGCTGACGCCGATGAACCTGCTCTGGTCCGTGGTCGGCGTCGTGCTCGGCACGGCGATCGGCGTGCTGCCCGGCCTCGGCCCGGCGCTCACGATCGCGCTGCTGCTGCCGATCACCTACAAGGTGGACGCGACCGGCGTGTTCATCCTCTTCGCCGGCATCTACTACGGCGCCATGTACGGTGGCTCGACCACCTCGATCCTGTTGAACACGCCGGGCGAGAGCGCCTCGATCATCACCTCGCTCGAAGGCAACAAGATGGCGCGTCGCGGCCGTGGCGGCGCCGCGCTGGCGACGGCGGCCATCGGCTCCTTCGTTGCCGGCACCATCGGCACCATCGGCCTCACCTTCATGGCGCCGGTCGTCGTCGAGTTTGCGCTCAAGTTCGGACCGGCCGAATACTTCTCGCTGATGGTCCTGGCGTTCGTCACCGTCTCGGCCGTACTAGGCAACTCGGCGATCCGCGGCCTCACCAGCCTCTTCTTCGGCGTCTGGCTCGGCATGATCGGCGTCGATCTGCAGACCGGGCAGGCGCGCTTCACCTTCGGCGTGCTGGAGCTGCTCGACGGCATCAACGTCATCATCGTCGCCGTCGGCCTCTTCGCGGTCGGCGAGACGCTCTATCTGGCCGCACGCCGCAACAAGGCCGAGGATGAGGTCATCCCGGTCAAGGACTCGCTGTGGATGACGGCCGAGGACTGGGCGCGCTCATGGAAGGCGTGGCTCCGCGGCTCCGTCATCGGCTTCCCGATCGGAGCGATGCCGGCGGGCGGCGCCGAGATCCCGACTTTCCTTTCGTACTTCCTCGAGAAGAAGCTCTCGAAGAAGCCGGAGGAGTTCGGCCAGGGCGCGATCGAGGGCGTCGCCGGCCCCGAGGCCGCGAACAATGCGTCGGCCGCCGGCGTGCTCGTGCCGATGCTGACCCTGGGTCTGCCGACATCGGCGACGGCCGCGATCATGCTCTCGGCCTTTCAGAGCTACGGCATCAATCCGGGTCCCCAGCTGCTTTCGACCCAGGGAAATCTGGTCTGGGGCCTGATCGCCAGCCTCTATATCGGCAACGTCATGCTGCTGGTGCTCAACCTGCCGCTGGTCGGGCTCTGGGTGAAGATCCTGGCGATCCCGGCACCGCTGCTCTACGGCGGGATCCTGGTCTTCGCCACGATCGGCACCTACGGCATCAGCCAGTCGCCGATCGACCTGATGCTGCTCTACGCGATCGGCGGCATCGGCTTCCTGATGCGGAAGTTCGACTTCCCGACCGCCCCCGTGATCATCGGCATGATCTTGGGTCCGCTCGCCGAACAGGAGTTCCGTCGCGCGATGACCATCGCGCAAGGCGACCTGACCGTGCTGGTTACGCGTCCCTTGTCGCTGACGCTGATGGTCCTGGCGGCGATCGCGCTGATCGGCCCGCACGCCTACCGCCTGTGGACGCGGGCGAGGGCCTAGAGGCGCGTCGTCATTCGGCCGGGTGCGGCCGGCCGCTCGTCGGCGAATAGGGCTGCCCGCTGGCCGCGCGCCGCTCGGACTCGTCGACCATGCCGACATGGTGGCGGAAGACGAGCTCGCCGCCTTTCCAGCTGTTGAACAGCAGCAGCACGAAGACGATTGCTGACAGAGCCGGGCCCCACGGCATGACCGCGGCGGCGGCACCATAGCGCCAACGCAGGTAGAAGCTGACGATCGCCAGGACGAGAGCAGTGGCGTTGCCGATCATGTGCAGCCAGGCGTCGTTCAGCGCCCGGATGCGCCGCTCGCCGAGGAAGTCGATGAAGCCGACGACGGCGGCGATCGCTGCGGTCACGATGCCGGCGCCGAGCGTCCACATCGCGGCAAGTGCCCAGCCGTCGGCCAGCGTTCGCCAGAAGACGAGGTCGCAGACGAAGGCCGCGACCAGGAAGGCGATGGGGAAGGGCACGAGCATCGGATGGATCGGATGCCCGCCGATCGCAGCGGTACTGCGCGGATGATCAGTCATGGCTTGCTCCTCGGCCCCCACACCGAGGAACGGCCCGGATGCCCTGAGGGTTCCGGCGGCGGGCTTAAGCCCGCTCGTCGACGTGCTCGACCGGCGCCTGGTCGCCGGGCTGGCCCTTGGCGACGCCGACCATCGCCGGGCGCAGCAGGCGATCGTGCAGCACGTAGCCCGGCTGCATCACCTGGACCACGGTGCCGGCGGGCTTGCCGGTGTTCTCGGCCTCGAACATCGCCTGGTGCAGGTTGTAGTCGAACTTCTCGCCGAGCGGCATGACCTTCTTGATGCCGTTCTTCTCGAAGGCCGCCAGGACCTCGCGCTCGGTTGCTTCGAGGCCGACCATCAGCGCGTCCAGCACCTCGCTCGCCTTTCGCGCGTCGGCCGGAACCAGCTCGAGCGCGCGGCGGAGGTTGTCCGAGATCTGCAGCACGTCGCGGGCAAGGCCGGTCGCGCCATAGCGGCGCGCGTCGTCGCGCTCGCGCTCGGCGCGGCGGCGGCCGTTCTCCGCCTCGGCGACGGCACGCAGCAGCTGGTCCTTGACCTTCTTGAGCTCGCCTTCGAGCTCGGCCTCGCGGCCCTGCGGCGGCATGTCGGTGGCCGACTTCGGCTCGGTCTCGTTGTTCTCGTCGCTCATCGCTCGCAGTCCTTCAGTACCTGACTCGCATTAACCCAGAAGCCGGCCCACCAGCTTCGCCGTGTAGTCCACCATCGGAATGATGCGGGCGTAATTCATCCGCATCGGGCCCACAACCCCGATCGCTCCCACGACGCGCTCGCGCCCGTTGGAGAAAGGCGCCACGATCATCGCGCAGCCCGCTACCTGAAATAGCTTGTTCTCGGAGCCGATAAAGATCTGGACGCCGTCGGCGATCGATGTCGCGTCGATCAGCCGCAGCAGCGACTGCTTGGTCTCCAGCGCGTCGAACAGCGAGCGGATGCGCTCGAGGTCGCCGACGGCGCTCACGTCGTCGAGCAGATGGGCGCGGCCGCGGACGATCAGGTGCCCGCCGTCGCTGGCACTCCAGGTCGCGACGCCGGCCTCGACCACGCGCTTGGTCAGTTCGTCGATCTGCGCCCGCTGTTCCTGGATCTCGGACGTGACCTGATGCTTCGCCTCGTCCAGCGTGCGGCCGGCGACGCGGGCGCTGAGGAAGTTGCTGGCCTCGGTCAGCATCGATGGCGTGATACCAGGGGGCAGTTCCAGAACCCGGTTCTCGACCAGGCCGCCCTCGCTGACGATCACCACCAGCGCGCGGCCGGGACCGAGCGGCACGAACTCGATGTGCTTCAGCGCCTTCTCTATCTTCGGCGAGTAGACGAGACCGGCGCAGTGGGTGAGGCCGGAAAGGGTGGCGGAGACCTGCTCCAGCACCTCGGGCAGGCTGCGGCCGACGGCGGCCGCCTGCCCGTCGATGCTGCGGCGCTCCTCCTCGGTCAGGCTGCCGACCTCGAGGAGGCCGTCGACGAACATGCGGAGTCCCGCCTCGGTCGGGAGGCGGCCGGCGGAGGTGTGCGGCGCGTAGAGGAGGCCGGCTTCCTCGAGGTCCGCCATGACGTTGCGGATGGTGGCCGGCGAGAGCTGGACGCCGAGCCGGCGCGAGATCGTGCGCGAGCCGACGGGCTCGCCGGTCTCGACGAAGGCCTCGACGACTCGCCGGAAGATCTCCCGGGATCTCTCGTTCAGCTCGACGATCATGGTTCTGTAAACTCCGACAAGTACTTAGTGTCGCACTTGCGGGCCGTCAACAAGGGGTGCGAAGCGAGAACGAAGCTGGTAGGTTGCGCGCCGCTTAAGCCCAGACCAAGAGGCCTTATCATGCGACCCTCCGGTCGCGCGTCTGACCAGATGCGTCCCGTCGTTCTCGAGCCCGGTTTTTCCAAGCACGCCGAAGGATCCTGCCTCGTCCGCTTCGGCGACACGCATGTCCTCTGCACGGCCTCGCTGGATGAGCGGGTGCCGCCCTTCCTGAAGGGTTCGGGCAAGGGCTGGGTGACTGCCGAGTACGGCATGCTGCCGCGCTCGACCAACACACGGACCGACCGCGAGGCCGCCAAGGGCAAGCAGTCCGGCCGTACCCAGGAGATCCAGCGGCTGATCGGGCGCGCGCTCCGCGCCGTGACCGACCTGCCCAGGCTCGGCGAGCGCCAGGTCAAGATCGACTGCGACGTGATCCAGGCCGATGGCGGCACGCGGACCGCGGCGATCACCGGCTCCTATGTCGCGCTCTACCAGTGCTTCGAGCACATGAAGAAGCTGAAGATGATCCCGGCGGTGCCGCTGACGGACTCGGTCGCGGCGGTCTCCTGCGGCGTCTTCGGCGGCCAGCCGGTGCTCGACCTCGACTACGCCGAGGACTCGGCGGCCGAGACCGATGCTAACTTCGTGATGACGGGTGCCGGCAACCTGATCGAGGTGCAGGCGACAGCGGAAGGGGCGCCCTTCGCCGAGGCCGAGCTGATCCAGATGCTGACGCTCGCCCGCGGCGGCGTCGGCCATCTGTCGCAGCTCCAGAAGCGGGCACTCGGCCTCGCCTGATGGCGATCGAGGTCCGCCAGCTGAAGCCCGGCGACGACCTCCTGCTCTCGGACTTCCTGGAGAGCCGGGCCGACAGCTCGATGTTCGTCCGGAGCAACCTCCGGCGCTCGGGCCTCGATGACACCGGGCTCGCCTACAGCGGTGCCTATGTCGGCGCGCTCTCGGGCGGGCGCGTCGAGGCCGTCGCCGTGCTCTACTGGAGCGGCACGCTGATGGTGCAGGCGCCGTATCATCTCGGCCCAATCCTCCAGCACCTGACGAAAGCCGCCGTCCGTCCCGTGCGCGGCATCCTCGGCCCGCTCGACCAGACGGACGAGGCGCGCCGCCTTCTCGGCATGATGAAGGCGCCGGTGATCAAGGCGAGCCGCGAGGACCTGTTCGCGCTTCAGCTCGACAAGCTCGAGATGCCCGAGCACCTGGCCGCTGGTCGATGGACGTCGCGCCGGCCGCGCCGCGACGAGCTGGCGACGCTGGTCGACTGGCGCGTGCTGAGCGTGACCGAGACGGGGGCCGCGGCGCAGCCCGACGAGCGCACGCGCGCCGACGCCGACGAGGTCATCCGCAGCCTCGACCGCGATGGCGCGTTGTGGGTCCTCGAGGTCGACGGACGTATCGTCTCGATGAACAGCTACAACGCGACGATGCCGGACATGGTGCAGATCGGCGGCGTGTTCACGCCGACCGACCTCCGTGGCCTGGGCTTCGCGCGCGCCTGCGTCGCCGGCTCGCTGGCCGCCGCGCGCCGCGCCGGCGTCAAGCGATCGGTCCTGTTCACGCCGAAGGAGAATGCTTCGGCCCAGGCTGCCTACCGCGCCATCGGCTTCCGCGTCGTCGGCGACTACGGCATCGTCATGTTCGAGTGATCCAAATGGCACGACGCTTCAACGAACCCAGGCTGGTCCTCGCGACCCACAATCCCGGCAAGGTCGGCGAACTCGTCGAGCTCCTGGCGCCTTGGGGCGTCGAGGTGGTCTCCGCCGGCGCTCTCGGCCTGCCCGAACCGGAAGAGACCGGCGAGACCTTCGTCGAGAACGCGCTGCTCAAGGCCCGAGCGGCGATGGAGGCGACGGGGCTGCCGGCGCTCGCCGACGACTCCGGCCTCGCCGTGTCGGGCCTGAACGGCCGACCCGGCGTGCATACCGCCGACTGGGCCGGGAGCCCGCGCGACTTCACCCGCGCGATGCGGCGCGTCCAGGACGAGCTCGGATCGAACCCCGACCGGCGGGGGGCCTTCATGTCGACCCTGGCGCTGATCTGGCCGGACGGACATCACGAGATCTTCGAAGGCAAGGTCGAGGGCGAGCTGGTGTGGCCGCCGCGTGGCGAGATCGGCTGGGGCTACGACCCGATGTTCGCGCCGGAGGGCAGCCCGCGCACCTACGGCGAGATGCCAGCCGAGGAGAAGCACGCGACCAGCCACCGCGCCCGTGCTTTGCGCAAGCTGGTCGCCGCCTGCTTCGAAGGCCGATGAGCGACCCCGAGGGCGACGCCGGCTTCGGCCTCTACGTGCATTGGCCGTTCTGCCGGTCCAAGTGCCCTTACTGCGACTTCAACAGCCACGTCTCCGACGGCATCGACCAGGCGCGCTGGCGGCGCGCGCTGCTGGCCGAGCTCGACTGGTGGATCGACCGCGCCGACAAGCGCCTGCTCACCAGCATCTTCTTCGGTGGCGGCACACCGTCGCTGATGGATCCGGAGACGGTCGCCGCGGTGATCGAGCGGGCCGGGACGCGCCTGGGATTTGCCGGAGCGCCCGAGATCACGCTCGAAGCCAACCCGACCAGCGTCGAGGCCGACCGCTTCGCCGCCTATCGCGCTGCCGGCGTCAATCGCGTCTCGCTTGGCGTGCAGGCGCTGAACCAGGCGGACCTCGCCTTCCTCGGCCGCCAGCATGATCCGGAGGAGGCGCTGGCCGCGGTCGCGACGGCGGCCAGGCACTTCCCGCGCTTCAGCTTCGACCTGATCTACGCGCGGCCGGGGCAGTCGGTCGCCGACTGGCGTGCCGAGCTCACACGGGCGCTCGACCATGTGGGCGGACACCTCTCGGTCTATCAACTGACGATCGAGCAAGGGACCCAGTTCCAGACGCGCTTCCAGCGCGGCGAGATCGCGATCCCCGACGAGGACCTCGCCGGCGACCTGTACGAAGCCACCCAGGAGGTCCTCGATGCGGCGGGGCTTCCGGCCTACGAGATCTCGAACCACGCGCGGCCCGGCGAAGAGTCCCGCCACAACCTGACCTATTGGCGGATGGAACCCTACCTCGGCATCGGCCCCGGGGCGCATGGCCGTGTCCGTCGCGGCGGATCCTGGCGCGCCACCCGTCAGGCGCGGGCGCCGGAGACCTGGCTCCAGTCGGTCGAGGCGGCGGGCCACGGCACCGTCGAGGAGACGCCGCTCTCCGCCGAGGATCGCCGCCAGGAGGTCCTGATGATGGGGCTCCGGCTCGCGGAAGGAATTCCCTATTCGCGCCTGGATTCGCTTCCGCCCGCCGACCGCCGCGCCGCGCTGGTGGAGGAGGGCTATCTCGTCGATGACGGCCAAGTCCTTGCCGCGACTGCGGCAGGACGGCAACGGCTGAACGGCCTGCTGGCCTATCTCCTCGGCTGAGGGCCGAAAAACGGACAGTTGCGGGCGGAGGCGGTTGTGTCGTAAATCGGCACCAACTGTGGCTATTCTGCATCTATGACCGACGCGACGACTGCATATGCCGTCACAACCTGGCGGCGGTTCGAGGCCTGGGCCGACCGGGTGGCGCTGGCGCGCAAGCTGGCCCTGCTCCTGACGCTCGCGTCCGTCGCCGCGGCGATTGCCACCTACCTGACCTTCTCCGGCATCGAGGCGCTGCCGCGCGAGCCGAAGCCGGTGATCCTGCTTCTGACGCTCGACGTCGTCCTGCTGCTGCTGCTGGCGGGCCTGGTCGCGCGCCGCCTGGTCGGGCTCTGGGCCGAGCGTCATCGCGACGGCACCGGCTCGGGCCTTCACCGCCGCCTGGCGCTGTTGTTCAGCTTCGTGGCGCTGGCGCCGACCCTGGTGGTCACCGTCTTCGCCGCGCTTTTCCTCCATCTCGGCATCCAGAGCTGGTTCGACGACGTCGTCCGCAAGGCCGTCAACGAAAGCCATGCGGTCGCGCGGCTCTATCTCGAAGAGCACCAGAAGAGCATCCGCGGCGACGTCCTCCTGATGGCGCAAAACATCGCCCGCGAAGCGCCGGTGCTGATGAACAGCCAGCAGCGTTTCAATGCGCTGCTCACTGCCTGGGCCAGCTCGCGCTCGCTGTCGGAGGCGGTGGTGTTCACGGAGTCGGGCGCGATCCTGGCCCGTGCCGGCCTCACCTTCGCGCTCGAGCTCGAGCCGTTGGCCGAAGACCTGATCAACCGGGCATCCGAGGGCGAGGTCGTCGTGTTCTCCAGCGAGAACGAGGACCGGGTTCGCGCCGTCGTGCAGCTCGACCGCTTCATCGGTGCCTACCTGATGATCGGCCGCGTCGTGGACGCGACGGCGCTTGCCTACGCCGAGCGCACGCGACGTGCCGTCGAGGCCTACCAGAGCATCGAGACCCGGGCGGCGGGCCTGCAGTTCAGCTTCATCGTCTGGTTCGCCGCGGTGGCGCTCCTGCTGCTGCTGTCGGCGATCTGGCTCGGCCTCACCTTCGCGGGGCAGCTGGCGCGCCCGATCACCGGCATGGCACGCGCCGCCGAACGCGTGCGCGCCGGCGATCTCGGTGCGCGCGTCGAGGAGCGCTCGGCCCGCGACGAGATCGGCGTGCTGGCGCAGGCCTTCAACCGCATGACAGAGCAGCTCGAGGCGCAGCGCAGCGACCTCATGGAGGCGAACCGCCAACTCGACGTCCGCCGTCGCTTCATCGAGGCGGTGCTGTCGGGCGTCTCCGCCGGCGTCATCGGCCTCGACGGCGAGGGTCGCATCACGCTGCCGAACCGCTCGGCGGCGAGCCGCCTCGGCATGGCGCAGGAGAGCCTTGTCGGCCGCACGCTGGTCGAGGCGGTGCCCGAGCTGGCGCCGCTGTGGGACGAGGTCCGGCGGCGCCCCGACAAGCTGGCCGAAGACCAGGTCCAGGTCGTCCGTGGCGGTCGCACGCGGATCCTGCTGGCGCGTCTCGGCGTCGAGATCCGCGAGGACGAGGCGACCGGCTACGTCCTGACCTTCGACGACGTGACCGAGCTCCTGACCGCGCAGCGGCAGGCAGCCTGGGCCGATGTCGCCAGGCGCATCGCGCACGAGATCAAGAACCCGCTGACGCCGATCCAGCTCTCGGCCGAGCGCCTGAAGCGCAGGTACCTGAAGGAGATCCAGACCGATCCCGAGACCTTCAAGGCCTGCACCGACACGATCGTCCGCCAGGTCGGCGACATCGGGCGCATGGTCGACGAGTTCTCCTCGTTCGCGCGGATGCCGCGCGCCACGATCAAGCCCGAGACGCTGCAGCCGATCTGCGAGGAAGCGGTGTTCCTGCAGCGCCAGGCGGGCGGCGGCACCAAGGTGGAGATCGAGGCACCCAAGGCGCCGGTGATCCTGCCCTGCGACGCGCGTCAGCTGCGCCAGGCGATCACCAATCTGCTGAAGAATGCCGCCGATGCGATCGAGGGGCGGACGGCACCGGCCGAAGGCGCGTTGCCGCCCGGGCTGATACGGCTCACGCTCGTGGTCGAGAACGGCGAGACCCGCATCGAGGTCACCGACAACGGCAAGGGGCTGCCGGTCGACGGGCGCGAGCGCCTGACCGAGCCCTATGTGACGACGCGGACCAAGGGCACCGGACTCGGTCTCGCGATCGTCAAGAAGATCGCCGAAGACCACGGCGGGCGGCTGGTCCTCGGCGACAACGAAGGCGGCGGCGCGAAAGTCGCCCTGGTCCTGCCGGGCGGCGTGCTCGGCGAGGCGGAAAAGAAGGAATTGAGGGTCGTCGCACATGGCGCATGACGTACTGATCGTCGACGACGAGGCGGACATCCGCACGCTGATTGCCGGCGTGCTCGAGGACGAAGGCTATGTCGCGCGGGTGGCGGGTGATTCCGACACGGCGTTGAACGAGCTTCGCCAGCGGCGGCCGTCCCTGTTGGTGCTGGACATCTGGCTGCAGGGGAGCGCGCTCGACGGGCTGCAGCTGCTCGAGGTCGCCCGCAAGGAGCATCCGCACGTGCCGGTGGTGATGATCTCCGGCCACGGCACCATCGAGACCGCGGTCCAGGCGATCAAGCTCGGCGCCTACGATTTCATCGAGAAGCCGTTCCAGACCGACCGCCTGCTGCTGATCGTCAGCCACGCGATCGAGACCGCGCGTCTCAAGCGCGAGAACGAGGAACTGAAGCTGCGCTCCGGCGCGGCGGTCGAGCTGACCGGCGTCAGCCAGGCGTTGCTGCAGGTGAAGCTCGCAATCGACCGCGTCGCCCCGACCGGAAGCCGCGTGTTCATCACCGGCGGCGCCGGCGCCGGCAAGGAAGTCGCTGCGCGCATGATCCATGCGAAGTCGCGCCGCGCCGACGGTCCCTTCATCGTGCTGAACTGCGCGACCCTGGAGCCCGAGCGCTTCGAGGCCGAGCTGTTCGGCACCGAGAACGGGGCCGACGTCCGGCTCGGTACCTTCGAGCAGGCGCATGGCGGCACGCTGCTCCTGGACGAGGTCGCCGACATGCCGGCCGAGACCCAGGGAAAAATTGTCCGCGTGCTGCAGGACCAGGCCTTCCGCCGGGTCGGCGGCACGGCGCGGATCGAGGTCGACGCCCGCGTGCTGGCGACGTCCAACCGCGACCTGCCGACGATGATCGAGGAAGGCACCTTCCGCGAGGACCTCTTCTATCGGCTCAACGTCGTGCCGCTCCGCGTGCCGTCCTTGCGCGAGCGGCGTGAGGACATCCCGGTCCTGATTCGCCATTTTCTCGCCCAGGCGGCCGAGAACGCGGGCCTGCCCAGGCGCGAAGTGGGCGAGGACGCGATGGTGGCGCTGCAGGCCTACGACTGGCCCGGCAACGTCCGCCAGCTCCGCAATGTCGCGGATTGGCTGCTGATCATGGCCTCCGGCGATCCGTCGCAGCCGATCTCCGCCGAATCGCTGCCGCCCGAGATCGGCTCGAATACGCCCACCGTGTTGCGCTGGGAGAGGGGCGGGGAGATCATGGGCCTGCCCCTCCGTGACGCGCGGGAGCTGTTCGAGCGAGAGTATCTGCTGGCCCAGATCAACCGCTTCGGCGGGAACATTTCCCGCACCGCCGCCTTCGTCGGCATGGAACGTTCCGCGCTCCATCGGAAGCTCAAGTCCCTGGGGGTCCCTTCGGCAGATCGGCCGCTGCTGCGCAGCGGCGTCTAGAACGGCTCCTCCACGTCCCGGCGGGCCAACGCGGGATAGGGGGAACTGAATGACGCTCGCGACCTACTTCAAGCTGGACGAGAACAAGACGGACGTCAGGACCGAGGTGCTCGCCGGCATCACGACGTTCCTGACCATGGCCTACATCATCTTCGTCAACCCGGACATCCTGGGCGCGGCGGGGATGGACAAGGGCGCGGTGTTCGTCGCCACCTGCCTTGCGGCGGCGGGCGCCACGTTGCTGATGGGCCTCTACGCCAACTATCCGATCGCACTCGCGCCCGGCATGGGCCTCAATGCCTATTTCGCCTTCGGCGTGGTCGGCGGCATGGGCGTGAAGTGGGAGGTGGCACTCGGCGCGGTCTTCATCTCCGGCTTCCTTTTCCTGGTGCTGACCGTCACCAAGGTCCGCGAGTGGATCATCAACTCGATCCCGCGTGCCCTGAAGCTCTCTATCTCGGCCGGCATCGGCCTGTTCCTTGCGATCATCGCGCTCAAGAACGCCGGTCTCATCGTCGAGAACAAGGCGACCCTGGTCGGCATCGGCAATCTCAAGTCGCCGACCACGCTTCTCGCCTGCGTCGGCTTCTTCGTCATGGTCGGCCTGGACGCGATGCGGGTTCGCGGCGCGATCATGATCGCGATCCTCGGCGTGACCGCGATCGGCATCATCTTCGGCTACTCGCCGTTCAACGGCATCGCCTCGATGCCGCCCTCGCTGGCGCCAACCTTCCTCAAGATGGACGTGGCCGGTGCCTTGTCGCTGGGCCTCGTCGCGGTGGTCTTCGCCTTCCTGTTCGTCGATCTCTTCGACAATGCCGGAACGCTGATCGGCCTCGCGCACCGCGCCGGATTCCTCGACAAGGAAGGCAAGTTGCCGCGCATCCGCCAGGCGCTGATGACCGACTCTGTGGCGGCCATGGGCGGCGCGGTGCTCGGCACCTCGACCACGACAAGCTACATCGAGAGCGCGGCCGGCATCAAGGAAGGCGGGCGCACGGGCCTGACCGCCGTCACGGTCGCCGTCTGCTTCCTGCTCGCCCTGTTCCTGGCGCCGCTGGCGACCACGGTTCCGGCCTACGCAACCGCGCCGGCGCTGTTCTTCGTCGCCTGCCTGATGGCCCGCGGCCTCGCCGAGCTCGACTGGGAGGACGTGACCGAATACGCCCCGGGCGTGGTGACGGCGGTCTCGATGCCGCTCACCTTCTCGATCGCGCACGGCATCGCCTTCGGCTTCATCTCCTACGCCGCCATCAAGATCGCCGCCGGCCGCTTCCAGGAGGTGAGCCCGGTCGTCGGCATCCTGGCGATCCTGTTCATCGTCAAGTTCGCGATCCTCTGGGGCGCTAGCGGACACCGGCGGGCTTCGGCCCGCCAGTCGCCCAGTCGAGCAACTCGACCGTGTGCACGGTCGGTAGCGCCGCATAGTGGCCGATCTGGGTGAGGCAACCGATGTTGCCCGCGGCGATCAGGTCGGGTTTGGTCGCCTCGATGTTGGCGGCCTTGCGCTTGCCCAATGCGCTCGCGATCTCCGGCTGCAGCATGTTGTAGGTGCCGGCCGAACCGCAGCAGAGATGAGGCTCCGACGGCTCGAGCACGGTGAAGCCGGCTTGGACCAGCAACGCCTTCGGCTCGGTGCGGATCTTCTGGCCGTGCTGCAGCGAGCACGCGGCGTGATAGGCGACCTTGAGGTTCTTATGATCGCCCTTCGGGATCCCGAGCTTCGCCAGAACCTCCGACACGTCCTTGGCGAGTGCTGAGACCTTCGCTGCCTTTTCGGCCCAGGCCGGGTCGGTGCGCAGCATGTGGCCGTAGTCCTTGATCGTCGTGCCACAGCCGGAGACGTTGACGACCACGGCGTCGAGATCGCCGACAGACGTCCAGGCATCGATGTTGCGTTTCGCCATCGCCAGCGCCGGTTCCTCGTCGCCCATGTGATGCAGCAAACCGCCGCAGCAGCCGGCTCCCTGGGCGACCACGACCTCGCAGCCGAGGCGGGTCAGCAGTCGCACCGTCGCCTCGTTGATCTCGGGCGCGAGCGCCGGCTGCGCGCAGTTGCTCAGCATCGCGACGCGCATCTTCCTGACGCCTTGCGCCGGGAAGACCTGCGGCGCATCGACCGCGGATGGCGGTGCCGGCGGCCTCGCCAGCGTCAGCATCGCGGCCATGCGCGTCGGCAGGAGCGGGGCGAAGGGCTTCGCCAGCATCGCGCCGAGAAGCGCCAGGCGGAAGCGGTTGGGGTAGGGAAGGACCGCCGACAGCAGCTTGCGCACCACCCGGTCGAGGAACGGCCGGGTGTAGGTCTCCTCGATCCGCACGCGCGCCTGGTCGACCAGATGCATGTAGTGGACGCCCGACGGGCACGTGGTCATGCACGAGAGGCAGGAGAGGCAGCGATCGATATGCTTGGTGACCTTGGCCGAGGCCGGCCGGTCGTTCTCCAGCATGTCCTTGATCAGGTAGATGCGGCCGCGCGGGGAATCCAGCTCGTCGCCGAGCAGAACGTAGGTCGGGCAGGTCGCCGTGCAGAAGCCGCAATGGACGCAGGCGCGCAGGATCCTGTCGGCTTCCTTGATGTCGGGATCGGCCAGTTGGGCGAGCGAGAATTCGGTCTTCATGTCGCAGGTCCCCGCGCCATCCGGCCGCGGTTGAGGATGTTCTTCGGATCGAAACTCTGCCGCACGCGCTCCGCCAGCGCGGCAAGTCCGGCTGCCTGCGGCTGGAACACGTCGAGGTGGCGCCGCACTTCCTCGGCCGCGCGGATCAGCGTGGCATGGCCGCCCGCGGCCTCGACGCGGCTGCGAACCGTTGCGGCCTGCGCATCGGGCTTCGGCGGCAGCGCCGCCCAGATCAGCCCGCCGCCCCAGTCGTAAATCACGTCGCCGCCGGTCTCTCTCGCCAAGGCCTGGCCGAGCGCGCCGCCGGAGGCCGGCGGGCAGACGATCCGCCACACCGGCCAGGCGCCGAGCGCGCCGTCGGCGGCAAATGGCAGGACGTCGCGGATCGCATTCCATGTCTCGGAGGAAGCGGCGTCTTCGAGCATCTCGGCCGGGCCAAAGCCCGCCACCAGCTTCGTCAGCGAGGCAGCGCGGCTCGCGGCCGAGGCTTCGATGCCCTCCAGCCGCAGCAACGTCACCGCCTGACCCTGAGACGACAACGCGGCC
>JBGALV010000090.1:0-20640 GCA_044223515.1 Alphaproteobacteria bacterium
GGCGGATCGAGATCGCCGCCGAGTACGACGGCATCCCGAACGGCCTCAAGATCCACAAGTCGGACGAGATCTTCATCGCCGATCGCAAGAACGGCATCATGCGGATGGACCCGGTATCAGGGAAGGTTGGGGCCTTCATCGGCCGCGACCGCCTGATGCCCGACTACAAGGGCGTGAACGACCTGTTCTTCCGGTCGAACGGCGACCTCTATTTCACCGACCAGGGCTCGACCGATCTCCGCGATCCGACAGGGCGCGTGTTCCGCTACTCGACATCGGGCAAGCTCGACATGCTGCTGAACAACGTGCCGAGCCCGAACGGCATCGTCATGAATCCGGCGGAGACGCATCTTTTCGTCGCCGTGACCTTCGGCCCGCAGGTCTGGCGCTGCGGCATCCTCAATGACGGCAGCGTCGACCGCCTCGGCGCCTTCCAGACCTTCTCCGGCGGCTACTCAGGCCCCGACGGGCTCGCGATGGACGAGACCGGCGGCCTCGCCGTCGCGGTCAACCGGATGGGATCGGTGTTCCTGTTCGACAAGCAGGGCGAGCCCACATATCGCATCCGTTCCGCCGCCGGCCTGATGACGACCAATCTCGCCTACAGCCTGGACGGCCGGCAGATCTACATCACCGAGTCCGAGACCGGCTCGATCCTCGTCGCCGACGCGCCGGTGCCCGGCCAGCGGATGTACGGGCTGATGTAGGCGAGATCGATAAGGGAGTCGCGACCATGGACCTGCTGATCGCCCTGCTCCAGGAAGTTTTCCGGACCTTCGGGAACCAGGGCTAGTTCTTGTAGCCGGGATCGCTCGCATCGAGCTCGGCCAGCAGCGACGGCCACGCCATCTCGGAGTGCTTCAGCGTTCCGTTGAAGCTGACGTCGCCAATCCAGGCGCAGGTCTTCTCTTCCATCAGCAATACCTCGGCACCGCCGGCCTGCGCGCCGATCTGGGCGGCGCAGGCCTTCTCGAGGAAGTGCATGATGGTGAAGGCTTCGGCGACGGTGCGGCCCGTGGTCAGCAGGCCGTGGTTGCGCATGATGAGGGCGCGATGCGGGCCGAGGTCGTTCGCCAGGATCTCGCGCCCCTCCACGCCCGCTTCCATGTGCTTGATGTCGTGATAGCCGACATGCCCGTAGAAGCAGGCGGCGTGCTGGCTCGCCATCAGGAGGCCGTTCTTCTGCATCGACACGGCCATGCCGGCGACGGTGTGGGTGTGCAGCACGCAGATCGCGTCGTGGTTATGCATGTGCAGCGCCGAATGGATCACGAAGCCCGCCGGGTTCACCGGATAGGGGCTGTCGTCGATCTTCCGGCTGTCCTGGTCGATCTTGACCAGGCTGGACGCCGTCACCTGGTTGAACAGCAGGCCGAACGGGTTGATCAGGAAGTGGTGCTGCCCCTCGGGCGCCGGCACGCGCGCCGAGATGTGGGTGGCGATCAGGTCGACCCAGCCGTAGCGCGCCGCCAGCCGATAGCAGGCGGCGAGGTCGACCCGCATCCGCCACTCCTCAGGCGAGACGCGGTCCTTCATCGACGGCACGCGCCGCAGCTGGGTGTCGGGCATGATCTCAGCTCTTGTAGTCGGGTTCGCTCGTGTCGAGGGTCGCCAGCAGCGACGGCCACGCCATGCCTGAGTGCTTGAGCGTCGAGTTGCGCATGAACTCGCCGAAGAAGGCGCAGGTCTCGTCGCTCATCCGGCGCACCTTGGCGCCGCCGGACTGGGCGGCGATCTGCGCGGCGCAGGCGCGTTCGAGCTTGTGCATGACCAGGAACGCCTCGGCGACCGTGCGGCCGGTGGTGAGCAGGCCGTGGTTGCGCATGATGAGAGCCCGGTGCGGGCCGAGGTCGTTCGCCAGGATCTCGCGCCCCTCGACGCCCGCTTCCATGTGCTCGATGTCATGATAGCCGAGATTGCCGAAGAAGAAGGCCGAGTGCTGGCTCGCCATCAGCAGCCCCTCCTCCTGCATCGACACGCCCATACCGGCGATCGTGTGCGTGTGCGCGACGCAGATCGCCTCGTGGTTCTTCATGTGGATGGCGGAATGGATGACGAAGCCCGCCGGGTTCACCGGATAGGGGCTCTCCTGGATCTTGCGGCCGTCCTGGTCGATCTTGACCAGGCTGGAGGCCGTCACCTGCTGGAACAGCACGCCATGCGGGTTGATCAGGAAGTGATGCTGCCCCTCCGGCGCTGCCACGCGCGCCGAGATGTGCGTGCCGATCAGGTCGACCCAGCCGTACCGCGCCGCCAGCCGATAGAAGGCGGCGAGATCGACCCGCATCTGCCACTCCTCGGCCGAGACCTGGGACTTCATCGACGGCAGGTGGGCGAGAAGGGTGTCGGGCATCGGGGGCTCCTGAAAGTCGGTCGCTGGCCGATGATAGGACGCTTTTTCCCAGCGGAAAACACGCGTGATCCTCGACATCGCGAAACAAATCGCCGACCCTTCGGGACCCGATGAGCGTATCGAGTGCCCCACCCATTTCGACGCCCACCGTCGCCGCGCGCGTCCCTCCCCTCGTCTGGATCCTCGGCTGGGTCTCGCTGCTGACGGACGTCTCGACCGAGATGATCCTGGCGGTCATGCCGGTCTATCTCGGCACCGTGATGGGCGTGTCGATGGCGACGATCGGCCTGATCGAGGGGATTGCCGAAGGAACGGCGGCGGCTTTCCGTGTGCTGGCCGGCGCGATCGGCGACAGGCTCGGGCGCTACAAGGCGATCGTCGTCTTCGGCTACGGTCTCTCGGCGATCAGCAAGATCGCCTTCCCCTTCGCCGGTACGCCGATCCCGATCGTCGCCGCGCGCATCGTCGACCGGATCGGCAAGGGGCTCCGTACCGCGCCCAGGGACGCGATGATCGCGCGCGCGACCGATCCCTCGATCCGTGGCCGCGCGTTCGGGCTCCGGCAGACGCTCGACACGCTGGGCGCGGTGATCGGCCCGCTGCTGGCGATCGCGATCCTCTGGGCAAGCCCCGACAACTTCCAGCTCCTGTTCTGGGTCGCCTTCGTGCCCGGCGTGCTGGCGGTGATCGTGCTGGCGCGCGCGGCCGAGGAACCCCTCGGCGGCGCGGCGCCGCTCGAGCGCCTGCCGCTCAACCGCGCCGACCTCGCCCGGCTCGGCTTCGCCTTCTGGTGGATCGCGGTCGGCGCGGCCCTCCTGACGTTCGGACGTGGCGCCAAGGCGTTCCTCGTGCTCCGCACCGAAAGCCTCGGCGTGCCGCTCTGGCTGGTGCCGATCGCCTTCGTGCTGATGAATGCGATCTACGCGCTGTCGGCCTACCCGGTCGGCTGGATTTCCGATCGCATGGACCGGCGCACGCTGCTGGCAACGGGCATCGTCGTGCTGATCCTCTGCGATGCGCTGCTTGCGGTCACGACCGGTCCTTGGGTCGGGCTCCTCGGCGTGATGCTCTGGGGCCTGCATTTCGGCATGACCCAGGGCGTGCTGGCGACGCTGGTGGTGGATTCGGTCCCCGAGGCCCTGCGCGGCACCGCCTTCGGCGCCTTCAGCCTGCTTTCCGGCCTGGCGCTGGTCGCCTCCGGGGCGCTCGGCGGCCTGATCTGGGACACCTGGGGACCGTCGACCCTCTTCTGGCTCGCCACCGCCGCCGCGGCCCTGTCGCTGGCGACCGCATGGAAGCCCAAAACCTCCGGCGACTCGCGCTAGACTGACGGCATGCCGACACGTGTCATCATCATGGTCTTCGACGGGCTCCGGCCGGACATGGTCACGCCCGAGCTCGCCCCCAACCTCGTGCGCTTCGCCGATGGCGGCAGCCGCTTCCCGATGAGCCGGGCGGTCTTTCCGACCGAGACCCGGGTCAACGTCGCCTCGCTGGTGACAGGCTGCCACCCGGCTCGGCACGGCATCGTCGCCAACGTCTTCCACGCGACCGACGCCATCCCCGGCCGGCCGCTCAGCACCGGCAAGGCAGAGGACCTGGATGCGCTCGCCGCCGCGTCCGGCGGACGCATGCTGGGCGTGCCGTCGCTCGGCGAGATCCTGGCCCGGGCCGGAAAATCCCTTTCCGTCGTCTCGACCGGCACGCCCGGCAACGCGATCCTGCTCGACCACGAGGCCGGCGCCCTCGGTCAGGTCCGCTGGTCGACGCATGGCCGGCATCTCTCCTCGCCGGCGGCGCGGCCGCTGTTCGAGCGCTTCGGCGAACCGCCGGAATCCGGCCTCCCGAACACGCCGCGCATCGACCACGCGATGACGATCTTCATCGAGCACGTGCTCGGCGAGCTCGCGCCCGACGTGGCCCTCTTCTGGTCGTCCGACCCGGACTCGACGTACCACTACCGCGGTATCGGCTCGCCGGAAGCGAAAGCGTCTATCCAGGGTGCCGATGCGGCCTTCGGGCGGATGCTGGACGCGGTCGGCGACGGCACGCAGGTCATCGTCGTCTCCGACCACGGCCACATCACCGGCCGCGAGAAGATGTCGGTCACCGAGATCATGCGGACGAGCGGCTTCCGCGCCGGCATCGGCCTGGATGCCGACACCGATATCGCGCTCGCGCTCAGCGGCCCGGTCGGCGTCACCTTCCGCGACAAGGCCGAGGGCGACCGCCTTGCCGCCTGGCTCGCCGAGCAGCCCTGGTGCGGCCTCATGTTCTCGAACGCGAGAAACGAGATCGAGGGCGAGATCGCCGGCACCTTCGCGATGCCGCTGGCGAACGTCGCGCATGCGCGGGCGCCACACATGCTCTTCACCCTCTCGGACGACGACGAGCTCGACGCGAACGGCCTTCCCGGCACCTGCCTGATGGACGCCAACCTGCCGCTGCTCGGCGGCACCCACGGGGGCTTGCATCCGCGCGAGCTCAACAACGTGCTGATCTGCGGCGGCGACGCGTTCCGGGAGCGCTACGGCTCGCCCTTCGCCGCCGGCATCGTCGACGTGGTGCCCACGGTCATGCATCTGCTGGGGCTGCCGAAAGGCGATGTCGACGGCCGCGTTCTGGTCGAGGCGATGTCCCGAGGCGAGACGCCCGGCGAGGCCAAGCGACTGATCCACGAGGTCGACGCGGCAGGCCGCATCCGCCGTCTTGACCGGCAGCGGACCGGTGACACCTACTACCTGGATGGTGGCTTTGCGTGACCTTCCCTGGGTTCCCCAGATCTCCTCGCATCGCGGTGGGGCGCTGATCTGGCCCGAGAACTCGCCGACCGCGTTCCGCCGCTCGGCCCGCCTGCCCGTCGCCTCGATCGAGACGGACGTGCACCTTTCGCGCGACGGTCGCCTCGTCATCCACCATGACGCGACGCTGCAGCGGACCACAACCGGCCGCGGCCCGATCCGCGCGCATTCGTTCAAGGGGCTCCGCCGCCGCACGCTGAAGCGCACCCCGGCCGAGCGCATCCCGACCCTGCGCGAGGTGATCCGGCTGATCCGCAGGAGCCATCGCGACCTCCGCCTCGAGATCAAGACCGACGGCCGCAAGCGCCGCTATCCCGGGATCGAGCGCAAGGTCGCGGCCGAGCTCCGGCGCGCGCATTTCCTGAAACGGACCGTGGTGACCTCCTTCGACTGGACCCAGCTCAGGCTGTTCCGCCGCCACGCGCGACCGAAAGGCTTCGTGGCCTTGGTGCGCGACACCTGGTTCAAGGATGTCGGCCTCAAGGGCCTGGTCTCGGCCCTCTCCCGCACCAGCTTCCGCGAAGCCTCGATCCCGTCCGCCTTCGTCACGCTCGACATGGTGAAGGAGGCGCACACCCAGGGCCTCGGCCTCGGCGCCTATCGCGTGAAGACCGAGGCCGATCACCTGCGCGTGCTGAACGCCCAGGTGACCACCTTCACCACCGACCGCCCCGACATCGCGATCCGGCGGCGTCGCGAGATGTACGGCCGCTAGCGCAGCGTCGGGTCGAGCCTGTCGCGGAGCCAGTCGCCGACCAGGCTGATCGAGAGCGTGGTGAGGAAGATCACCGCGCCCGGCAGCACCGAGATCCACCACGCGGTCAAAAGGAAGCGGCGGCCGGAGCCGAGCATCAAGCCCAGGCTCGTCATCGGCGGCTGTACGCCCATGCCGAGGAAGCTCAGCGAGGCTTCCAGCAGGATGGTCTCCGGAAAGTTCAGGCTGAACTGCACCATCAGCGCTGCGGCGATGTTGGGCAGGATGTGGCGCCAGTAGACGTAGACCGGCGGCGCGCCGAGGCCGCGGATGGCGACCGCATAGCCGTGGCCGTTCGCGGAAAGCACCAGGCCGCGCACCAGGCGGGCGTAGTTGTCCCAGCCCTGCAGCCCGATCAGGACCACCACGAGCCCGAAGCTGGTGCCGAGGAAGGCCAAGGTCGCCAGCGCCACGACCACGAACGGGATCGAGGACTGCCAGTCGACCAGCATCATGATCGTGTCCTCGACGAGGCCGCGAAAGTGGGCCGCGACGAAGCCCAGCAGCGTGCCGAGGATGGCGCCGATCAGGGATCCCGCGATCGCCACCAGCATCGAGGTGCGGATCGCGTAGATCAGCCGGGTGTAGATGTCGCGGCCGAGCTCGTCGGTGCCGAGCCAGAACTGCGCCGGCCCGCCGAGGATCGCCGGGCGCCGGAGCCTGTTTGTCAGATCCTGTGACGTGACGTCGTGGGTCGCGATCAGGTCCGCGAACACGAAGATGAAGAGCATGAGGCCGAGGAATGCCAGCGACAGCCCGACGCCGAAGGGCACGCGGCGGAGGCCGCGGAAGAGCCGCGCGGTCCGGGTCGGCGTGACGGCCACGGTCATTCCTCCCTCCGCTCGCCGGCGACCCGGATGCGCGGGTCGATCCAGCCATAGGCGAGGTCGACCAGCAGGTTGGCCGAGATCATCGCGAGCGCGGTCATCAGCACCAGCGCCTGCACGACCGCGAGGTCGCGGGCGGCGACCGCCGAGATCATCAGGCGGCCGACGCCAGGCCAGGCGAAGACGGTCTCGACGATGATCGCGCCGGCGACCAGATGCCCGAGCCTGAACCCGAGATGCGTCACCACCGGGATCGCCGCGTTCGGGAACGCGTGGCGGTAGAGGCGGCGCTGGCGCGGCACGCCCTTGGCCTTCGCCGTCCGCATGAAGTTGCGGTTGAGGACCTCCAGCATCGCCGAGCGCGTGAAGCGCGCGATGCCCCCGGCATGCGCGGTGCCGAGCGTGAACGCCGGCATGATCAGGTGCCAGACGGTCTCGCTGCCGGAGCTCGGCAGCCAGCGGAGATGCAGCGAGAACAGCAGGATCAGCAGCACGCCGAGGAAGAAGTTCGGCAGCGAGTATCCCAGCACGGCGAAGGTCATGGCGAAGCGGTCGATCGCGGTGCCGCGCTTGAGCGCCGCGAAGACCCCGAGCGGGATGCCGATGCCGAGCGAGATCGCGAGCGCGACGACACCCAGGTAAAGCGTGATCGGCAGCCGCTCGAGCACGACGTCGAGCGCGGCGCGATTGTCCTTGAACGACCGCCCGAGGTCGCCTCTCGCCAGCGCCGCGGTGTAGCGGAGGAACTGCTCGGGCAGCGAGCGGTCGAGGCCGAGGGACTCGCGGTAGCGCTCGATCATCTCTGGTGGCGCGTCGTCGCCGGCCATGACCTGGGCCGGATCGCCGGCGACGCGCAGGATCACGAAGATGAACCCGACCACCAGAAGCATGGTCAGGATCGCTCGGCCGAAGCGGGTGGCGACGAAGCGGAGGTTCACTCAAGCCATCTCCGCCCGGACCGCGATCGCCTGCGCCGGATCGTTGACGACCACGCCGTCGACGCCGGCGGCATAGAGGTACCTGAGCCCGTCACGACCGATGTCGCCGACGCCCCCCGCCCCGCGCGCGCCGGCCGTCACCCAGACCTCGTGCCCGTTCTTCTTGGCTTCCGCCACGCTCGGCCGGGTCGCCTCGTCCTCCCAGAGGCGGCCGATCGCGCCGCCCACCTCGTAGAAGTACGGCAGGTCGTCCGGCCGCTTGACCAGGCCCAGCAGGGTCGCCGCCGGGCACAGCTTCCTGACGACCCGCACGAGATCGATGTCGCGCACGCCGGCGAAGACATCGCCGCCCATGCCGAGCCTGTTCACGACGACGAAGCCGGGGGCCAGCCCCTCCTCCGTCGTCAGCTTGAGGTCGAGCATGACCCGCGTGCGGCCCTTCGCGGCCGCCAGCACGGTCTCCAGGCGCAGGATGCCTTCGCGCTCCAGGTCGGCGACGTCGACCTGCGAGACGGTCTCGGCACGGCCGCGCAGACGCTTCAGGTCGGCATCGTGGCTGCAGACAGGCACGCCGTCGCGCGAGAGCCGCACGTCGGTCTCGATCGCGTCGGCGCCGGCGGCGATCGCCGCCTCAAATGCCTCCAGGGAGTTCTCCGGATGACCGGCGGAGAAGCCGCGATGGGCGATGACCAGGGGCATCAGGAGAGCGTGAAGGCTTCGTGAACGGCCGACTGGACGCTGCCGCCGAGGACGGCGCCGCCGCCCGCGACATAGATCCAGTCGCCGATCGCGGTCGCTCCGACCGCGTGGCGCGGCGTCGGCATCGGCGCGTGGCTCTGCCAGGTATCGGTCGCGGGGTCGTAGCTCTCCATCTGCCCGAACACCTTCTGCTGCCCCGGCACGTTGATGATGCCGCCCTCGCCGCCCATCGCCCAGTAGCGTCCGCGGTACATGACCAGGCCATGGCCCGAACGTGCCGTCGGCAGCGGTGCGCGCAGCTCCCAGGTGTCGCGCTGGGCGATGTAAACGTGGTGAAGGTCGGTGTTGTACTCGAAGGTGTTGAAGCGGCCGCCGATGATGTGGATGCGGCCGTTCTCGGCGACGCAGCCGACATGGTCGCGGGCCCCCGGCAGCGCCTTCCGCGCCTCCCACTTGTCGGCCTTCGGATCGTAGACCTCGTGCCAGCCGACGCTGGCGCGCTCGGCGGTCGGCGCCGAGGCGCCGCCGATCAGGTGCAGCCTGCCGTCGAGGAAGACCGCCGCTGCCGCGCCGCGCGGACGCGGGAGCGGCGCGATCTGGACCCAGCGGTCGGCGTCGACCTCGTAGGCAAAGGCGTTGGTGTCGGGGTTGCGGTTCTGCTCGAGGAAGCCGCCCAGCGCATAGACGCGCCCGGCGTCCGCGGCGACCGCGACGTGGTTGGCGCCGCGCGGCAGCACGGCAGCGGTGTACCAGCGATCGTCGGCCGGCACGTAGACATGGTGATAGGGCCGGTCGACATGTCCTTCGCCGTAGCCGCCGATGATGTGCATCCTGCCGTCCCACGCCGTGGCCCAGGCCATCTCCGAGCGCGGGATCGGCAGCGCCGCGCGCGCGACCCAGTGGCCGGGCGGTCCCTTTGGCGCCGGGCTGTCGACGACACGCTGCGCCTCCTGGTCCGGCGTCATGTGATGCGGCACGCCGCCCTGAAGCTTCGCATAGGGATCGGCCGCCGGGGGCGCTGGATGCCAGTTGCGATGCTGGGCGGCCGCCGCGCTCGCAACGGCGCCGGCGGCGATGCCGCCGATCAGGAAGCTGCGACGGTCCATCAGATCTCTCCCTCGGCGACACGATGGCAGGCGACGACATGGCCTTCGTTGTCGGGCAGCAGCTTCGGCACCTCGTGCCGGCATCGCTCGACGGCAAAGGCACAGCGCGGGTGGAAGCGGCAACCGGACGGTGGGCTGGTCGGGCTCGGCGGCTCGCCCTTCGGCAGGCTGCGCTGGCCGCGCTTCGACGGATCGGGTACCGGCACGGCCGAGATCAGCGCCCGCGTGTAGGGATGCCGCGGCCGCTCGAACAGCTCGTCGCGCTCGGCGATCTCGACCACGGCGCCGAGATACATGACGGCGATGCGCCGGCAGATGTGCCGGACCACCGCGAGGTTGTGCGAGATGAACAGGTAGGCGCAGCCGTAGCGCTCCTGCAGCGTGCCCAGCAGGTTGACCACCTGCGCCTGGACCGAGACGTCGAGCGCGGAGACCGGCTCGTCGCAGACGATCAGCCGCGGTTCGAGAAGGAGTGCCCGCGCGATCACCACGCGCTGCTGCTGGCCGCCGGAAAGCTCGTGCGGATAACGACCGGCGAGGCGTTCGGAGAGACCGACCGCGCCCATCATCGCCAGCGCCCGCTCCGTCCGTTCAGCCGCGGTGCCGATGCCGTGGACCGCGAGCCCCTCGGCGATCTGGTCGCCGATCGACATGCGGGGGTCGAGCGCGTTCAGCGGATCCTGGTAGATCATCTGCACGTGGCGGCGGAGACGACGCATGCCGTCCGAGCTCAAGGTCGCGAGATCGGTTCCGTCGATCCGTACCTGACCGCCGGTCGGCGACAGCATGCCGAGCACGAGACGACCGACCGTGGTCTTGCCGCAGCCGGACTCGCCGACCAGGCCGAAGCTCTCGCCCTCCTCGACCGCGAAGCTGACACCGTCGACGGCCCGCACCTGCTGCGAGGGCGCCAGGAAGCGCTTGATCCGAAAGTGGCGGACGACGTCGGTGAGCTCGACGACCGGTGAGTTAGGCGCGGCGCTCATGCCGGCACCGGGTTGTGGCAGGCGGCGCGGTGAGCGGCCTCGCCCGGTGCGAGCGGCGGCACGATCTCGCCACAGACCGGCAGCACGCGCGGGCAGCGCGGGCGGAAGGTGCATCCCGGCGGCAGGTCGCCGAGCCAGGGGACGGTGCCGTCGATCGGCGCCAGCTTCTCGACGCGGTGGTCGACGCGCGGAAGCGACGCCAGCAGGCCCGCCGTGTAGGGATGGCGATGCCTGGAGAAGAGATCGGCGACCGGCCCGGTCTCGATCATGCGGCCGGCGTACATGACCGCAACACGGTCCGCCATCTCGGCGACGACGCCGAGGTCGTGCGTGACCAGCAGCAGCGCCAGCCCCTCTTCCCGCTGGATCTCGACCAGCAGGTCGATGATCTGCGCCTGGATGATCACGTCGAGCGCCGTGGTCGGCTCGTCGGCGACCAGCAGGCGCGGCTTGCAGGCGAGCGCCATCGCGATCATCGCCCGCTGGTTCATGCCGCCCGAGAGCTGATGCGGATACTCGCGCAGCCGGCGCTTGGGATCGGTGATGCCGACGCGGTCGAGCAGCCGTGTCGCCTCGGCTTCCGCTGCCGCGCCCTGAAGGCCGCGGTGAAGCCCGAGCGCCTCGCCGATCTGCCAACCCAGCGTATGGACGGGGTTGAGCGATGTGAGCGGGTCCTGGAAGATCATCGCCGCCTTGCCGCCACGTGCCTTGTCGAGCTCGGCCTCCGGCATCGCGACCAGATCGCGGCCATCGAGAAGCACGCGCCCTCCGAGGATGCGGCCGTTCGGCGGCAGGAGCCCCAGAGCCGCCAGGCAGGTCGCGCTCTTGCCACATCCGGACTCGCCGACGAGACCCAAGGTCTCGCCGGCATCCAGCGTGAACGAGACGCTATCGACCGCCGTCAGGACACCGGCATCGGTCGCGAAGCCGACGGTGCGACCGTCGACTTGCAGCAACGGAGGCACGCGTGCGCCTACTTCTTGATGCTCTTCAGCGTGTCAGCGCGAAGATCGATGTAGTACATCGACGACGGCGTCCAATCGACGCCCTTCCTCATCGCGTAGGACTCGAGCGCGTTGTAGAGCATCGTCATCGGCATCTCGTCCTCGAAGACGTCGAGGAGCTTCGGGAACGCCTGCGCCCGTGCCTCGACCGTCGCGCCGTTCAGCAGCTCGTCGGCGTACTTGTCGAACTCCGGCGTCGTCTTCCAGTGCTTCCAGACCGTCGCGGTCGAGCTCTCCTTGCCCCAGAGCACCAGCACCGCGCCGGTCGGGTCGGGCAGACGAAAGGTCTGGCTCCAGGCGTAGGTCTGCAGCCCGGCCGCCCGCACCTGGGCGAAGTTCTCGACCGCCACCAGCTTGGCGTTGACGCCGGCTTCCTTCCACTGCTGCTGGACGATCTGCATCGCCTCGGTGCCGAGCGAGTAGTAGTTCGGGATGAAGCGGATCGTGATCTCCTCGCCCTTGTACCCGGCCTCGGCGAGGAGCGCCTTCGCCTTGGCGCGATCGAAGACGTAGCCCTTGCGGCTCTTGTCGTAGAGCGGGCCGAACTCGGGCAGCTGGTGACCGTTCGGCGTGAAGGCCTTGCCGTGCCAGAGCGAGTCGATCATCGCCTTGCGGTCGATCGCATAGCTCAGCGCCTGGCGGATGCGCTTGTCCTTGAGGACGGGATCGAAGACGTTGAACACGACGACGTGCGTGTTGTTGAGCGGCACGCTCTTGACCTGGATGTCCTTGTATCCGGCGAGCACGTCGAACTGGTCCGGGTCGACATTGACTATCATGTCGACCTCGCCCGAAACCAGCGCGGCGATGCGGGTCGAGAGCTCCGGGATCTCGCGGTAGATCACACGGCCCGCGACCGGCTTGCCGCCGAAATACGCATCATTGGCGACGAGCTCGATCTGCCGGCCCTCCTTCCACTCCTTGAACTTGTAGGGACCGGTGCCGATCGGATTGCGCTCGTAGAAGTCGAGACCGGCCTTGAGCTGCGCCTTGCGGTCGCCGTTCGGTGCGGCGGCCTTGCCGGCGTCTTCCCAGGTCTTCTTGCTGACGATCCAGGCGCCATAGGTCGCGAGGCGCTGCTCGAAGACGAGGTCGGGCCCCTTGGTGGTGAAGCGGACCGTGTAGGGATCGAGTGCCTCGACCTTTTCCAGGTGACCGAAGTACTGGCGGCCGTTGAGCAGCGAGTCCTTATCGAGCATGCGTTCGCCGGAGAAGGTGAACAGCACGTCGTCGGCGGTGAAGTCGTTGCCGTTCGAGAACTTCACGCCCTTCCTGAGCTTGAAGGTCATCTGGTTCGGCGCGTTCCGTTCCCAGGATTCCGCCAGCGCCGGCACCAGGCGCGAGCCGCCGCCTTCCAACGGGTTCATGAAGTCGCGGCGGAGCAGCGTATCAAAGATCGAATAGACGATCCGCACGGTGACGTTGCCGTCGTGCGAGAGCGGCTCCATGCCGGGCGGGAGCTGGTTCACGGCGATCGTCAGGTCCGGGCGCGGCTGGGCGGATGCCGGAACGGCCGGGGAAAGGGCGGCGGCGAGGACGGCGAGAACAGCCAGACAGCTTCGGCGCACGGTCGATCTCCTCCTGGGCAAAGCCTGATGAAGCTATAGAACCGCCGGATTACAGAGCCGTGGCAGCTCTCACGCGATCTGTTTGGAGGCAGACTAGGATGGGCTGGAGGCCCGTCACAAGACTGCCGAAATTATCAACATATAAATTCGGTAGATATGCACATTTTTCCAAACACGTACGCTTCACAGGGAATCAATCTCCCGCTAGTGTTTCACATAGGAAAGATGTCTCGGGGGAGATCAGGGTGCTTCTCAGGTCGCTATTGTTAGCGCTACCCATTGCCGCCGCGCTGGCCGTCCCGGCGCAGGCGCAATCGGTGTTGAAGATCGTCCCTCAGGCCGATCTGAAGAACCTCGATCCGGTGTGGACGACGGCGACGGAGACCTCGTCGCACGGCTACATGATCTATGACGTGCTGTTCGCGCTCGACAAGTCGCTGATGCCGAAGCCGCAGATGGTCGAGTCGTGGTCGAAGTCGGCCGACGGCATGACCTGGAAGTTCAAGCTGCGCTCCGGCCTCGTCTTCCACGACGGCTCGGCCGTCGAGGCGAAGGACGCGGTCCAGTCGCTGAAGCGTTGGGCCGTCCGCATGGTCTCCGGCATGACGCTGATGCAGCACGTCAGCGACGTTGTCGTCACCAGCCCGCTCGAATTCGAGATCAAGCTCAAGAGCACCTTCGCGCCCGTCCTGGAGCAGCTTTCCAATCCGGCCGTCCCCCTCTTCGTCATGCGCGAGGAGGAAGCGAAGGTCGACCCGTTCAAGCAGGTCGAGAAGTACATCGGCTCCGGCCCCTTCACCTTCGACAAGGCCGACTGGGTCCCGGGCAGCAAGGTCGTCTACAAGAAGAGCGCGTCCTACAAGCCTCGCTCCGAGCCCGCCGACGGCCTCGCCGGCGGCAAGATCGCCAAGGTCGACCGGGTCGAATGGATCTGGATCCCCGATCCGAACATCGCGGCCTCCGCTCTGATCGCCGGCGAGGTCGACGCGGTCGCGGTGCCGGCGAATGACCTGCTGCCGAAGCTGAAGGCGGCGAAGAACGTCACGGTGAAGACGCTGGACCAGCTCGGCGCGCACGCGATCGTCCGCGTCAACCACCTGATCCCGCCGTTCAACAACGCCAAAGTCCGCGAGGCGATGCTCTGGAACATCAACCAGAAGGACTACCTCGCGGCGATGGTCGGCACGCCTGAGATCGAGAAGGAGTGCTGGGCGATCTTCGTCTGCGGCACGCCGCTCGAGTCTTCCGCCGGCCTCGGCGCTTGGTCGAAGGGACCGGACATCGCCAAGGCGAAGGCGCTGCTCGCCGAGGGCGGCTACAAGGGCGAGCGCGTCGTGCTGATGGATCCGACCGACCAGCCGCTGATCCATGCCGCGACGCTGATGACCGCGCAGAACTTGAAGGCGATCGGCATGAACGTCGAGCTGCAGGCGACCGACTGGTCGACGCTCGCGGCGCGCCGTCCGATCAAGGAGCATCCGGACCAGAACCGCGGCGGCTGGCATATCTTCCACACCACCGGACCGGGCCTGGCGCAGGCCAATCCGCTCGGCAACTCGGTGGTGCCGACGCCCTGCGACGGAAAGAACTACGCCGGCTGGCCCTGCGACGACGCGCTGGAGCAGACCCGCCTCTCCTTCATCACCGCCGATACGCCGGAAAAGCAGAAGGCCGTGGTCGACCAGGTGCAGACGCATTTCTACCGCGTGCTGCCCTACATCATCCTCGGCCAGTTCCTGGCGCCGGTCGCCTACTCCAACAGCCTCTCCGGCGTGCTCGAAGCGCCGCGCCTGGTCCTCTGGAACGTCGAGAAGAAGTCGTGACCATCAAGCGGCCGAGGCGGAGCGTCATCTACCGCCTCGGCGACGATCCGCAGTCGTACGCGACCGCCAGGGACCTGGCGGTCGACGTGCTGCTGTTCGACCTTGAGGACTCTGTCTCCCCCGCCGACAAGGACGCCGCGCGCAAGCGGATGGAAGCTGCCTTCCGAGCCGGCAACTTTAACGGTCAAGAACGCCTGATCCGTATCAACGGCCTCGATTCCCCGTACGGGGCTGAGGACCTGGCCTTCGCCGCGAGAATGCCGATCGACGGCATCATGATCGCCAAGTCCGAGACCGGCCGGCAGATGCGCGATGTCTGCGACTCCCTCGGCGGCATGGGCGCCCCCGCCTCGCTCCGCCTCTGGGCGATGATCGAGACGCCGCTCGGCGTCCTCAACGCGCGTGAGATCGCGACGGCGACACCGCGCATGGAAGCGATCGCCGCGGGCCTGGGCGACCTTTCGCGCGGCATGGGCGCATTCCGCAGGTCCGCCCCTTACCGCTTCCCGATGCTGACGGCGCTCTCGACCATGGTGATGGTGGCGAAGGCGCATGGGCTCACGGCGATCGACTCGTCGTTCCGCGACGCGCGCGATCCGGAAGGATTCCGCACCGCCTGCCTGGAAGGCCGCGAGCTGGGCTACGACGGCAAGGCGGTCGGCAATCTGACCCAAGCCGGGATCGCCGACGAATGCTTCGGGCCGACGAAGGCCGAGATCGACTGGTCGCAGCGCGTGCTCGCCGCCGCTGCCGCCGCACCGCCCGGGATCCAGGCGGTGGTCGACGGGCAACTGATCGAGCCTGGCTACCTCGACGTGGCCAGGCAGATCGCCGAGATGGCCAAGTGGCCGAGGCTCGCCGCCTGATGCCCCTAGCGCAGCGCCGAGCGGACGGAGTCTTCGACCACCTGCAGGGTCTGGTCGATCACCGCGTCGTCATGCGCCGCGGAAACGAACCAGGCGCCGCGCTCGAGCGCGCGCACGCCACGCTCGACCATCGCCGCCGACAGCTTCACGTACTTGGCCTTGTCGGCCTTGAGGCTGTCGCGGTAGTCGGTGATCGGATCGGACGTGCCGAGCGCCACGTGGAAGATGCCCGGGAAGCCTTGCACCCGGTTCGGCACCTGGTGGTCGCGAAGGATCGTGCCGATGCCGTCCATCAGCCGCTTCCCCTGCTTCTCGATCTTCTTGTAGACGTCCCCCTTCTGCAGCTCCTGCAGGACGGCGACGGTCGCGGCCATGTTGACCGGGTGGCCGTTGTAGGTACCGCCGTGAACGACCTTGCCCGGGACCATCATGTCCATCAGGTCGGCGCGGCCCGCGATCGCGGCGACCGGGAAGCCGTTGGCGATCGCCTTGCCGAAGGTGCAGAGGTCGGGCGTCACGCCCAGCACCTTCTGCGCGCCGCCGGCGGAGACGCGGAAGCCGGTGATGACCTCGTCGAAGATCAGGATCGTGCCGGTCTCGGTGCAGGCCTGGCGGACGCCTTCGAGGTAGCCGTCCTTCGGGCGGATGGCGCTGGTGTTGCACATCGCCGGTTCCATGATGATCGCGGCGACGTCGCGCTTGGCGAGACGCTCCTTGAGCTTCTCGAGGTTGTTCCAGGGAAGCACGTTGACGCTCTTCGCGGCGTTCGGGTCCATGCCCGGGCTGCCGGGAACGAGGTTGGGCGCATCGGCGGGACCGCCCGCCTCGGCCGACGGGCCGACGCTGAGCAGCACGTTGTCGAGCCAGCCGTGATAATGGCCTTCGAACTTCACGATGATGTTGCGGCCGGTGGCCGCCCGCGCGAGTCGGAACGCGGCCTGCACGACCTCGGTGCCGGATCCGGCGAAGCGCACGCGCTCGGCGCACGGGACGAGCTTCTGCACGAGCTCGCCGGCCTCGAACTCGGCTTCGACCTGGCTCGCGAAGATGATGCCCTTGTCGAGCTGGCGCTTGGCCGCCTCGATCACGGCCGGCGGGTTGTGGCCGAGAATGATCGGCCCCATCGCGCAGTAGTAGTCGACGTGCCGGTTGCCATCGACGTCGATGAGGTAGGCGCCTTCGCCGCGGTCGATGACCAGCGGGGTCGGAGAGACGCCGGCCCGGAAGTTCGAGTTGGTGCCACCGCCGAGGACCTTCGCGCCCCTAGCCATGGCCGCCTTGGATTTCTCGAACTTGTTGAGGGCCATAGCCTAAATCCTCGCTTTTTCAGGGGTGCGACCGACTGTCCGTGAGCTTGCGTTTCATGTCAAGGATCTGCTATTTCGCTTTGCGAAATCACTGGAGGGAAGATGCGCGACGACTATTTGGTGAAACCCGTCCTCAAGGCCATGCAGGTGCTCGATTGCATCTGCTCGTCCGACCAGGCGCTGTCCCTGCAGCATGTGTCGGTCGAAGTCGGCCTGCCGAAGACGACGGTGTTCCGCTATCTGCGCACGCTCGTCCAGTCGGGCCTGCTCTCCTACGACCCCGAGCGCGACGTCTATGGCGTCGGCCTCAAGATCATCACCTGGGGCCGTTCGAACGCGCGTCTGCGTAATCTCCGCGACGTCTGCCTGCCGCACATGCGGGCGCTGCGCGAGCGCTTCGGCGAGACGGTGAACCTCGGCGTGCTCGACGGCGCCGAGATCGTCTACATCGAGATCGCCGAGAGCCAGCACGCGCTCCGCATGCAGGCGCGCGTCGGCGGCCGCGACCCGGCCTACACGACAGCGATCGGCAAGGCCATTCTCTCGCAGATGGGCGAGGACGAGCGTCTGCGCCACATCCCGCCGAAGCTCCGCGCCCGCACCGGCCGCACGCTGCGCTCGCTGGCCCAGCTCGCGCTCGAGCTCGATCGCGCCCGCACCCAGGGCTTCGCCGAGGACAACGGCGAGAACGAGGAAGGCTCGATCTGCGTCGGCGTGCCGATCGTCGATCCGGCAGGCGTACCGATCGCCGGCATGTCGATCTCCGCGCCGTCCGCTCGCCTGGATGCAGCCCGCAAGGCGCAGTTCGCCTCCACGCTCCGCCGCGTCGCCGGTGAGATCAGCCATGCGATCGACGCCCCGCGCCCGAAGATGATGACGCAGCTGCGCCGCCAGGCGTGAAACGTCCCGACCGGGCCGCCGCGATCTGAAACGATCAAACGGCGAGCCCCGGGGATCATCTCAGGCATGGGGATCATCTGAGGCATCCGGATAGCCAGGCGGCAGCGCGTGAAGCTCAGCGACATCGCGCTCGTCCTGGTCATCAATCTGGTCTGGGGCCTGACCTTCATCGCCGCCAAGCTCGCGCTCGCCGAGCTGCCGGCGATCTGGTTCACCGGCATCCGCTTTGCGCTCCTCTGCCTGGTGCTGGCGCCGATGCTGCGCTGGGTCCCGGGGCAGATGCCGAGGCTCCTGGTCGTGGCGCTGTTCTGCGGCGCCGTGCATTTCGCGCTCCAGTACGGCGGGCTCTACCTCGCCGAAGACGTCTCGACGGTCGCCGTCGTGACGCAGACGCAGCTCCCCTTCTCCGTCCTGCTCGCGGTGCTGTTCCTCGGCGAACGGTTGACGGCGCTCCGCTTCGCCGGGATCGCCGCGGCGTTCGGGGGCGTCGTCGTCATCGGCTTCGATCCGCGCGTGATGGGGTACGGCACCGCGGTCGTCCTTATCCTGCTCGCCAGCATCGCCATGGCGACCGCCCAGGTGCTGATGCGCGGCTTGAGGAACGTCGCGATCTTCAATCTCCAGGCCTGGATCGCGCTCCTGTCGGCTCCGTCTCTGCTCGGCCTGTCGCTGCTGATCGAGAGCAACCAGATCGAGATGTCGCGCGCCGCCTCCTGGGCCGCCTGGGGCAATCTCGCCTTCACCGCCTTCGGCTCCTCGTTGATCGGTTTCGCCGGCATGTTCCACCTGCTTCGCCGATACCCGGTGACGCTGGTGACGCCGATGTTCCTGCTGGCGCCGATCTTCGGGATCGTCGCCGGCGTCACGGTGCTGGGCGACGTGCTCACGCCACGCATGATGCTGGGCGGCGCCCTCACGCTTGCCGGAGTGCTCGCGGTGACGCTGGCGCCGGCGCCCAAGGCAGCCGCCTGAGCCTCTCCACGCCGCACTCGTTATCCGTTATCGTCGCCGGGTCGTGCCTTAAACTTAAGGAGAGGATCATGGCTGAAATCGGCAGCAAGGTGCCGGAGTTCACGCTGAAGTCCCATGACGGCAAGGCCGTCTCGTCGGCCGACCTTCGCGGCTCCAAGTGGATCGTGATCTCGGCCTATCCGCTCGCCTTTACGGGCGGCTGAACCAACCAAACCTCCGCTTTCAACCGTGCGTTGAAGCAATTCGAAGAACGGGGAGCCCAGCTCCTCGGGTTGTCCTGCGACTCCGTTCCGGCGCTGAAGACCTGGGCGCAGAGCCTGGGCGGCATCAACTATCCGCTGATGTCCGATTTCTATCCGCATGGAAAGCTCAGCCAGGATCTCGGCATCTTCAATGCCGAGGGCGGGTATCCCGCCCGGTCGATCACGATCGTCGACCCGCAAGGCGTCGTCCGTGCCTTCCACGCCTATGCCCCGGGAACCCTGCCTCAGCCGGACGTCGTCCTGGCCGAGCTGGTCAAGCTTCAGGGATAGCCAAGAACCTTCAGCGCCGCTTCGCCTCGCGCAAAGCGGCGCCGAAGGCCTTGAACAGGGTGCGATTGATCGGATTGGTCTGAGGATCGTATTCGGCGTGCCACTGGACGCCGAGCGCGAACGCCGGCGCGTCCGCGATGCGGATCGCCTCGAAGGTGCCGTCCTCGGCCGTGCCCTCGATGACGATGCGCTTGCCGGGCTCCAGGATCCCCTGCCCGTGCAGCGAGTTCACGCGGATCGTCTCGCGGCCGAGCAGCTTCGCGAACACGCCGTCCCTGACCAGCTTCACCTCGTGGCGGTCGGCGAAGACGACTTCAGGGTCCGGATGGATCTCGCCGTTCTCGAGCCGCGGCATGCGGTGGTTCATCCGTCCGGGAAGCTCGCGGATCTCGGGATGCAGGGAGCCGCCGAAGGCGACGTTGAATTCCTGGAAGCCCCTGCAGATGCCGAAGACCGGCACGCCGCGCTCGACGCAGGCTCTCGCCAGCTCGAGCGCGACCGCATCACGGTCCTGGTCGTAGGGCTCGTGCGCCGCGCAAGGCTCGACGCCGAAATGGGTCGGATGGACGTTGGCGCGGGCCCCGGTCAGAAGGATGCCGTCGACCGCATCGAGCAGCGCGCCGATGTCCGTGATGCCGGGCAAGGCCGCAAACATCAGCGGCAGCGCGTCCGCCACCTCGGCCACCGCCTTCAGGTTCCGCTGGCCGCAGACCTGGACGTTGAAGCGCTCGTTGACGACCTGCGCGTTTCCGATGATGCCGACGACCGGTTTCGTCATGACAAGCGCCGCGCCGCGAAGTTGCCCGCCCGATGCGGGATCGGTCTCAGCTTACCCGCAAAATCAGGTCCGCTCCATCGTGAGCACGATCTTGCCGACGGCGCTGCGGTTGCCGAGCATCGCCAGCGCGTCGGCCGCCCTTGCCATCGGCAGGGTAAGGCTGACATGGGGCCTGAGCTTGCCTTCCGCATGCCAGGCGAACAGCTGATCGAAGTTGGCGACGTAGGTCTCGGGATAGCGATTGCGGAAGCCACCCAGGCTGACCCCGACGATCGCACAGCCCTTCAGCAGCGGGAGGTTTGCCGCCACCCTGGGGATCTCGCCGGAGGCGAAGCCGATAACCAGGACGCGGCCTTCCCAGGCGGTCGACCGGAGTGCCTGCTCGAAGAGCTCGCCGCCGACGGGATCGTAGACGACGTCGACGC
>JBGALV010000091.1:0-19553 GCA_044223515.1 Alphaproteobacteria bacterium
GGGGGCGCGTGACCCAATCCGAACCAGTAGCGCCAATGCTGTCAAAAACCGTGGATTTCGTCAAGGCTAAAAATCCGCATCCCCTATAAACTGACTTTTCCGTCTATCTGCCGACATAGAAGAACGAGCGCTCGCCCAGCATCAGCTCGGTCAGCGCCCAGACCAGGGCGTCGACGCGGTCGGGCGAGGCGGCGTCCTCCGCCGGCTGCCAGCCGACCATCTGGTCCTCGAGCTTCGGCAGCGACCCGACATGGCGGACGCGGCCCTGCTCGTAGAGAGCGGCGATCGGCTCGGCGCGCACGCGCTTGCCGCGGCTGGCGCTGACGGCGCGGAACGGGATCGTCGGATCGACAGCACGCAAGGTCGCCTCGACCAGATCGCCGCCGTTGTTCACCTCGCCGACGATGCGGTCGGCGCGGTGCGCACGGAAGGCGGCGATCGCGCGGGCCGCCCACTCCTCCGGGCGATGGCGGCCGGAGAGATCCTTGAGCACGTAGCCGATGCCGTCCTCGCCGAGGCCCGCGACGACGATGCCCGTCTCCGCCGAGCGCGCGCCGGTCGAGACCGCGGGATCGATCGCGACGACGACGCGCTTGAAGTCCGGCGGCACGGCGATGCGGAGCGCATCGAGCCGCTTCAGGTTCCACAGCGCACCCTCGGCGTCCTCGAGCATCTCGGCATCGAGTTCCTGACGGCCGAGGCGCGTGCCGGCGTAGCGGCGTTCGAGCCGCGTGACGTAGCCCTTCGCCAGATTGTCCGCGTTGGCCGAGGTCGAGCCGCGCGTGACCGAGGTCGTCGGATCGGCGATCAGGCGTTTCAGTCCCTGGCGCGGCTTCGGCGTGGTGGTGACGACGCGCTTCGGATCGGTGCCGGCGCGGAGCGTGAGTTCCAAATTATCCCAGGTCTCCTCCAAGTGTTTCCACGCGGCAAGCTCGTCAGCCCAGGCCGCGTCGTGGTTGGGCCCTCGCAGCCGATCGGGCCTTTCGGCCGAGTAGAGATCGGCGATGACGCCGTTCGGCCAGACGAGACGAAGCTCGGACTTCACGAACAGCGGGCGGAACCACGGCGGCGAGATCGAGACCACGCCGGCCTCGCCCTCGACCATCGTCTTCTTCACGTCGCGGAGCGTGGGGCCGACCAGCGCGATGCGCCTGCGCCGTCCGCTCTCGGCTTCGGCGCGCACCCACTCCGCGCCGGTGCGCGTCTTTCCGAAGCCGCGGCCGGCGAGCACGAGCCAGGTCTCCCACGGCGCCGGCGGCGGCAGCTGCTCCGGCCGCGCCCAGAACCGCCAGTCATGCAGCAGATGCGCGGCTTCGAGCTCGGAGAGGCCGGCGAGGAAAGAAGCGCGATCCTCGGGCGAGAGGCGCGCGAAGGATCGGGCGTCGAGGGGATGGGTCATGAATCGTCGCCAAGCGCCTTCTCGTGTCCCCTCCCTCGGCGAAGCCGGGGGAGGGTTAGGGTAGGGGCACGCGCGAGGAGAACTCCGTCGGTACCGGGCTTCGATCAACGACCGAGCCGGGCCCCCACCCCGTCCCTCCCCGGCGTACGACGCGCGGGAGGGGCACAAGGCGCGAGGCGCGGAAGCTCACCCCTTCTTCGCCGCCCCCTCCGCCAGCTTCCCCAGCTTGCGCGCCAGGCTAGCGCGGGAGCCGGCGACGGCCTGGTCGAGCAGCTCGCGGCCGTCGGCGCCGCCGGCCCTGGCCTTGGGCCGGAGATAGGCCGCGACCGCCTTCGCCATGCCGTCCCGGCGGCTTGGGTCGGCGTCGCCGTCCTCCATCACCGCCAGCATGTAGGCGACCGGATCGCCGGCCGCGTCAGGCAGCGCCGGGCCTTCGTGTTGCGGATTTATTTCACGGCTGCGGTTGGTCGCCATCGGATGGGGATCCTCAGGAATTGAGCGCCCGGACCAGCGCCGCGATCCCGGCGCGCTCGCGCTGGCGGACGGTCTCGTGGCTGCAGCCGAACGTGCGGGCGATGACGCGTAGGTTGAGCCCCATGGCCACCCCGATCACGGCCAGGCGCTGCTGTCCGTCCTGGATCAGGAATAACCATGGAAGCGTCTGATCGAGGCGACCGATCTCCGCCGGAGTCGGCCGGTCGACCGCCCGGCTTCGACCATAGCCATAGGCCTCGGCGAGGTCGTGGACCACGTCGGGCCAGCGCACCGTCCGGGTCGAGGGCCGCGACGTCGCGTCGTCGGGAAGACGGCGGATGACGCTCATCGCCTCGGCCAGCCGGGCCCGCACCAGCGCCGGCGTCCAGGTTGCCGGCGGGGTCTCCGGCACCGGAACGGAATCCGCAGGCATGCCTCCATTCGCGCAAGGATCCGGCGACGTCGGCGACCAGCGGCGGACGCTCTCGGTCACCAGCAGCGGCGGCTTGCCGTCGCGCTGCCGATACCAGCGCACGATCGTGGCGTCGCTCATCGGCGCGACCTCCGGCGGGCGGGATCGGCGGCCGGCTCAATCTTCCGCTCGAGCTGTCGGCGCGCCTCGTTGATGACCGCCTGCTTGGTCCAGGGGTCGAGGACGTCGGAGAGGTGGATCATCGCGACCCCGTGCTCGACGAAGGCGCGGCGGCGGAGCACGCCGATCTCCTCCGGCGTTCCGGCGCTGGCCGGCTGCGCTGAGGCCAGGCTGCCTTTGAAGCTCGACGACATGACGGAAGTCTCCCGCAAAGATTGCACCGGATAAGGCCTCCCGCCGTCGCCGGCATCGGGGCCTGATCCGAGTATTGTGGATTTTATTCCTCATAGTCAATGGATAATTATCCTAGTGCATCCGAGGTCCGGATGCGGAACTATCGCCGCATGTCTCAAGACCTCCTCCTGCAGCGGATCGAGGCCCGGCTCAAGGCGACGGGCCTGTCCGAGCGCAAGGCCTGCCTCAAGGCCGGGCTCAAGGTCGACGCGATCCGCACCATCCGCCGCGGCAATCACCCGCGGGCCGCCACGCTGCGGGCGCTCGCCGGCGTGCTCGGCGTCTCCGCCTCCTATCTTCTGGACGCGTCGGACGATGCGCCGATGCCGGCCCAGGGCGTCGCCCGCACGATCCCGGCCGGGGACGGCCCGATGGTGCCGATCGTCGAGCTCGACGTCCGCGCCGGCGCCGGCGGCGGTGCCCTCAACTCAGAGGAACTGGAGGCCGGCCACTGGCAGCTTCCCGGCGACCTCGTACGCTCGGTCACCACCGCGCCCACCACGGCGCTCAAGATCCTTACCGTCTACGGCGACTCGATGGAGCCGGAGTTCCGGCCCGGGCAGCGGGTGATGGTCGACACCTCCGACCAGATGCCGAGCCCGCCCGGCGTCTTCGTCGCCTGGGACGGGCTCGCCACGGTGATCAAGCGCGTCGAGTTCGTGCCCCATTCCGACCCGCCGAAGATCCGCTTCAGCTCCGACAATCCGCGCTACCAGCCCTACGAGCGCACGCTCGAGGAGGCGCACATCCGCGGCCGCGTCATCGGCCGCTGGACCTGGACCTGAACCGGGGCTCATGTTTCGGGCGTGAGCGGGCGCACACTCGATTGACGCCGAGGCGGCTTAGGTTGATCTTTCAATGAGATCACCGTGCGCCTGAATGCTTGAGCTAAGCCCCCGATATCAGATCCAGCGCGATGCCCGGCTGGCCGCGCTCGATACGTCGGCCACGCGCGCGTACAGGGCGATGGACGTCGACCCGACGCCCGGCGCCGGCACCGCCCGGCCGGTCATCGCCTACCTGTACCAGCCCGGCAACGTGCTGCCGGTCGAGCAGCTCCGCGCCTTCGACAAGTTCCAGGCGCCGGGCATGGTCAAGATCGCCGACTACGGCATCGGCAACCGCGAGGGCGAGGGCGGCCGCGACTTCACGCTGATCGTCGAGCCGATGGGCGAGATGGTGGCGCCGAGCTTGGTGCAGCCCTTCGAGGCGCTCTCCGACGAGTCGATCGCGACCCGCGTCGTGCGCTCGATCATCCCGGCGCTGAAGGAGATCGAGTCCCGCCGCACCGCGCATCGCGGCATCCGCCCGAACAACCTCTTCTACGCCGACGCGTCCAGGACCAACATCATCCTGGGTCCCCCTGCGACCTCGCCGCCGGGCCAGGACCAGCCCGCATACCTGGAGCCGCTCGACAGCGCGATGGCCGATCCGCGCGCGCGGATGGGCGGCGTCTTTTCCGACGACCTGTTCGCAGTCGGCGTGACCTTGCTGATGCTCGCGACCGGGCGCAACCCGCTGCGCGACATGAAGCCCGAGGCGATGACCGCCAAGCGGCTGGAGATCGGGTCGTACGAGGCGATGGCCGGCGGCCTCCGCCTCTCGACGACGATGATCGAGGTGATCCGCGGCCTGCTGGTCGACTCGCGCCGCGAGCGCTGGGGCCTGCCGGAGCTGGCGCAATGGGCGGTCGACGGGCGGCGCCCGAACCCGCCGCGCGTGACCCAGCCCAAGGTCGCCGGACGGCCGATCAAGGTCGGCTCGGACGAGGCGGTCTCGGCACGCAGCCTCGCCTTCAACATCTCCCGCAACTGGGACCACGGCGGCAAGCTGCTGACCAGCGAGGAGTTCCAGACCTGGATCCGCCGCAGCCTCGCCGAGGAGGCCGTGGTCGACCGCGTCACCAAGGTGACGCGCGGCAGCCAGGAAACGACGGTGCGCGAGCGCTCCGACCGGCTGGTGCTGAACTCGCTGCTGGCGCTCGATCCGGCCGGGCCGATGCGCTATCGCGACCTCTCCTTCCAGCTCGAGGGCCTGCCCAACCTGCTCGGCAACGTGCTCGTCGACGCCGACAACGAGCGCGACGCCGCCGCCGACCTCTCGATGCTGATCGCCAACGGCCTGTGGTCCGGCTGGTCGATCATGCAAGGCTCGCTCAGCGCCGAGGCCGCGCGCATCCGCTCGCTGCTCGAACGACAGCGCACGGTCGTCACCACGCGCGATCCCGGCGCCGGCATCGAGCGCTGCCTCTACGAGCTCAGCCCGGCGATGCCGTGCCTGAGCCCGCTGGTGGTCGAGAGCTGCGTCGTCGACCTCAACGACCTGCTGACCGCGCTCGACCGCCTGACGCCGGAGTCCTTCGTCGAGGACTTCCTGACCGACCGCCACATCCTCGCCTTCATCGCCTCGCGCTCCTCCAAGGTCACCGACCAGGTGCTGCGCCAGGCGGTCGGCCGGCGGAACGCGCTCCAGCGCCTGGTGCAGCAGGTGAAGATCCTGGCGCTGGTGCAGTCGAACGCCAAGATCGCGGTGCCGAACCTGACGACCAACCTCGCCAACCTGCTGAAGGCCACGGCCGACGAGGAGATCCGCGGCAGCGAGCTCAAGGACCTGGTGCTGAAGGACCTCGAGGCCGCCGCCCCGCTCGGCAGGATCGACGCGCTGCTGAAGACGCTCGAGGAGTCCGGCGCGCTCGAGGCCGATCGCCGCGGCTTCGAGGCGGCGCGCGCCGAATTCGTCGAAGGCAAGAAGAAGCTCTCCGAGCTCAAGGACCAGCTCAGCAAGGCCGAGAGGCGGGCAAGCGGCCTCGGCCCGCAGATCGCCGGCATGATCGGCATGGCCTCGGGCCTGGCGGCGATCGCGATGATGGCACTGATGGGGATCGGGTTTTGAAGCCGCTCATCTGGCTCTTCGGCATCGGCGTCATCGCGGTGCTGTTCCGCCCGACCGCGATCATCCTCGGCGTCGGCCTGCTGCCGACCCTGCTGACCTTCCTGTTCGACCGCACGCCGGAGAAGTTCGGCGTGCTCTGCATCGGCTCGCTCAACCTCGCCGGCCTCTACCCGGTGCTGATGCCGCTCTGGACCCGCGGCCACACCATGGAGCACGCGATGAAGGCGCTGGGCGACCCGAACACGGGCGCGGTGATCATCGGCGCCGCCGGCGTCGGCTGCGTCATCTACTTCGCCACGCCGCCGATCGTCTCGATGGTGGTCAAGAGCAGCATCACGCGCGAGATCGGCGAGATCGAGAAGCGCCACGCCGACCTCATCGCCTATTGGGGCGACGCGCTGACCGAGGACGCGGGCTTCGGCAACGTCTCGACCGCCCCCGCCCACAAGCACAAGCCGGTGAAGATCCCGACGCCGCGCGGCAGGTCGTGACGGTGCGTGTCGCCGCCTGCGGCTGCGGGCAGCTTCGCATCACCTGTCGTACCGAGCCCGCTAAGGTATCTCTCTGTCATTGCCTGGAGTGCCAGCGCAGGACCGGCGTCCCTTTCGGAATCGCCGCGTTCTTCGACGCCGGCGCGACGGAGGTCGCTGGCGTGTCGACCATCTACCAGCGTACGTCCGACAGCGGGCATCCCGTTGTCTTCCACTTCTGTGCCACCTGCGGCTCGACGGTCTTCTGGTATCCGGCGCGGATGGCGAAGCTGGTGGCGGTGGCGGTCGGCTGCTTCGCCGACCAGGCATTTCCCGCGCCAACGCAAGCCGTGTACGACCACCACCGGCATGCCTGGGTTGCTCCACTTCCCAGCGCCTGAGCGGCGTTGCTAGCATCACGCCATGAACTTCGGTCGGCGACAGGTCCTCACAGGCGGCGCGGCCGCCTTGATCGGCGCCCCGGCGCTCGCCCAAGAGGCGTCCCCGCCCTCAGCGGCCGAGGTGGCGAAGATGGTGGAGGCGGCCGAAGGCTTCCGAAAGCAGCATGAGGTCCCCGGCCTCGCCGTCGCCTTCACGCGCGGCGGCAAGCTCGTCCACGAGGCGGCCTTCGGCCTCGCCGACCGCGATGCGGGCGAGGCGCTGACGCCCCGGCATCGCTTCCGCATCGCCAGCGTCTCGAAACCGATCACCGCGGTCGCGATCTTCCGGCTGATCGAGGAAGGCCGGCTCGGGCTCGGCGACCGCGTGCTCGGCCGCGACGGCATCCTCGGCGAGACCTACGGCAGGATCGAGAACGAGCGGCTGCGCGCGATCACGATCGACCATCTGCTGACCCACACTTCCGGTGGCTGGCCCAACGACGCGACCGATCCGATGTTCCGCGCCGGGCTGCCCGGGCACGCGGCGCTGATCGAAGCCACGCTCGCCTACCAGCGCCCGGCGCATGATCCCGGAACGCACTACGCATATTCCAATTTCGGCTTTTGCCTGCTCGGCCGCGTGATCGAGCGAGTGAGCGGGGAGCTCTACGCCGGGTACGTGAAGCAGACTCTGCTGGCCCCTTCGAGCATCGCCGACATGGAAATCGCCGGCAACACGCTGGCCGAGCGGCAGCCGTCCGAGGTGCGCTACTACGCCGGCCCCCGCGAGGATGCGTACGGCATGGACGTGCGGCGCATGGATTCGCATGGCGGCTGGATCGCGAGCGCCGCATCGCTCGCGCGCTTCGCCGCCGCGGTGCCGCGCCTGCTCCGGCCCGAGACGGTCTCCCGGATGACGACGGCGAGCCCGATCAATCCCGCCTATGCGCGGGGCTGGCGCGTGAACGCGCGCGGGAATGCCTGGCACACCGGCAGCCTTCCCGGCACCGCGACGATCATGGTGCGCACGACGAGCGGCCTCACCTGGGCCGCGCTCTGCAACACACGGGCACGCGAGAGCGAGCTCGCGCGCGACCTCGACCGCGTGATGTGGACGATGGCGCGGGCGGTGCCGCGCTGGAAGGCGTGAGGCCCTGAACTACGACCAATCGGACTCGGCGTTGGTGCCGGATCGCTCGGGCCCAAGCGAAGACGCTTGGGTACGCGATCCGGCCGCCGATGGCTCAAGAATCGAGAGCCTTGCCGGCGGCGAAAATCGCGTCCCCGCGGTCTTCCGCGGGCTCGAGCGATTTTCGTGATCGCCGGCTCCGCAAACAGCCGCCCTAGAATTTGAAGAGAGAGGCCGCGCCTTTCGCCTGGTTCTTCTTCGCGGCGATCTGCGCCTCGACCCTCGCGATCTCCGCCTTGAGCCGCTCGATGTAGTCACGTAGCTCGTCGATCGACATCGGCTCCAGGTTTCGCAGCGTCGGCTTCTTGTTGGGCCCACGCGGTTCAAGATCGTCGAAGTCCGACATCGAAGCCCTCCTTCCGCCCGGGCGATTTCGGCGATACTAGACCAACACCGAACACGACGGAGAGGACGATGACGCTGCCCGAGACGATGACCGCGGTCGAGATCTCGACCCCCGGCGGCCCGGACGTGCTGAAGGCGGCGACGCGGCCGGTGCCCAAGCCTGGCCCCGGCGAGGTGCTGATCCGGGTCAGGGCCGCGGGCGTCAACCGTCCCGACATGCTGCAGCGCCAGGGCGGATACCCGCCGCCGGCCGGCGCCTCGGACCTGCCCGGCCTCGAGGTTGCGGGCGAAGTGGTGGCGGTCGGGCCGGCAGGCCCCGCCGTGCCGGAGGCGATGCGCTGGAGCTTCAAGGCCGGCGACAAGGTGACGGCGCTGCTGGCCGGCGGCGGCTATGCCGAATATGCGACCGCGCCCGTGGTGCAGTGCCTGCCGGTGCCGGACGGCATGGGCTGGGTCGAGGCGGCGGGACTGCCCGAGACCTTCTTCACCGTCTGGACCAACGTCTTCCAGCGCGGCGCGCTCAAGCCCGGCGAGACGATCCTGATCCATGGCGGGTCGAGCGGCATCGGCACCACCGCGATCCAGCTCGCGCACGCGCTCGGCTCCACCGTGTTCACGACCGCCGGCTCCGACGACAAGGTGAAGGCCTGCACCGGCCTCGGCGCCGCGCGCGCCGTCAACTATCGCACCGAGGACTTCGCCGAGGTGATCAAGGCGGCGGCGCCGAAGGGCGTCGACGTCGTGCTCGACATGGTCGGCGGCGCCTACTTTCCGAAGAACCTCGACCTCCTCGCCACCGACGGGCGCATCGTCTACATCGCCGCGCTGAAGGGGAACAAGGTCGAGCTCGACATCGGCAAGATGATGAGGAAGCGCGCGATCGTCACCGGCACGACGCTACGTCCCCGGAGCCCGATCGAGAAAGGCCACATCGCCGCCGAGCTCAAGGCCAGGGTCTGGCCGCTGCTGGCCACGGGCCGGATCAAGCCGGTCGTCTACAAGACCTTCCCGCTGGCCGAGGCATCGAAAGCGCACGCGCTGATGGAGACGAGCGAGCACATCGGCAAGATCGTGCTGACGACGTGAGCGTTCCAGCGTTGTAGGCTCGGGCGATGTCCGGGGGGACCAACGAAGACCACAAGACCCGCGACCGTTTCGTCGCGTTCGCCTTCGCTGCCGCCGACGCGGTGATGGAGGTCTCCGCCGACGGCAACATCGCCTATGCCGCCGGCGCGATCGAGACGCTGACCCGGCGCGCCGCCGACAAGCTGCTCGGCATGGTGTTCCTTTCGGTCATCGCGATTCCCGACCGCGGCCGGGTGAAGACGATGCTGGCCGAGCTGGGACCGGTCGGGCGGGTCAGCCCGGCGCTGGTGCACCTGGCCTCCGGGCGCGAGGTGCTCTTCGGCGCCTGCCGCCTGCCGGACAATTCGGGCACCTTCGTCTCGCTGACCCAGCCCGTCGTCAGGCCCGGCGCCACCGCCGCGCGCGAGCGCGACCGCGCCTCCGGCGCGCTGACCGAGGCCGGGTTCGCGACCGCGCTCTCCGAGCGCATGGCCGAAGGCGCCGACGGCGACCAGCTGGCGCTGCTAGACCTCGGCGACCTCGACAAGCTGATGGCGACGACCGATCCCGAGCATCGCCGCCAGCTGCTTCAGACGATCGGCGAGATCCTCGACCAGACCGCCGGCGCCGACGGCATCGCCGGCCGCCTCGGCGGCGGCCGCTTCGGCGTGCTGGCGCCCAAGCCCATCGACGAGCAGGAGCTCGCCCGGACCCTCACCGACGCCACGGCCAAGGCCGTGCCGAAGGCGCCGCCGCTCACCGCCAAGGCGGTAACCATCGCGCTCGAAACCGCCGGGCTGTCGCGCGCCGATGCCGGACGTGCCGTGCTCTATGCGGTTCAGCGCTTCGCCCAGGCCGAGCTGTCGGTCGACGGCATCGCCGCGCTCGGTCCCGGCCTGCCGGCACTGCTGGCGGACGCCGCCGTCGCCGTCGCCAGGCTGCGCGAGACCATCCGCGAGCGCCGCATCGAGATCGCGCTGCAGCCGATCATGCGGCTCGAGAACCTGCACGTGCACCACTACGAGGCGCTCTGCCGGCTGCCCGACAACACCGACCCCGGCACGGTGATCGCCGCCGCCGAGCAGGCGGCGCTGGCGCCGGAGTTCGACCTGATGGTCGCCGAGGAAACCTTCATCCAGCTGGTCCGCCCGCCCGTCCGGCGCGAGGTCAGGGTCGCGATCAACCTCTCCGGCCGCTCGATCGAGTCGCCCGACTTCGTCGATGCGCTCGAGGAGCTTCTGTCCAAGCACAAGATCAACCCGCCGGACATCCTGTTCGAGATCACCGAGACCGCGGCGATCGGCAGCCTCGGGCGCGCCACCGAGCAGGTCGACCGGCTGCGCAAGCGCGGCCACCCGATCTGCATCGACGATCTCGGCGCCGGCGCCGCCTCGTTCCAGTATCTCTCCGCCTTCACCGTCGACTTCGCCAAAATCGACGGCCGCTACATCCGCAACGCCGCGACCCAGCCCCGCGACAAGGCGTTCCTGGTGGCGATGATCGGGCTCTGCCGCAGCCTCGGCATCCCGGTGATCGCGGAGTCGATCGAGACCGCGGAACAGGCCAAGGCCTCGCAAGCGCTGGGCGCCTCGCTGGGCCAGGGCTACCTCCTGGGCAAGCCGACGCCGATCCGCGACATACTCGACGCATGACGAGCGAGGACGGCTGAGCCTTCCGCCGCGCCCAGGAGATGCGAGCGAACTCCATCCCCAGGGCGCGTGCGGGCGGCCTAGAAGCGTCTCTTACGTAACGATCCGCGTTATCTGGAACTGCGGCGGGTTGTTGTTCGTCTGAATGACCGCGAACTGGCTATAGGCCGTGCCCGAGGAAGAGTACGGGCCGGCATCGACTGCCCCACCGGGGGTCGAGACCGAGGCAGTAATCGAGGTCACCAAACAAACCCCTCGGCTGGTTGCCTGCCAGGAAGTCCCGGGGGTTGCCGACAATGTGAAGTTGTCTGCGCTGCAGTCGACGTCGTCGGCATAGTTGACGACGCCGTTGTAGACGTCGAATGGCGTACTGTTGACCACCGAGACATAGGGATAGTGTCCGGACTTGTCCCGGATGACGTCAGCTGGTTCGTCCATAAGGAAATGCCTTCTCTCCAAGTTGTCGGGAAGCATCAGTCCGTGATGCGGGTGACGCTGAACTGCATCGGGTTGTTGTTCGTCTGAATGACGGCGAACTGGCTGTAGGCCGTCCCCGACGACTGGTACGACGCCGCCTCGATGGGGTTTTGATTGGGTATCGAGACGGTCGCCGTCACGGCGGACACGAGGCAGACGCCGCGCGAGTCGGCGGTCCAGGAATTGCCGTAGCCCGCCGACACCGAATATCCGTCGTTGCTGCAGAACGCGCCCGGATACTGGACCGTACCCGTGATCTGGTAATTCGTGCTGTTGACGACATGCACGTAAGGGTAGTGCCCCCCTTGGCCTTTTGCTGCGACCACCGAATCCTCCTTTGAATTTCCCACCCACAACACAACCTAAGCACACAGAATCATAGGTTGTCTATATAAGTATATTTACAATAATTATGAGGTACGTTCGCGGCTCTGGTCGTTCGAAAGGGCGCGCGCCGCGACGGCCGCGGGCGGCGTCAGCGTGCGAAGCACGAGGGCTTGCGAAGTGCGAACTGCATGCTCCCGACCACGGGTGCTAACATGGCGGTCCAACGTTTCCGGGGGAGCCCGCCCATGAATCTTTTCCGCCGTCTTCTGCCGCGTCTCGCCGTCCTGCTGGTGCTGCTCGCACCGGTCGCGGCGCTGGCGCAGAACGTCAAGCTGACGATCTTCCACACCAACGACGTCTACGAGATCTCCCCAGTCAAGGGATGGGGCGGCCTCGCCGAGGTCGCGGCCCTGCTCAAGCGCGAGCGCGCGGCCGCCGGCCCGAACACGATGACCACCTTCGGCGGCGACCTGATTTCGCCGTCGCTGATGTCGGGCCTGACCAAGGGCTCGCAGATGATCGAGCTCTACAACGCCCTCGGCACCGACCTCGCCGTGCTCGGCAATCACGAGTTCGACTTCGGCGACGACGTCGCCAAGGCGCGGATCAACGAATCCAAGTTCCCGTGGCTCGCCGGCAACCTGACCCAGGCCGACGGCAAGCCCTTCCACACGACGATCGCCACGACGATGAAGGAGTTCGGCGGTCTCAAGTTTGGCTTCTTCGGCGTGATCACGCCGGAGACGGAGCAGCTCTCGAGCCCCGGCAAGGACCTCAAGTTCGAGGACTACCTCACGGCCTCGACGCGTCTGGTGAAGCAGCTGAAGGACCAGGGCGCCGACGTCGTCGTGGCGCTGACCCATCTCAACTTCCCCGAGGACCGCGAGCTCGCGCGCAAGGTGCGCGGCATCGACCTGATCCTCGGCGGCCACGACCACGAGCCGCTGACCGCCTACGAGGGCTCGACGCTGATCCACAAGGCCGGATACGACGCGCACTGGCTCGCGGTGGTTGAGCTCCAGGTCTCCAAGCGTCCGCAGCAGTCCGGTCCGCCGCGCGTCGAGGTCGTGCATGGCTGGAAGATGATCCCGGTCGCCGGCGTGCAGCCGGATCCCGAGATCGCGGCGATCGTCAAGAAGCACAATGACAAGCTCGACGCCGAGCTCAACGTCCAGATCGGCTCCTCGACCGTGGCCCTCTCCTCCAAGCGCGACGACGTGCGCACCAAGGAGACGGCGATGGGCAACCTGATCTCGGATGCGATCCGCGAGGCGGTCGGCGGCGACGTCGGCCTCACCAACGGCGGCGGCATCCGCGGCGACAAGACCTACGACGCCGGCGTGACGCTGACCCGCCGCGACATCCTGACCGAGCTGCCCTTCGGCAATAAGACCGTGCTGCTCGAGCTCAAGGGCTCGGACCTGCTGGCGGCGATGGAGACCTCGGTCGGCCGCGTCGAGGAGAAGCAGGGCCGCTTCATGCAGGTCTCCGGCATGACGCTGGTCTGGGACCCGAAGGCGCCGATGGGCAAGCGCGTGGTCGAGATCAAGGTCGGCGGCCAGCCGCTCGATCCCAACAAGACCTACAAGGTCGCGACCAACGAATACGTCGCCGGCGGCGGCGACGGCTTCGACATCCTTAAGAAGGGCAAGCAGCTGATCGACGAGAGCTCGGCCAAGCTGATGGCGACCCAGGTCATCGACTACGTCGCCGCGAAGAAGACGGTCTCGCCCAAGGTCGAAGGCCGCATCGTCGAGAAGTAATCGCTTCCTTCCATGCTCAAAGGGCGGGCCCGACGGGTCCGCCCTTTTCGTTTGGAGGGACCGCTGCGGGTGCGACGTTTGGCACCCTCGTCCGGTCGGCGGCAGCGCGGGCTATACTTGTGATCGATCCGCCAGGAGAAGACGATCACTGTCCCCGGTACCCGGCGTCGGTTCACGGCCAGGATGACCGGCGTCTTCCTGGCGCTGGCCGCGCTGACGACCGGAATCATGCTCTACCTCGACATCGAGGCAGTGGATGATCGTGTCGTGGTGCTGGCGGAGGAGAAGACGCGGGCATTCTTCGCGAGCCATCGCGACAAGCTGGCGTCTCCCTGGGAGGTCGGCGTCCGCTCCCAGCTCCAGGAACTCGCCGAGGAGCTGCTCGACAACCAGTTCATCGTGGTCGAACTCTACGACCGGGCAGCGCGCCCGCTCGCCGAGGCGGCGCGCCCGAAGTCCGACGACGTCGAGAGCGCGGTCCACCTGATGCGGCACGAGTTTCCGCTCGACGCGAAGAGTTTCTACAAGCGCCACTTCATCGCCGGCGGCGTCTATGTGCAGGTATTCGTTCCGATCATCGCCGACGACGGCCGGCGCATCGGCTTCTTCGAAGGCATCTACCAGGTCGACGGCTCGGTCGTCGAAGAGTTCCGGCTGCGCCTCGTCTGGTCTCTGGCGCTGGCGATCCTGGCTGCCCTGGCCGGGACCCTCCTGATCCGCCGCGCCCTCGTCCCGCGGCTGCAGCTGTCGGCCGACTGAGACGCTGAGGCCTCGGCGAGAAGGTCCCCGTCGACGCCTTTACCTGAACAGGCCGAGCAGGCCGCTCGGCTTCTGGTTGGCGATGTTGAGGGTCTGGACCGAGAGCTGCTGCTGCACCTGCAGGGCCTGCAGACGCGAGGACTCCTTCGCCAGATCCGCGTCGACGATCGAACCCAGGCCTTCGCTGACCGCGTCGGAGAGCTTCGAGACGAAGGTCTCCTGGAAGTTCAGCGTACGCGTATCGGCACCGAGGTTGCCGAGCACCTGGTTGATCGAGGCGGTTGCCAGGAACAGGGACGAGAGCGCCTGAGCCGCCGCCACCGTCGAGGAGATGTTCTGGTTGCCGAGGTTGGCGGAGGTAGTCGCGAACGCGCTGTTTGACCGGATGGTCAGCGTCGTGCCGTCGACGTTGCCGATCACGTTGATCGAGGTCGAGGCGGCCGACAGCAGGTTGCGGCCGTTGTAGGTCGCGTTCCGGATGAAGGTGTTGATCTGCGAGACGAGGTTGCGGAAGTCGTTGTTGAGGATCGACTGCTGCTCGGTCGTGTTGCCCGCGTTCTGACCTTCGGTGATCTTCTTCTGGATGTCGCCGAGCAGATCGGAGATCGCGGTGGCGCCCGCCAGGGTGACCGTCGCGACGCCGCGGCCGTTGGCGAGGCCCTGAGAGACGGCCTCGAAGGCCTTCAGGTTGCCACGAACGCCCTGGGCGATAGCGAAGCTCGACGCATCGTCGACGGCGTTGTTAACCTTGAGGCCGGTCGACACGCGGTTCTGGACGGTATCCAGACGGCTGTTGACGGCATTCAGGTTCTGCAGCGCGACGAAGGCGCCAATATTCGTATTGATCGAGTTCTGGATGGGCATTCGGATCGCCTTTCCTTGGCCGTTCTGGCTGGCTGCTCCCCGACACTTCTGCTCGGGAAGAAAAGCCCTCGACCGGAAAGATAAAATTGTTTGTTTCGGAACAAAATCCCGGACGAAACCTTGAGCATCGTTACCTAGGTAAAAATACCCAGGTAACCTGCCCAGGTGCCGATACAGGTGCGCCGCAGGCAGGTAATGCGGTACGCCAGTGACCGGCGGACGTCCCGCTTGGGGGCATGGTTACGCGGCGCGCTCATATCTTCCCGACGGCGATCGGCGGCGCGGCCCTTCTTGCGGGATACGTCCTGCTCGACTGGGTCAGCTTCATCGACCCGTTCATGCGGTCGAGCATCACTCCCTGGAACCCGGCGGTCGGATTCGCCTTCGCGTTCGTCCTCGCCTTCGGCCGGAGCTATCTGCCGATCTTCGTCGCCGCGCCGATCGCGTCCGATCTCGTCATCCGGCAGACGCTGCTTTCGCTTCCGGTCGAGGTCGCAACCTCGGTGGTCGCCGGTATCGGCTATTCGATCGTGCTCGCGGTCCTTTCGCGCCCATCCCTCCGCTTCGATCCGGCGCTGACGTCGCTCCGAGACCTGCTGGTCCTGCTCATCTCGGCGGTGATCGGCCCGGCGGTGATCGCCGCGACGGTCGTCGGCGTGATGACTTTCCTCGAAGCGTTGCCATCCGCGGCCTTCGCCGCCGCCAGCGGCAGGTATTGGATCGGCGACGCGATCGGCATCGTCGTCGTCGCGCCCTTCGCCCTGGTCGCGATGACACGGGTTCGCGACATCAAGGTGAACCTGGAGACAGCGCTGCAGCTCGCGGCGGTGCTGGCCGCGGTGTTCCTGATCTTCGGGCGGAGCGCCCAGCCCAACTACCTGAACTTCTACCTGCTGTTCATCCCGATCGTCTGGATGGCGGTCCGCACCGGCCTCGAAGGGGTCAGCGTCGGCATCCTGATCACACAGGTCGCCCTGATCGTCGCGGCCCAGCAGATGCCGAGGGAGGCGCTCGAGATCACCGAGCTGCAGACGCGCATGATCGTGCTCGCCGGAACCGGCCTGGTCGCGGGCGCGCTGGTGAACGAACGGCGGCGGATCGAGGTCCGCCTCCGCATGCATCAAGAATCGCTCGCCAACGTGCAGCGCGTCGGCAGCCTCGGCGAGCTCGCGGCCGCGCTCGCGCACGAGATCAACCAGCCGCTGATGGCCGCCGGCACCTATGCGCGCCTGGTCGCGAACGCGCTCCGCTCGGGCGAGGAGGCCGATCTCGCCGAGCCGGCGGCGAAGGCCGTCGTCCAGGTCGAGCGTGCCGCCGAGGTGGTCCGCCGGATCCGCGCGCTGGTCAAGCTCGACCACAGCGCCCGCGCGCCCAACAGCATCGAGAGAATCGTCAACGAGGCGATCGACCTCTGCCAGCTCGAGCTCAACCGGAGCATGGTCCGCGTCAACTTCGTGCGACTCGAGCCGGTCCGGCCGGTGATGGTCGACCTTCTCCAGATCCAGCAGGTCTTCATCAACCTGTTTCGAAACTCGATCGAGGCAATGGAGAACGCGGGCGACACGCGGCGCGAGATCACGATCAAGGTCTCGCCCATGGACGACAAGGTTCAGGTCACGATCCGCGACACCGGCCCGGGCTTCGACCCGGACATCCAGGGCGATCAGATCCTGCCGTTCTCGTCGACCAAGATCGACGGCCTCGGCATCGGCCTGTCCCTGAGCAAGTCGATCATCGAAAGCCACGGCGGGCGCTTCTGGGTGGATCCCCACACGACCGGCGCGCTGGTAACCTTCACCCTCCCCGTGGCAACGAAAGCCTCATGAGCGAGCCTATCCACATCGCCATCGTCGACGACGACGTCGCGGTCCTCGACGCGCTGCACGCGTACTTCGTCTCCAAGGGATTCACGGTGTCGTGCTTCGACACCGCCGAACGCTTCCTCACCGGCGCCGAGAGCGAGGCGCGCTTCGATTGCGTGGTATCCGACATCCGCATGGCCGGGATCTCGGGACTCGAGCTGGCGCGCCGGATCGCCGCCCGCCCGAAGAGCTGCCCGGTCATCCTGATCACCGGGCACGGCGACATCGACATGGCGGTATCGGCGATCAAGGGCGGCGTCTTCGACTTCCTGGAGAAGCCGTTCGACGAGGGGCGCCTGCTCGAGGCGATCCAGCGCGCCGTCGCCGGCCATCGCAACGACCGCACCGAGCGCGAAAGCGTCGAGAAGCTGCTGGCCCAGTTCGGCACGCTCTCCAACCGGCAGCGCCAGGTCATGGAGCACGCCGCCGCAGGGCTGTCGAACAAGGACATCGCTGCGAAGCTCAACATCAGCCCGAAGACGGTGGAGAATCACCGTGCCTGGGTCATGGAGCGCATGGGCGCGAAGAACCTCGCCGAGCTCGTGCACCAGGCGATCCGGATCAAGAGCCGGCTGTAGGCGGATCGCCCCTTCAGTTCATCGTGACGCCGTCGAGCCGGATGATGCCGTCGGGGTATGGCTTGAAGCCGTCGAGCTTCGCCGCGAGGCCCCAGAACCAGCGGTAGTGATAGAGGATCAGGTGCGGGCGGTCGGCGAGGATGATCTCGGCCGCCTGGTTGTAGAGCTTCTGGCGCTCGGGCGTCGCGGTGACGGTGCGCGCCTTGACGAGAAGATCCTCGAGCTTCGGGTTGCAGTACTTGCCCCAGTTGACGAAGCCGTCGCAGGCGAACCAGATCGAGACGTTGGCGTCCGGGTCGGGGCGGCCGCTCCAGATGCCGAAGGCGGCCTGGTAGTCGCCCTTGATGTTGCGCTGGGTGATCGTGGTCGCTTCCAGCACCTCGATCCTGATCTCGATGCCGGCCTCGGCCGCCATCGCCTGCATCACCTGGGCGAGCTGCTGCTCGGTCGTGGTGTTCGGCGCATAGAGCGTGAAGCTCACCTTCTCGGCGCCGGCGGCCTTCAGCAGCGCCTTCGCCTTGGCGAGGTCGCGCTTCGGAACCGGCAGCGCGTTGTTGTACCAGGCGCTGCCCGGCGCCCAGGGCTGGTTCGAGGCGATGAACTCGCCGTTGTAGACGACCTGGTTGATGACCTCGCGGTCGAGCGAGAGCTCGAGCGCCTCGCGCACGCGCGGGTCTTTACCCAAGGTCGCGGCGCGCTCGCCGTTGTTGAGGTTGATCGACATCGTGTAGTAGGCGGTCGCCGGCGAGCCCACGACCTTGGTGCGCGCATCCGACTTGAGCGCGGCGATGTCGGTCGGCAGCACGCGCTCGATGATCTCGAGGCTGCCTGAGCGCAGGTTCGCGGTGCGGATGTTGGAATCCGGGATCGGCAGGTAGGTCACCTGCTCGGCCTTGTAGGCCGCCTGGTTCCAGTGCTGCGGGAACTTCTTGAGCACGATGCGGTCGAGCGCCACACGCTCGGCGAAGGCGTAGGGGCCGGAGCAGACCGGCCTGGCCGCGAAGTTCGCGCCCGACGCCGCCAGCGCCTTCGGCGAGGCGATCATGCCGCCGCGATCGGTGAAGACGCCGATCAGCGGCGCGAAGGGCTGCGCCAGCTTGAAGCGGACGGTCGCGCCGTCGGCCTCGACTTCCTTGATCGCCGCGAGCTCGGCCTTGCGCTTCGATTCCGGCAGCGTCTTGTAGCGCTCGATGTTGGCCTTCACCGCAGCAGCGTCCATCTTCTCGCCGTCGTGGAAGACGACGCCCTGGCGGAGCTTCATGGTCAGGGTCAGCGCATCGCCGGACCATGCCCATTCGGTCGCGAGCTGCGGCACGTAGTTCAGCTTGTCATCGATGTCGACGAGCTTGTCGCAGAGGCCGGCGAAGACGACGCGGTCGAGGAAGCTGCCGCCGATCGCGGGATCGAGCACGTCGGGATCGCCGCCGAGGCCGATCCGGAGGTTGGCGGCTAGCGCGAGGCCGGGTGCGAGCGCGGCGAAAGCGAGGACGCTGAGGAAACGCTGCTTCATCGAGGCCTCCCGGACCGGCATTAACCACGTTGAATGAAAACGATGCGCCGCCGGCCGCTTCTTGTCCAATCGGGTGATCCGGGGCGGGGCTCCGCGCGTAGGCGGGTATGGACATCAGGAGAAGTCAGATGCGTGGATGGATGGCGGCTGCGGTCGCGGGCGTGGCGATGGCGACGGCGGTGCCGGCCCTGGCGCTCGACCTGGTCGGGCTTTCGGACCGAAGCCAGCTGGTGCTGTTCTCCGATGCGGCGCCCGCGCGCGCCCGCGTCGTCGAGGTCGCGGGAATTTCCGCGCCTTTGATCGGCATCGACTTCCGTCCCGCCAACAAGAAGCTCTACGGCGTCGCCGCCAATGCGACGATCTACACGATCGACGCCGCGACCGGGGCGGCGACCTTCGTCGCCAACCTTTCCGAGCCATTCGTCGCGGCCAGGGGCGCGGTCGTCGACTTCAACCCGCAGGCCGACCGGCTTCGCCTCATCAGCGACGACGGCAAGCTCAACTACCGCATCAACGTCGACACCGGCGCGGTCACCAAGGACAAGCCTCTCGCCTATGGCGAGAAGGACAAGGCCGCCGGCCAGGTGCCGCTGGTCCTCGGCGGCGCCTACATCAACTCCTATGCCGGCGCGGGCGCGACCCAGCTCTTCCATGTCGACAGCGCGCGCGGCGCCTGGATCGTGCAGGACCCGCCGAACGACGGCGTGCTCGGCTCGATCGCCGA
>JBGALV010000004.1:0-101924 GCA_044223515.1 Alphaproteobacteria bacterium
ATCTCGGTCGGGGCCATCAGAGCCGCCTGCGATCCGGCCTCGACCGCCGAGATCATCGCCAACAGCGCGACGACGGTTTTGCCGGAGCCGACGTCGCCCTGCAGCAGGCGGAGCATGCGCTTGTCGTCGGCCATATCGCCGGCGATCTCGGCGTCGGCCTCGACCTGGGAGCGGGTCAGCGAGTAGGGAAGCGCCTTCAGGATGCGCGCGCGGATCCTGCCGTCGCCCTTGGTGCGTCGGCCGGCCTGCTTCTTCTGATGCGCGCGCATCAGCGCCAGGGCCAGTTGGTTCGAGAGCAGCTCGTCATAGGCGAGCCGCACGCGGCCGGGGGCGGTCGGCTCGAGGTCGCCCTGGCCCGAGGGACCGTGGATGAAGCCGATTGCCTGCCGCCAGCCGGGCCAGCCCCGCTGCTCCTTGAGCGGGCCGTTCATCCACTCCGGCAGTTCCGGCGCTCGATCGACCGCGAGCTCGATCGCCTTCCGGAGCGTGCCGGCAGGAAGGCCCGCGGTCAGCGGATATGTGGGCTCGAGCTTCAGCAGCTCGTCCGCCTGGTCCTCGCCGACGATGCGGTCGGGGTGCGCCATCTGGACGCGGCCCTGGAAGCGCTCGACCCGGCCGCTCACCAGCCGGATGTCGCCGAGCGGCAGCGCCTTGGTCAGCCAGTCGCCCTTGGCATGGAAGAACACCAGCTCGACCGTGCCGCTCGAGTCGCGGGCGAGAACGCGATAGGGGCGTCGCGGATTCGGCGGCGGCACATGCTCGTCGATCCGCACCTTGAGGGTACAGACCCGGCCTTCCGGCGCGTCGGCGATGCTCGGCTGGAACCGCCGGTCGACCAGCCCAAATGGGCGGTGCCAGAGCAGGTCGACCACCTTGGGCCCAGCCAGCTTGGCGATCAGCTTGCCGAAACGGGGGCCGATCCCCGGCAAGGAGGTTACGTCGGCGAACAGGGGGAAGAGGACGGCGGGCCGCATGGGGTCGCCAATGTATCCGATTCCGGCCGCTGACATCCGGCTCCGGAGGGCTTATATCGGGTCTCCCCCGATCGCCCGCGACCCGATGTCCCAAGATCGCCTGAAGCGCCTGATCTATCGCAGCAGCTATACCGGCACCAAGGAACTCGACCTGGTGCTGGGCGGTTTCGCGCGCACCCGCCTGGCGGGTCTCGACGGCGTTCAGCTCGACCGCTACGAGGCCCTGGTCGATGCCGAGAATCCGGAGATCTACGCCTGGGTCATTCAGTGCGAGACGCCGCCGGCCGAGCACGACACCGACGTCCTGAAGATGATCCAGGACTACGCCAGGGCAAGCCTGGCTTGATGGATTGGGTCTGATGGATCTGAACCGCGAACTCGGCGTAGCCGGCCGGATCGAGGTCGGCGGGGTGCCCGAAGGCGTCGATGCACGGCTCGTCGCCGGCCTCGTCCGTGCGGCACCCACGCGCCCGGTGATCCATGTTGCCCGCGACGATGCCCGGCTTGCCCGCGTCGTCGAGGCGCTGATGTTCTTCGCGCCCGAGGTCGAGGTCGTGGCGCTGCCCGCCTGGGACTGTCTCCCCTATGACCGTGTCTCGCCGAACCCCGAGATCGTCGCCCGCCGCATCGACGCCCTGACGCGGCTTGCGACCACTGAAGCGCCGGCTTCGGGGCGCGTCGTGGTGACGACCGTCGCCGGCGTGCTGCAGCGCCTGCCGACGCGAGACGTGTTCAAGGCGACGATGCGCCGGCTTGCCAAGGGTACGCGCAGCAACGTCAACGAGCTGGTCGAGTTCCTGCGCCACACCGGATACCGCCGCGCCGACACGGTGCGCGAGGCCGGCGAGTTCGCGCTCCGCGGCGGCATCCTCGACGTCTTCCCGCCGGGCGCGGCCGAGCCGCTCCGCCTCGACTTCTTCGGCGACGAGATCGACGGCATCCGCTCGTTCGATCCGATGACGCAGCTGACCACGGCGAAGCACGACCAGGTGCTGTTCCAGCCGGTCTCCGAGGCGATGCTCGATCCGGCGTCGATCCAGCGGTTCCGCTCGGGTTATCGCGGCGCCTTCGGTGCCGACACCGCCGATCCGCTCTACGAGGCGGTCAGCGCCGGGCGCCATCATGCCGGCATGGAGCACTGGTTGCCGCTTTTCCACGAGAAGCTGGAGCTGATCCTCGACTACCTGCCTGATGCGCGCGTCACGCTCGATCCCGAAGCGGAGCCGGCCTTCGCCGCCCGCTTCGAGATGATCCAGGAGTATTTCGACGCACGGAAGTCGATGGGAAAGCTCGGCAGCGACGAAGGCCTGCCCTACAAGCCGTTGCCGCCCGACCGGCTCTACCCGACACCGGAGGAGTGGCAGGGGCTGCTGCTGGAGCGGCCCTACGCCGCCTTCACCCCCTTCGTCGGTCCCGGCCGCGACGCCGGCGGGCGCGCCGGCCATGACTTCGCCGCTGCGCGCGCCGCACCGGAGATCAATCTCTACGATGCGGTCCGGCAGCACCTCGCGACGCTGGCATCGGACGGCAAGCGCGTCTCGATTGCCGCTTTCACGCAAGGCTCCGCCGACCGCCTCTCCCATCTGCTGAACGAACACGGCGTCGAGAGCTTGGTCTCTGTCGTCGACGGGAAGGCGCTGGACGCGTTGACGCCGGGTCAGACCGGCATCGCGGTGCTCGGCCTCGAACGCGGCTTCACGCACGAAGGTGTCGCGCTGATCGCGGAAGCCGACATCCTCGGCGAGCGGCTGTCGCGGCCCCCACGCCGGCGGCGGAAAGGCGAGGACTTCCTCAAGGAAGCCTCGACTCTCAGCGAGGGCGACTTCGTCGTTCATATCGAGCACGGCATTGGCCGCTACGACGGCCTGGTAACGCTGGAAGTCTCGGGCGCGCCGCACGACTGCCTCCGCGTGCTCTATGCCGGCGGTGACAAGCTGTTCGTGCCGGTCGAGAACATCGAAGTCCTGTAGCGCTACGGGTCCGAAGACATGGATGCCCAGCTTGATCGCCTCGGTGGCGCGGGCTGGCAGGCGCGCAAGGCCAGGGTCAAGCAGAAGATCCGCGACATCGCCGATCGCCTGATCAAGGTGGCGGCCGAGCGCGAAGTGAGGAAGGGTGAGATCGTCAACGTGCCGGAAGGCCTCTACGAGGAATTCTGTGCGCGCTTCCCCTATGTCGAGACCGAGGACCAGCTGCGCGCCATCGGCGATACGGTCGACGACCTCGCCTCGGGCAAGCCGATGGATCGCCTCATCTGTGGCGATGTCGGCTTCGGCAAGACCGAAGTGGCGCTGCGAGCGGCGTTCCTCGGATTGATGACCGGCATGCAGGTCGCGGTCGTAGTCCCGACCACGCTGCTCTGCCGCCAGCACGTGCAGAACTTCACCCAGCGCTTCGCGGGCCTGCCGGTCCGGATCGGCCAGCTTTCACGGCTCGTCGGCGCCAAGGAAGCCGCCGAGACCAAGAAGCGGATCGCCGACGGCACGATCGAGCTGGTGATCGGCACCCATGCGCTGCTGGCCAAAGGCATCCAGTTTGCCAATCTCGGCCTTCTCATCGTCGACGAGGAGCAGCATTTCGGCGTCGGCCAGAAGGAACGCCTGAAGGAGCTCCGTGCCGACGTGCATGTGCTGACGCTGACCGCGACGCCGATCCCGCGCACGCTCCAGATGGCGCTTTCGGGCGTGCGCGAGATGAGCGTGATCGCGACGCCTCCGGTCGACCGCCTCGCCGTCCGCACTTTCGTGCTGCCCTACGATCCGGTCGTGCTGCGCGAGGCGATCCTGCGCGAGCATTATCGCGGCGGCCAGACCTTCTATGTCTGTCCGCGCCTGGAGGATCTGCCCGAGGTCGCTGAGCGGCTGAAGCAGCTGGTGCCGGAGATCAAGGTGGCGCAGGCGCACGGCAAGCTGTCGCCGACCGCGCTAGAATCGGTAATGACCGCCTTCGTCGATCGCGAATTCGACCTGCTGCTCTCGACCAATATCGTCGAGTCCGGCCTCGACATTCCGTCGGCCAACACGCTGATCATCCATCGCGCCGACATGTTCGGCCTTTCGCAGCTCTATCAGCTGCGTGGTCGCGTCGGCCGCTCGAAGATCAGGGCTTATGCCTACATGACCTTGCCGCCGGGCAAGAAGCTGACGCCGGCCGCCCAGCGCCGACTCGAGGTCATGCAGACGCTCGATACGCTCGGCGCCGGCTTCGCCCTCGCCTCGCACGACCTCGATATCCGCGGCGCCGGCAACCTGCTCGGAGAGGAGCAGTCGGGCCACATCAAGGAAGTCGGCATCGAGCTCTACCAGCAGCTGCTGGAGGAGGCGGTCGCCAATGCCCGCGGCGGCGGCGACGAGGTCCAGGAGCAGTGGACGCCGCAGATATCGATCGGCACGCCGGTCCTCATTCCCGACACATACGTCGCCGATCTCTCGGTGCGGCTCGCGCTCTATCGCCGTCTCTCGCTGCTGGTCGACCAGCAGGAGATCGATGCCTTTGCCGCCGAGTTGGTCGACCGCTTCGGCAAGCTGCCGGACGAGGTCTCCAACCTGCTCGAGATCATCCAGATCAAGCGTCTCTGCCGCACCGCCGGCGTCGAGAAGGTCGAGGCGGGACCGAAGGGCGCCGTCATCACGCTTCGCCACAACACCTTTGCGAAGCCGGAGAAGCTCATCGACTTCATCGGCCGCCAGAAGGGCACCGCCAAGGTCCGTCCGGATCAGAAGATCGTTTTCCAGCGTGGCTGGGAGAACGAGAAGGACCGTATCCAGGGTATGCGCCGTCTGATGACCGACCTCGCCAAGATGGCGGCCTAGCGTATCGGGATCTCTGCTTCGAACGTCGTCTTGTCGAAGTCGGTGACCAGCACCTCGAGGCGGATCTTCCAGTCCCCCGCGACCGCAAGCTCGGGACCTTCCAGCACATAGGCGCCGTTGTCGTCGGTCAGCCGGCGGCGGATCGGCTCGATGCCGGCAGCCGGATTCGAGAACTCGATCACGACCTCCTTGGGTGTCTCCGCCCGGTCGAGGCGCACGATGATCAGGTTCCGTCCTGGTACGGCCGGCGTGATCTCGATCTCTGCGACGTAGCCGCTCGACTCCATGCGGGCCGCGATGCCGTGCATGTGGCCGCTGTCGTGGGTGTGCAGATGCTCGCTCGCCGGCGGCGGTGTCTGCGAGAGCAGCGCGGTGACGGCGAGGATCACGAGGCCGAGCCCCAGCTCGGCGCGGACCATCGCGGAGAGCGCGGACGACGCACGCGGCAGCCGCGGCGTGAGGATCCATTTGTTGGTCGCCGCCATTGCCAGCAATCCTGCGACCAGCGCCAGCTTGACCAGCAGCAGGGTGCCGTACCGCGAGCCGGTGAGATCCTCCCAGGTCGTCACGTGCCGGAAGACGAGGCCGACGCCGCAGAAGACGAGGATCGGCACGGCGATCGTGGCGAGAGAGGAGAATCGGGCGACGAGCTGCTTCGTCTCCTTTTTCCGCTCCAGCCCGTCGAGCAGCGGGATCAGCGATCCGAGCCAGAAGGCGACGAGCGTGGCGTGCAGGCTCAGAAGCGGCACCGAGAGCCAGCGTGGGCTGGCGGTCCCGGTGTGGCCGGTGAGCGCCACGCTCAAGATCGCGACCGTGGCGCCGACCAGCATCAGCGGGCGTCCGCTTTGGCGAAGGCCGACGAGGAGCGTCGCGAGCCCGAGGATCGCCACGGCGGCGCTGAGGCCGCGCGTGGTCGAGGCGCCGAGCTGCCAGGTGCTGAGCCACAACAGGTCGGTCGCCGGGCCGCCGCGCAGCAGCCCGCCCTGAATGCCGATGACGAGGGCCGACAGGCCCATGCCCGCCTTGGCGATGCGTGCGAGGAGCGGGTGCAGCGCCGTCATCGGTCGGACGAGCAGCAAAGACAAGGCGCCGCCCGCAGCCAGCACCAGGGCGATCGAAAGAGCGGCTCGAACGAGGAAGAAGGCGGTTCGCCAGCCTTGATCCGCATCGGCCTGTGGCTCTGTCCATGAGCTCGGCGGCGAGCCGATCGCGAACATGAGCGACCCGGAGATCGGATGGGAGTCGAGCGAGGTGGCGCGCCAGGAAACGCTGTAGGTGCCTTCGGCGAGGCTTTGCGGCAGGGTGATCGCGAGGGCAGTGTCGATCGGCAGCGCCTCGCGGGTGACGATGCGCCCGCCGCCGTCCAGTACCTGGACTGCGATCGGCGTCACCGGCTCGTTGAAGGTCAGGACGACAGCCTTCGGCGCCGAGGCGAGGACCTGCCGGTCGACGGGGTCGGTTGATTGCAGCACCGCATGGGCCAAGACCGGCGCCGCCCAGAGGACGGCGCCGATCAGCAGCATCAGAGGGAGAAGAAGCCTCACGGCCTCGGCAGCAGCCTCACGCCGGGAGCCGGTTCCTTGTAGTCGCTTGGCGACTTGCCCGCCGCTGGGATCTCGATCCACCGGTGCACGCCCTTCTCGCATTCCTGGACGACCGGAATGTAGATCGTCTCACCCGGCTTGTTGGGAAGCTGACCGCGAAAGACGAACTCGTCGTAGTGTTCGTCGAGCAGCTTGCCGCCGGTCCAAGCGATCTCGCGGACGCCCTCCGTGACCTTGCCGCCATGACCGTCGTCGATCGGCTGGTCCAGCTTGCCCTTGACAGTCGAGAGCTGCCAACCCGGCTTCGGCATGGGTTTCACGCCGGCCATGCCGTCCGGTACGCGATGGATCAGCATGGTGCAGGCGTGCCCTCGCAGCCGTCCACGCGCAAATCGCCCCAGGGTCGAGCCGGCAAACGGCCTGCTGGACGAGCGTGCGCATACAGCTGCGGCGGCTGGAAGGCTGGGAGCGCCGCGAGGATTGAGAACGGGAAAGACGCGCTGGAGAATGCGCATATCGAGACTCCTGAATTGAGCAGTGCCGAGGCGAAATGGCCGTCGGGCCGAAGGGGCCAGGATCAGATCGAAGGAGCGGAGGGGCTCGGATTTTGTGGTCGTCGCGGCATCGAGGTGGCGCTCGGTGCCGGAAACGACCAGGACAGGCGATGACGGGCGACGACTGGCGCCGGCAGTGCCGGAGACTGGCGCGACCGCCTGGCCGGCGACCTGCATGCCGATGCGAATCTGGCAGAGATCGCGGGTGCCGGAAGGGGTCTGGTGGTGCCCGCCCGCCTCGCAATGGTCCGCCGCCGCCATCGGCGGCAGGTCCCGCGCGATCACCATCGGGACCTGCAGGACAAGGGCCAGCGCCTGGAAGGCTAGCCCTGCCGCTGCCCAGAGGTCCACCGGTATCGGATGACCAGCGATCTCATCGGAAAGACGGTATCGCCGTAATGCGTGCGTGGCCGGAATCCGGCTGGCTTGCCGCAGGTGATCCTCCCGTCAGACTTTAACAAAACTGTCATGTCATGAAATCGTCGCCTAACCCGCCTTAAGAGAGCGGGGAGGCAGGGAAGGAAACCGGCATGGCCGGCGCGTCGCTGAAATTGATCATGGAAGCCGCCTATGGGGCGGTCAAGGTGCTGAAGGCCGTCTCGCTGGCCGTCCGGCCGGGCGAGTTCGTGGCGCTGCTGGGATCGTCGGGCTGCGGCAAGACCACCCTGCTCCGTGCCATCTCGGGGTTCGTGCCCGTCACCGGCGGCCGCATCCTGGTCGATGGCAAGGACATCTCCGGCCTGCCCCCCGACAAGCGCGACATGGCGATGGTGTTCCAGTCCTACGCGCTATGGCCCCACATGACGGCGGCCGGCAACATCGGCTACGGCCTCAAGCTCCGCGGCTGGGACAAGCCGCGGATCACCGAGCGCGTCGGCCAGATGCTGGCGATGCTGAAGCTCGACGGCCTCGGAGACCGCATGGTGACCCAGCTTTCCGGCGGACAGCGCCAGCGGGTGGCGCTCGGCCGTGCGCTCGCGGTCGATCCGCGCATCCTTCTTCTCGACGAGCCGCTATCGAACCTGGATGCCCGCATCCGCGAGGATGTGCGCCACGAGATCAAGGCGCTGCAGAACAAGCTCGGCATCACCGCGATCCACGTGACCCACGACCGCGAGGAGGCCATGGTGATGGCCGACCGCATCGTCATCCTCGATGCGGGCGAAATCGCGCAGGTGGCGCGCATGGAAGAGTCTACAACCGTCCGGCTTGGCCTTCGTCGCCTCGTTCATGGCGCGGGCAACATCCTTCGTCTCAGCGCGCACCGACGGAGAGGCGATCCTGCTCGGTGCCGGCACCCTCTCGAACGAGATCCGCGTGCCGGTCGCTGCTGCCTCGGCGCGCCTGGCGCTCCAGGTGATCGCGCACTTCCGCGGCGAGGCGGCGACCATCGGCGCACCCGATGCCGGCGATGCGGGCACGCTCGTCCTCAAGGGCCGCATCGCCTGGAAAGGCATCATCCCGGCGGCCACTGGCGCTACGGGTACGCCGTCGGCGGACAGCACTTCATGGTCGACGACCCGCGTCGCCTCAGCGTCGGCGATGCGGTCGGCATCGGCCTGCCCCTGTCGTCTCTGCATCGGTTTGCCGGTTCTGCTCAGCCAGGCGATGCGCGCCTGGATGCAGCACCCGTTCGTTGGCATGGCTGTCGCCCTCGGCCTGGCTTTCGTGCTTCGGGCGCGAGCGCGCAGAAGGTCACGCTCAACGTCACCACCGCCGGCGACCAGAACATGGTCGACTACGTGAAGGACTATCTCGGGCCGATCTTCGAGAAGCAGATGCCGAACGTGGCGATCAGCTCGGTCGGCACCGGCCCCGGCGATGCCGGCTCGCAGAAGATCGCGGAGAAGATCATCGCCCAGAAGGACCGCGCGACCTGGGACGTCGACGTCGCGGTGATCCACCAGAAGATGGCCGGCGACCTGGTGCAGGCGGGCCTGCTCGCGCCCTACACCAAGGACGTCGCGTCCGGAAAGATGGTGACCTCGGAGAACTCGAAGCTGGCGCTCGGCGCCAAGGTCGAGGGCTACGTGATCCCGATGTTCAACAGCCAGACCGCGATCGCCTACAACCCGGTGCTGGTGAAGAACCCGCCGAAGACCTACGCCGACATCGAGGCGTGGTCGAAGGCCAACCCGAAGCAGTTCGGCTACAACGGCATCAAGGGCGGCATGTCGGGCGTCAGCTTCGTCGTCGGCTGGGTCTATGCGAACGCCTCGAATGCCGACCAGATCGCCATGGACCCTATGATGCCAAGGTCAAGAACTCGTGACGCGTCGCTCGCCAAGCTCAAGGAATTCAACAAGACCGCGACGATCACGCCGGGCAACGCCGGCACGCTCGACATGCTGAAACGCGGCGAGATCGCCATGGGAGCCGGTCTGGGTCGACATGTGTTCTACACCTGGATGGCGGAAGGAAGCTGCCGCCGTCGACCAAGCTGGCGCTGATCGGCCCCGGCATGCCCGGGCAGCCGATGTACTACGTGATCCCGGCCAAGGCCGCGAACATGGAAGCGGCGAAGAAGTTCGTCGAGCTCGCCACCAGCCCGGCGGTTCAGGCTGACGGCATCGTCAAGAAGTTCAACTGGTATCGGGCATCGACGCACAGCACGTCAAGAGCCAGCTCGACGACGCGACCTGGAACAAGCTCTTCATCGATGTGACACCGCATGAACTCCCCCACCAAGGCAAGTCGTTCCCGATCAAGGCCTACTTCGACGACATCCTCGAAGCCTACGAGAAGAAGGTCGTGAACTGAGCATCCTCTTCGTCTGCGTCGTCCCCCGCCCTATCCCTCCCCACAACGGGAGGACACGAGGGCCGTCCTCCCCGTGGAGCGTGGGGGAGGGTCGGGGTGAGGGCGACCCAATCCCCGCCTCATCGGATTCCTGCTCGTCGCGCCAGCCCTGATCGCGGTCGGCGCGCTGTTTGTCTATCCGCTGGGATTCTCGGTCGCCTCCGCCTTTCACCACGAAGGACGGGCAACCCACGCTCATTAACTTGGGCGCGCCTTCGAGCTCTATTCGGTCGATATCGCCTTCACGCTGGTGATCGTCGGTGCTTCGACTCTGATATGCGGCGCGCTGGCGATCGCGATCGGCGGGTACCTCACGCTCGGCGAGAATCCCCGCGCGGTGGCCATCCTCAAATGGCTCTACCGCTGGCCGCTGTTTATCCCCTTCATCGTCGCCGCCCAGTGCATGCGCACCTTCGTCGCCAAGAACGGGCTGATGAACAACACGCTGGTCGCGGCCGGCATCCTCGAGCCGATCCAGACCGCCAGCCTGCTCGACTGGCGCGGCGTCGTGATCACCTTCGTCTGGAAGCAGACGCCGTTCGTGGCGCTGCTGGTCGCCGGCGCGATGGCCTCGCTCGACCGCTCGACGATCGAGGCGGCGCGCAACCTCGGCGCCGGGCGCCTTCGCATCCTGGTCGAGATCGTGACGCCGCAGGTGTTGCCGACGCTGGTGGTGGCGCTGATCCTCTCTTTCGTCACGATGATGTCGGTCCTGGGCGTGCCGATCATGATCCTCGAACAAGGTCGCCGACGATGATGACCGTCGACATGGCGTTCCGCATCAACGCCTATGGCGACTACGGCACCGCCAACGCGCTGGGCGTGCTCTCCTACCTGATGACCGGTGCGGTCGCCTGGATCTATCTCCGCCGCGGCATGCGTGAAGGCGGCAAGCCGTGAACGCGATCGGCTGGATCCCGCGCGGGATCATCCTCGGGCTGATCGCCTTCGCGATCTTCGGGCCGCTCGCCAACCTGGCGCTGTGGGCGGCGGCCGAGCAGTGGTATTTCCCGTTCAAGCTGCCCGTCGTGTACGGGCTCAAGTTCTGGTACCAGGTGTTCAAGCCGAGCTCCGACGCGCTCAAGTCGCTCGGCACGTCGGTGGTGATCGCGCTCCTGACCGTCGCCGTCAGCCTCGCGCTCGCGATTCCGGCGGGCTACGCGCTCGCGCGTCTCAGCCTGCCTTTCCGTGGCCTGATCATGCTGGCGTTCCTGCTGCCGCAGGCGTTTCCGTCTGTTGCGGTCTACATCAACGTCGCGCGGATCTTTTATACCTTGAACCTCAACGGCACGATCATGGGTGTCGTGCTGGTCCATGCGGTGCATGGGCTGGTCTTCGCCGTCTGGATCGCGGCCGCCGCCTTCGCTGCCGTCGACCGCGACCTCGAGCTCGCCGCTCGCAACATCGGCGCCGGCGCGCTCAGGGCCTTTTTCACGGTCACGTTGCCCTTGGCGGCGCCCGGGATCGTCGCCTCCGCGATCTTCGTGTTCCTGGAATCGCTGGATGAATTCACCGGCACCTTCTTCGTCGGCGTTCCGGACGTGACGACACTGCCGCTGCTGATGTTCACCGCCTCGGTTGCCGGCAACTACCAGATCGCGGCGATCACCGCGCTGATCCTGCTGATCCCGTCGGTCGGCTTCATGCTTTTCGTGGAGCGTTTCCTGAAAGCCGACGTGCTGGCCAAGGTTGGCACCTAGGAGGCCGGCTGCTCCTGCTTGGCGAGGTCGAACATCGGCTGGAACGCTTCCGGCTCGTGCGCGCCGGGAAGCGCGTAGCGTCCTTCCAGGATGAAGCAGGGGACGCCGGTGATGCCCATCTTGTAGGCGAGCGACAGGTCTTCCATGACCTGGTCGCGGCCTTGCTCGCCCGTCAGGAACTGGCGGACGGAAGCGGTCTCGAAACCGGCCTCGCCGGCGAGCGTGGCCAGTGTCTCGGTGTCGCCGATGTCGGCACCTTCGGTGAAGTAGCCTTCGAACAGCCGGTTGAGCATCGCTTCCTGGCGCTTGGCACCCTGGGCGTAGAGCAGCAGGCGATGGGCGTCGGTGGTGTTAGGCGTCCGCTTGATCTTGTCGAAGCGGAAGTCGATGCCCTCGACGGTCCCGGCCTCGGTCACGCGGCGATAGATCTCGTCGGCCTTGCGGCCGTTTCCGAATTTCATCGCCATGTACTCGGCGCGGTCCATGCCTTCGCGCGGCATGTCCGGGTTCAGCTGGAACGCCCGCCAGGCGATGTCCGGCTGGATGTCGGGGCGCGTGTCGAGCGCGCGGCCGAAACGCCGCTTGCCGATGTAGCACCAGGGGCAGACGACGTCGGAAGATGTCGAAGCGCATGGGGTGAGCCTAACTCCCGGACGTGCCGCCGTCTCGCACCATCGCTTGACCGCCGCCCGGACCACAATGAGCATGTGGGGATGACCTCGATCTACGATCAAGGCCTCGATGCCAACGCCGCGAACCACGTGGCGCTGACGCCGCTGTCGTTCCTCGACCGGGCGGCCCGGGTCTGGCCGGACAAGATCGCGGTGATCCACGGGCCGCAGCGGACGACCTATGGCGAGCTCGGTCGGCGCTGCACCCGTTTAGCGAGCGCCCTCAAGCGGCGGGGGATCGGCGCCGGCGACACCGTCTCGGTGCTGGCGCCGAACATTCCGGCGCTGCTGGAGGCGCATTACGGCGTGCCGATGGCCGGCGCGGTGCTGAATGCGATCAACGCCCGGTTGGATGCCGCGACCGTCGGCTTCATCCTGCGCCATTCCGGCGCCAAGGCCTTCCTGGTCGACCGCGACTGCGCTGAGGTGGCGCGGGCCGCATTGGAAGGGCTCGAGCCGAAGCCTCTGGTGATCGATATCGCCGATCCGCTTGGCCCGCCGGGCGGCGGCATCGGCGATCTGACTTACGAGGCTTTTCTGGCGGAGGGCGATCCGGACTTCGCCTGGGAATGGCCGAAGGACGAGTGGCAGGCGATTGGCCTCAACTACACCTCGGGCACGACCGGCAACCCGAAGGGCGTCGTCGTCCATCACCGCGGCGCCTTCCTCAACGCGATGGGCAACGCGATCACCTTCGGCCTCGGCCCTGAGACGGTCTATCTCTGGACCCTGCCGATGTTCCACTGCAACGGCTGGTGCTACACCTGGGCGGTGACCGCGGTCGGCGGCACGCATGTGTGCCTGCGCAAGGTCGACCCGGCTCTGATCTTCCCGGCGATCGCCGAGCACCGCGTGACGCACCTCTGCGGCGCGCCGATCGTGCTCGGAATGCTGATTCATGCGCCCGACGGCGTGAAGCGCCGCTTCGAGCACACGGTCGAGGTCGCGACCGGCGGCGCCGCGCCGCCGTCGCCGGTGATCTCGGCGATGTCGGCGATGGGCTTTCACGTCACACATCTCTATGGCCTCACCGAGGTCTACGGTCCGTCGACCCTCTGCGCCTGGCAGGAAGAATGGGACGGACTCGACGCCGATGCCCGGGCACTCAAGGTCGCACGCCAGGGGGTGAACCTGTTGACCATGGCGGGGCAGGACGTGCTCGATTCCGGCACGATGGCACCAGTGCCGGCCGACGGGGTCACGCTCGGCGAACTCGTCCTTCGCGGCAACACGGTGATGAAGGGCTATCTCAAGAACCGCGACGCCAGCGACGAGGCCTTCCGCGGCGGCTGGTTCCACACCGGCGACCTCGCGGTGAAGCATCCCGACGGCTATGTCGAGATCAAGGACCGCGCCAAGGACATCATCATCTCGGGCGGCGAGAACATCTCTTCGCTCGAGGTCGAGGAGGTGCTCTACCGTCATCCGCAGGTCATGGAGGCGGCGGTCGTGGCGCGTCCCGATGAGAAGTGGGGCGAGAGCCCCTGCGCCTTCGTCACCTTGAAGCCCGGAGCAGCCGCGACCGACGAGGCGGGCGTCATCGCCTTCTGTCGTGAGCGGATGGCGCGCTACAAGCTGCCCCGTACGGTGGTGTTCGGGCCGTTGCCGAAGACCTCGACCGGCAAGATCCAGAAGTTCCAGCTGCGCGAGCAGGCGCGGGCGCTAGGAGAACGGCAAGAGTGACGGCGACATTGTTCCCGCATGTCCTGCATGGCACGGACGGTACGCGCGTCCCCGCCGAGTGGGGACAGCTGCTTGTGCCGGAAGTGCGGGGCAGGACGGGCAGCCGCTCCATCCAGATCGCCTTTGTCCGCCTGAGGACATCGAGCGCGAAGCCCAAACCGCCTGTCTTCTGGCTGGCGGGCGGACCGGGTTCGGCGGGCATCGCCGGGTCGATGGGCCGGCTCTCGCGCTGGCGGCGCTGGGCCGAGGATCGTGACGTGATCCTGTTCGACCAGCGCGGCGTCGGGAGTTCGCGGCCGGAACTGTCGCCGCCGTTCTTCTTCGACCTGCCGATGAACCAGCCCGGAAGCCGCGCCGCCTATGTCGAGGCGAGCCGCGATCTATCGAAGAAGTCGCTCGCCTTTTGGACTGAGCGTGGCGTCGATCCCGCCGGCTACACCACGGCCGACAGCGCTGACGACGTGAACGATCTCCGCCTGGCGCTGGGCTACGAGCGCATGAGCCCGGTCGGCTACAGCTACGGCTCACATCTCTGCTTCTCGGTGATCCGGCGGCACGGTGCCGTCATCGATCGCGCGATCGCCGGCGGCTCCGAGGGACCGGACCATACCTTCAAGCTGCCGAGCAATGTCGACAAGGCGCTGGGCGAGCTGGATCGCACGCTGGCGGCTGATCCGCGCTGGAAGCCGGTGCTCACGAGCCTGGTCGCGACACTTGCGGATCTGCTGGACGATCTCCGCCGCGCGCCGAAGCGCGTGACGGTCAAGGACAAGCGGCGCGGCGGCGAGGTCGAGGTCGCGGTCGGCGACTGGGACCTGCAGATGGCGGTCGCCGACACGCTGGGAGCGACCCCGGCGCTCAAGGCGCTTCCCGCCAATATCCAGGCGATGGCGAAGGGCGACTGGCGCTGGCTCGGCGAGACCGCGCTGTCGCGCCGCCGCCGGCCGGCTTTCAACTTCATGTCGATCGTGATGGACGCGGCGTCAGGCGCGACATCGGCGCGCCTGGCGCGGATCCGGGAGGAGGCAAAGACGGCGCTGCTCGGCGATGCGATCAACCTGCCGTTCCCGGATGTCGGCGACGGTCTCGGCCTGCCCGACGCGGGTGAGGCGTTCCGCGGACCGCTGATCAGCGACGTACCGACCTTGATGCATGTCGGCACGCTCGACGGCCGCACGCCGGTTTCGAATGTCGACGAGCTATTGCCAGGCTTCAAGAACGGCAAGAAGCTCGTGATCGGCAATGCCTCGCACGATACAGGTTCGTGGTCCGGCGAGCGCTCGGCCTGCGAGGACGAAATGACGCGCTTCCTCGACGGCAGGGATCTCGCGACCGACCGCGTCGATATCCCCTTCGCCTTCGACCCGCCGGCATGAGGAGGACGCAATGACGCCAGATCTCACCGGCAAGACGGCGCTGATCACCGGCGCCTCGTCGGGCCTTGGCCGCCACTTCGCCAAGCTCCTGGCCAAGTGCGGCGCCCGGGTCGCGATCGGGGCCCGGCGCATGGACAAGCTCGTCTCGCTGGCCGAGGAGATCCGCGCCGGGGATGGCGAGGCGCTGATGGTCGAGCTCGACGTCACCGACGAGGTCAGCGTCTGCGAGGCGGTCGATCAGGTGGCGGATGCGATGGTCGGCATCGACATCCTGGTCAACAATGCCGGCATCGTCGTCGCCAAGCCGGCGCTCGAGCTTTCGGTCACCGACTGGGACATGACGATCGCGACCAATCTCCGTGGCGCCTTCCTGGTGGCACAGGCAGCCGCGAAGCAGATGGCGGAGACAGGCGGTGGCTCCATCGTCAACATCGCGTCGATCGCGGGGCTTCGCACCGGTGGGCACATCTCGGCCTATGCCGCCTCCAAGGCCGGGCTGATCCACCTGACCAAGAACCTCGCGGTGGAGCTCGCGCGATCCAAGGTCCGCGTGAATGCGCTGGCGCCCGGCTATATCGAGACCGAGCTCAATGCCGACTTCTTCGCGAGCAAGGCCGGCGAGGACCTGATCCGCCGCATCCCGCAGCGCCGGCTCGGCCGGCCGGAGGATCTGGACGGACCGCTGCTGTTGCTCGTGTCCGATGCGTCGCGCTACATGACCGGCGCCGTCCTCGTCGTGGACGGTGGCCATTCCGTCAATCCGCTCTAGAGAGGTCCCCGATGATCGTCGACCACCGCACCTACACCTTGAAGCCCGGCACGCTTCCCGAATATCTCGCAAAGTACGAGGAGATGGGGCTCAAGGTGCAGATCAAGCATCTCGGGCGGTTGCAGGGCTACTTCTTCACCGAGATCGGGCCCTTGAACCAGATCGTCCACATCTGGGCCTATGAGAGCCTGGCCGAGCGCGACGAGCGTCGGGGCAAGATGGCGGCCGACCCGGCTTGGCAGGCCTGGATCAAGGTCTCGTCCCAGTACTTCGTGAACATGGAGAACAAGGTGATGAAGGAAGCACCCTTCTTCCGCGCCAAGTTCTCCGGTCCGGACGAGGTGGGCTCGCGCTAGGCCCGCTTCGCTGCCTTGCGTTTGCTGACGTAGGGCGCGAGGTACTGGCCGGTGTAGCTGCGGGCCACCTTGGCGACCTCTTCCGGCGTGCCGGCGGCGACGATCTCGCCGCCGCCATTGCCGCCCTCGGGCCCGAGGTCGATGATCCAGTCGGCGGTCTTGATGACCTCGAGATTGTGCTCGATCACCAGCACTGTGTTGCCCTGGTCGACCAAGGCGTGGAGGACCTCCAGCAGCTTGCGCACGTCCTCGAAGTGCAGGCCGGTGGTCGGCTCGTCGAGGATGTAGAGCGTGCGTCCCGTCGCGCGGCGCGCCAGCTCCTTCGCCAGCTTGACCCGCTGCGCCTCGCCGCCTGAAAGCGTCGTCGCCGGCTGTCCGACATGGATGTAGCCGAGACCGACCCGCTCCAGCGTCTCCATCTTCTCGCGGATGGAGGGCACTGCGCGGAAGAAGTCGGCGCCTTCCTCGACCGTCATGTCGAGCACGTCGGCGATCGACTTCTCCTTGAACTTCACCTCGAGCGTCTCGCGGTTGTAGCGCTTGCCCTTGCAGGCATCGCACTGCACGTAGACGTCGGGCAGGAAGTGCATCTCGATCTTGATGACGCCATCGCCCTGGCAGGCCTCGCAGCGGCCGCCCTTGACGTTGAACGAGAAGCGGCCGGGCGCGTAGCCGCGCGCGGCCGATTCCGGCAGACCCGCGAACCAGTCTCGGATCGGCGTGAACGCGCCGGTATATGTCGCCGGGTTCGAGCGCGGCGTGCGCCCGATCGGCGACTGGTCGATGTCGACGATCTTGTCGATGTGCTCGATGCCCTCGATCCGGTCGTGCTCGGCCGCCGGCTCGCGGGCGCCGAACAGCTTGCGGGCGAGCGCCTTGTAGAGAGTCTCGATCACCAGCGTCGACTTGCCGCCGCCGGAGACGCCGGTGACGGAGGTGAAGGTGCCGAGCGGGATCTCGATATCGACGTTCTTCAGGTTGTTGGCGCGCGCGCCGATCACCTTGATCGACTGGCCTTCGCGGCCGGGGCGGCGATGGCGCGGCACTTCGATCTGACGCATGCCGGTCAGGTACTGGCCGGTAATGCTCTCGGGATTGCGCATCACCTCGGGCGGCGTGCCGATCGCGATCACCTTGCCGCCATGGACGCCGGCGCCCGGCCCCATGTCGACGAGAAAGTCTGCCGAGCGGATCGCATCCTCGTCGTGCTCGACGACGATCACGGTGTTGCCGAGATCGCGCAGCCGCTTGAGCGTCTCCAGCAGGCGCGCATTGTCGCGCTGGTGCAGGCCGATCGACGGCTCGTCCAGCACGTAGAGCACGCCGGTGAGCCCCGAGCCGATCTGGGAGGCCAGCCGGATGCGCTGGCTCTCGCCGCCGGAAAGCGTCGCCGAGGCGCGACCCAGGGTCAGGTAGTCGAGGCCGACATTCACGAGGAAGCCGAGCCGCTCGTTGATCTCTTTGAGGATCCGCGCCGCGATCTCCTGCTGCTGGGCCTTCAGCTTCTTCGGCAGATTCTGGAACCATGCGGCGGCGTCCGAGATCGACATCAGCGCGGTCTCGCCGATGTGCTTGCCGCCGACCTTGACCGCCAGCGCCTCCGGCTTGAGACGGTTGCCGTCGCAGGCCTCGCACTTGGCCGATGCCTGGTACTTCTCCAGTTCCTCGCGGACCCAGGAGCTGTCGGTCTCCTTCCAGCGCCGCTCCATGTTGGGGATGATCCCCTCGAACGGCTTGGTCGTGGTGTAGCTGCGGAGCCCGTCGTTGAAGGTCATCGACACCGGATCTTCGCCGGTGCCATGCAGGATCGCCTTCTTCACCTTCTCCGGCAGCTGCTTCCACGGCGTGCCAGTGGAGACCTTGAAGTGCTTGGCGAGCGAATCCAGCGTCTGGTCGTAGTACTTCGAGGACGAGTTTGCCCAGGGTGCGACCGCGCCTTCGCGAAGCGCCAGCTTCTCGTCCGGGATGATCAGATCCGGATCGAAATACATCTTGGTGCCGAGCCCGTCGCAGGCGGGACACGCGCCGAACGGGTTGTTGAACGAGAAGAGCCTGGGTTCGATCTCGTCGATGGTGAAGCCCGAGACCGGGCAGGCGAACTTGGAGGAGAAGATCGTCCGCTCGCCGCCGTCGGCGTTCTCGGCGAAGATCAAGCCCTCGCCCAGCGTGACCGCGGTCTCCATGGAGTCCGCGAGACGATTGCCGAGATCCGGCCGCACGACGATGCGGTCGACCACGACCTCGATGTCGTGCTTCAGCTTCTTGTTGAGCGACGGCACCTCGCCGATCTCGTAGAGCTTGCCGTCGACCTTGACGCGCTGGAAGCCCTTCTTCTGGAGCTCCTGCAGCTCTTTGCGGTACTCGCCCTTGCGGCCGCGCACGATGGGGGCCAGCAGATAGAGTCGCGTGCCTTCCTTCATCGCCATGACCCGGTCGACCATCTGGGTGACCGTCTGGCTTTCGATCGGAAGGCCGGTCGCGGGCGAGTAGGGGACGCCGACGCGGGCATAGAGGAGGCGGAGGTAGTCGTGGATCTCCGTCACCGTGCCGACGGTCGAGCGCGGGTTCTTGGACGTCGTCTTCTGCTCGATAGAGATCGCCGGCGAGAGGCCCTCGATCAGGTCGACGTCGGGCTTGCCCATCAGTTCCAGGAACTGGCGCGCGTAGGCTGACAGGCTCTCGACATAGCGGCGCTGGCCCTCGGCATAGATCGTATCGAAGGCGAGCGAGGACTTGCCCGATCCGGACAGGCCGGTGATCACCACCAGCTCGTTCCGGGGCAGATCGACGTCGATGTTCTTGAGATTGTGTTCGCGGGCGCCGCGGATACGAAGGTGGGCAGACATGCACGATCCCATAGCAAGAACATATTGAGAACGCAACCGCGGCTGCGGCGGCGCAGCATATATAGGGATTAGCGTCGGCCGGTGCGCGGATTCGCGGCGTCGGTCAGGCCTTCGCCGACCAGGCTGACCGCCAGGACGGTGAGCAGGATCGCGAATCCGGGAACGGCTGACACATACCAGGCGGAGCGGAATACCGAGCGGCCGCTGGCGATCATCTGCCCCCACGTCGCGCGATTGGGATCCCCTAGGCCGAGATAGGAAAGAGCCGACTCGATCAGGATGGCGGATGCGACGATGACGCTTCCCAGCACGATGATCGGTGCCAGCGCATTGGGCAGGATGTCGCGGAAGATGATGTGGGCGTCGGTCTGGCCGAGGACCCTCGAGGCGGCGACGAACTCGCGCTGCTTGAGCGTCAGGAACTCTGCCCGGGTGATGCGGGCGGGACCGGTCCAGGAGACCAAGGCGATCGCAATCGCGATCGAGACCACGCCCGGACCCATCACCGCGATCAGGGCGAGAGCCAGGATGAACGCCGGCACGGTCTGGAAGGTCTCGGTCAGCCGCATCAGGGCCTCGTCGATCCAGCCGCCGAAATATCCGGCCACCGACCCGATCAGGATGCCGATCAGGATGGCGCCGAGGGCAGCGACCAGACCCACGAACAACGAGGCCCGCGCGCCATGGGCGAGGCCGGCCAGGATGTCGCGGCCGAGGCGATCGGTGCCCAGCGGGAAGCGCCAGTCCTCGAACGGCTCGGTCAGCGGCCGGCCCACGATGTCGAGCGGGTCGCCTGGGAACAGAAGCGGGGACGCGACCGCGACCAGGATCACGAGGGCAAGGATCGCCAGGCCCGCGATCGCGCCGCGGTTGGTCGTGAAACGCTCGGCGAAGCCGCGGTGCATCATGCGCTCTCGATCCTCGGATCGAGCTGGGCGTAGAGGAGATCGACGATCAGGTTGACCGTGATCACCAGCAGCGCGCTCATGAAGACGATACCGAGCAGGGTGTTGAGGTCGCGGTTGACCACCGACTCGAAGGCGAGGCGGCCGATGCCCGGGATCGAGAATACGCTCTCGATCACGACGCTGCCGCCGAGCAGCGTGCCGAACTGCAGGCCCAGCATCGTCACCATCGGCAGGATCGCGTTCGGAAGCACATGGCGCCAGGCAATCCGGTCGTCGGGCAGGCCCTTGGCCTTGGCGGTGCGCACGAAGTCGAGGCCGTAGACCTCGAGCATGCCGGCGCGCATCAGGCGCATGTAGATCGCGACGTAGATCAGCGCCAGAGAGGCGGTCGGCAGTACCAGGTGGCGCGCGATGTCGAGCACGCGTTCCCAGCCCGAGAGCGTCGAGGCGATCGTCTCGATCCCCGCCAGCGGCAGCCACGCGAGCTTGACCGAGAAGATCACGATCAGCATTAGGCCGAGCCAGAAGCCCGGCGTCGCATAGACGATGAGGCCGAGCGTGATGATCGCCGTATCCCCGGGGCGCCCGACGCGGCGTGCGGCGGCGACGCCGAGCACGACCCCGAGCCCGAAGGCAAGGCTGACCGAACTCGCCATCAGGAGCAGCGTGTTGGGCAGGCGTTCGAGGATCAGCGTCAGCACCGGCTGGCCGTAGAGGACGGCCTGGCCGAGATCGAGGCGGAGCGCCTTCCACAGATAGAGGCCGAGCTGGACGATCGCCGGCTGGTCTAGCCCGTATTCCGCGCGAAGGCGCGCGACGACGCCGGCATCGCCGCCGCCGATGGTCGCGATGTAGGCGTCGACCGCGTCGCCCGGGGCCAGCTTCAGCAGCAGGAAGTTGCCGACCAGGATCAGCAGGACGACCGGCAGCGCCTGCGCGAGCCTCCGGCGGATGAGGACGAGCGCGCGGCCGGCGAAGAAGTCGCCTGTGCGCGTATCCCTTTTAGGCGAGGCTGGCATCCGCCCAGGAGGCGCAGGGCCAGCGCGGCGTGTTGTGATGATTAACGACCCTATCGGAGACTACCGACAGGAAGGGGAAGTCGATGAGCGGAATGATCGGCAGGTCGGTCATCACCTTCTTCTGGAAGGCGACGTAGAGCTTGGTCCGCTCATCCGCGTTGATCTCGCTCGCCGCCTGATCGATCAGCTTATCCATCTCAGGATCGGCGTAGTTGTACTGATTGGCGAAGGGAACGCCGGCCGGCGTGCCGGAACGGTAGAGCACCGTGGTCGAGATCGCCGGGTCGTTGCGGTAGACCAGCGCCGCGATGGCGAGATCGTAGGCATGGTCTTTGTAGACTTTCGCGATGTGGCCGGGCGCGTCGTTGGTCTCGATCTGCGCGTCGATGCCGATGCGGCGAAGCGCCTGGCGGAGATAATCCCCGGTGAGGCGCGTCTGCTCGAAGAACGGCGCCGGCAGGATCTTGAGCGCGAAGCGGTTGCCGTCGGTGCCTTTCTTGTAACCGGCCTCGTCGAGCAAGGCTTCGGCCTTGGCCGGGTCGAACGGGTATTGCGCCACATCGGTCGTATAGAACGGCGCACCGCTGGCCGGGATCGGCCCGGTCGCGGCCGCACCGAAGCCCTGGAACACCGTATCGAGCAGGAACTTCGAGTCGATCGCATGCCGGATTGCGCGGCGGACTCGGACGTCGGCCAGCTCCTTCCGCTTGTGGTTCACCTCGACCGTGCAGGTGTAGAGGATTCCCTCGTAGCCCTTGGTCGAGACCGAGAGCCCCTTGACCTTCGAGAGGCGAACCGCGTCGGCGGTCGAGACGGCGCTGAAGCAGGAGAGGTGCAGGTCGCCGGACTCGTGCGCAGCAGCGGTGGCTCCCTTGTCGGCCATCACGCGATAGAGGATCCGGTCGACCAACGGCTGGTTCTGAGACCAGTAGTTGGGGTTCCGCTCGAGCCGGATGAACTCCCCGCGCTTCTGCTCGGCGAAGGTGAAGGGCCCGGTGCCGACCGGCTTCTGGTTCGCCGGGTTGGCGGCGATGTCGGAGTTCTCGTAGAGATGCTTCGGAATCACCGTCGATAGCGCCGGCAACGCGTTCAGGATCAGCTGGCTCGGGATCGGCTTCGAGAACTTGAAGACCGCGGTCTGCGCGTTCGGCGTCTCGACCGCTTCCAGGTCCTTGAAGACGACGCGGCCGAAGTTCTGCAGCTTCTTCCAGACCTCCATCGCCGAGAAGGCGACGTCGGCCGAGGTGAAGTCCTTGCCGTCGTGCCACTTCACGCCCCGGCGGATCTGGAAGGTGATGCTGCGGCCGTCGGCGGCCGGCGTCCATCCGGTCGCCAGCACCGGCTTGAGGCCGCTTCCGCCGAAAACCTGGTCGGCCAGCGGTTCCAACACCTTGCTGGTGACGAAGAAGACGCCGTTGCTGGCAACGATCGCACCGTTCCAGTTGGTCGCCTCGCTGTCGGCAGCGACCATCAGCACGCCGCCGCGCTTGCCTTGAGCGAAGGCTACCGAGGGCAGCAGGCTCGATCCGGCGGCGCCGAGCGCGCCCTTGATCACGGTACGACGCGTCACGCGGGAACGGCTCGGCATCGTCTGCTCCTGGCGGGGAAGATGCGAGGGATTGCGCCATCCGAGAGCGCGCTTGTCAACGCAGACCGGCTTGAGATGCACGGAGAGAAAAGAATCCTCTCCGATTGCCGTCTCGCTACGGTTTTCTTGCGCTCTGGACCAGGTTGGCGAAGAGCCGGAAGGCGCCGGGCACCAGCGCGTCCATCTGGTGCGCCAGCCCGAGACTCACATGGGTGTGGCGGCCGGCGCCGATGCGTGCGGAAACCAGTCCGCCGTCAAGCGGTGCCTCGCCAGGGTCGGCGAGGGCCAGCAGCGGCTCGTAGGCCGGATCCCACGACGAGGCGAAGTAGAGGCCGCGTTCCTTGACCCAGCCCGACCAGTCTTCGGCGCCGATGCGATTTGGCCAGGTGAGCAAGGGATGCTCCGGCGCACGTACCGTGACCGGAGCCGCGGGATCGCAGACGCGCCAACGCACTGACGGCGAACCGATTTCCAGCCGAGCCGGCGGCGTCGAGGTCGGATCCCAGCCGTCCTGCGGGCGATGGTATTGGGTCACCAGATGGCCACCGTCGCGGACGAAGACCCGCAGCCGCTCGCGGGCGGCTGCGAGGTCGGGGCGCGTGCCGAACGCCCGAACGCCGATCACGATGGTGTCGAAGCGTGCAAGGTCGGCTTGCAGATCGTATGGGTCGAGAGGCGACACGTCGATCCCGAGCTGGGCGAGCCAGAGCCCGACCCGGTCGCCGCCGCCATCGACGAAGCCGACGCGGAGGCCATTCGGAATCGCGACGTCGGCCACCATCACCTCGACCGCCGCGGGCTCGATCCAGCCGGTGCGCCGGATGTGATCGTAGGTGAAGCTGCGGACCCGTCCATTGGCAATGCCGTCCGCGCCTATCTCCAAGCGGTAGCTGCCGGGCTCCGGCGTCGGCACCGTTACCTCGATGCGCGTGCCGTGGCCTGGTGCCAATCGCAAGGGGGCGACGGTCTGGCCAATGCGGATACGGGTCTCGATGGTTTCGCCGATGTTGTTGCGGGCATCGATATGAAGCGGAGGCAAGGTCGATCCGCTCCGCACGACGATGCGCTCGGGATGCGGCGTCAGCGACAGCGGCGGCACGATCCTCGGCGTCTCGATCGGTTCGATCGTCTGCTCGATCTCCAGCGTTTCGACGTGATAGCGAATCCGGCCCGTCACCGAGCCCCTGGGAGAGAGTGGATCGAAAACCGGACGGAACGGATCAGGCAGCGGCACGACGATCCGCGCCATGCCGAGGTCGTCGGGCGACGCGGCGGCTCCGCCGGTGGCGACCGCGACAAGCGATGCCGGGAGAGGTTCGCCGCCGAAGCGCGTCGACAGCCTGGCGCCGATGGCCAGGCCGGCGACGACGACCTCCGGCAGCTCCAGACGCGCATCGATCGAGAGCGCGAGGCGGCTCGCGCGCCAGAGCTGGCGACGCTTGATCGTCAGACGATGGGAGAGGTCGTCGGAAACGGGATCGGGCGGAGGGGCGAGACGGGTTTCGGCTTCCTCGATCGCCTCGAGGGCCCAGTTCAGTCCAGTCGCGACACCGTTCCGATCCGGGAAGCGCGCGATGGCGAAGTCGATGCCGGCGTCGGCGCGCCGGAGTGCTTCGTCGAGTGCCGGCTCGCCGCCGTCGGCGAAGTCGATGAGCCGGGACTTGAGACCGTCGGAGACCGCGGTTTCGGCGTTCGCCATCGGCGCCCGGCTGCGCAGGAGGTGCAGCGGCATCGCGGAGAGGCGTCTCTCCTGCATAAGGTCCATGCCCTGGCTCCGGTGGCAGGCGCGCGAGCGCCGGCCGATCTCGGCGTCCTCCTCATCGAGCGGAACGGAGATCGTCGCCGGCGGAGGCGGCTCGGCATCGTCATAAGTAGCGCCGCCGCCTGTGATTGCCGGCAGATACAGCTTGGCTGTACGCCAGGCTGGAAGGCCGGCGTCGATCTGCTCCGGAAATGCGTCGGGATCGGCGGCAAGGTCGAAGGCGATGATCGTCGCGCGCGTGACCGCACGGTGATGGCCGTGCTGGCCGGGCACATCGAGGAAGGTCGGGCAGAGGATGTCGGGCCGCGCCGTCCGGATCGCGCGCACCAGGCGTTCGAGCAGGCGTGCCTCACCCCAGATGGCGAGCGTCGCTTCGGCGGTCTTGGCGAAGCCGAAGTCAGGTAGGTCGAGCCAGTGCACCTCCATGTCGAGGACGCGGGCGGCTTCTTCCATCTCGCGGGTTCGGATCGAGGCGAGTGCCGTGCCGGATTCGGGCCCCAACGCGTTCTGCCCGCCCTGGCCTCGGGTGGCGCAGGCATAGATCACCCGCATGCCGTCCTTCTTTGCGAGGCGGGCGAGCAAAATGCTCGCCTCGTCGTCCGGGTGCGCGCCGGTCATCATGAGGCTGGCGGCCGAGCGCAGCGGCGACAACGCGTTCCAGAGGTCAGTATCGGTGGCCATGTCCACGCTGGAGGGTGAGAAGCCGGGGGCGCAAAATCAAGCGGTCATCGCGGGTTGACTTGGAATGGCCTCTCCATGAGCATCGCCGCGATGACAAAGTACAAGGACGACAGCGTCTTTCCGGCGCCTGTCTACAAGCACACGGTGCTTGCCCCCCTGTTCGAGGGCGTGAAGCGCCACCATTGGCAGCACCAGATGAGGATCAACCGCGCCAGCGCGGTGATGCTGGCCGAGAAAGGCCTGCTCGGCCGCGCCGAAGCCGGCGCGATCCTCGCCGCGCTCGACGACATCGTCGCGAAGGTGGACGTGTCGAAGCTCGACTACACAGGTGAGCACGAGGATTTCTTCTTCTATGTCGAGTCCGAGCTGAAGCGCAGGCTCGGCGTCGAGGTCGCGGGCAAGCTGCACACCGGCCGCTCGCGCAATGACATCGACCACACGGTCTTCAAGATGGCGTTGAAGGAGCGGCTGATCGGCTTCGTCGATGCGCTGATCGGCTTCGTCGACACCTCGATCAAGGTCGCCGAGGCGAACCGCGATACGCTGATCGTCGCCTACACCCACGGCCAGCCGGCGCAACCCTCGACCTTCGGCCACTACCTCGGCGCGCTGGTGGAAATGCTGCTTCGCGACCTTGAACGCGTGATGCACGCGGCGCGGTATCCCGACAAGTCGAGCATGGGCGCGGCGGCGATCACGACGTCAGGCTTCGATCTCGATCGTGCTCGGATGGCGGAGTTGCTGGGCTTTGCCGAGGTTCAGGAGAACTCCTACGGCTGCATCGCCGCCGTCGACTACGCGACCAGTGTCTACGCCGCGCTCAAGCTCCTCTTCGTCCATCTCGGCCGCTTCGTCCAGGACCTGAATGCCTGGACCGGATTCGAGGTCGGCCACATGTACGTACCGAACGCCTATGTGCAAATCAGCTCGATCATGCCGCAGAAGCGGAACCCGGTGCCGGTCGAGCATCTGCGTCTGATGCTGTCGTTGGCGGCGTCGAGGGCGGAGGCGGTGATCGCCGCCGTCCACAACACGCCCTTCACCGACATGAACGACTCCGAAGGCGAGGTGCAGGCGGCGGGATATGAGGCCTTCGACACCGGCCACCGCGCGATCACGCTTCTCTCCGGTTTCCTCGGCGCGGTCCGGATCGACGAGGCAAAGGTGCGAAAGCACATCGATGAGGCCTGTATCACCGTGACCGAGCTTGCGGACTCGCTCGTCCGTGCCGAGAGTCTGTCCTTCAGGCAGGCACACGAGATCGCGGCCAAGCTGGCGCGGCGGATGATCGATACCGGCGAACGTTTCCAGACCGTGCCTTACGCCGCATTCGCGGAGGCGTTCCGCGAGGTCGCGGGCCGTGCACCGAACCTGGTCGAAGCCGAATTCCGGCGCGTCACGACGCCCGAGCACTTCGTCTCGGTCCGCACCATGCCTGGAGGACCTGCACCCTCGGCCCTGGACAAGGCCTTCGCCCGCTATCGTCGCGAACTCGGCGAAGCACGCACCTGGCTTGCGGGGTATAGCGGACGGATGGACGAGGCGGCGCGGCAGCTCGACGCCGCCGCGTCCGCTCTTCGGAAGGTCTAGTTCTTCACCTTCTCGATGTTCCAGAGCGTGATGTCCCAGGAGTTGGGCACGATGCCCTTCAGCTCCTTGCGATAAGCGACGGGGCGGGTGAACTGGCCGACCGGGACGTAGGGCACGACCTCCAGGAACCGCGCCTGCAGGTCGTCGATGATCTTCCTCCGCTCTTCGGCGGTCTGTGCCTCGAGATACGAGAGCCGGACTTTCTCCATCGCCTCGTCGCAGGGGAGACCCCAGGAGTTCTTCCCGTCGCAGGGCGTCGAGGCGAACAGGTTGAAGAACGGGTTCGACTGGATGCGGCCGGGCCAGGTTGTCTGGGCGATGTGCCAGCCGGCGCGGTCGGTCTTGGGGTCGTTCTTGTTGAGCCGGCGCTGGGTGACGGCGCCCCAGTCCATCGCCTGCAGGTCGACATTGATGCCTGCCTCGCGCAACAGCTGCGCCGTCACCAGCGTCATCGTATGGATCAGGAACTGGTCGGTCGGCGTCATGATGACGATCGGGTCGCCCTTGTAGCCTGCTTCGGCGAAGAGCTGCTTGGCGCGCGCCACGTCCTTCTTGTTGACCTTGTCGAGGCCGACGGTGGACTCACCAGGCGAGCCGCAGATGAACGGCGCGAAGCAGACCTTCTGGTATTGCTTGTCGGCACCGACCATCGCGGTCAGGTAGTCGGTCTGCTCGCCGATCAGGAACAGCGCCTGGCGGGCCTTCGGGTTGTTGAACGGCGGCACCAGATGGTTCGGGCGGATCGTCGCCTGGAAGCCGATCGGGTCCGGGGTCAGCAGCTGGATGTTCGGATCCTTGGAAAGCGCCGGGATCATGTCGTGGCTGATCACCTCGACCATGTCGACCTCGCCGCGCTGGAGCGCGGAGACCGCGGTATTGGTGTCGGGGATGTACGGCCACTCGACCCGGTCGACCTTGGCGATCTTGCCGCCGGCCTGGCCGTCGGGCGGTTCGCTGCGCGGCACATAGTCGGCGTTCTTCGCGAAGGCGACCATGGCACCCGGGACCCAGGCCTCACGGATGAACTTGAACGGGCCGGAGCCGACCGCGTCCTTGACCTCCTGGAAGGCGTCGGTCGCCGCGTCCTTCTCGCGCATGATGAACAGCGTGTTGGCGGCGCCTCCCAGCGTCTCCAGCATCATCCCGTAGGGCTGCTTGAGCTTGAAGACGAAAGTGCGGTCGTCCGGCGTCTCGAAGGCGGCGGTGCGGGCCATGAGCACCTTGCCGTCGACGGCGCGGTTCTGCCAGCGCTTGAACGAGGCGACGACGTCTTTCGAGGTGACTGGCGAGCCGTCATGGAACCTGAGGCCCGGGCGCAGCACAAAGGTCCAGGTCAGCTTGTCGTCGCTGACCTTGTAGGACTCGACCATCTGCGGCTGCGGCACGAGCTTCGAGTCCATGGCGAAGAGGACGTCGTAGACCATGCGCGAGTAGTTGTTGGTGATCGTCACCGTCGTATAGACGGAGTCGAGAACGCGGAGGTCTGCCTGCGGCACCATCTTAAGGACGGTCTGCGCGTGAGCGGGAACGACGGCGGCGAAGGCGACGGAAGCGATGACGGAGGCGATACGCGTATGCATGCGAGGTCTCCCGTTCGTCGATTTCTGGCGGAAGTCTAGCGCCGCATTTTCCAAAGAGAAATGCCGGTCTTCCGGGTTCCTGGACCCGTCATCCCGCTGTGCTAGGCTTTTCCCAAGGCCGTCATCGTGAGCGGCCAGGGAGGCGGCAGGTGATGCAGCGGATTCTTCGGTCCCTTTTCCTCGCCATTGCGATATCGGTAGGCGCGTCCCTGGGGGCGTGGGCGCAGGAGATCAAGCTGCGCGTGCTGTCGACCACCGACATCCATACGCACCTCTACGACTACGACTACTACCGCGACACCGCCGACGATTCCTTTGGCCTCGCGCGCACTGCGACGCTGATCAAGAAGGCGCGGGCGGAAGCGCCGAACACGCTGCTCATCGACTCGGGCGACCTGATCCAGGGGAATCCGCTTGGCGACTGGGTCGCGCGCGAGAGCGGCTTCAAGGAAGGCAGCGTGCATCCGACCCACAAGGCGATGGCGGCGCTGAAGTACGACGCCGCAACTTTGGGCAATCACGAGTTCAACTACGGGCTCGCCTTCCTGGAGACGGTGCTCAAGGGAACCAAGGTCCCCTACGTCACCGCCAACGTCTTCCTCGGGACCGACAAGGCGCAGGCGAAATCGCTCATCCCGCCCTTCGTGATCCTCGACCGCGAATTCATGGACGACGCCGGCGCGAAGCAGAAGGTCAAGGTCGGGGTCATCGGTTTCGTGCCGCCGCAGATCATGACCTGGGACAAGGCCAATCTCGAAGGCAACGCCTTCGCCATCGATATCGTCGAGGCAGCTAAGCGCTATGTGCCGGAGATGAAGGCAGCGGGCGCCGAGATCGTCATTGCGGCGGTCCATTCGGGATTCTCCTCGGCGCCGGCACAGGCCGGGGAAGAGAACGCGGCGAACTTCCTATCCTCCGTGCCCGGTATCGACGCGATCCTCGCCGGCCATGCTCACCGGGTATTCCCGGACAAGTCCTTCGCCAATGTCGCAGGCGCCGATGTCGACAAGGGCACGATCAACGGCGTGCCCGCGGTGATGGCCGGATTCTGGGGCAATCACCTCGGCGTCGTCGACCTGACGCTGAAGAAGGGGGCCAAGGGATGGGAGCGCGGCGACGGCACCGCTGCCGCCTGGCCAATCCGCAAGCGCGAGAACAACCAGTGGGTCTCTGTGGTGGCACCGGATCCGGAAATCCTGGCGCTGGTGAAGGCCGAGCACGAGGCAACGCTCACCTATGTACGCCGGCCGGTCGCCAAGACCACGGACCCGATCACCAGCTACTTCGCGCTGGTCCAGGACGATCCCTCGATCCAGATCGTGACGAGGGCGCAGACCGACTACGTGCGTGCCCAGCTCAAGGACACGCCGCACGCGAAGCTGCCGATCCTCTCGGCCGGCGCGCCGTTCAAGGCCGGTGGCCGCGGCGGGCCCAACTACTTCACTGACGTGCCGGCCGGCGACATCGCGATCAAGAACGTCGCCGACCTCTATCTCTATCCGAACACCGTCCGTGCGGTGAAGGTGACCGGCGCCGGCGTCCGCGAGTGGCTCGAGATGTCGGCCGGCCAGTTCAACCGCATCGATCCGGCGGTGACGGCGCCACAGCAGCTCGTGAACACGGCGTTCCCGACATACAACTTCGATGTCGTCGACGGGGTCACCTACAAGATCGATCTGACCCAGCCGCCCCGCTACGACATGCAAGGCAAGGTTCAGAACCCGAATGCGCGGCGCATTGTCGATCTCAAGTTCGAGGGCAAGCCGATCGACGAGGCGCAGGAGTTCATCGTCGCCACCAACAACTACCGCGCCGGCGGCGGTGGCAACTTCCCGGGCCTCGACGGCAAGAATGTCGTCTTCGAAAGCCCCGAGACCAGCCAGGAAATGCTGATGGAGTGGCTGATCCAGAAGAAGACGATCCAGGCCTCGGTTATACCGAACTGGTCGTTCGCCCAGGTCGCCGCACCGGTCGAGGTGATTTTCGAGACCTCGCCTGCGGCGCAGGTCTACGCCAAGGGCAATCCGAAGCTCCGGTATCTGGACACGGGGGCGAATGGATTCGCCCGGTTCAGGCTGGACCTGAAGTAGCCAGCTTCAGGGCTGCCACGCGATGATCTCGCAATTGGCGGGTACCCGGCCGATCAGGTGGCTGAAGAAGGCGCCGTGACCGACGACGACGATCGCCGCTTCCGGCCGTGCCGCGAGCCACTGGCGGAACGCGGCGACGCGTCCGTGGAAGGCGTCCAGGGGTTCCTTGATGACGGTGCCCTTGTCGTCCGCATCGGGATGGTGCCACCACGGATCGCTCAGGTGATCGAAGACGAGGTCGGGGAACTCGCGAGCGAGAAGGCGCGGCGAGCGCCCGACGTCGCAGCTGTGCTCCTGCCATTCGCGATGCAGCGGCTCCACATGGATCGGCGCGTGGCCGGCGAACAGGCCGGTCGCGGTCTGCAGCGCGCGGGTGAGAGGCGTCGTGAACACGGCATCGCAGGGAAGGGCGCGTGCCGCCGCGCGAGCCTTCTCGACCTGCGTGAGGCCAAGCGGCGAAAGCCTCGCGTCGTAGAGGAACGGGTCGGTTCCCGCTTCTTCCCAGGCGGCGTTGAACGTCGATTGCGCGTGGCGGATCAGGTGGATGGTCTTGGCCATGCGTCAGTCGACCATGTGACGGGAGCCGCGTGCAATGACTGATCGGATCGACCTGACACCTGGCCGTCTGGTGCTGCCGCAGCTCCGACGGATCGCGGCAGGGCCGGCGACCTTCGCGCTCGATCCCTCGGCGGATGGCCCGGTGCGCGCGGCTGCCGCGCTGGTGGACCGCATGGCTCATTCCGGGCAGGCGGTCTATGGCGTCACCACCGGTTTCGGCAAGCTGGCGCAGACCCGGATCGCCGAGAGCCAGCTCGAGCAACTGCAGCTCAACCTGCTGCGCTCGCACGCGGTCGGTGTGGGATCGCCGCTGCCGGATGAGGTCGTCCGACTGATCTTGGTGCTGAAGGCGGCGAGCCTGGCGCGGGGATACTCGGGCGTGCGGCCTGAGACGATTGCGCAGCTTCTCGCCTTTGCCGATCGCGGCCTGATGCCCGTGATCCCGGGCAAGGGGTCGGTCGGCGCCTCGGGCGACCTGGCGCCGCTGGCGCACCTCTCGCTGCCGCTGATCGGCGAGGGGGAGGTGCGCTATGCCGGGCAGGTGATGCCGGCGAAGACGGCGCTCGACGCGGTCGACCTCAAGCCGCTCAGCCTCGGGCCGAAGGAGGGCCTGGCTCTCATCAATGGCACGCAGGTCTCGACGGCGCTGGCGCTCGCCGGCCTGTTCGCGACGGAGCGTCTTCTGGCCGCCGCATTGACCGCCGGCGCGCTTTCGGTCGACGCGGCGCGCGGTACCGATACGCCGTTCGATCCGCGCATCCATCGCGTGCGCGGACAGCCGGGACAGAAGGTCGCGGCCGAGGTCCTGCGCGACCTCCTCGTCGGCAGCGAGATCCGCGCCAGCCATGCCGAATGCGATCGCGTCCAGGACCCGTATTGCCTCCGCTGTCAGCCGCAGGTGATGGGCGCCTGCCTCGATCAGCTCCGCTCGGCGGCAACGCGCCTCGTCGCCGAGGCGAATGCCGTCTCCGACAACCCGCTGGTCTTCCCGGAAGAAGGCGAGATCCTCTCCGGCGGCAACTTCCACGCAGAGCCGGTTGCCTTCGCCGCCGACGGAATCGCGCTGGCGCTCGCCGAGATCGGCAACATGTCGGAGCGGCGCACGGCGCTGCTGGTAGATCCCATTATGAGCTTCCTGCCGGCCTTCCTGGTGAAGACGCCGGGCATCGACTCTGGATTCATGATGGCGCAGGTGACGGCGGCCGCCCTGGCGTCCGAGAACAAGATCCTGGCGCATCCGGCCAGCGTCGACACGATTCCGACCTCGGCCAACCAGGAAGACCACGTGTCGATGGCGACGCATGCTGCACGACGCCTGCTCGATATGTCGGAGAACACCGGCAATATCGTCGCGATCGAGTTGATGGCCGCGGCCCAAGGTGTCGACCTCTTGGCGCCGCTGAAGACCTCTCCGAAGCTTGCCGACGTGCATGCCGCGCTCCGCGAGCATGTGGCACCCCTCGACCACGACCGCATCATGGCGCCCGACATAGCCGCCGCGCATCGCTTCCTGCACCTGCATCCGTTCGTCGACCTGATCGGCGGCCTTCTCGACCGCCCGGAGCCCGGCTGATGGCAACCCGCCTCGACAATTCCCGTGTCAACCGCGCGCCCCGGGGCGACAAGCTCTCGGCCCTCTCGTGGTCGACCGAGGCGCCGATGCGGATGCTGATGAACAATCTCGATCCCGAGGTGGCGGAGAAGCCGCAGGAGCTGACCGTCTATGGCGGCATCGGCCGTGCCGCGCGCAACTGGGAGTGCTTCGATGCGATCGTCGCAACCTTAAAACGGCTCAAGGGCGACGAGACGCTGCTGATCCAGTCGGGAAAGCCGGTCGGCGTCTTTCGCACGCATGCGGACGCGCCGCGTGTGCTTCTGGCGAACTCGAACCTGGTCGCGAACTGGGCGAGCTGGGAGCACTTTAACGCGCTCGATCGCCAGGGCCTGATGATGTACGGCCAGATGACGGCCGGCTCGTGGATCTACATCGGCAGCCAGGGCATCGTGCAGGGCACGCACGAGACCTTTGTCGAGATGGGCCGCCAGGCCTATGGCGGGCTCAAGGGCCGCTGGATCCTGACCGCGGGCTTGGGGGGCATGGGCGGCGCCCAGACCCTGGCGGCGACGTTGGGCGGCGCGTCGATGATCGCGATCGAATGCCGGCCGTCCTCGATCGAGTTTCGTCTCAAGACGCGCTATCTCGATGTCCAGGCCAAGAACCTCGACGACGCTCTGGCGATCATCGAGAAGGCGAAGGCGGAAGGAAAGGCGATCTCGGTCGGGCTTCTCGGCAACGCCGCCGAGCTGCTGCCGGAGATCGTCAAGCGGGCGAAGTCCGATCCGCGATGGCGGCCCGACGGCGTCACCGACCAGACCAGTGCGCATGATCCGCTGAACGGCTACCTGCCGATCGGGTGGAACTTGCAGCAATGGGAGGAACGGCGGCAGAGCGATCCCAAGAGCACGGTGAAGGCCGCCAAGGAGTCGATGCGCACTCATGTCCAGGCGATGCTCGAGTTCCACAAGATGGGTATTCCCACCTTCGACTACGGCAACAACATCAGGCAGATGGCGAAGGAGGCCGGCGAGACGCACGCCTTCGACTTCCCCGGTTTCGTGCCGGCCTACATCCGCCCGCTGTTCTGCCGCGGCATCGGCCCGTTCCGCTGGGTGGCGCTTTCGGGCGATCCAGAAGACATCAGGAAGACCGACGCCAAGGTGAAGGAGCTGATGCCGGATGCCGCGCATCTGCATACTTGGCTCGACAATGCCGGCAGCAAGATCGCCTTCCAGGGACTGCCGGCACGCATCTGCTGGGTCGGGCTCGGGGATCGCCATCGGATCGGCCTCGCCTTCAACGAGATGGTGAAGCGAAAGGAGATCGGGCCGATCGTGATCGGGCGCGATCACCTCGACTCAGGCTCGGTCGCGAGCCCGAACCGCGAGACCGAGGCGATGAAGGACGGCACCGACGCGGTCGCCGATTGGCCGTTGCTGAACGCGCTGCTCAATACCGCGTCGGGTGCCACCTGGGTATCGATCCACCATGGCGGTGGTGTCGGCATCGGATTCAGCCAGCACTCCGGCATGGTGATCCTTTGCGACGGCACCGTCGATGCCAAGAGGCGGCTCGAGCGCGTGCTGTGGAACGATCCGGCCTCCGGCGTCATGCGTCATGCCGACGCCGGCTACGACGAAGCGATCGCCTGTGCCCGCGAGCAGCAGCTCGACCTGCCGATGCTCGGGCGGTAACCGGGAACGCATCGTCGTCGGCCGGCATTTCCATGTGAGCCATGGAGGCGCCGATGAAGTCGACGAACTACAAGAGCCGGACGCTCGAGAACCGGCTGCTGAAGCCCGAAACCCTGATGATGGGCTACGGCTATGCGCCGGGCCTGTCTGAAGGCGCGCTGAAGCCGCCGATCTTCCTGACCTCGACCTTCGTCTTCGAGTCGGCCCAGCAGGGGAAGGATTTCTTCGACCTGACCGCCGGCCGCCGGAAGCCGCGGCCGGGCGAGAAGTCGGGGCTGGTCTATTCGCGCTTCAACAATCCGAATTTTGAGATCCTCGAAGACAGGCTCGCGATCTGGGACGAGGCCGAGAAGGCGGCGGTCTTCGCCAGCGGCATGGCGGCGATCTCGACCCTGCTCCTGACCTTCGTTCGGCCCGGGGACACAATCCTGCACAGCCGGCCGCTCTATGGAGGCACCGAGACGCTGATCCGCAACCAGTTATCCGCTTTCGGCATCGCGCCCTTCGGCTTCGCGGACGGCACCAGTAGGGCCGAGATCATGGCGGCGGCCGAGGAGGCGATGGCGAAAGGCCGGGTCGCCTTCGTCATGCTGGAGACACCGGCCAATCCGACCAACGGCCTCGTCGACCTCCGCGCCGTCGCCGAGGTCCGCGACGAGATCGCCAAGCGGCAGGGTCATCGCCCGCCGATCGCGGTCGACAACACGCTGCTCGGGCCGATGTACCAGAAGCCGCTGAGGCATGGCGCCGACCTCGCGCTGTACTCGCTCACGAAGTACGCCGGGGGGCACAGCGATCTCGTCGCCGGCGGCATCTGCGGATCGGAGGAACTGATCCGGAAGGTGATCCTGCTGCGCGGTGCGCTGGGGACCCAGCTCGATCCGCATTCCTGCTGGATGCTCCTGCGCTCGCTGGAGACGCTGGGCATCCGCACCGAGCGCGCCAACGACAACGCGCGGAAGGTCGCCGAATACCTACGTGCCCACCCGAAGATCGCCGACGTCCACTACCTCGGGTTCCTCGACGAGGGCGACCCGCACAAGGCCGTGTTCGACCGGCAGTGCGTGGCGCCAGGCTCGACATTCTCCTTCGAGGTGAAAGGCGGCGAGGCCGAGGCCTTCGCATTCCTCGACAGGCTCGAGATCATGAAGCTTGCGGTCAGCCTCGGCGGCACCGAGACGCTGATCTCGCATCCGGCGTCGACCACGCATTCCGGCGTGGCGAAGGAATTGCGCGAGGAGATCGGCCTCAGCGATGCAACGATCCGGATCTCGGTCGGGATCGAGAATCCGGACGACCTGCTGACGGACCTCAAGCAGGCACTCGCCTAGATCGGCGCGATGTTGGTCCCGTCCTTGATCCAGGCGTCAAGGGTGCGGATCGTGAGTTCGATCGCATCCTCCGAGGTCTCATGCGTCGACCCGGCGCGGTGCGGCGTGATCACCACGTTGTCGAGCTCGAGAAGCTTCGGCGGCACCGCCGGTTCGCCGTCGAGCACGTCGAGGCCGGCCCCCCAGAGCCTGCTGGCCGCCAACGCCTCGATCAGCGCCTCCTGATCGATGATCGAGCCGCGGCCGATGTTCACGACGATGCCGTGCTTCGGCAGGGCCGCCAGCACTTCGGCATTCACGAGGTGCCGCGTGTCGGCGCCGCCGGGAGCCGCGATCGCCAGGTGGTCGCAGGTCGCCGCAAGTTCATGCACGTTCTCAGCGTAGCGATAGGGCACGTCGCTACGCTTCTTGCGGTTGTGATAGGCGACGCTCATGCGGAAGCCTTCGGCGCGCCTGGCGATCGCGAGACCGATGCTGCCCAGGCCCAGGATGCCGAGACGCTTCGCGGTGATCCGGTTGACGAAGGGGAAGGGCTCCTTGCCCCACTTGCCGGCACGGACGAACCGATCCCCGCGGGTGGTACCGCGCGCGACGTCGAGCAGGAGGGCCATCGCCATGTCGGCGACGCATTCGTCGGCGAGGCCGGCGAGGTTCGCGGCGGTGATACCGGCCTTCTTCAGCGCCTGAAGGTCGAGCTGGTCGTAGCCGATGCCGAGGTTGAGCACGAAGCGGAGCTTAGGCAAGGCCGCCGGCGTGCGCGCGCCGACCTTGTTGGCGGCGATCACGACGCTCGCCTTCCGCTTCACGTCGTCGGGGAGGGTTGCAAGTTCGTCCTCGCTCGCGATGCGGTGATACGGGAAGCGCTGGGCGACCCCTTCGCTCATGCGCGGCGACATCGCGCCGATCAAAACGATATCAGGCATCAGTCCTTAACCTTGGAATGGCGGCTTCGCGAGCGGAGTGACCTTCACGCGGTCGCCGGCAATGTCGAGCTCGTAGGAGCCCTGCAGCACGTCGTCGCGCGAGATCGAGTGGTCTGCACGGACATAGCTCATCACGATCGAGGTGCCGAGAATGTCGCTGAAGCCTGCCGAGGTGACTTCGCCGACCGGCTTGCCGTCCTTGAGCAGACCTTCGCCGCCCCAGGGAAAGGCAGCAGGATCCTCTACCTTGAACAGGCCGAGGCGCTTCAGGCATCCGGCGTCGCGCTGGCGCAGCAGAGCGTCGCGGCCGATGAAGTCGACGCCCTTGTCGGCTTTCACCGCATACATGAGGCCGGCTTCGAGCGGCGTGTCGTCCGGCGTCAGCTCGGCGCCGAAGCCGCGCCGGCCGGCTTCGATGCGGAGCGCGTCCAGCGCGTGATAGCCGGCGTCGCGAAGCCTGTGAGTGGCGCCGGCTTCGACCAGCGCGTCATAGGCGGTCGCGGCGAACTCGGTCGCTACATAGAGCTCGTAGCCCGGCCCGCCGACATAGGCCGAGCGGGCGGCGAGCGCGACCGCGTAGCCGACGTCGATCATCCCGGTCATGCCGGGCGCGATCGAGAGGTCTTCGGAGCCGACGTCGCGCAGCAGCGTGTCCGCTTTCGGTCCCATCACCGAGAGCACCGACCAGGCCGAGGTCACGTCGGTCAGGATGGCGCGGTCGTCGCCGATGCGGCGGCGGATCCAGTCGGCATCCCGCGTCGCCTGCGCCGTTCCGGTGACGATGAAGAAGCTGGTTTCGCCGAGGCGCGTCACTGTCAGATCACTCTCGAACCCGCCGCGGCGGTTCAGCATCGCGGTGTAAACCATCTTCCCGACGGGCACGTCGATCTGGTTGGCGCAGAGTCGCTGCAGCACCTTCAGCGCGTCCGGTCCGTCGAGGCGATACTTGGCGAACGAGGTCTGGTCGAAGACCACCACATCGCGGCGCGTTGACCGCTGCTCGGAGCGCACGGCGTCGAGCCAGCCCGGCGCGCTGAAGCTCAGCCTGCCTTCCGGCCCGAAGTAGAGCGGACGTTCCCAGCCGAGCTTGGCGCCGAACTGCGCACCTTTGGCTTTGAGGCGGTCGTAGAGCGGCGAGCGACGCAACGGGCGCGCCGACTGCATTTCCTGCCTGGGCCAGCGCATCGCGTAGTGGAGCCCGAGCGTCTCGACCGTCCGCTCCTTCAGATGCCGGACGTTGCCGTAGAACGGCGCGAAGCGCCTGATGTCGGCTTCCCAGAGATCGGCGGTCGGCTCTCCGGCGACGATCCATTCGGCGGTGAGGCGCCCGGCGCCTCCGGCATTGGCGATGCCGCCCGAATTGAATCCGGCGGCGACGAAGAACCCCGCGACGCCCGGCGCTTCGCCGAGGATGAAGTGCCCGTCCGGGGTGAAGCTCTCGAGGCCGTTGAGCAGCTGGCGCACCTCGGCCTTCTCGAGCACCGGCGTGCGATGCAAGGCGTTCTGCATCAGGATCTCGAACTGGTCCCAGTCCTCGGGCAGCAGCTGGAACTCGAACTTGTCCGGTACCTCGGCCTGGGCCCAGGGCTTGGCTTCGGGCTCGAAGCCGCCCATCACCAGGCCGCCGACCTCTTCCTTGTAGTAGATGTAGCCGTCCGGATCGCGGAGCACCGGCAGGTTCGGTGTCACGCCGTCGATCTTGCGCGTGACGATGTAGAAGTGCTCGGCTGAAAACAACGGCACGGTCACGCCGGCGAGCTTGCCGACCTGACGCGACCATTGCCCGGCGCAGTTCACCACCACCTCGCAACTCACGTCGCCTTGGTCGGTGCGGACGCCATGGATGCGCCCGTTTCGGAGATCGAAGCCGATGACCTTCACGCCTTCGACCAGCTTGGCGCCGCCGGTGCGCGCGCCCTTGGCCAGCGATTGTGTGAGATCGGTCGGGTTCGCCTTGCCGTCGCCTGGCAGCCACACCGCGCCGACGAGGTCGTCGGTCCGCATCAGCGGCCACAGCTTGCCGGCTTCGCTCGGCGAGATCAGATGCGCCTCGACGCCGAAGCTGCGCGCGGTCGCGACATTGCGCTTCAGCATCGTCATGCGTTCGGGGGTGCGCGCGACGGTGACGGCACCGCATTCCTTCCAGCCGGTCGCGGCACCGGTCTCGGCCTCGAGCTTCGAGTAGAGCTCGATGCCGTAGCGGCTCATGCGAGTCATCGACCGCGTGCCGCGCAGCTGGCCGATCAGGCCGGCCGCATGCCAGGTGGTGCCAGAGGTGAGGCGCCCCTTCTCGAGCAGAAGCACGTCGCTCCAGCCGAGCTTGGTCAGATGATAGGCGACGCTGCAGCCGACGATGCCGCCGCCGACGATGACGACTCGGGCTTGGGAGGGAAGTGGGGACATGACCTCATTAGGTGCGGATTCCGGTCGCCCAGGCAACGGACATCGCTCTTGCGTTCAGGCTGGCCCTGAGGCTCCTATGCGCTCATGCATTCCTCGATCGCCTTCAGCCTCGCGGCCGTCGCCGCGCTCCTGCCGGCTGCCGTCGTCGGTTGGCTGGGCCGCGGGCGGGACGGGCTGTGGTGGGCAACGACGGCGCTGGCCGTGGCCGGAACCGGCGCCTGGGCGCTCGCGCAGATCGAGGATGCCTGGCGTGCCGGCCTTTCGGTCGCGCTCTGGGTCACCATCGCCGCCTCGACCGCGCTGTTCGCAACGCTCGCCGCTGCGGCCCGGGAGGCATGGCGGCTGATGCCGCTGCTGTTCTCCTACCTGGCGATCCTGGGCGTGCTGGCGACGGTCTGGCAGGGGGTGCCGGAGCCTCGCGTCCCTGGTCCTTACGGATCCTGGATCCTGGTCCATATCGTCGTATCGGTCGCGACATACGCGCTCGTGACGATCGCCGGCGTCGCCGGCCTGGCGGTCGCGTTGCAGGAGCAGGCGCTCAAGGCCAAGCGGCCGACCCGTCTAAGCCGTCTGCTGCCGTCCGTCGCCGAGTCGGAAGGGCTGGAGGTCGGCCTCCTGGGTGCGGCGGAGGCGGTGCTGGGGCTGGGCGTTCTCACCGGTATCGCCGCCCATTACCTGGCGACGGGGCGCTTGGTCGCCTTCGACCATAAGACCGTGCTGTCTCTGGCGGCCTTCGCCGTGATCGGCGCGCTGCTGTTTGCTCACAAGCGCGTGGGTCTGCGCGGCCGCCGCGCGGCCCGCATCGCGCTGTGCGCCTGGCTTCTGCTGACCTTGGCGTATCCGGGCGTGAAGTTCGTCACGTCCGTCCTCATGGCGAATCGTGCTGCGGCGCAGCAAAGTTCTTGCTTGGTCGAGGTCCCGACGCTAGCCTGACCAAATCCTGAGCACTTAAGGCATCTGCCTAAATGTTAGGCATAAATATCGGCCCGGTTCGCCTCGAGGATCCGGTGATCCTCGCCCCGTTGTCCGGGGTCACGGACATGCCTTTCCGCCGCGTGGTGAAGCAATGCGGTGCCGGCCTTGTCGTGTCCGAGATGATCGCCAGCGAGGCGATGGTCCGCGAGAGCCGGAAGACTATGCTCATGGTCAAGCGCGCCGAGGGCGACGGGCCGATGTCGGTCCAGCTCGCCGGCTGCGAGCCGCATGTGATGGCCGAGGCCGCGCGCCTCAATGAGGATCTTGGCGCCGACATCATCGACATCAACATGGGCTGCCCGGTGAAGAAGGTCGTGAACGGGTATGCCGGCTCCGCCCTGATGCGCGAAGAGGACAAGGCCCAGCGCATCATCGAGGCGACCGTGAATGCCGTTAAAGTGCCGGTGACACTGAAGATGCGGACCGGCTGGGATCATGACAGCCGCAACGCGCCGAAGCTCGCCAGGATCGCCGAGAACGCCGGCATCAAGATGGTGACGATCCACGGCCGCACCCGCTGCCAGATGTATGAGGGCGAGGCCGACTGGGCTTTCGTGCGCCAGGTGAAGGAGACGGTGAAGATCCCGGTGATCGTCAACGGCGACATCACCACGCTCGAAGCGGCCGAGCAGGCGCTGGCGCAGTCCGGCGCCGACGGCGTGATGATCGGGCGCGGCACCTACGGCAAACCATGGTTCATCCACCAGGCGACGCAGTATCTTCGTAACGGCGTGCGTCTCCCCGACCCGTCGCTCGAACGCCAGCTCCAGATCATGATCGAGCACGTCGAGGCGATGCTCCTCCACTACGGCGTCCAGACCGGCATCAAGATCGCGCGCAAGCACATCGGCTGGTACTCGAAGGGGCTGCCCGGCTCCGCGGAGTTCCGCTCCGAGATCAACCGTTCGATGGACCCGGCCGAAGTGTTCGCGATGGTCCAGCGCTTCTACGAGCCTCTGCTCGAGCGGCGGGCCGCATGAAGGCGACGGCGCTCCGTCAGCGCCGCGTGCCGGAGCCGGACGGCTCTTCGCTGCTCAACGCGCTGCCTCATCCGGTGCTTGCGGTCGACGAGGACAGCGGGATCCGCATGGCAAACCTCGCGGCCGAGCAATTCCTGGCAGCGAGCTGGTCGACCTTGGCCGGCCGCTCGATCGCAGACTTCCTCCCGGCCGGCAGTCCCATCCTCGGCTTGATCGAGCAGGTTCGCGAGATCGGCGGCAGCGTTTCTGAGTATGGCCTCTCGATCGAGACGCCGCGGATCAAGAGCCATGTCGTCACTGCAGAGATCGCGGCAATGTCCGAGCATCCGGGCTGGGTCGCGATCTCGCTGCACGAGCGTTCCATCGCGCTCAAGATCGATCGCCAGCTCGTCCATCGCGGCGCCGCGCGCTCGCTGACGGCGATGGCGGCGATGCTCGCGCACGAGGTGAAGAACCCGCTGTCCGGCATCCGCGGCGCGGCCCAGCTCCTGGAGCAGGGTGCGAGCGAGGACGACCAGACGTTGACGCAGCTGATTTGCGACGAGACCGACCGCATCTGCGCGCTGGTCGACCGCATGGAGGCGTTCTCCGACGGACGGCCCGTACCGCGCGGACCGGTCAACATCCATCGCGTGCTCGAGCATGTGAAGCGTCTCGCCGAAGCCGGCTTCGGCCGCAACGTCCGCTTCGTCGAGCGTTACGATCCATCGCTGCCGCCGGCACTCGGCAACCGCGATCAGCTGATCCAGGTGTTCCTGAACCTCGTCAAGAACGCGGCCGAGGTCGTTCAGCCCGGGGAGGGCGAGATCGTGCTGCAGACGGCGTATCAGCACGGCGTTCGCCTTGCGATCCCCGGCGGGGCCGCCCCGCTCCGCCTGCCGCTCGTCGTCTCGGTCCAGGACAATGGCGGCGGCATCCCCGAGGACATCCGCCCGCATCTGTTCGATCCGTTCGTCACGACTAAGGTGAACGGCACCGGGCTCGGCCTGGCGCTGGTCGCCAAGATCGTCGGCGATCATGGCGGCGTCATCGAGTTCGACAGCCAGAACGGGCGCACCGTCTTCCGCGTGTTGCTGCCGGTGGCCGCAGGCAGCGAGGAGATGGACGACGCATGAGCGAGGCGGCCCGCACCATCCTGGTCGCCGACGACGACCGTGCCATCCGCACGGTCCTGACCCAGGCGCTTGCGCGCCTCGGCCACGACGTGCGCGCGACCGGCAACACCGCGACGCTCTGGCGCTGGATCGAGGACGGCGACGGCGATCTCGTGATCACCGACGTGCTGATGCCCGACGGAAACGGTCTCGACCTCCTGCCGCGCATCAGGAAGCAGCGGCCCGAGCTGCGGGTCGTCGTGATGAGTGCGCAGAACACGCTGCTGACCGCGGTCAAGGCGACCGAGCGCGGCGCGTTCGAGTATCTGCCGAAGCCGTTCGACCTGAATGAGTTGGTCCAGGTGGTGCGTCGGGCGTTGTCCGAGCCCTCGTCGCGGGTGCCTGCGGAGCGGGTGGAGGAGGGCGAGGAGCGCCTGCCGCTGATCGGCCGGTCTCCGGCGATGCAGGAGATCTATCGCGTGCTGGCGCGCCTGATGGGGACCGACCTCACGGTCACCATCACGGGCGAATCCGGTACAGGCAAGGAGCTGGTGGCGCGCGCGCTTCACGACTATGGCAAGCGCCGCAGCGGCCCGTTCATCGCCGTCAACATGGCGGCGATCCCGCGCGAGCTGATCGAGAGCGAGCTGTTCGGCCACGAGCGCGGCGCCTTCACCGGGGCGGTCCAGCGCACCACCGGCCGCTTCGAGCAGGCCCAGGGCGGCACGCTGTTCCTCGACGAGATCGGCGACATGCCGCCGGATGCGCAGACGCGCCTGCTCCGCGTGCTGCAACAGGGCGAGTACACGACCGTCGGTGGGCGCACCGCGATCCGCGCCGACGTCCGCATCATCGCAGCGACCCACCGGGATCTCCGCCAGCTGATCCGGCAGGGTCTGTTCCGCGAGGATCTCTATTACCGGCTCAACGTCGTGCCGATCCGGCTGCCGCCGCTGCGTGAACGGAGCGAAGATATTCCGGAGCTGGTGAGCCACTACCTCAACCAGGCTACGTCCGAGGGGCTGCCGACCAAGACCGTCGACGAGGCGGCGATGGATCGGCTCAAGAGGTACCGCTGGCCGGGCAATGTGCGCGAGCTCGAGAACCTGGTCCGCCGCCTGGCGGCGCTTTACACCGAGCCGGTGATCGGCCTCGACATCATCGACATGGAGCTGGCGGAGCCGGCGATGTCGACGGAGCCGCGCGGCGCGCCGGACGGCGAGAGCCTGACCCAGGCGGTCGAGCGACACCTTCGCGACTTCTTCGACGCCCACAAGGACGGCCTGCCCGCATCCGGTCTCTACGACCGCATCCTGCGGGAGGTCGAACGGCCGCTTATCTCGCTGTCGCTGCTGGCGACACGGGGCAACCAGATCCGCGCTGCCGAACTGCTCGGCCTCAACCGCAACACGCTCCGCAAGAAGATCCGCGAACTCGACATCCAGGTCATCCGGGGCATGAAGGCCTAGACGGCCTTTGCCGGACGCGCGCGCACCGTCTCGCGGTGCAGGATGTACAGGCCGCTGGACGCGATGATCGCAACGCCGATCAGCATCGTCGAGGACGCGGTCTCGCCGAAGATGAAGTAGCCGAAGCCCAGGCTGAAGAAGATTGCGGTGTACTCGAAAGGCGCCAGCACCGAGACCTGGCCCCATCGGAACGCCTCGACCATGACGTATTGAGCACTGCCGCCGAGGAATCCGATCAGGATCAGCAGCAGCAGATGCTCGAATGTCGGTGTGATCCAGAGGAACGGCATCATCGCGCCGCAGACGATCGCGGCGGCGATCGAGAAGTAGAAGACGATCGCCGCATTCGACTCCGTCGTCGACAACCGGCGGATGACGATGACCGCGAAGGAATAGAAGAATGCCGCGCCGAGGGCGATGAACCCGACCGGGTCGAGGACGCCCGAGCCCGGATTGACGACCAGCATGACGCCGAGGAAGCCGACCATGACCGCGCTCCATCGGCGCCAGCCGACGTGCTCGCCGAGCATCGGTACCGAGAGCGCGGTGATGAACAGGGGGCCCGCAAAGCCGATCGCCACCACGTCGGCGAGCTTCATGTGGGCGAAGGAGTAGAAGAACATCAGCAGCGCCGCGATCCCGACCCCCGACCGTGCCGCATGGCCGGCGAGATTCCGGGTCTTGAGGATCCTGATGCCGCCGCGAGCCGCGACCATCACGCCGATCGGGACCAGCGCGAACAGGCTTCGGAAGAACGCCACCTGGAACGGGTGATAGGTCTGCGACAGCGCCTTCACCAGCGCGTCCATGACGCAGAAGATGGCGACCGACAGCACCATGAAGGCGATGCCGCGGAGCGGGGACTGGGGCGCCGACATGGGCGCACTATGTCTGATCTCTCAAGGCTTTCCGATCTCCTTCTGAGCAGGCTGGCTAAGGCCGGCAAAGCTTGCTAACCGTTTAGGCCACATGGACATCCCCGTTCCCGCTCAGGCCGCGCCGGAAACCCCCGCGCCTCCAAACCGCACCGACCGCGACACCATCAGGTTCCTTCTCCCGCATGTCTGGCCGAAGGGCGAGCCGGAACTCCGCGCGCGCGTGCTCGTCTCGCTGCTGCTGCTGCTCGCCGCCAAGTATGCGACCGTCAATGTCCCCATTCTCTACAAAGGGGCAGTCGATGCGCTGAGCGCCGGAGCGGCCCATGCGATCACGGTCCCGGTGTCGCTGATCCTGGGATACGGCCTGCTCCGAGTGATGGCGTCGGCGTCGGCAGAGCTCCGCGATGCTGTATTCGCGAAGGTTGGCCAACGGGCCATCCGTTCGCTCGGGCTCGCTACCTTCCGGCACCTGCACGCTCTGTCGCTCCGATTCCACCTCGAGCGCCAGACGGGTGGTCTTTCCCGCGTGATCGAGCGCGGCACCACCGGCATCGACACGCTGCTCTCCTACCTCGTCTTCATGATCCTGCCGACCTTCGTCGAGATGGCGTTGGTCTGCGGCATCCTCTGGGGCCTCTACGACGTCACCTATGCCGGCGTCACCTTCGCGACGATCGTCGCCTACATCGCCTACACGCTGACGATCACCGAGTGGCGGACCAAGTACCGGCGCCAGATGAACGAGACCGAGGAGGAGGCCCACGCCAAGGCGATCGACAGCCTGCTCAACTACGAGACGGTCAAGTATTTCGGCAACGAGGACCACGAGGCGCGCCGCTTCGACAAAGCGCTGGAGCGTTACGAGCGGGCCTCGGTCAAGTCGGCGACGACGCTCTCGATCCTGAACGTCGGCCAGGGCTTCATCATCGCCATCGGCGCCACCATGATCATGATCATGGCGGGCCACGGCGTCGCCGACGGCACCATGACGGTCGGTGACTTCGTGCTGGTGAACGCCTATTTGATCCAGCTCTACCTGCCGCTCAACTTCCTCGGCAACGTCTATCGGCAGATCAAGCAGTCGATCCTCGACATGGAGAAGATGTTCCAGCTGCTCGACGTCGAGCGGGAGGTTGCCGATCCGCCTGGAGCGCCAGCGCTGATGGTTTCGGGCGGCCGGATCGAGTTCAAGCGTGTCGGATTTTCCTACGAGCGCGAGCGCCAGATCCTCAAGGACGTGAGTTTTTCGGTCGAGCCAGGATCGACGGTGGCGATCGTCGGTCCGAGCGGCGCCGGCAAGTCGACGATCAGCCGGCTTCTGTTCCGTTTCTACGACGTGAGCTCGGGGGCGATCCTGATCGACGGCCAGGACATCAGAAGCGTCACCCAGGCAAGCCTGCGCGCCGCGATCGGCATCGTTCCGCAGGACACGGTGCTGTTCAACGACACGATCTACTACAACATCGCCTATGGCCGTCCCGACGCATCGCCGGAAGAGGTGAGGGAGGCGGCGCGGCTGGCCCAGATCCAGCGCTTCGTCGAGAGCCTGCCCGCCGGCTACGACACCATGGTCGGCGAACGAGGGCTGAAGCTTTCGGGCGGCGAGAAGCAGCGTGTCGCGATCGCGCGCACGTTGCTCAAGCATCCGTCGATCTTCCTGTTCGACGAGGCGACCTCGGCGCTCGACACGCATACGGAGAAGGAGATCCAGGCGTCCTTGCGCGAAGTCTCGCGGAGCCGGACGACCCTGGTGATAGCGCATCGTCTCTCGACGGTGATCGACGCGGACCAGATCCTGGTGCTGGAGCAGGGTCGCGTCGTCGAGCGCGGACGGCATGCCGAACTGCTGGCGATGGGGGGCCTCTATGCGTCGATGTGGCGGCGCCAGCAGGAAGCGGCTCGCGAAGGGCTCGTCTGACGGCCTTTCAGCTCTCGCGCTAAAGAGCGGGGGTCAGCCGAACTTTTTGGTTGCCTGCAGGAGTGCGGACAGCACCTCGGCTTCGGTCGCTCCGCCCTGGCCGGTGATGTGCTGGCCGAGGATCACGTAGAGCGCGTCGACGTGCAGCGTGATGATCTCGAGATGGACCTTCGTCACGTTCTTGAGGCCGCGCACGTAGTCGTTCAGCGACTTCGCCACCTGGGTCAGCAGGGGGAAGTCGAAGGTGCCGCCGAGGCCCTTGATCTCGAGCGAGTCCTTCTCGGCAGTCCGGAGGAACCCCGGAATCGACATGCCGTCATCCGCAACCGCAATCGCGGCGTCCCGCAGGTCCTTCAGCTTTTTGCCGACCGAGACGACGAACTTGTCCTTGGAATTGTGGACGACCTTCTCGAGTTGGATCATCTCCGAGGATGTCAGCTCGACCGAGAAACCCTTCTTGTAGTTGACCGCCCGCTTCCGGAGTTCTCCGGTCGGCTGGATGATCTGGACCTTGGACTTGCCTGGAGGACGGCTCCGCCCGGTCATCAGCTGCGCCGATTAGGTCCGGAATATGCCTGCTGCCGCCGGCGGCGGTCAGGGCCGAAATACTCCGGCGAATTGACGAAAGCGCGCGGACGCGCAATCACCGCCGCGATGCGGCGATAGAGCGAATCGACGGTGAACGGCTTCGCCAGGAACTCCGTCACGCCCTTGTCGCGGGCCTCGGTCACGTACTCGGACTCCGAGCGTGCCGTCAGCATGATCACCGGCATCAGCCGGTCGAGCGATTCCGCGCTGTGACGGATGTAGTCGACGAGCTGAATTCCCGACTCGGGCTCGAGCTCGCGTTCCGTGATGACGATGTCGATCTCGCCTTCGCGGAGCGCCGCCTTTGCCTTCGTCGAGTCGACGGCGCGGCGGATCGCGGTCGTGCCGAGCATTCGCAAAATGTCCTCAAGCATCTGCGCCGACAGCGAATTGTTGTCGACGATGAGGAACCGAACCTTGCTGAAGTCGATCTTCTCGGCCATTCCCGTCCCGGACCTAAACGGTTCTTCCCTTTTGGGGATGTCCGTGCTGGCCGGAGAGTTTAGCGAAATCCGAGGGCGAGGCTAGGGGGAGCGAGGCTCGAGCGGGATTTGTCACGATTCTCCCGTTCGTTAACCGATGGCGCCGGCTGACCGGCTGCGTATACTCCCGGTCGCGCGCAAGGGGAGAAACCATGGCTAATCCGGCCGACGCCGGCCCGGCATCGTCGATCGCAGCGGACCTGTCGAACAGCCGCGCGATTCTGACCGCGCTTGAGAAGAAGGTCCTGTGGCTTTCGGCGTGGACGATTCACAACGCCAACCACCTGCGCCCGAGCCGCGATGGGCTCAAAGTCGGCGGCCATCAGGCCTCCTCGGCTTCGGTCGCGACCTTGATGACGGCTCTCTACTTCGACGTGCTGCGCCCCGAAGACCGGGTCGCCGTGAAGCCGCATGCGAGCCCGGTCTTCCACGCGATCCAGTACATGCTGGGCCGCCAGTCGCTGGATGCGCTGCAGCGCTTCCGCGGCCTCGGTGGCGCGCAGTCCTATCCGTCCCGCACCAAAGACCACGACGAGGTCGACTTCTCCACCGGTTCGGTCGGACTCGGCGTCGCGATGACGATGTTCTCCTCGATGGTGCAGGATTACGTGCACCTGAAGAAGCTGGCGCCTCCGGGATTCCGTCCCGGCCGCATGATCGCCGTCATGGGCGATGCCGAGCTCGACGAAGGCAACGTTTACGAGGCTCTGCTCGAAGGCTGGAAGCACGACGTCCGGAACCTCTGGTGGGTGATCGACTACAACCGCCAGAGCCTCGACGGCGTCGTCTCCGATCGTCTGTTCCAGAAGATCCGCGGATTCTTCGAGGCGGTCGGCTGGAACATCGTGCTGCTGAAGTACGGCAAGAAGCTGGAAGCCGTTTTCAAGCGCCCTGGCGGTACCGCGATCCGCGACTGGATCGACAACTGCCCCAACGACCTCTACTCGGCGATGACCTTCAAGGGCTCGTCCGGGCAGCCGAGCGTCTGGCGCGAGCGCCTCCTAGTCGACCTCAAGGACGTTCCGGGCGTGGCCGAGATCCTTGCCGACCATGACGACCAGCGCCTGCACGAACTGATGACCAACCTCGCCGGCCACGACATGGATGCGGTGCGTGAGGCCTTCCGCGGGGTCACCGACGACACCCCGCAGTGCTTCATCGCCTACACCATCAAGGGTCATGGCACCCCGCTTGCCGGCCACAAGGACAACCATGCCGGCCTGATGACGGTCGAGCAGATGGCCGGCTTCAAGGGCGCGATGGGCATCCCGGAGGGCAAGGAGTGGGATCCGTTCGCCGGCCTCGCCATCGACGAGGAGACTGCGCGCGAGTTCCTGGGTCAGGTGCCGTTCCGCCAGCACGCCTCGCGCGTGCGCTCCGCGCCGGCCGTCGCGGTGCCGGAGAAGCTCGACTTCCGCGCCGGCGAGACGATGTCGACGCAGGTCGCCTTCGGCAACATCCTGAACGAGCTCGGCCGCAACGACACCGAGCTGTCGCGGGCGATCGTCACCACCTCGCCGGACGTCACCGTCTCGACCAATCTCGGCCCCTGGGTCAACCAGCGCGGAATCTTCGCGCGCACCGTCCGCGATGACGCGTTCCGCGAGGAGAAGGTGGTCTCGGCCCAGAAGTGGCAGATGCATCGCCAGGGTCAGCACATCGAGCTCGGCATCGCCGAGAACAACCTGTTCCTGATGCTGGCTTCGATGGGCCTCAGCCACGAGCTGTTCGGCACGCGGCTGATGCCGATCGGCACGCTCTACGATCCCTTCATCGCCCGCGGCCTCGATGCGATGACCTATGCGCTCTACCAGGGCGCGCGCTTCATCCTGGTCTCGACGCCGTCGGGTATCACGCTCGCTCCGGAAGGCGGCGCGCACCAGTCCATCACCACGCCGCTGATCGGTCTCGGCCATCCGGGCCTCAGCTACTTCGAAGCGGCCTATGTCGACGAGCTCGAGGCGATCCTCCGCTGGAGCTTCAACCACCTGCAGGATCCGGACGGGGGATCGGTCTATCTCCGTCTCACCACCCGCCAGCTCAAGCAGATCGCGCGTCCGACGATCGAAAGCGACGTGATCGAAGGCGCCTATTGGGTGAAGCCACCGGCGCCGGGCGCCGAGCTCGCGATCGTCTATGCCGGCGCGGTTGCGCCCGAAGTGCTGGACGCAGCCGGGATGCTGGCCGAGGACATGCCGGGCGTCGGCGTGCTCGCGGTGACCTCGCCGTCACGTCTCTACGCGGATTGGCGGAACGCCCAGGTGCTTGGCGGCCAGTCGCATCTCGCTCGTCTGCTCCAGGGCCTGGCGCCCGACGCGCCGCTGGTCACCGTGATGGACGGCCATCCGGCGACGCTATCCTGGCTCGGTGGCGACGGACGTGCGGTCTATCCGCTCGGCGTCGATCGCTTCGGCCAGTCGGGCGACATCCCGGACCTGTTCCGTGTGCATCGGATCGATGCCGAGGCGATTGTCGCCGCCGCTGCCGCCGCGCTGGTCGGCCGTCTGAAAAGGTAGGCCCAAGATGCTTGTCGGGGTACCCAAGGAGATCAAGGTCCACGAGTACCGGGTCGGCCTGGTACCCGCGAGCGTGCGCGAACTCGTCCATCGCGGCCACAAGGTGCTGGTCGAGAAGGGCGCCGGGCTCGGCATCGGCTTCGACGACGGCGACTACAAGGCCGCCGGCGCCAAGATCGCCGCCTCCGCCAAGGAGGTGTTCGAGAAGGCCGAGATGATTGTGAAGGTGAAGGAGCCGCAGCCGGGCGAGATCAAGATGCTCAGGCCCGAGCACACGCTTTTCACCTACCTGCATCTTGCCGCCGACATCGACCAGACCAAGGGCCTGGTGAAGTCGGGCGCGACCTGCATCGCCTACGAGACGGTGACGAATGCACGAGGCGGCCTGCCGCTGCTGGCGCCGATGAGCGAGGTCGCCGGCCGCATGTCGATCCAGGTCGGCGCGCATTGCCTGGAGAAGGAGCAGGGTGGCATCGGCCTGCTGCTCGGCGGCGTGCCCGGCGTTCCTGCGGCGAAGGTGGTGATCCTCGGCGGAGGCGTCTCCGGCACCAATGCGGCGCGCATGGCGATGGGACTGGAAGCCCAGGTCGTCGTCATCGACAAGGCGGTCGAGCGGCTCTACTCCCTCGATCTGCAGTTCGGCGGCCGGATCCAGACGGCCTTCTCGACCATCGACATGATCGAGAGCCACGTGCTCACCGCCGACCTCGTCGTCGGCGCTGTCCTGGTCCCGGGTGCCGCAGCGCCGAAGCTGGTGAGCCGAGACATGGTCAGGCGGATGAAGAAGGGCTCGGTGCTGGTCGACATCTCGATCGACCAGGGCGGCTGCTTCGAGACCTCGCATGCGACCACGCATGCCGACCCGACCTATGTCGTCGACGGCGTCGTCCACTACTGCGTCGCCAACATGCCGGGCGCGGTTGCCCGCACCTCCACGCACGCGCTCAACAACGCGACGCTGCCCTTCGTGCTCGCGTTGGCAGACAAGGGCTACCGCAAGGCGATGGCTGACGACGCCCATCTCCGCGCCGGCCTCAACGTCAAGGGCGGCCGCGTCACCTACAAGGCGGTCGCTGACGTCTTCCGCATGAAGTACACGCCTGCCGAGGAGGCACTCGGACTATGAAGTCGATCCTGAGCCTCGCGGCTTCGCTGATCCTGCTGGCCGCGCCCGCGCTGGCCCAGGAGCAGAAGATCCTCCACGTCTACAACTGGTCGGACTACATCGCGGAGGATGCGCTCGAGGATTTCGAGAAGCAGACGGGCATCAAGGTCGTCTACGACACCTTCGACTCCAACGAGATGCTCGAGGCCAAGCTGATGGCCGGCAAGAGCGGCTATGACATCGTCGTTCCGAGCGCCTCGTTCATGCAGCGCCAGATTGGCGCCGGATTGTTCCGCAAGATCGACAAGGCGAGGCTTCCGAACCTCCAGAACCTCGACCCGTCGCTGATGCGTGTCGTCGCCAACCACGACCCCGGCAACGCCTACGGCGTGCCGTATCTCTGGGGCACCACGGGCATCGGCTACAATATCGAGAAGATCAAGGAGCGGTTGCCGAACGCGCCGGTCGACTCCTGGCGCCTGATCATGGATCCGGCCGTGGTCTCGAAGTTCAAGGATTGCGGCGTGGCGATGCTGGACTCGCCGTCGGACATCATGAAGTCGACGCTGCGCTATCTCGGCCGCGATCCCAACACCACCAAGGCCGACGACGTGAAGGCGGCGGAAGCGCATCTGCTGAAGATCCGCCCTTCGATCACCTACTTCCACTCGTCCAAGTACATCAACGACCTCGCGGGCGGTGACATCTGCCTGGTGCTGGGGTACTCGGGCGACATCGTCCAGGCCCGCAACCGTGCCGCCGACGCAGGGAAGAAGGTCGAGGTCGGCTACGTCATCCCCAAGGAGGGAGCGATGGTGTGGTTCGACATGATGGCGATTCCGGCCGACGCGCCGCACCCGGGCAACGCGCACGCCTTCATCAACTTCATCCTGACGCCGGAGGTCGCCGGCGCGATCTCGAACACGGTTTCCTATGCCAGCCCGAACGCTAAGGCGCTCGAATTCGTCGACGACGATCTCAAGAGCGACGCCTCGGTCTACCCGAACGCTCAGGTGAAGCAACGCCTGTTCGCCGACAAGACGCTCTCTCCCGAGATCGATCGCGCCTTCACCCGGTCGTTCACCCGGGTCAAAGCCGGAAAATAGAGTGAAGCAGGGGGCGCTGTCGGTCGAAGGTCTGACAAAGCGCTTCGGAGCGACGACCGTCCTCGACGGGTTGAGCCTCACGATCCCGGCCGGCGGCTTCATGGCGCTGCTCGGGGCGTCGGGTTCGGGCAAGACCACGCTGCTGCGACTGATCGCCGGCTTCGAGGGACCGGATCAGGGCTGCATCCTGCTCGACGGCACCGACCTCGCCGGTGTCCCGGCTTATGCACGGCCGGTCAATCTGGTGTTCCAGTCCTACGCGTTGTTCCCGCATATGACCGTCGTCGACAACATCGCCTTCGGCCTTCGCCGCGAAGGGGTCGGCGGCGATGAGCTTGGCCGGCGCGTGCGCGAGGCGATGGCGCTCGTGCGTCTAGAAGGCCTCGGCGAACGCAAGCCGCGAGAGATTTCCGGCGGCCAGGCGCAGCGCGTTGCGCTTGCCCGCGCGCTCGCCAAGCGGCCGAAACTGCTGCTGCTCGACGAGCCGATGGCCGCGCTCGATCGCGGCTTGCGCGAGCATACCCGGAGCGAGCTCAAGCGCCTGCATCGCGAACTCGGCACGACCTTCGTGCTGGTGACCCACGACCAGGAAGAGGCGCTGGCGCTGGCCGACCGGGTCGCGTTGCTCGATCGTGGCCACCTCGTCCAGGAAGGCACGCCGGAGGATCTCTATGAGCGGCCCGCATCTCTTGCGGTCGCCCGTTTCGTCGGTCGCCTCAACCTGATGGAAGGCCGTGTGACGGACGTCGGCGACGCGCTGACCATCGACATCCCCGGCCTCGGTACCGTGCGAGCGCGGCCGGCCGGCACCTATCCGCCGGTCGGGACGGCGGTCGCGGTCGGGCTTCGTCCCGAGCGCGTCGACTTCGGCGCCGGCGACAACGCGCGGACAGCGACGGTGAGCGAGGTCTCGTATCTCGGCGAGCAGTCGGTCTATCGTCTCTTGCTCGCCGACGGCATCGAGATCCGCGCGAGCCGGCTCAATCGCGATGGTCCGGCGGCTCGCGTCGGCGAACGCGTCACCGTCAGCTGGCCCGCAGCCGCAGCGCTGGTTTTTCCTGCAGAGGCCGCCTGATGCGTCGCGCATTGATCGGCCTCCCGGCGGCGTGGCTCGCGCTGTTCTTCGGGCTGCCGTTCTTGTTGATCCTCAAGGTCTCGCTGTCGCAGGCGGTGATCGGGCAGCCGCCTTTCACCCCGCTGTTCGCCGAGGGCGGCTTCCAGGGCAGCCTCGCAAATTTCGCGCTGCTGCTCGATGACGAGCTCTATTTCGATGCCATCCTCGCTTCGCTCGGGCTTGCGGTGAGCGCGACCATGGCGTGCCTCCTGATCGGCTATCCGATGGCCTGGGGGATCGCCGGATCGCCGATGCGCTGGCGGGCACCGCTGCTAGCGCTGGTCGCGCTGCCCTTCGTCACCTCGTTCCTGGTCCGCGTCTACGCCTGGATCGGGCTGCTCCGGCCCACGGGATTCCTCAGCGAAGCCCTGCAGGCATTGGGGATCATCGACGGGCCGCTGGCGCTGGTGCCGAGCACCTTTGCGGTCGCGATCGGCATGACCTACACCTACCTCCCGTTCATGGTCCTGCCGATCTACGCGAGCCTCGAGAAGATCGATCCGACGCTGTCCGCTGCCGCCGCGGATCTCGGCGCGAAGCCGGCGCGGATTTTCTGGACCGTGACCCTGCCCCTGTCGCTGCCCGGCGTGCTTGCCGGCTCCCTGTTCGTCTTCGTGCCATCGGTCGGCGAATTCGTCGTGCCGGAGCTGCTGGGTGGCCCCGGCACGCCGATGATCGGCAAGGTGATCTGGCAGGAATTCTTCAACAACCGCGACTGGCCGCTTGCCTCGTCGCTCGCGGTTGTGCTGCTTGTCTTGCTCCTGGCCCCGATCGCGCTCGCACAGAAATCCGATGCGCCGACCGCCCGAGGCCTCGGATGAACGGCCCAAGCTTACGCCTGCTCGCGCTCGGCCTCGGCTTCGCCTTTCTCTACGGGCCGATCCTCTGGATCGTCGTCTTCTCGTTCAACGAGGGCCGGCTGGTGACCTTGTGGTCTGGCTTCTCGACACGCTGGTATATCGAGCTCTGGAAGAACCAGCGGCTGGTCGATGCGGCAGGTCTAAGCCTCGTGATCGCAGTCGCGTCCGCGACGCTCGCCACGGTGCTGGGGACCCTTGCCGGCTTCGCCCTCGCGCGCCTCGGGCGCTTCCGCGGCCGTAGCCTGATCGCCGGCGCGCTAGGCGCGGTGCTGACCCTGCCTGAGGTGATCCTCGGCCTTGCCCTGTTGCTCGCCTTCGTTTCGCTCGACTCCTGGCTCGGCTGGCCTGGTCGCGGAGCCGGCACCATCATCGCGGCGCATGCGACTCTCGGCATGGCCTACGTCGCTTTGGTCGTCCGCGCGCGACTCGCCGACTTCGACCGCTCGCTCGAGGAGGTGGCGCTCGATCTCGGCGCCACGCCGACGCAGGTCTTCCTCCGCGTGACGCTTCCGCTGATCCTGCCGGCGCTTGGCGGCGGCTGGCTGATCGCCTTCATGTTGTCGCTCGACGACGTGGTGCTGGCGAGCTTCGTCGCCGGCCCCGGCGCGACCACCTTGCCGATGGTCGTCTTCTCCAGCGTCCGCCTCGGCCTCAATCCGCAGATCAACGCGCTTGCGACGATCATGGTCGGCGCCGGCGCGCTGGCCGTGCTGGCCGGCATCTGGCTGCTCGGCCACAGGGAGCGCGCCAGATGAACGTGCCGACCATAGAGGGGCAGGGTGGGGTCGTCCGCTGGCTCGAGGCCGATGACGGCGCGAAGCTCCGCACCGCATCCTTTCCGGCGACCGCCCCCGGTGATCGGCGGCTGCTGTTCCTGACTGGCTTCAGCGAGTTCATCGAGAAGCACCTGGAGACGATTGCCGACTTCCAGCAGCGCGGCTTCTCGGTCTGGACGCTCGACTGGCGGGGGCAGGGGCTCTCGGACCGCTCGCTCCCGAATCGTGACAAGGGGCACATCGACGATTTCGACCGCTTCCTCGCCGACATAGATCTCTTCCTGGCCGAGTGCGTGCCGCATGGTCCGCTGACGCTGGTAGGTCATTCGATGGGAGGCCATCTGGCGCTCCGGATCGCCCATGACCGTCCGGGCAGGATCGCCCGTGCCGTCCTGATCGCTCCCATGATCGACGTGGTGCTGCCGCCGGGCACGCACGCGCTCGCCCACTTCGCCGCGATCGGACTGTCCTGGGTCGGCTTCGAGGACCACTACCTTCCGGGAGGCCAGGACTACGGGCCTTGGCGCGAGATGTTCGAGGGCAACATCCTAACCTCCGACCGTCGGCGCTTCATGCGGGCCGCCGAGCAGGTCGGCGCCAATCGCGAGCTCGGGATCGGCGCTCCGACGTTCGGCTGGCTCACTGCGGCTTTCCGGTCGATCGGCGAGATCCGCACCTACGGTTATGTCGAGGGCGTCTACGCGCCGACCTTGATCGTCGGTGCCGGGCTGGATGCGCTGGTCGACACCGAGGCGGCCCGGTCCCTGGCCCGACGCCTGCCTCATGGCCGTTTCGTCGTAATCGAGGAGGCGCTGCACGAGATCCTCCAGGAGCGCGACGATCTCAGGAACCGGTTCTGGCGTGCGTTCGACGCCTTCGTGGAAGAGACTGATCAGGATGAAAGGGAGGGGAGCGATGGCAGATCGCCTCAAGGATAAGGTCGCCGTCGTCGTCGGTGCAGGTTCGATCGGACCCGGATGGGGCAACGGCAAGGCGGTCGCGGTGCTGTTCGCGCGCGAGGGGGCCAAGGTCGTCTGCATCGACGTCAACCGCGATGCCGCCGAAGAGACCGCAAGCATCATCCGCGCCGAAGGCGGCGAGGCCCTGACGGTCAAGGCCGACGTCTCGAAGGCCTCCGAGGTCGACGCGGCGATCAAGGCCGCGACGGACAAGTTCGGCCGCATCGACATCCTTCACAACAATGTCGGCATCGCCCGCCTCACGCCGATCGAGGAGATCACCGAGGAGGAGTGGGACAAGGTCTTCGACATCAACCTGAAGAGCCTGATGCTGACCTGCCGGCGCGTGCTGCCGATCATGGTGAAGCAAGGCAAGGGCGCGATCGTCAACATCGCCTCGATCGCCGGCATGCGCGACTCCGGCGTGCCCTACATCACCTATTCGACGACCAAGGGCGCGATCTTCGCCTTCACCCGGACGATCGCGCTGCAATACGCGAAGAAGGGCATCCGCGCGAACTGCGTGCTTCCGGGCCTGATGAACACGCCCCTGATCCATGCCGGTCTGCAGTCGGCGTATTCGAGCGCCAACGACTCCGCCGAGATGGTGAAGCGGCGCGACGCGCAATGCCCGATGGGGCATATGGGCGATGCCTGGGACGTTGCCTACGCGGCGCTGTTCCTTGCCTCCGACGAGGCCAAGTACGTGACCGCGGTAGAACTGGTAGTCGACGGCGGCATCACCGCGAAGTTCAACTGAGGGTCGTCGTCGTGATCGGGCGCCTGGCCGCGCTGCTCGTCATCGCGACTACGAGCGTCGCGAACGCGCAGTATGACGGTCCCGTCCATTCTTCGGAGCAGATCGAGCGATTCAGCAAGTATCGCGGGCCAGGGCGCAGCGCCCTGGAAGGCTGGCGCGACCTGTTCCTCGGGCAGCGGCTCAACCGGGCGATGGCGGTCAATGCCAAAGGCGCCTGGGGAGCCAGCTACGGCGCCGCGAGCGAGGAGGCCGCGATCGAGTCGGCGATGCGGAGCTGTGCCGAGCAGGTTAAGCGGTCGAACGGCACCGACGAGTGCCGCCTCTATGCGGTCAACACACGCATCGTCTATCCCGGTTTCGAGTTCGGACTACCCTATCACGAGCACGGCGTCGGTGATTTCACCTCGCGCGAAGGCTACTTCGTCTACGGGCCGCGGAGGGCGAAGGGCATCATCGTCTGGCAGCATGGATATTCCGGGCGCTGCAACGACCAACGGATGAATGCGGCCTGGGCGGTGGTGACGCGCTTCAATCTCGTCGGCTGGGACGTGCTTCGTTTCGACCGCGACCCTTGCCTCGATGGCAATATCGACTGGGCGCTCTCCCGCCTGACCGAGTCCGTGCCGAAGCTGCGCGACGCCGGGTACAAGAAGATCGTGTTGGCCGGCCAGTCGCGCGGCGCCTGGCAGTCGATCGAGTTCCTGGCGAAGGGGGAGGTGCCGGTCGACGGTGTTCTGGCGATCTCGGCGGCGCGCCATGGCGAGAACACCAGCCGTGCGACCCTGGTCGCGCCCGACGATTGGCGGCGGATGATCGGCGCGATCAAGCCTGGCCCCGTCGTATTCGCCTCGGTGTTCTTCGGCTGGGATGGCTTCGTGCCGGAGGCCGAGCAGCAGAGCGCCGAGGCACGCAAGGAACTGGCGGCGAAAGGCATCCGCAACGTCGTCATCTACGAGGACGGCGAGGACGTCGTGCCTCTTCGGGCCGGTAAGCGGAACGGGCATGGCGGCGCCGGCAGTGCCGTCTTCACCAAGCGCTACAGCGATTGCCTGATCCGCTTCATCGAGGCAGGCACGAAGGAAGGCGCCTGCCGATAGGCGAGTCTACTTGAGCTCGGGGAAATCCTCTTCCCAGAACTCGCTCGCTCCTCGGGTTTCGGCCTGCCGCTGGGTCGCTTCGTTTCGGCGCAGCTCGACGCGCCGGATCTTGCCGGAGATGGTCTTCGGCAGGTCGGCGAACTCGATCCGGCGGATGCGCTTGAACGGCGAGAGGTGCGCCCGGGCATGTCGGAAGAGGGCGAGCGCGGTGTCGCGGTCGGGCTTGTGGCCGGACGCGAGGACGATGAAGGCTTTCGGCACGGCGAGGCGGAGAGGATCGGGCGAGGGGACGATGGCGGCCTCGACCACCGCGTCGTGTTCGATCATCACGCTTTCGAGCTCGAACGGGCTGATCCGGTAGTCGGAGGCTTTGAACACGTCGTCGGCACGGCCGACATAGGTCAGGTAGCCGTCGGCATCGCGGACGGCGACGTCGCCGGTGCGATAGACCTCGCCTTCCAGCGGCCGGATGCGCCCGTCGTCGTCCTGGTAGCCCTGCATCAGGCCGAGCGGCCGTCCGGCAAGCGGCAGGCAGATTTCGGCCTCGTCCTGATCCTTGCCGTCGGCATCGCAGAGCCTGACCGTGTAGCCCGGCAGCGGGCGGCCCATCGATCCTGATTTCACCGGCTGGCCCGGGCTGTTGCCCACTTGTGCGGTGGTCTCGGTCTGGCCGTAGCCGTCGCGGATGGTGAGGCCCCAGGCCTGGCGCACGCGCTCGATCACTTCGGGGTTCAGCGGCTCGCCGGCGCCGATCACCTCGGTCAGCTTCACCTTCCAGGCGGCCAGGTCCTCCTGGATCAGCATCCGCCAGACGGTCGGCGGCGCGCAGAAGGTGGTGACGCCGCAGCGGACCATGGTGTCGAGCAGCGGCCGCGCGCTGAAGCGGGCCTGGTTGAACAGGAACACGGTGGCCCCGGCGTTCCAGGGGGCGAAGATGCAGCTCCAGGCATGCTTCGCCCATCCGGGCGACGAGATGTTGAGATGCACGTCGCCGGGCCTCAATCCCAGCCAGTACATCGTCGAGAGGTGGCCGACCGGGTAGCTCTGGTGGCTGTGCAGCACGAGCTTCGGCTTGCTGGTCGTGCCGGAGGTGAAATAGAGCAGCAGCGGATCGTCGGCCCGGGTCTCGCCATCGGGCGTGAAGATGGGCGATGCGGCGTCGGCGCCGGCATAGGCATGCCAGCCGGGATGGGTGCCTGCGACCACGATGCGCGTGTAGTCGCCGGGCAGATCGTCGAAGACCTTGGCGTTGGCGGCGCCGACGACGACATGGCGGACGCGGCCGCGGGCGAAGCGGTCCTTCAGGTCCTCGCGGGTGAGCAGCGTCGTCGCCGGGACGATCACCGCTCCCAGCTTCATCGCTGCCAGCATGCACTCCCAGAGCGGCACGACGTTGCCGAGCATCAACAGGATGCGGTCGCCCCGGTGGACGCCGATCGAGCAGAGGAAGTTGGCGACCTGGTTCGAGCGCCGGGCCATCGCGGCGAAGGAGACCGCGGTCTCGGCGCCGCCGTCGTCCACCTGCCACAACGCCGGCCGCTCGTTTCCGACGGCCATGCGGTCGAAATGATCCAGCGCCCAGTTGAACCGATCGAGCTTCGGCCAGCGGAAGTCGCGATAGGCCGTCTGATAGTCCTCGCGCGTGCGGAACAGGAAGTCGCGTGCGGCAAGAAAGGCGTCGACCGACATGAACGTATCCTCAAGAAACTTTTACCGATCCTGACGCAGACCATCCGCGCTGGCGAGTGTTATGCTGCATCGGTGACGAGCGACATCGAAGCCGGCGGGAAGAGCGGCGCATGCCCGGGACGCTGACCTGCGAGACCTATTCCGTCTGGCTGATGCCGGAACCGGACTGGGCCCGGGAATTCAAGCGCATCGTCGACGATCTCGCGGACCGCTTCGAGACGCCGCGCTTTATCCCGCACCTGACCCTGATCGGCGGCCGGCCGTTCGATCGCGTCGACCTCGGGCGTCGGGTGGCATCGCTGCTGCCGGGGTCACGGACGATCTGGCGGCCGATCGTCGACGTTGCGCTCGGCCCGTCCTATTTCCGCTCGTTCTACGCGCTGTTCGGCGCCGAGGGGGCGCTGCTTTCGCTCAAGCAGCGGACCGACCGCGCCGTGCTCGGCGTCGAGTCGACCGACTTCATGCCGCATGTCTCGCTTCTCTACGGCACGGTGGAGGCCGGGAGGAAGGCCGCGGTCGGTGCCGAGATCCGCGCCAAGCTCACCGGGCAGACCGTCCGCTTCGACCGGATCGAGATCGTCTATTCGGGCGACGACGTGCCGGTCGAGGATTGGGAGACCGTCGAGGCGTTCAAGCTCGACGGATAGCGACGGGCGCGTCTACCATCCACGGTGCCGGCCGAAGAGCCGGATAGGGGGATACGCCGATGGCGAGGGTACGATCGGTCGCGCAGCCGCTGCTGCTGGCGCTCGCATTTCTCGTCGCCTGGGAAGCGGCGGTCCGCCTGTTCGACGTTCCGAACTATCTTCTCCCGGCGCCGACGGCGATCTTCGCCGACCTCATGCGCCGCTGGCCCCGGATCCTCGGGGGTGCCTGGATCACGGGGCTCGAGATCGTCGGCGGTTTCGGCATGGCGGTCCTGATCAGCCTGCCTCTGGCGACCGGCATCGCTTTTTCGGCCTGGATGGCAAGGACGATCTATCCGCTGATCGTGGCGTTCCAGGTCGTGCCGAAGATCGCGATCGCACCGATTTTCGTGATCTGGTTCGGCATCGGCTGGATCTCGAAGCTGACGCTGGTCTTCCTGCTCTGCTTTTTCCCGATGCTGGTCAACAACGTCGCCGGATTCCGCGGCATCAACCCGGAGATCATGGATTTCGCGCGCTCGACCGGCGCCAATGCCTGGCGGCTGTTCTGGCGGATCCGACTGCCCTCGGCGTTGCCGTCGATCTTCACGGGCCTTCGGATCGGCGCGGTCAACGCGGTCACGGGTGCGGTGGTCGCCGAGTTCATCGCCTCCGACCGGGGCCTGGGTTACCTGCTGCTCGAATACAACGGCAACCTGCTCGCGAGCGCGGTCTTCGCCACGGTCTTCGTTCTGAGCGCGATCGGGCTCGCGATCTACTACGCCGTCGAAGGCGTCGAGCGTCTGGCGATTCCGTGGCACACCGCCCAGCGCCAGAGCGAGAAGGTCGGAGAGCAGACGTGACCGCCGCCATCCGGCTTGCCGGCGCCGCCAAGACCTTCCGCCGTTCGGGCCAGGTCACTGAGGCGCTGACGCCCATCGACATCGAGATCGCGCCCGGCGAGTTCTTCGCGGTCGTCGGCCCGTCCGGCTGCGGCAAGAGCACGCTGCTGAAGATGGTCGCCGGGCTGGTGCCGGTATCGTCGGGCGAGATCGCGATCGCCGGGGAAACGGTGCGAAAGCCGGTCACCGATCTCGGCATCGTCTTTCAATCGCCCGTGCTCCTGGATTGGCGCACGGTGCTGGGCAACGTCCTGGTGCAGCTCGAGCTGCGCGGGCTCGACGCGTCGACGTATGAGCCGGCCGCCCGCCGCCTGCTGGACGCGGTCGGGCTTAAGGGGTTCGAAGACCGCTATCCGTTCGAGCTTTCCGGCGGCATGCGCCAGCGGGCGGCGATCGTCCGGGCGCTGATCCACGACCCGCCGGTGCTGCTGATGGACGAGCCCTTCGGCGCTCTCGATGCGTTGACCCGCGAGCAACTCCGCCTCGATCTGGAGGCGCTGTGGCTCGCCAAGCAGAAGACGGTCGTCTTCATCACCCACTCGATCGACGAGGCCGTGCTGCTGGCCGACCGCGTCGCGGTGATGAGCCCGCGCCCCGGCCGCATCGACCGACTGCTGACCATCGACCTGCCGCGTCCCCGCGGCGTCGCCGCCCGCCAGCTGCAGGGCTTCACCAAGGTCGTCGACGAGGTGACAAACCTCTTCCTCGAACGCGGCGTGCTCCAGACGACGGGCAAGCTGTCGCTGGCTTAAGCTGACGCGGCGTAGATCCGGTCGCAGAGCTCGACCGCGTCGGCGCATTCGGCGACGGGGCAGGCGGGCTTGCGGCCGGCGGCCCAGCCGGCCAGCGCCGCCTCGACCATCGGCTGCTGCACGGGGATCTTCGGGATTTCCTCGACCTGCAGGCGGCCATCGGCGTGGCGGATCGTGAGCTGGGCGGCGGTCTCCAGGAGGTAAGCGCCGGTCGCAGCGATGCGCCACTCGAAGTCGCCGCCCGAGGCGGCATAGGAGTAGCCGGCCTCGACCGTGCAGGCGATGCCGGACGGCGAGGTCAGGAGAGCGGTCGCGAACTCCTCGACCGGCAGATGGTAGGCATGGCGGGTCAGCGAGGCGGCGCGCACGTCGACCTTACCGTCGGCGAGCTTCAGGAAGGCGTCGGCCGCGTGGATGCCGAGATTGCGAAGTGCGCCGCCGCCGGATTTCTCTGGCTCCAGCATCCAGCCGACGCCCCAGTCCGGATAGCGCTTCGGCGGACCGTTCACGATGCGGAAATGCGCGTGCATCACCGTGCCGAGCGTGCCGGCCGCCTTCATCGCCGCGAGATGATGCCAGATGGCGTTGTGGCGCACGGTCATCGCTGCCGTCGCCCAGATGCCGGAAGCCTCGATCGCCCTTGCCGTTGCGCGGGCCTGCGTCCCGTTCAGCCCGAGCGGCTTTTCGACCAGCATCGGGAGCTTCCGGTCGAGCACCGGCCTGCATGTCTCCAGCGCCCGGTCGTGGCGCGGCATCACGATCGTGAAGTCGGGCTTCGCCGCATCCAGCATCCTCGCCGCGTCGACCTCGAAGGCGATGCCAAGCCTTGTCGCCTGCGCCGAACCGGCCTCGCTGTCCGGATCGGAAGATCCGACCACCGGGATGCCCAGGGTCTTCAGGATTCCGGCATAGATCGGCGCGTGCCAGTGGGCGACGCCGACGAAGGCAATGCGGGGGGCCATGCGGTCTCTCTTGTGCTTTGCGGGATCGGCCTTCTACCATCGCCGAGGATTTGACGATCGGAAAGAGGTTCCGGAACAACCGGACCCGCCATCCCAGGAGGAAACCATGCGGTTTGGAACGCTTCTCGTCGCGGCGTCACTCGTTCTGGCCGGCCCGGCGTTGGCCCAGGACAAGGCGAGCCTCAGGCTCAACTGGCTGTTGAGCGGTTCCCACGGGGCCTTCGTGCTCGGCAAGGAGCGGGGATACTACAAGGCCGAGGGCATCGACCTGACGCTGAACGAGGGCCGCGGCTCGGCCCGCTCGGTCCAGCAGATCGGCTCCAAGGACGACGATTTCGCGATGGCGGATGCCGGCAGCCTGATCGCCGGCGCCTCGAAAGGAATTCCGGCGAAGTCGGTTATGTCGCTGGTCAACCGCTCGACCTTCGGCGTCATCGCGCGTGCCGATCTCGGCATCAAGACGATGAAGGATCTGGAGGGCAAGCGCCTCGCAGTCACCGCCGGCGACGGCCTGACCCAGCTCTGGCCGGCAGTCGTCGCGGCCAACAAGCTCGACGGCGACAAGGTGCGCCTCGTGATGATGGATGCGACGGCCAAGACCACCTCGTTCCTCGACAAGCAGGTGGATGCGGTTCTCGGCGGGGTCACTGAATTCCCGACGCTGTTCAAGGCGAAGGGCGTCGACTCGGTCGTGCTCTCCTTCGCCGACTACGGCGTCAATACGATCGGCATGACGGTGATCGCGCACAACGACACGATCAAGGCCAAGCCGGACATGGTGAAGCGGTTCGTGCGGGCGACGCAGAAGTCCTACGAGGCGATGATCGCCGAGCCAAAGGAGGCGGCCGCCGCGGTCAACCGCATGAACAAGGACCTGCCGATGGACACGTTGGTCAAGACGGTCGAGGAATCGAACCTGGTGACGGTCGCGGGCATCCCGAAGGGCAAGCGGATCGGCCTTGCCGAAGATGCCGAGTGGCAGCTGACGCTCGACCTGATGAAGAAGTACCGCGAGGTCGAGACCAGCCAGCCGGCGACGGCCTTCTACACCAACGAATTCCTGTCGAACTAAGCGGACAGCCAGAGTGCGGCGCCGGGGGACAGGCCGAGGCTGGCCTCGGTCCCCGGGGCCGCGAGCGTCTCGCCAGCGTGGAACGGGACATCGACGGCAAGCCGAGCCTGGCCGACGCGGACGCCGTAGCGCACGGTCGCGCCGAGGAATTCCCGATCGAGGATCGTCGCCGGAAGTGTCGTCTGCCCGGCTTTGATCTGGCCGAGGCTGGCAGCCTGCGGACGAAAGACGAGCTTGGCGCCGGGCGGGACGTCGGCGTTCGTCGGGATCGGCAGATGGAGGCCCGGCGCGATCTCGAATACCCGGCCCGGCCCGGACCCGGACACGCGCCCGTCCAGGATATTGGCGGTGCCGAGGAAGCCGGCCACGAACAGGTTGGCGGGCCGCTCGTAGAGCTCCATCGGCGTGCCGACTTGCTGCACGACGCCCTCGTTCATGACAGCGATCCGGTCGGCGATCGTGTTCGCCTCTTCCTGGTCGTGGGTCACGAAGATCGTGGTGATGCCGAGGCGCTTCTGCAGGGCGCGCAGCTCGCGGCGGACATCGACACGCATCTTGGCATCGAGGTTCGAAAGCGGCTCGTCGAGGAGAAGGACCTTCGGCTCGATCGCGACCGTGCGGGCGACGGCGACACGCTGCTGCTGTCCGCCCGATAGTTGGGATGGCCGACGATCCGCCAGATGCGAAAGGCCCACAAGGTCGAGGGCGGCGGTAACACGACGGTCGATCTCGGCCCGCGGAAGGCGACGCTCCTCGAGCCCGAAGGCGACGTTGCGCCGTACGCTCAGATGCGGCCAGAGCGCATAGGACTGGAACACCATGCCGACGTCGCGCTTCCAGGGCGGGAGCGGTGCCACGTCGCGTCCGTCGATCAAGACCTCGCCGCTGTCGGCCACGTTGAAGCCGGCGATCAAGCGAAGAAGCGTCGTCTTCCCGCAGCCTGACGGTCCGAGAAAGGCGAAAAGCTCGCCAGGCCCGACATGGAGATGCACGTCCTTCAGCACCCGTGTGGTTCCGTAGGACAGATTCACACCCCTTATGTCGACGGCGACAGCCGGTGCCCGCGCTTCGCTCATCGACGTGGCTCCCCATTGTGCCGGCGCTCGACCACGTAGTGGGACGCCAGCGTGCAGACCGTCACCAGCAGCACCGCGATGATGCCGAGGGCAGCACCCGGTCCACGGCCGTTGGACGACTGCATGAAGACATACAGGCCGTAGGCGAGAGGCGCGTCCGAGTTCGACTGCACCAGCATCAGGGTCGCCGAGAGCTCGACCGCAGCGGTCGAGAAGCTGGTCACGAAGCCGGCGAGCAGGCCGCCGGTCATCAGCGGCATGACGATGCGCCTGACGGTCCGCGCCTTGGTCGCGCCGAGGTTCTCGGCCGCCTCCTCGAGCGTGACCGAGATCTGCTGAAGCGCGGCGGTGCAGGCGCGGAGCGCATAGGGGAGCCGGCGGATGGCGAGCGCCATGACGATCGTGATCCAGAGGGCGGCGAGCGGCGTCCCATCCGGCAGCGTGACACCGTAGAAGGTGCGGAGATAGCCGATGCCGAGGACCACGCCGGGCACGGCGAGGGCGGCCATGGCTCCCCAGTCGAGCCACTGGCGGCCGGCGAGCCTGGTGCGCAGCACCAGGTAGGCGATCGCGGTGCCGACGATCACGTCGATCAACCCGGCGATCGAGGCGTAGACCAGCGTGTTCTTGATGTAGAGCGAGCTTTCGGCGAAGACCCGGCTGTAGTGCGCGAGGGTATAGGCGTCTGGAAGCGGGCTGAACGACCAGATGGTCGCGATCGACAGCAGGAAGAGCGCGATGTGCGGCGACAGCACGAGCAGCAGGATGCCGATCACGACGGCATAGCCGAGGACGCTTTCCCAGGGCTTGAGCTCGCGGCGGGAAAGGCCGCCGCCGCCGCGCTGCACGGTCGCGTAGTCCTTGCCGCGCAACGCCAGCGCCGAGATCCACATGGCGGCAACCGACACGACGATCAGCACGACCGAGATCACGTATCCCATCGGGTCGGCGATGCCGATCGAGCTGACGCGGAGATAGGCCTGCGGCGCCAGCATGTCCTTGACGTTGAGCAGGAGCGGGGTCGCAAGATCGTCGAACACCTTGACGAAAACCAGCGAGGCGCCGGCAACGAATCCCGGCATGGCCAGCGGGATGACGATGCGTCGGATCAGGCGAAAGCCTGAGGAGCCGAGGTTCTGCGCGGCCTCCTCCATCGCCCGGTCGATGTTGCGGAGGCTCGCCGAAAGGTTGACCAGTATGAACGGGAAGTAGTGGAGAGACTGGACGAAGATCACGCCGTTCAGGCCTTCCATGAACGGGATCTTGAAGCCGAACGCGTCGTCGAGCAGAAGGTTCACCGAACCGTTGCGGCCGAACAGCAGCTGCATCGCGACCGCGCCGACGAAGGGCGGCATCACCAGCGGGATGAAGCCGAGGGTCTGGATCAGGGCGGCGCCCCGGAACGTGAAGCGGGTGGTGAGGATCGCCAGAGGCAGGGCCAGGACCGACGCCCAGACCACGGACATGGCCGAGACGTAGACCGAGTTCCAGAACGAGCGGACGAACAGATCGGTCCGGACGAAGTCGGCGAAGTTGATCAGCGTGAACTGGCCGGTGCCCTTCTCGGTGAAGGCGACGAAGATCACCATCGCCGTCGGCAAGGCCAGGAAGATCAGCAGGAAAAGCGCGATGCCGGCCGCGAGGGCGCGCTGGCCGCGGGTCGCGGTCGGCACGGCGGGACGGGAGGCGAGGGCCAGCGTCATGCTGCCCTCGCCTCGAACGAACGAGCCAGGGTCAGCGCGCCAGCTTCAGCGCGTCGGCCGCCTTGGCCTTGGCCTGGGCATAGCGATCCTTTGCGAAGGTGGCCCATTGCTGTTCGAGCTCGGCTTGGCGAGCGCCCTTCTCCTTGGCACCGGTGAAGGCACCGGTGACATCCTTGGCGGAAGCCTGCTCGGCGGTGAGCGGCATCGCCGCGATCAGGTCGCGCGCTTCCTTGGCGAGCGCGCGGGCCAGGGCGTTGTCCTTCTTTGCGAGCGCCGCGTCGACCTCGTGCAGCGCCTTGGTCACGTCCTTGAGCGCGGCGAGCTGGAAGGAGATCAGCTGGTCGAACAGCGTGTCGACCACGGCCGTCCGCGACTCCGAGATGTCGGCACTGAACGTGATCATCTTCTGGAAGCGCGGGTCCTTGAATGGATTGGGATAGTCCGCGGGCGCCTTGGCGTAGACGGCCGGATTGACCGGGAGCCGGCGGATGCCGGGCTCGAGCAGCACCTCCTGGCCGGCCGGGGACAGCAGGAACTCGACAAAGGCTTCCGCGCCGGCCTTGTTCGGCGCATTGGCGACGATGCCGATGTTCGCCGGCACCACGGTCGTCACCGACGGGTAGACGAACTTGACCGGGAAGCCCGATGCCTGGGCCGAGAAGGCGAAGAAGTCGATGACGATGCCGACGCCTACCTGGCCGGAATTGACCTGCTCCGGCACGTCGAACGAGCGGTCGGTGATCTGGCGGAAGTTGCCGGCGAGTTCCTTGATCGTGCGCCAGCCCTTTTCCCAGCCCTCGCCCTGGAGAATCGTCTCGACCGTCAGGTGCGTGGTGCCGGAGCGCGCGGGCGAGGCGATGGAGACGTGATCGAAGTAGACCGGCTTCGCCAGGTCCTGCCACTCGGCGGGCTCCGGGATCTTGTTCGCCTTCATGTAGCGGTCGTTCCACATGATGCCGTAGCCCGAGGCGGCGAACCCGATATAGGTGCCGCCCGGATCGTTGATCGGGTACGAGCCGACCTTGCCGGGAATCCCGGTCGCCTTGGGCTGGTACTTCTGCAGCAGGCTCTTGCCTTTCAGCACCTCGAAGGCATCCGGCGCCGAGGCCCACATCAGGTCGATCTGGTTGTTGGCCTTGGTCTCCTCGATGAACTTCACCGCCGCATTGGTATTGCGGTTCTGAACCTCGAGCGTCGCGCCCGGATAAGCCTTCTCGAAGGCCTTCTTGAAGGGGTCGGTGACGTCCTTGGCGAAAGAAGTGACGACGGTGACCTTGCCCGTCTGCGCGTCGGCGACCGACGACAGGGCAAGACCGACGGCGAGCGCGGCAGCGAAAATCCTGATCACGGGGTTCCCTCCGGTTGTCTGCGGCGCGGCTCTTCCGGCCGGCCTTCTCGATCCATCCTCGCACCTAGATTGGCGTCGGCGGCGGGAGTCGGCAAGCGGATGAGGGAGCTAATGGGCTGTTTATGATTTCCAGCCGATCGCGTCGCGGAGGAAGACGTAGCCGAGCGCGGTGAAGGCCGCGCGCTCCTTGTTGTCCTTTCCGTAGCCGTGGCCCCCGGCGGCGAGCTCGTAGAACCAGGCCGGATAGCCCATCGCCTGCAGCTTCGCGGTCATCTTGCGCGCGTGCCCTGGATGGACGCGGTCGTCGCGGCGCGTGGTCGCGATCAGGATCGGCGGATAGGGCTTGCCAGGCACGGCTACGTGGTAGGCCGACATGGGCGCAAGGAACTTCCAGTCCTCCGGCCGGTCCGGATCGCCGTACTCGGCGATCCACGAGGCACCCGCGAGCAGCTTCGAGTAGCGGCGCATATCGATCAGCGGGATCGTGCAGAACAGCGCCCCGAAGCGCTCCGGATAGCGCGTCATCATGTTGGTGATCAGGATGCCGCCGTTGGATCCGCCTTCGGCAGCGATGCGACCGGGCCTGGTGACGCCGCGACGGACAAGGTCGGCAGCGACCGCGGCGAAGTCGTCATGCGAGAGGCGCTTGCCTTCGCGGCGTCCGGCCTCGTGCCAGGGCGTACCGAACTCGCCGCCGCCGCGGATGTTGGCGGTGACCGATGTGCCCCCGCGCTCCAGCCACAGCTTGCCGATCGAGGCGCTGTAGTAGGGCAGCGACGAGATGGCGAAGCCGCCATAGCCGGTCATATGCACCGGCGCGTCGCCGGTCTGTTTCGCCGGCCCCACCTGTGTATAGGGAATGCGTTCGCCGTCGACCGACACCGCCTCGTGGCGGCTGACCACCAGGCCGGATGCGTCGAAGGTTTCCGGTGCACGCTTCAGGATCTCAGGTGCGCCGGCCTGCTTCAGCAAGGAGAGCGTTGCCGGCTTCGTCGGCGTCTGCGTCATGGCGAGCAGGTCGCCGTTGGACTCTTCTTCCTCGATGTCCAGCGACCAGACGGAGGCGACGCCGACCTCCGGCATGCCGGGCAGCTTGCGACGCGACCAGTTGCTGGATGGCGTCAGAATCTCGAAGACGGGTTTCAAGTTGTCGAGGATCGACAGCACCAGAAGGTCGCCAGACCAGAAGAAGCTCTGCAGGCTCCGTCGCGCTTCGGGATCGAACAGCACGGTGAAATCGCGGTTGCCTGAAAGGAAGGCGGCAAAGGAGATGCCGAGCACCATGTCGGGCGCATAGATCTTGCCGGCGACGGCCCAGGGCGTCCGTGGCTTGATCGTCATCCAGCCGCGGTGCCAGTGCACCCAGGCGTCGCTCGGCGTGTCGATCCGCTGCTTCGGCCCGCTGCGGTCGCCGATCCAGGTAATGGTATCGAAGAAGCCTGGCTTGTCGGCGAAGAACAACCGCTCGCTGCCGGTATCGTGGTCGGCGCCGCCCCAGACCGACATGTGCTCGGCCTTGGTTTCGAAGATCACGGGCGCGGTCAACGGATCGGTCCCGCGCCGCCAGAGGCGCACGGTCCGAGCGTAGCCCGACTTGGTCGCCATCCCATCGCCGAGCGCGGATGAGAGGAGAACCGTGTCGCGATCGAGCCAGGCGACGTTGCTCTTCGCCTCGGGCAGATTGAATCCGTTCCGCACGAATTGGCGGGATTTCATATCGAACTCGCGGGCCACCGACGCGTCGCCGCCGCCGCGCGAGAGGCTGACGAGCGCGAGGTCGTGGCTGCCGGGCAAAGTTGGAGCGCCCTTCCAGATCCAATCCTCGCCTTCCTTTGCCGCCAGCTCGTCGAGGTCGAGCAGCACCTCCCAGCGCGGGCTCGGCGTGCGAAAGCTGTCGAGATCGGTCATCCGCCAGAGGCCACGCGGATTATTCGCGTCCTTCCAGAAGTTGAAGACGCGATCCCCGCGCCTGCCGATATAGGGAATGTTGTCGGGGCGATCGAGGATCGTAGCCAAGGCATCGCGATCGGCGGCAAACGCGGCATCGCCGAAGCGGCTCATCGTGCGGGCGCTCTCGGCATCGGCCCAGGTCGTCGCACGAACGCCGTCGATGTCCTCGAGCCAGAGATAAGGATCGTCTTCGGGGGTGTCGAGAGTCGGGCGCGGGTCGATCGATGCCATCGGAACCTCAGATCGGCTTTACGTCGAAGCTCGCGGGGGGCTCGCCGCGACGGTGACGTTCCAACATCGTGACGAAGGCACTTTCGATGTGGCGCGTCGCCCGTGCCGTATCGAACAGCGGATAGGTGCCGCGGTTGCGTGCCAGCTTGTCCTTGATGGCGGCGAGGGCGGCCGGTTCAGTCGCGAGCTTGAGCGCCAGAGCCTCGTACTCGGCGGTCGAATGGGTGATCAGCTCCGGCAGGCCGATCGCGGTCAGCAGGCTGGCGGCTACGCGGCCGGCAAAGCTGGTCCCCTTGCAGGTGACGAGGGGCAGGCCTGCCCATAGCGCGTCGCTGGCAGTGGTATGCGCGTTGTAGGGCAGCGTGTCGAGGAACAGGTCAGCCAGGCGATGACGTGCCAGATGATCGGCAGGCTTGGCGCGCGGTGCGAAGACCAGGCGCGCCGGATCGATGCCGGCCGACTCGGCCTCGCGTTTCAAGTTGCGGACGCCGGCGTCATTCGTCGACAGCAGCCAGAGAACGCTGCCCTCGACCTTGCCGAGCAGCCGCATCCAGGCAGCGAAGACGTCCTGCGTGATCTTGTAGGCGTTGTTGAACGAACAGAAGACGAAGCCGGTCTCAGGCAGCCCGGCTTCGACGCGGGTCGGCGTTGCATCGGCGATCGCGCGCTTGTCGTCGTTGACGAGATACATCTCCGGCAGGCGCGCGACCTTCTCGACAAAGTATCGCTCGTCGCTCGGCGCGACCAGGACCTGATCGGCGATCACATAGTCGATGAAGGGCGCACCCATCGTGCCGGCGAGGCCGATATAGCTCACCTGGATAGGAGCGGGCCGCATGGCGAGGATCGCAGTTCGGGCACCGTCGGTATGGCCGTTGAGATCGACGACGACATCGATGCCGATCTCGCCGATCATCCGGGCGACCTCGGCGTCGCCCTTGTCGTTCACGTCGATGAAGTGCTCGAAACCGGACTTGAGACGGGTCCGCATCTCGCTCGTATCGTCGGGTCCCAATGCAAGCCCGAAGATCTCGAAACGCGAGCGGTCGTGGTGCTCGAACAGGCCGGCGGTCAGATAGGCGATCGGGTGGTCGCGATAGTCCGACGACATGTAGGCGACACGGATACGGTCGCCTGCCTTGGAGGCTGAAGGCGGCGGCGAACTCGTCGGGTACTTGTCGCGTACATATGCCTCGGCACAGCGCCGCTGGTCCGCGGTGTCGCCGGAAACCGAGAGGAACGAGAACGGAAAGTCGGCGCGGGCCCCGGCGCGAACCGCAGCCGCCAGCCTCGCCGTCACGTCGTCGCTCCGCCGCCAGTCGCAGCAATGGCGAAGGCAATGGTTGAGCTGGCCCAGGAGATAGGGCCGATCCGGGTCGATGCGGCGGCTCGCCTCGAAGTCGGCGGCAGCCTGCTCGTACTGGCGACCGTCCATCAGGGCGACGCCGCGGTTGCTGAGCGTCTCCGGATCGTTGGGATCAATCGCGATCGACTGGTCGTAGCTCTTCAGGGCCTCGGCATAGCGCTGCAGCTCCTTGAGCACGTTCCCGCGGTTGGCGAGCGCCTTGGCGTCGTCGGCCTTGATCGAGAGCGCCTTGTCGTAACTCGCCAGCGCCTCCTGCGGCCGCTTCAGCTCGGCCAGAACGTTGCCTCGATTGTTGAACGCGTTGACGTGATCGGGCCTCCGCGCGAGCGCCTGGTCGTAGCTCGCCAGTGCTTCCTCGTGGCGCTTGAGCTCCCGGAGCGCGGTGCCCCGGTTGACGAGCGCGGGTACGGCATCCGGCTGGCCTGCCAGCATATTGTCGTAGGCCGCGACCGCTTCCTCGAATCGGCCAAGAGCGAGGAGGGCATTGCCGCGGTTGTAGAGGGCATCGGCATGGCCGGGATTGATCGCGAGTGCGTGGTCGTAGCTGTCGAGCGCATCCTGCGCGCGACCCATCCGCATGAAGGCGATGCCGCGGTCCGAGTAGGCGCCGGGGGAGCGTCGGTTGATCTTGATCGCGTCGCCGAGAAGGCGAGCCGCTTCGTCGAAGCGCCCGCTCCGGCCGGCGACGACGCCGAGAAGATGAAGCGCGTCGAAATGGGAGCGCTTGACCTTGAGGATCTCTCTGCAGCAGCGCTCGGCTTCCTTCAAGTCCCCCCGCTGGTTCGCCTGGAATGCCTGCCGGAGGATCTGATCGAAGTTAAGCTCTTTGCGCGCCATCCCGGCAGTTTGCCAGGAAAGGACGATGGGGCGAAGCCTCGCGGCTCCGCCCCGCAATGTCCCGTTCAGGCCACCGCCTCGAGTGGGCGCTTGAGTCCCATGAACTGAAGCTCGGCGAAGGCTGCGACCACCACTGCCTGGCCGACGACGAAGGCGTAGCCGAGCGCCGTCGGCGCGGTCCAGACGAAGAGGGCGACGCTGGCCAGTGTCCAGAGCGCGTTGCCGACGATCACCAGCCAGACGATCGTCGCGGGCAGGCGCTCGCGCGTTCCCAGCCAGCCGACGAAGGCGGCGTACGGCAGGAGGAAGATCCCGGCCTCGCGCAGCAGCATCTCCGGCAGTCCCAGCAGACCCGCAAGCATACCTGCGCCGAAGGCCATCAGGACGCCGGTGCCGGCGCTGGCGACGGCGTCGGCGAGGAGGGCGCGGCGAAGGAACAGGGAAGGCACGATCGTCATGTTCGGCTCCATCGGTTGGCGCACCGTCCGGTGCATGTCCGGGAGGATGCGGCCCCTCGAGGGCAGGGTCGATTACGTGGCAGGTAGGCAAATCGAGCCGAAGACTGCGGCAGGCTGCCGCAGGACTATCGCGGCTTGCAGCCGGCGTAGTGGCGCCCGCCGAAATCGACCGTCGCTTCGCCTTGGTGCTCCCAGACCTGGGTGCCGTCGCGCTCATAGCGCGCGCCTGAGGCGGCGATGGCGCGTGGGAGTCGCATGTCCCCGCCTGCGATGGTGACGATGGCCTCGTCGCTGCCGTGGCGGACGGTCACGTCCCCGATCTCCGGACACGCGAATACGACAGTCCTTTGCGGTGCGCAGGCCGCGCGAGTCAGCACGAGGAAGACCACGTCCCGCCTCGCCAGACGGTGACGACGTTGCAGCGGCTGCTGCCGTGGCTCGATCACGAATTCGGAGGTCTCTGCCGCGTCAGCTTGAAGGCCAGCGGAGCGCAGGTGATCACGATCAGGATACGGACGATGTGATGGGTGGCGACGAAGGCGGCATCCGAGTGCAGCGCGATCGCGACCAGGCTCATCTCGGCGAGACCCCCTGGCGAGAAGGCCAGCAGGACGTTGTCGGCGCTGAGGCCCGAGATCCTGCCAAGGGCGAGGCTGAAAGCCACCGTCACCGCCATCAGCGCGACGGTCGCGCCGATGGACATCATCATCGCGTCCCGCACCAGCCGGACCGAGGTGCCGGCGAAGCGGGCTCCGACCGCGCAGCCCAGGACCACCTGGGCGATCGCGACCAGCGCAGCCGGCGGCTTGGCCTCGGACAGGCCCGTCATGTGGGCGACGGCGCTCAGGATCATCGGCCCCAGCATCGCGTAGGCAGGGAGCCGAAGGAGGCGCGCGACGATCACGCCGACCACGCCGCAGACGACCAGGATACCGGCGTCGTCGAGCGACACCTCGCCGCCGCCGATCGCCGGCAGCATCGAGGTCGGCGGCGTGTATCCGCCGAAGAAGCGGAAGTAGAAGGGGATGCAAAGCACGACCAGGAGCACGCGACAGGCGTGGGTCAGCGCGATCAGGCGCTCGTCGCCGCCCATCGCGCCGCCGACGGTCACCATCTCGTTGAGGCCGCCGGGGGCCGAGGCGAAATAGGCGGTGGTCGCATCGTAGCCGCAGAGCCTTCGGAAGTAGGCGAACAGGATGGCGGTGCCGATCCCGACATAGGCGAAGAGCGCCAGCAGCGTCGGCCACCATGTGGCGACGCGGCCCGGAAGATCGGGCGTGAAGCTGGACCCCAGCAGCACGCCGAGCACGACGATCATCAAGGCGCGGAGCTGACGAGGGACCTTGACGTCCCAGCCTGCCATTGAAGCGATCGTGTTTGCGCACATGGCGCCGATCATCCAGGCGAGCGGCAGCCGGAAATAGGCGAAGATCGCACCGCCGATCACGCCGATGCCCAAGGACAGCGCGTAAGCCCGGACCTGCGAAAGCTGGAAGGGCGGCGGCGAGGACACTCTTAGGCGATGTAGCGGCCGAGGCGGACGGCAGTCAGCCCCTTCCGCAGCCGGCGCGACGGCATGATCAGCACGCAGCCGTCGTAAGGGGTGAGCACCGGCTTGCCGCCGTCACGGCCGATCTCCGTTCCCTTCGCCGCGAACTCCTCCATGCCGCGATAAGGACCGGCGAAGCGGAAATCGTCGCTCATCACGGTCACCGCCTCCGTCACCTCGATCACGCGCTGGCGCCTCGGCGCTTCCTTCGGCAGGTAGCGATCGAGGAAGGACGGGGTGACGGCTTCGGTGTGCTTGAGGAAGCGGAGCGAGCAATCGATGGCGACGTCGGCCGATGCCTTCTCCCAGTGCTGGCCGCATTCGACAAGGTAGGCATTGCGCGGGTCGGACTCGACGCCGAAGAAGCTGTAGTCCCGCATGCGCTTCCCGGCGGCGTGACCCTGGTCGGCGACGACGATCTCGGGCACGCTGATGCCGAGGGCGAAGGCCTGTCCCTTCTTGAGCGGGCCCGAGAGACCGAGCGGCGGCGTCTTGTGCTGCATCGAGTGGATGTCGAGCAGGTAGTCGACCGTGTCGATCAGCGGCCGCATCTGGCGCGCGCGGACGAGTTCTGCCGATCGGCGCGGACCGTCCAGAACCGCTTCCGCCCAGACCCGGTTGAAATCCTCGTCGACGAAGCGGGACGCGGTCGGCTTTTTCGGATCGAAGGCGTTGTAGGCGGCGACGTTGGCGAAGGCGAGGGTCAGCTTGCCGCGTACAGGGCGCACCCCTTCGCGGAACAGGAAGTCGACGGCGATCGCACCGCAGATCTCGTTGCCGTGGGTCAGCGCATTGACCATCACGTGCGGTCCGGACACGCCGGAATCGAAGGTCGTGACGTAGTCGATACCGGTGTTGCCGCGCTTGTAGGGCGCTATCGACGGCGCGGTCAGCTCGACAGGATACGCCTCATCGTCCACGGATACGTCCTCGCCTGCGGATAGGGACCCAACGCATCTATCCTAGAGGACTCAAGCGCGGCGGCGGAAGTGCTTGCCGAGGACCAGGCCCTGGCGCTGATACGACGACCCGATGCCCTGGCCGTAGAGCTTGTCGGGCTTGGCGATCAGCGGCTCGTAGACCAGGCGGCCGACCACCTGTCCGTCCTCGATCATGAACGGGACCTCGTGCACGCGGACCTCCAGGACAGCGCGCGTGCCGGCGGCACCGAGCTCTGGGTCGCCGAAGCCGGGATCGAAGAAGCCGGCGTAGTGAACTCGGAACTCACCGACCAGTGTGTCGTAGGCCAGCATCTCGGCGGCGTATCCGGACGGGATGCGCACCGCCTCCTTGGAGGCCAGGATGTAGAAATCGTGCGGATCGAGGACGATGCCGCGGCCGTCGTGCGGCGCGTGGATCTCTTCCCAGAAGTCTTCGGCGGCATAGCCCCTGACCCGGTCCATGTCGACGACGTCGGTATTGCGGCGTGCGCGATATCCGATCACCGATCCGGGGCCGTCGCCGCGTACGTCGACGGTGAAGGCGATGCCGCTGCGGATGTTCTCGGGCTTGTCCATGATCTGGCCCTCGAACATCTCGATCTGCTGGTCGGTGAGATCGGTGCCGTCGACGCCGACGCCGATGATGCCGACCTCGCGCTGCAGTTCTCGCAGGGCCTTGTCGCTCAAGGAGGGCGAGCCGCGCTTGACCCGCATCTGCACGAGCCGGCTTCCCTTGCGGACCTTGACGCTGAACGCGCGCGGGCAGACCTCGACGTAGAGCGGGCCGTGATAGCGCTCGGGGATGCGGTCGAACTCGGTGCCGCGGTCGGTGATGACGCGGGCAAAGACGTCGAGGCGGCCGGTCGAGCTTTTCGGGTTGGCGAGCGCGGAGATGCGCTTCTTGAACGCGACGCCCTCGAGCAACGGAATGATGTAGACGCAGTCCTTCTCGAGCACCGCGCCCTTGGTGAGGTCGAGCGTGTGCATGGTGACCCGCTCCAGCCGCTCGGCGACGGTGGCGTTGGGCCCGGGCAGGAAGCTGGCGACGACGCGGTAGGCTTCGTGGCCGAGCCGGAGGTCGAGGCTGGCCGGCTGCACCTGGGCAGGGTCGATCTCCTCGAGCGCGGTGATCTCCTTCTGCTCGATCATGTGCCGGAGGAACTGCGAGGGGATGACGCCGGTGGTCCGTTCCTCCGGAGTTTGATCGGAGGGAAGACGCTTGAGCAGGAGAGAGTCGCGAGGATCAGTCATCGGGCTGGTGGGGGTCGTCTTTCCGGTTGACCGGTAGGGCAGAGGCTAATAGCCGATAGGGCAGATGCCCGGAAGGGTGCCATGGAACAGGGAGATCATGCCATGACCATTGCTAAACGAACGGTAGGTGTCGCGTTGGGCGCGGCCCTCGGCCTTTCGGCCGGGCCGGCCTTGGCCCAGGACCTCACGGTCGCGCTGGGCGCCTCCGTCACCTCGCTCGACCCGCATTTCCACGCGCTGACGCCGAACAACAACATCGCCCAGCACGTCTTCAACAACCTGGTCGAGCAGGACCACAACCAGCAGCTCGTTCCCGGCCTGGCCACCTCCTGGACGGCCAAGGACGACACTACCTGGGTGATCAAGCTCCGCCCGGGCGTGAAGTTCCACGACGGGTCCGACTTCACCGCCGAGGACGTGGTCGCCACCGTCAAGCGCGTCGCCTGGGTCCCGAACAGCCCGTCGGCCTTCACGATCTACACCAAGGCGATCAAGAACATCGTCGTCGTCGATCCGCTGACGATCGAGCTCAAGACCGACGGCCCCTATCCGCTGATGCCGAACGACCTCTCGAACTTCTTCATCGTCAGCAAGAAGATGGTCGAGGCCCCGACCGAGGATTTCAATCGGCTCACCGCCGCGATAGGGACCGGACCCTACAAGTTCACCGACTACGCCCGGGGCGAGCGCATCGTCATGGAGCGCAACGAAGCCTATTGGGGCAAGAAGCCCGAATGGAAGAAGGCGACCTTCCGCCTGATCACCAACCCGGCGGCGCGCGTCGCAGCGATCCTGTCGGGCGACGTCCAGATGATCGAGGCGGTTCCGACCGCCGACATCGAGAAGCTGAAAGGCAATGCCAACATCACGCTGGCCCAGGCGGCGTCGAACCGGCTGATCTACCTGCACATGGATCACCAGCGCGACGTGACGCCGTTCTTCACCGACAAGGCGGGCAAGCCGCTGGCGAAGAACCCGCTCAAGGATCTCCGGGTCCGTCAGGCGCTGTCGAAGTCGATCAACCGCGACGGCATCGTCGAGCGTGTGATGGAGGGTGTCGGCGTTCCGGCCGGCCAGCTGCTGGCCGAGAGCTTCTTCGGCACCAGCAAGAACCTGAAGCCCGAGAAGTACGATCCGGACGGTGCCAAGAAGCTGCTCGCCGACGCCGGATATCCGAACGGTTTCACCGTCACCATCCATGGCCCGAACGACCGCTACATCAACGACGGTCGCATCATCCAGACGGTGGCCCAGATGTGGAGCCGTATCGGCATCGAGGCCAAGGTCGAGGCGCTGCCGTGGGCTACCTTCGCCGGCAAGGCATCGAACCAGGAATACTCGATCTTCCTGGTCGGCTGGGGCTCCGGCACCGGCGAGACCTCGTCGACGCTGCGTTCCCTGCTGGCGACCTTCAACAAGGACACCGGCATGGGCCAGGCCAATCGTGGCCGCTACAGTAACCCTGAACTCGACAAGACCCTCGCCGAGGCGCTTCGCACCGTCGACGACAAGAAGCGCGGCGAGCTTCTGGCCAAGGCCAGCGAGATCGGTGTCCGCGACGTCGGCATCATCCCGCTGCACTACGAGGTGTCGACCTGGGCCCTGAAGAAGGGGCTTGCCTACACCGCGCGGGCCGATCAGCAGACCATGGCGACCGAGGTCGTCACGGTGAAGTAGTACGGGGGGAGTCCTTCCCCGGCGTCCCATAGCCAGGGGAAGGACTCCGTCCTCGACGCCGCATAAGGCGGCCGATAAAGTCCGCGAACCCGGCCGCCAAAGTGTCGGGGCAGGGGAACAGGGCCGTATGACCGTCTTCATCGTTCGACGCTTGATGCAGAGCGTCGTCATCCTGCTGGTCATGTCGGTGATCGTGTTCCTTGGCGTCTTCGCCATCGGCAACCCGGTCGACATCCTGATCTCACCCGACGCCGACCAGATGGAGCGCGAGCGCGCGATCCGCGCCCTCGGCCTCGATCTGCCGCTGTGGGAGCAGTACTTCGTCTTCCTGAAGAATGCGGTCGCCGGCGACCTCGGCCGCTCCTTCGTCTTCAACGAGCCGGCGCTCCGACTGATCTTCGAGCGCATGCCGGCGACCCTCGAGCTTGCCCTCACCGCGGTCGTGCTGTCGCTGATCGTCGGCATCCCGCTCGGCCTCTATGCCGGCTTGCGTCCGCAGACCGTGACGTCGAAGGGCATCATGGCCGGGTCGATCGTCGGCTTCAGCCTGCCGAGCTTCTGGCAGGGCCTGATGTTCATCATGGTCTTCGCGGTGATGCTGGGCTGGCTGCCCTCCACCGGCCGCGGCCAGGTCGGTACCTTCCTCGGCCTCAAGTCGAGCCTGTTCACGCGTGACGGTCTGGCCCATGTGATCCTGCCTGCGGTGAACCTGGCGCTCGGCAATGCTGCGCTGATCATCCGGCTGACGCGTGCCGGCGTTCGCGAGACGCTGCTCCAGGACTATGTGAAGTTCGCTCGCGCCAAGGGGCTGACGTCTCGACGCGTGGTCGGCGTCCATGTCCTCAAGAACATCCTGATCCCGCTGGTTACCGTGGTCGGACTCGAGATCGGCGGCCTGATTGCCTTCGCCGTCGTCACCGAGTCGATCTTCGCCTGGCCCGGCATGGGCAAGCTGATCATCGACTCGATCAACCAGCTCGACCGTCCGGTGATGGTGGCGTACCTGATGATGATCGTATTCCTGTTCATCATCATCAACCTGGTCGTCGACGTGCTCTACTCGGTGATCGACCCGCGCGTGCGGCTGCAGGACGTCAAGGGATGAGCGATCCCGCCGCCACCATTCCGGCCAAGGTCGAGACGCCGTTCCGGCGGTTGCTCTCGGAATTCGCCGAGGACAAGCTCGCCGTCGGTGGGGCGGTCGTGCTGACGATCATCCTGCTGGTAGCGCTGCTCGCGCCGCTGATCTCGCCGCAGAATCCCTACGACCTCTCCAAGCTCGATATTCTCGACAGCCGGCTGCCGCCGGGCTCCAAGAGCATGGACGGCATCACCTTCTGGCTCGGTACCGACGGGCAGGGGCGCGACATGCTGTCCGGCATCTTCTACGGACTCCGGACCAGCCTTGCGGTCGGCGTCTTCTCAGGCATCTGCGCGATGATGCTTGGCATGACGATGGGCTTGATCGCGGCCTATGTCGGCGGACGAACCGAGACGCTGATCATGCGCCTGGTCGACCTGCAGCTCAGCTTTCCGACCATCCTGATCGCGCTGATCCTGCTCGCGGTGCTCGGCCAGGGTGTGGGCAAGATCATTCTCGCCCTGATCATCGTTCAGTGGTCGTATTACGCCCGCATCATCCGTGGCGCGGCGCTGGTCGAGCGGCGGCGCGAGTACGTCGAAGCCGCCATCTGCCTCGGTCTTTCGAAGCCGAGGATCATCTTCAGCCACGTCCTGCCGAACTGCATGCCGCCGATGATCGTGATCGGCACGGTCCAGGTGGCGGGCGCGATCGCGCTCGAGGCGACGCTGTCGTTCCTCGGCATCGGGCTTCCGATCACCGAGCCGTCGCTGGGGCTGCTGATCGCCAACGGCTTCGAATACCTGCTCTCGGGCAAGTACTGGATCAGCTTCTTCCCGGGCATCGCGCTGCTCATCACCATCGTCTCCATCAACCTGGTCGGCGACCAGCTTCGCGACGTGCTCAACCCCAGGCTCCAGCGATGAGCGAGACCACTCTCGCAGTCCAGGATCTCAAGACTCACTTCTTCACCCGCGGCGGCGTGGTGAAGGCGGTGGACGGCGTCTCCTTCGAGATCGGCAAGGGCCGGATCCTGGGTCTCGTCGGCGAGTCCGGATCCGGCAAGTCGATCACCGGCTTCTCCATCCTGGGATTGGTCGATCCGCCGGGGCGGGTCGTCGAGGGAAAGATCCTCCTCAAGGGCGAGAACCTGGTCGGTCAGCCCGACGAAAGGCTGCGGGGGATCCGCGGCAACCGGATCGCCATGATCTTCCAAGATCCAATGATGACGCTGAACCCGGTTCTGCGGATCGACACGCAGATGATCGAGGCGGTGCAGGCGCATCACGACGTCGGTGCCGACGAGGCCCGTGCCCGTGCTCGCGACGCGCTCGGCCGTGTCGGCATTCCCTCGCCGGAGGAGCGTCTGAACGCCTATCCGCATCAGTTTTCCGGTGGTATGCGCCAGCGCGTCGCGATCGCGATCGCGCTGCTCAACAATCCCGAGCTGATCATCGCCGACGAGCCGACCACGGCGCTCGACGTGACCATCCAGGGACAGATCCTCTACGAGGTGCAGAAGCTCTGCCGCGAAACCGGCACCTCGCTGATCTGGATCACCCACGACCTCTCGGTTGTCGCCGGCCTCGCCGACGACATCTGCGTCATGTATGCCGGCAAGATCGTCGAGTCCGGCCGCATCGACGACGTGCTCGACCGGCCGCTGCATCCCTACACCAAGGGCCTTCTCGGCAGCGTGCCGAGCCGCAACAAGCGCGGCAGCCCGCTTGCCCAGATTCCCGGCATGACGCCGTCGCTGCTGAACCTGCCGAGCGGCTGCCCCTTCGCCGATCGCTGCCCGCGTGTGCAGGACGACTGCCGGACGGCTCTTCCGCTGATGGTTGAGTATCTGCCCGGGCAATCGGCACGCTGCATTCATCCGCATCTGGAGGGCCGCGCATGAGCGAGGCTCTCATCGAGCTTCAGGGTATCGTCAAGCGCTTCACCAAGCCGCTCGACGTTGCCGCCAAGGTCGCAAACATGATCGGTGCCGGGATGCGCGAGGAGGTCGTGCACGCGATCGACCGTGTCGACCTTGCGATCAAGCCTGGCGAGGTCGTGGGTCTTGTCGGAGAGTCCGGCTGCGGCAAGTCGACCCTCGGGCGCATCGCTGCCGGCATCCTGCCGCCGACGGAAGGTCGCGTGGTCTATCGCGGCAAGGACGTGACCGGCGACAAGCTGAAGGGCGGCAAGGCGCAGCTCGGCACGCAGATGATCTTCCAGGATCCGTTCGCCTCGCTCAATCCGAGGAAGCGGGTCGAGGACATCATCGGCGAGGCGCCGAAGGTCCATGGCCTGATCGACCGCCGCGAATTCGGCGATTATGTCGAGGCGACGATGCGGCGGGTCGGCCTCGATCCTGCCTTCCGCCGCCGCTACCCGCACCAGTTCTCGGGCGGCCAGCGTCAGCGCATCGGCATCGCGCGCGCTCTCGCCGTGAAGCCGGAGTTCCTGATCTGCGACGAGGCGGTCGCGGCGCTGGATGTTTCCATCCAGGCTCAGGTGCTTAACCTGTTCATGGATCTGCGCCGCGACCTCAACCTGACCTATCTCTTCATCAGCCACGACCTCGGCGTGGTCGAGCACATGAGCGACCGCGTGGTGATCATGTATCTCGGCCGCGTGGTCGAGAGCGGGCCGACCGAAGAGATGTTCGGTGCGCCCAACCATCCCTACACCCAGGCACTGCTCGGCGGCATCTCGCGGATCGAAGCGCGAAAGCGCGTCTTCGAGCCGGTCAAGGGCGAGATCCCGTCGCCGCTGAATCCGCCGACCGGCTGCCATTTCCACCCGCGCTGCCCGCACGCGATGGAGCGTTGCAAGCGTGAAGTCCCGGCGCTGAAGGAGATCGCGCCGGGTCGTCGCTCCGCCTGTCATCTGAACGATGGCTGATCCCGTGCACGTGCCCGGCGTCTTCACCCGCCACGACCCGACCGGACAGCCGGCGCCGGTGCTGTTCGACTCGCCGCACAGCGGCGTGATCTATCCTGACGATTTCAAGCCGATCGCGCCGATGGAGCTGCTCAGGACCGGCGAGGACGCCTTCGTCCACGAGCTGTTCGGCGCCGGGCCGAGCAAGGGCGCGATCCTGGTCGAGGCGCATTTTCCGCGCGTCTACATCGATCCCAACCGCGCCTCGACGGACATCGACCCGGATCTCCTGTCGGAGGCATGGCCCGAGCCGTTGAACCCGACGGAGAAGAGCCGCCTCGGCCTGGGACTGATACGTCGCCTCGTGGTGCCGGGCGTGCCGGTTCATGGCAAGCGCCTGACCGTCGCCGAGGTCAAGTCCCGGATCGACCGCTTCTATGGCCCGTATCATCAGGCGGTCGGCGGCGCCTATGACGAGCTGCACACGCGCTTCGGCAAGGTCTGGCACATCAACTGCCACTCGATGAAGTCGGTCGGCAACGCGATGGCGACCGATCCCGGTGCACGCCGGCCGGACTTCGTGCTCGGCGACCGCGATGGCAAGACCTGCGATTCAAAATTCGTGACCCTGGTGCGCGACGTGCTCGACGGGATGGGCTATTCGGTCGCGATCAACAACCCTTACAAGGGACTCGAGCTGATCATGCGCTATTCCGATCCGGAGGCCGGGCGGCATGCGCTGCAGATCGAGATCAACCGCGCGCTCTACATGGACGAGGCTCTGATCACGCGGAGCGCCGGCTTTTCCAAGCTGCGCGCCGACCTGTCGGCGCTCGTCGACGCCGTGGTCGACTTCGCGCGCCGGCAATGACCCGCCGGACCTGGGATCACCCGAAAGGCGAGGTTCGACGCATCGCCGTCGACTCCCAGGCGCTTCGCGGCAATCCTCTCGGCGATCCGCATCTGCGCTCGGTCGATGTCTACCTTCCCCCGGGCTACAAGCCCTGGACCAAGGTGCCGCTGCTGGTCGACCTCGCCGGCTTCACCGGCTCCGGCCTCGGACACACCAACTGGCGCGCCTTCACCGAGAACGTGCCGGAGCGGCTCGACCGGCTGATCTCGACCGGAGCGATGGGGCCGGTCGCCGTAGCGTTTCCGGACTGCTACACGCGGCTCGGCGGCAACCAGTACATCAACTCGGCGGGCACGGGTGCCTACGCAGACTTCCTGATCCAGGAGGTGGTGCCGCAGGTCGAGTCGACCTTCGGCTGCGGCGGGCAGGGGCGGCGCGGCCTCTTCGGCAAGTCGTCGGGCGGCTACGGCGCGATCGTGCACGGCATGCTGCATTCCGATTTCTGGAGTGCGGTCGCCTGCCATTCCGGCGACATGGCCTTCGAGCTGATCTATCTCCAGGACATGCCGTCGACCTTGAACGTGCTGGCCCGGCATGGCCGCTCGGTCGAGGCCTTCATCCGGCATTTCGAGGCGCAGAAGAAGCCCTCGGACAAGGAGACGCATGCTCTGATGATCCTGGCGATGGCGGCGACATACGATCCCGATCCACGCCAGTTCCTGTCGATCCGCCTGCCGGTCGACCTCGAGACCTGCGAGGTCATCCCCGAGCGCTGGGCGCTGTGGGCGCGCTGGGATCCGCTGGTTTTGGCCGAGACGCGGACCGCCGAGCTCAAGAAGCTCAAGGGCCTGTTCATCGATTGCGGCGTCGAGGACCAGTACCATCTGCACTACGGCGCCCGGCGGATGAACCGCCTCCTCGTTCGCAACAACGTGCCGCACATCTACGAGGAGTTCCTGGATAACCACTCCTCGATCGACTACCGCATGGACACGAGCCTGCCTTTCCTCGAGAAGGCCTTGCGGGCCTGACGTCTGCCTCCGCTCCCCCTCGCCACGGAGCTCCCGCCGCATTAGACTTTCTGTATGCGCCTCCTCGCCGCTCTCGCCGGGCTGCTGATGGCAGCCCCGGCCCTCGCCCAGGTTTCGGCCTCTTCGCCCCAGGTGACGATCGCCGAGTCCGAGTGCCGGAACCTGACGATCCATACGCCGTCGCCCGACGTGAAGTACCGTCCCGGACAGGACGCCCAGGGCCGGGCGGTCGCGCCAGCGGACCTCAACAACCGTCAGCGCTTCCAGCCGCCCAAGGAGTTCACGATCGACGTGACCCGCCGGCTGGCGAGCCAGGGCTCGTCCATCAATTCGTTCAAGGCGGAGGCGAACATCCTCCAGCTCCGGGTCAAGGACGGGAAGGTCTTCTACGGCGACCAGCAGCTCGGCGACCGCGACCAGCGCGCGATCGCGCAGGCCTGCGCCGAGCAGATGAAGCAGCGCTAGGCGCGAAAGGCGATCGTCGCCCCGAGGGTCGCGCCTGCGGCGGCGAGGCAACCCGCCGAAATCGCGACGACCGCGAGCGCGAAAATTCCACGGCCGATGGTCGCGGCGATGGCCGCCTTGCAGATCGTGTTGCTGGCGACGGCAGCCAGGATCGCAGTGGCTGCCGCGGTCTCGCTCAGGGATCCCGGCACGAGGCGGGCCAGCGAGATCGTGACCGCGTCGACATCCGCGAGGCCGGCGATCACGGCGCCGAGGACGGCGCCGGTTGCGCCATAGCCTTCGCTCGCGGCCCTCGACAGGACCATGACGGCGCCGAGGATCGCGGCGAAGCTGACTACCGACCAGAAGCTGAACGGATTGCGGAAGCTGGTCGTTGCACCATCCTTCTTGCGCGACCTGGCTCCGTAGACGGAGATCAGGGCAAAGCCGGCCGAGACCAGCGCCGCCGCCCCGAGGGCAGGACCGATCATCGGCAGCAGGCTCGCCTGCAGTGTGGCGACGATCGCCGCGACCCGGACGAACGAGATTGCGTTCGCCATCGCGACGCCCGCGGCGAGGAGGCCAGGCGTGCTCTCGCCGGCCTTGGCGCGCTGCGCATTGGCGGCGGCGACCGCTGTCGAGGAGGCGAGGCCGCCGGCGGCCGCGGCGAGCAGGATGCCGCGGCTCGCGCCCATGTACTTCACTGCGGCGTAACCCAGGAATGAGACGCAGGCGAGCACGATCGCGATCAGCCAGATCTCGCGCAGGTTGATGCCGCCGAGGGGGCCGATCGCCTCGTCGGGGAGCAGCGGCAAGGCGACGAAAGTCATCGCCAGCAAGAGGAGCGTCGAGCGCAGCTCGATCCAGGTGATCTTGTCGAGGAGCCCGTGCAGCTCTTCGCGGACCGCGAGCACGACGGCAGCAGCGACCGCCGCGGCGGCAGCGATGCGGGTGTCGCCGAGCAAGGCGTATGTGCCGAGCGTGAAGGTCAGCATGCCGGCGACCGCATTGGTCGCCGAGACGCTCTTGTCGGCACGGTTCTGATCGCGGCTGAAGACGGTGATTACGGCCGCATATGTCGCGAAGGCCAAGCCGAAGACGATCCCGCCGCCTGCACTCTCCTGGCCGCCCAGCCGGTCGACGAGGGCGCCGACCAGGCCGCCGAGGAATCCCGAGATCGCGAAGGTTCGGATACCGGCGGCGCGGCTTCCGGAATCGGCCTCGCGTGAACGCCAGCCGCGCTCGAGCCCGATCAGAAGGCCGATGCCGAGTGCCAGCGCCAAGCGCGACACCGTGGTTTCCAGGTCCATGGCGGCAATAACGCCGTCAGGGCCACGCCGTTGCCGGCGCTCAAGCGCCGGTGAAGGCCTGGATGCCGGTCTGGGCGCGGCCGAGGATCAACGCATGGATGTCGTGCGTACCTTCGTAGGTGTTCACGGCTTCCAGGTTCATGACGTGGCGGATCACGTGGAACTCGTCGTGGACGCCGTTACCGCCATGCATGTCCCGGGCGGTGCGCGCGATGTCGAGCGCCTTGCCGCACGAATTGCGCTTGATCAGCGAGATCAGCTCCGGCGCGGCCCGGTTCTCGTCCTTGAGCTGGCCGGCGCGCAGGCATGCCTGAAGGCCGATCGAGATCTCGGTCTGCATGTCGGCAAGCTTCTTCTGGATCAGCTGGTTGGCGGCGAGGGGCCGGCCGAACTGCTTGCGCTCCAGCGTATAGGTACGGGCTGCGTGCCAGCAGAACTCGGCGGCGCCGAGCGCCCCCCAGGCGATGCCGTAGCGGGCGTTGTTGAGGCAGCCGAAGGGGCCCTTGAGGCCGGAGACGTTCGGCAGCAGGTTCGCCTCGGGTACCGGCACGTTGTCCATCACGATCTCGCCGGTGATCGAGGCGCGGAGCGAGAACTTACCCTCGATCTTCGGGGTCGAGAGCCCCTTCATGCCACGTTCGAGGATGAAGCCGCGAATCACGTCGTCCTCGGTCTTCGCCCAGACCACCATCACGTCCGCGATCGGCGAGTTGGTGATCCACATCTTGGCGCCGGTCAGCAGGTAGCCGTCGGACGTCTTCTTTGCCCGTGTCTTCATGCTGCCGGGATCGGAGCCGTGATCGGGTTCGGTCAGGCCGAAGCAGCCGACCCACTCGCCGGTCGCCAGCTTCGGCAAGTACTTCTGGCGCTGAGCCTCGTTGCCGTAGGCGTGGATCGGATGCATCACCAGGCTCGACTGAACGCTCATGGTCGAGCGGTAGCCTGAATCGACACGCTCGACCTCGCGCGCGATCAGGCCGTAGGAGACGTAGTTCACCCCCGCGCAGCCATAGCCCTCGATGGTCGATCCCAGGAAACCCAGCGCGCCCATCTCGTTCAGGATCGAGCGGTCGAACTTCTCGTGCCGGTTCGCCTCCAGCACGCGCGGCATCAGCTTCTCCTGGCAGTAGTCGCGCGCGGAGTCGCGGATCAGGCGCTCGTCCTCGGTCAGCTGCTCGTCGAGTAAGAACGGGTCGGCCCATTCGAAGCTGGCTTTGCTCGAGGGCGTCTTGGCGCGGAGCGCGGTCATGGGAAGCTCCCTTGTCTTCGGAACGTCACCCTTTATAGGCTGGTCCTTGACGTAGCTCAAAGGTCGGGGGGCTCCAGGGCCCGGGAAAGCGCCGCGATGGCTCATCGGGAAGTGCTGTTCGAGTTCTCGCGCGTCGGCGCCTACGTGAAGGTGGTTGCGGTCGACGCCGTTACCGGCACCGAAGTCTCGATCGTCGGCCCAGCGAGCGCCCCGGAAGCCGCGTTGAAGCAGCAGGCCGTTAATCGCCTGCTCTTCGTGCTCAAGCGCAAGGCCGAAGGGAAGGGGCCGCGCTCCGGCCTCGACGTCTGAGCGCCGTCACTTCGCTCTTGCTACGTCCGTTTGTTCGGCGATAGGTTCCGCTACGCGGAACGGCTGAGCGGCTACAACCGGCCGGCGCGAACAGGTGACGGACCGGATTTACGGTCCCGGGGGGGCTCGAAGGCGTTGGAGTACTTTCTCCAGCAGCTGATCAACGGTTTGACGCTGGGTGCGATCTACGGACTGATCGCCATCGGCTACACCATGGTCTACGGCATCGTCGGCATGATCAACTTCGCCCATGGCGAGGTCTACATGATCGGCGCCTTCATCTCGATCATCACCTTCATCGTGCTCGGCCTCGGCGGCATCACCTTCATCCCGCTGGCGCTGATGGTCGTGCTGCTCTCGGCGATGGTGTTCACCGCGGCCTATGGCTGGGCGGTCGAGCGCATTGCCTATAGGCCGCTCAGAGGATCGTTCCGCCTGGCGCCGCTGATCTCGGCGATCGGCATGTCGCTGTTCCTGCAGAACTACGTGCAGCTGGTCCAGGGCGCGCGGGTCAAGCCGATGCAGCCGGTGATCACCGGCGGTTTCGAGTTCTTCCAGGGCGGCACCTTCACGGTCCGGCTCAGCTACATCCAGATCATCATCGTCGTCCTGACCGTCGTGCTGATGACCGGCTTCACGCTGCTCATCCAGCGCACCCCCCTCGGTCGTGCCCAGCGCGCCTGCGAGCAGGACATGGGCATGGCGGCGCTGCTCGGCATCGACGTCAACCGCACCATCTCGCTGACCTTCGTCGTCGGCGCGATGCTGGCGGCGGTCGCCGGCATGATGGTGACGCTCTACTACGGCGTCATCGACTTCTTCATCGGCTTCCTCGCCGGCGTGAAGGCGTTCACCGCCGCGGTGCTCGGCGGCATCGGTTCGCTTCCAGGCGCCATGCTCGGCGGCATCCTGATCGGCCTGATCGAGGCGTTCTGGTCGGGCTATTTCAGCGTCGAGTACAAGGATGTCGCGGTGTTCGTGATTCTGGTGCTGACGCTGATCTTCAAGCCGACCGGATTGCTCGGCAAGCCGGACATAGAGAAGGTCTGATGGACGTCCGCGCCCTTCTCAAGGACGCCGGGCTCGCGGCCTTTGTCGCCTTCATGCTGGCCCTGCCGATGGTGGGCTTCCAGACCGTCGACGTCTCCGGCGGGCACGGCATCACCGTCAATACGCGCTTCGGCGACGTCGCGATCACGGTCGCGCTCGTGTTCATCGGCCGTATCGCGCTGGGCCTGCTCGAACTTCCGTCCCTGCGCCTGCCGATCCTGATAGTCGCGGCGGCGCTTGCGATCGGACTCTCCTTCGCCGCGACCGGCTCCCCCGTCATCGCCAACCTGACCCTCATCGCTGCGGCGGTCATCGCGGTCCGCGCGGCCTGGCTCTATTTCGGCCTGTCGCAGGTCGTCCAGAAGGACGAGGGCAACCGGCTGGGCGATGCCGCCGCCTTCATCGGCCGCTGGTTCGGACCCGTATTCGTCGTCTTCGCCATCGTCTTCCCGTTCCTGCCGACGACGTCACGTTATCTGCTCGACCTCGGCATCCTGGTGCTGACCTACGTGATGCTGGGATGGGGCCTCAACGTCGTCGTCGGCCTCGCCGGGCTGCTCGATCTCGGCTACGTCGCCTTCTACGCGGTTGGCGCCTATTCCTACGCGATCATCGCGCAGGAGTTCGGCTGGTCGTTCTGGGCCTGCCTGCCGCTCGCCGGGCTCTTCGCCGCCTTTTTCGGCGTGATCCTCGGATTCCCGGTGCTGCGTCTTCGCGGCGACTACCTTGCGATCGTCACGCTGGGCTTCGGCGAGATCATCCGCATCGTTCTGCTCAACTGGGCGTCGTTCTCGGGCGGCCCCAACGGCATCAGCAGCATTCCCAGGCCATCGTTCTTCGGCATGCCGTTCAGCAACAATCCGCCGGAAGGGACGACATCCTTCCATCAGTTCTTCAACATCGACTTCTCGCCAGAGCACCGGATCGTCTTCCTCTACTACCTGATCCTGGGCCTGGCGCTGATCACCAACGCCTTCACGCTCCGCATCCGGAAGCTGCCGATAGGGCGCGCCTGGGAAGCGTTGCGGGAGGACGAGATCGCCTGCCGGGCGCTTGGCATCAATCCGACCAACACCAAGCTCACGGCCTTTTCCATCGGCGCGATGTTCGCCGGTTTCGCCGGCGCGTTCTTCGCCACCCGCCAGGGCTTCATCAGCCCGGAGAGCTTCAGCTTCATCGAATCCGCGGTGATCCTCGCGATCGTCGTGCTCGGCGGCATGGGTAGCCAGATCGGCGTGGTCCTGGCGGCGGTGCTGCTGATAGGCATTCCCGAGTTCTTCAGAGAACTCGCGCAGTTCCGCATGCTCGCTTTCGGCGCGGCGATGGTCGGTATCATGATCTGGCGCCCGCGCGGATTGCTGGCGCATCGCGAGCCGTCGATCCGCCTGGGCGAAGGGGCGAAGGCGGGCGCCGATGACTAGGACGCCGCTGCTCACGGTCGACCACCTGACGATGCGCTTCGGCGGTCTCGTCGCCATCAACGATGTCTCCTTTACCGCCTACGACCGCGAGATCACCGCGATCATCGGGCCGAACGGCGCCGGCAAGACGACCGTGTTCAATTGCCTGACCGGCTTCTACAACGCTCCGGTCGGGCGTCTCAGGCTGACCGGCGGCCGCGGCGAGTTCCTGCTGGAACGCATGGACGGTTTCCGCATCTCGCAGAAGGCCGGCGTCGCCCGTACCTTCCAGAACATCCGCTTGTTCCCGCAGATGACTGTGCTGGAGAACCTGATCGTCGCCCAGCACAACGCGCTGATGAAGGCGTCGGGATTCACCGCCGCCGGGCTGCTCGGGCTGAAGAGCTATCGCGATGCAGGCGCGGGCTCGATCTCTGGGGTCTTGGCTCGACCGGCTCGGTCTCACCGCGCAGGCGGATTGGGAGGCCGGTAATCTGCCGTATGGCTCGCAACGTCGTCTCGAGATCGCGCGCGCCATGTGCACGAAGCCGGTTCTCCTGTGCCTCGACGAGCCGCCGCCGGTCTCAACCCGCGCGTGAGTCGGCGAGCTGCGAAAACTTCTGACCGAGATCCGCGACCGGCACGGCATCGGCATCCTGCTGATCGAGCATGGATGATGAGCGTGGTCATGGGCATCTCCGACCACATCGTGGTGCTCGACTACGGCCGCATGATCGCCGACGGCACGCCGGCAGAGGTCGTGCCGATCCTGCCGACGAATCCGGAAAACATCTCGGTGAGGACGAGACCGAGGTTTCCGTCCGAGATCGCCGTCGATCTTCGGCAGGAAGGTCGGATCTGATGCTCGGAGGAAGGCATGACCGTCTTCCTGGTCGAGCAGAACGCCTTCCATGCGCTGTCGCTCGCGCATCGCGGGTATGTGCTGGCCAACGGCCGTGTCGTCCTGCAGGGCACCGGCAAGGAGCTGCTGGCCAACCGCGAGGTCCGTGCCGCCTATCTCGAGGGCGGGCACTGAGATGAGTGACATTCTCGGCACCGGCCTCGGCTTGTTCGTTCTGGTCACGCTGGTGATGTTCGGCTGGGCCGCCTGGCAGACCGGTCAGGCGATCGCTCATACTTGGCGGCCCTACTGGCATACGATCGTCTACGGCTTGATGCTGGCCGCTGCCGACCGCCTGTTGCTGGTGCTTCTGTTCGGCGGCAAGCTTTTCGCCGTCCTGCCCTATCTGGTCGCGGCGGTCGTACTGATCGCCCTCGGCGGCCTCGCCTTCCGCCTGACCCAGGTGCGGAAAATGGTCGGGCAATATCCCTGGATCTATGAGCGCGACGGCCTGCTCGGCTGGCGCGAGCGGCAATAGCGACCGCTCTAGCAAGGCCTTGGGCCTTGGGGTAGCATTTCACCATCGCCGTCCGCATTCCGCGGTCGGGAACTCAAGTCTACCCGCTTCGATGCGGGCTTTTTTCAACGACAGGGAGCCGAACCAACATGCGTAAATTGACGACCTCGCTCCTCGCTGCTGTCGCCGTCGCGGCTTTTGCCGCGGTTCCGGCTTCGGCGCAGGACATCGGTGTCGCGACCGCGGGTCCGATCACCGGCCAGTATGCGGCCTTCGGCGAGCAGATGAAGCGCGGCGCCGAGATGGCCGTCGCCGACATCAACGCCAAGGGTGGCGTGCTCGGCAAGAAGCTGAAGCTCGAAGTCGGTGACGATGCCTGCGATCCGAAGCAGGCGGTCGCCGTCGCCAACCAGATGGCCGGCAAGAAGATCGTCTTCATGGCAGGTCACTTCTGCTCGTCGTCGTCGATCCCGGCATCCGCGATCTACAACGAGAGCGGCATCCTGCAGATGACGCCGGCCTCGACCAACCCGGCGCTGACCGAGGAAGCCACCGCGAAGAAGTGGAACAATGTGTTCCGCACCTGCGGCCGCGACGATGCCCAGGGCCTGGTTGCCGGCAAGTTCCTGGCGACCCAGTACAAGGGCAAGAAGGTCGCGATCATCCACGACAAGTCGGCCTACGGTAAGGGCCTCGCTGACGAGACTAAGAAGGCGATGAACGCCGCCGGTCTCACCGAGGTGATGTACGAAGCCATCACCCAGGGCGACAAGGACTTCACCGCGCTCGTCTCGAAGATGAAGGCCGCTGGCGTCGACGCCATGTATCTCGGCGGCTACCACACCGAAGCCGGCCTGCTCGTCCGTCAGTCGCGTGAGCAGGGCCTGAATGCGTTGCTCGTCTCGGGCGACGCGCTGGTCACCGACGAGTTCTGGAAGATCACCGGCCCGGCCGGCCAGGGCACGCTGATGACCTTCGCTCCGGATCCGCGGAAGCTGAAGACCGCCGAGGACGTGGTCAAGAAGTTCAAGGCCTCGAACTACGATCCGGAGGGCTACACCCTCTACACCTACGCCGCCTTCCAGGCGTGGGCCGCTGCCGTCGCGAAGGCCGGCTCGACCGACGTCGCGAAGGTCTCCGCCGCCCTCAAGGGCATGAGCGTCGATACGGTGCTGGGCAAGCTCGCCTGGGACGCCAAGGGCGACGTCAAGGAAGCCGCCTACGTCTGGTACGTCTTCAAGGACGGCAAGTACTCCGAGATGTAATCCCGCTAGGGATTTCTCGAAGGGACGGCCCGGCATTCGCCGGGCCGTTTCTTTTTGGGGCTAGCGGTGGCGCCTGCCGCGGCCGAGCCCGATCTTCTTGGCGAAGTCGGAGCGCTGGGCGGCGTAGTTGGGGGCGACCATCGGGTAGTCGGCCGGCAACCCCCATTTGGCGCGATATTCCTCAGGGCTGAGGCCGTAGGTCGTGCGCAGGTGGCGCTTCAGCATCTTCAGCTTCTTGCCGTCCTCTAGGCAGACGATGTGATCGGGCATCACCGACCGCCGGATCGCGACGGCAGGCTTCGTCTCGGCTGCGATGGCTGTCCCGCCGGCGTTGAGGCCGGCGAAAGAGGCGTAGACGGTATCGATGATGCGGGGCACGTCGACTGCGACGAGGCGGTTTTGCGCGAGGTAGGCGGATACCACGTCGGTGGTCATCCGCAACAATTCGTCGTGGGGGACCTTCCGGGGCTCCGTACTTTCGGACATGAGTTGAAACCCTTGATGTTCGGCACTCCCCAGGATTGTCTTTGCACGAGCCAAATCAAGTGTCAATTCTCCTATAAGACAACGGTCTGTTTAGTTTGATCATGTCTTTGGCTACTTGGGACGAGGCACTTTCAGGACTGCATTCGAACACAGCAACCGGCCCCGCGTCCCGCCAATAGCTTGTGTCGAATTGTCCGCGAACCCGGACATATGGTAGAGTTCCGGCGGGCTTCCCTCCACTTCCCGCGACGAAATGTCAGACAAAGAAATTATCGGCATCGGCTCCGATCATGCCGGCTACGAACTCAAGACCGCACTCAAGGCGGAGCTTGAGGCCATGGGCTTCGCCGTGCTCGACGTTGGTACGGACTCCGCGACCAGATCGGTCGACTATCCGGATTTCGGACGCGCGCTGGCGGAAGCGATGAGGGCGGGCAAGTTCACGCGCGGCGTTCTCGTTTGCGGCACCGGCATCGGCATCTCGATCGCCGCCAACCGCCATCCCTGGATCCGTTGCGGCCTCGTTCATGACGAGACGTCCGCGAGGCTCACCCGCCAGCACAACGACGCGAATGTGATCGCGTTGGGTGCGCGCCTCATCGGCGTCGAGACGGCAAAGGCCGCCTTGAAAGTCTTCTTCACCACTCCCTTCGACGGCGGCCGGCACGTGCAGCGTGTCGCCAAGCTGACGCCCGTTTCCTGAGGAACTGATGACTGCAAAGCCTAACGTCGTGCCCGATGGTTTCTTTACTGCGAGCTTGGCCGAGCGCGATCCGGAGCTCGCTGCTTCAGTTGGCCGAGAGCTTGGCCGTCAACGCGAGCAGATCGAGCTGATCGCTTCCGAGAACATCGTCAGCCGCGCCGTGCTCGAAGCGGCGGGCTCGGTGCTGACCAACAAGTACGCCGAGGGCTACCCCGGCAGGCGCTACTACGGCGGTTGCGAGTTCGTCGACGAGGCGGAGACGCTGGCGATCGAGCGGGCGAAGCGTCTGTTCGACTGCAAGTTTGCCAACGTCCAGCCGCACTCCGGCGCGCAGGCCAACCAGGCAGTGTTCCTGGCCCTGCTGAAGCCAGGCGACACCGTGCTCGGCATGTCGCTGGCGGCCGGCGGGCATCTGACCCACGGCGCCGCGCCGAATCTTTCCGGCAAGTGGTTCAACATCGTGTCGTACGGCGTCCGCCGCGACGACCTTCAGATCGACTATGACGAAGTCGAGCGCCTCGCGAAATCCGAGAAGCCGAAGCTGATCATCGCCGGCGGCTCCGGCGTGCCGCGCATCATCGATTTCGCACGCTTCCGGAAGATCGCGGACTCGGTCGGCGCCTTCCTGATGGTGGACATGGCGCATTTCGCCGGCCTCGTCGCCGGCGGCGTCTATCCGAGCCCGCTCCCCCACGCGCATGTCGTCACCACGACCACGCACAAGACGCTGCGCGGGCCTCGTGGCGGCATGATCCTCTGCAACGACGAGGAGATCGGGAAGAAGCTCAACTCGGCGGTCTTTCCCGGCCTCCAGGGCGGTCCCCTGATGCACGTGATTGCCGGCAAGGCGGTGATGCTGGGCGAGGCGCTGAGGCCTGAGTTCAAGCTCTATGCGCGCGCCGTCGTCGACAATGCCAAAGCGCTGGCGGAGGTGCTGGTGAAGCGCGGTGTCGCGATCGTCACCGGCGGCACCGACAGCCACCTGATGCTGGTCGACCTGCGGCCGAAGAAGCTGACCGGCAAGGCTGCCGAGGCCTCGCTCGAGCGCGCGCACATGACCTGCAACAAGAACGGCATTCCGTTCGACACCGAGAAGCCGACGATCACCTCGGGCATCCGCCTCGGCACGCCCGCGGCGACGACCCGCGGCTTCGGCGTCGCGGAGTTCCGTCAGGTCGGCGAGCTGATCGGCGACGTGCTCGACGGGCTTGCGAAGAATCCGGAAGACAACGGTGCGGCCGAGGCGAAGGCGCGTGCCGAGGTGAAGCGGCTCTGCGAGCGCTTCCCGATCTACCAGTCACTTTGATCGTCGTTCGGGGGGGAGAAAGAAGATGCGGTGCCCGTTCTGCGGTCACGAAGATACCCAGGTCAAGGACTCGCGTCCGACCGAGGACAACTCTGCGATCCGCCGACGGCGCTTCTGCCCGGCCTGCGGCTCGCGCTTCACCACTTTCGAGCGCGTGCAGCTGCGCGAGCTGACGATCGTGAAGAAGACCGGCAAGCGTGCGCCCTTCGACCGCGACAAGCTGGCGCGTTCGCTTCAGCTGGCGCTGCGCAAGCGTCCGATCGATGCCGAGCGCCTGGAGCGGGTCGTCAACTCGATCGTCCGACGGCTCGAGAGCATGGGCGAGAGCGAGATCCCGTCGAGCGTCATCGGCGAGCTGGTGATGGAGTCGCTGGCGAACCTCGATCAGGTCGCCTACGTGCGCTTCGCCTCGGTCTATCGCAACTTCCGCGAGGCCAAGGACTTCGGTGACTTCGTCGGCAAGATCGGCAACGACGCCGAGGACTGACACCCTCGGAGGCGTCATGAGCATCGACCGCGACTGGGGCATAGGCCGCCGGGGCCGGGGACCGTCGGGAAGAGCCGCCGAACGAACGTCGTGGGGGGAATAGAGAATGCGCCGCCCGTTTTGCGGACATGACGACACGCAGGGTGAAGGACTCTCGGCCGACCGAGGACAACTCGGCGATCCGCCGCCGCCGCTTCTGCCCGAACTGCGGCGCCCGGTTCACGACCTTCGAGCGCATCCAGCTGCGCGAGCTGACCGTGGTGAAGAAGAACGGCCAGCGCGAGCCCTTCGACCGCGAGAAGCTCGCGCGCTCGCTTCACCGCCTTGAAGAAGCGCCCAGTCGACAACGAGCGCACCGAGCGCGTCATCAACGGCATCGTCCGCAGGCTGGAAAGCTCGGGCGAAAGCGAGATCCCCGCCACCGCGATCGGCGAGGCGGTGATGGAGGCCTTGAAGACGCTCGACCCCGTCGCCTATGTCCGCTTCGCCTCGGTCTACCGCAACTTCCGCGACGCGGCGGACTTCGAGGACTTCGTCGGCAAGCTGGGCGGCAGCGGGGGGGATTAAAGGGAGCGGCTCTCGATCCCGCGGGAATCTGCGACGACGCAGAACGGCCGGGACAGCGCTCCGCTGCCGATCGTTATCGAGGACAGACAGGGCGAGCCCCGCCGGGAATGTTCCCAGCGGGGGTTCCGAACCGTCGCCGATCAGGCGCGCCGGCGACGCGTGGACATGAGACCCATCAGGCCCGCGCCGAGCAAGGCGAGGCCGGTTGGTTCGGGTACGGGTAGGGTCGAGGAGTTCGGGTTCGAATTGTACTCGACGACGTAGGCGATCCCTGGCGTGCCCGCCAGCGGCAGGTCGTTCCACTGGCCAACGCTGCAGCAAGGAACGTTCGCGCCGAAGACTTCCAGATAGTCCTCATTGTTGGAATTGTTCGGCTCGCCCGCGGCGAAGTTGGCATAGACCGGAGCAATGAGATTGCCGGCCTCCGGGCCATCGGCCCAGCGGAACGTGCCTTCGACGGCGCTGTCGGTACCGCCCAGCCAAGGGCACGGACCGTAGCACTCGTCGTGAGGAGGTTCGTCACGAAGGTGTTTTCTGCCGCTGACGTGATCGTGGCAAGATAGCCGCCGCGGCTCAAGGCGTCGGCCCGCGCGCTGTCCCAATTCTCAAGGCCGCTCAAGACCTCGTAGAAGTGGCCATTGCCACCGCTGCCGGCAGTCCACTCGATGGCGGCGGATTGGGCCTGCGCGGAAAGGCCCAGGCCGGCGGCTAGCACGCCTGCAGACAGCAGGCATTTGCCCGTCGTCTTGTTTGTTTTGCGTGAGAATCTGCTCATCTTCTCTCCTTATCGCATGTGTATTCGGCCATCCGGCCGGTGACTTCGTTCGGGATAAGTGGACCACGGCTGCCGTCCGCCACCCGGCAGGGTATCGTCAGGGGAAACGTCAATAGATTGAAAGTAAGAGGATTTTTCCGATGGTTCGGGCACCAGGGCGGCGCGCGCGCTTGACAGTCGGCGACCCCGCGCGGAAGTTTTGCAGGCAATGTCCTCAACCGTCAGCAGCGCGTCAGAAGCAAGACCCAGGGCGACCCGGGCGTCGGCTCCGATGGCATTGCATTTGCTCGGCCGTTTCGAGTTCCTGGTGGGCGACCAGCGCTTGCCGATCGGCTCGCCACGCCGCTGGTACGCCGCTTCTCGCCTATCTGGCGTTGCGCGCCGATGGCCGTGCAACCCGCGATCATCTGGCGGGGCTGCTCTGGAGCGAGGACGAGAGCCGCGCCGCGCGCCATAACCTGCGCCAGGCCCTCTTGGAGTTGAGGCGCGAGCTCGGGCCGGTGGGCGCGGAGCTGATCAGGGCGGGTCGCGACGACATCGGCCTCGACAAGACCGCGTTCGAGGTCGATGTGCTGGCCTTCGAGAAGCTCGCCTGGTCGACCAATCCTGCCGATCACGCGCGCGCGGTAAGCCTATGCGACGGCGCGTTTCTCGACGGGCTCGCGGGACCGAGCCGCCCGTTCGAGGACTGGCTCGTGGCCGTGCGCGAGCGTCTGCGCCTCCTGGCATTGCCGGTGTTCGAGAAGTTCGCCGCGGCCGAAACGACCGGCGGCCAGGACGCGGTGGCGGCGGCGCGGCGGCTCTTGGCCGTGGATCCGTTGGACGAGGCGGCGCAGCGCCTGTTGTTGAGGACGCTGGCCACCCGCCTATCGCGCGAGGCGGCTTTGGTGGAGGCGGACCGGATCACGGCCCAGCTTCAATCCGAGTTCGCCGCCTCGCCGGAGCCCGAGACCCTGACGTTGATAGCCTCCATCCGCGACGGCCGGCTGCGTCCCATCGGGGGCGATGGGGGAGTGCCGGCGCGCGCCCTGCCTGCCGCGCCCGCCCGCGCGCGGCCCGTGCTGAGCCTGCCGTCCTGGCAGACGCCGCGCCCGATCCGCGCCGCCGTCATCGACAAGCGCACGTTGGAGACCCAGGGCGTCTATGCGGTCGTCGTCCTGCCATTCGCCAGCTCGGGCGAGTCGCCGGCGCCCCTGGCCGGCGAGTTGGCGGAGGCCTTGAGCGACGATCTGATCTGCGATCTCTCCCATACCCAGGCGCTCCGCGTGATCTCCAGCCATACCGCCAACAGCTATGGGGGAGCGGGCACGGATCTAGCCGCGCTCGATGCCGAACTCGGCGTGCATTACGCGATCGAGGGCAGCCTGCGCGCCGAGGGCGACCTCATTCGCGTCAATCTTGGCCTCACCGACGTCCGGACGCGCTTGCGGATCTGGTCGGAGACCGTCGCGACCCCGGGCGCGGAGTACCTTGCCAATCGGCAGGCGATCGCGCGCGGGCTTGCCTACCGGATCTTCTCGCGCGTGTTGACCGAGCAGGCGGAGTTGGTGCCCGACTTCCTGGGCGATCCCGCCATCGAGCATTTGATCGCCAAGGGCTGGGCGGCGCAGATCCAGATCGGCCTGACAGGCTTCGGCCTCGAGGCGGGCGCGCATTTCGAGCGCGTGCTCGCGCGCGAGCCCGACAACCTCGCCGCCATGATCGGGCTCGGCGGTTTCAAGGCCATGAAGGTGATCACCTTCACCGCCGACGATCCCGAGGCCACCTTGAACGAGGCGGAGCCGCTCCTGCGTCGGGCGATCGAACGCAACCCCTACGCCGCCATCGCCCATCATTATCTGGGTCTGGTGGAGAAGGCGCGCGGCCGCGCGGCGGAATCGGTCGCGGCCTTGAACCGCGCCGTCGAGATCAATCCCAGCTTCGCGCCCGCCTATGGCGCGCTCGCCAACATGCTGGGGCGCATGGGCCAGCCGCAAGCGGGCATCGAGCATGCCCTCTACGCGCTGCGCCTGAGCCCGCGCGACGCATCGGCCGGCATCTGGTGGCTTTTCGCCGGCGAAATCCAACTCGAGCTCGGCCAGGACGATCTGGCGCTGGGTGGATCGGCCGCGCGGTCGCCCTGAATCCGCGCGGGCCCTTCGGCATCGCAGCGCTCGCGGCGACGCACGCGCTCCGTGGCGACAAGGAGGAAGCCCGCAAGGTGGCGGCGCGGCTCAGGGCGGCGCAGCCCACGCTCACGCTGGACCGCATGGTCGAGCGTCTGGTTGTCACGTCGCAAGCCGGCCATGAGCCCAAGCGCTTGATCGCCGGCTTGCGCCTGGCGTTCGGGCCCGAGGACGAAGATGGAGCGCCTTTCCTGAAAGTGGCCGCGGCATCGCGATCGTGGTGAGGGAGTGAGGGGGCCCTGCAACGGCGCGGGGAGACTTCGCGGATGTCGTCGGCAAGCTCGGCGGCAGCGCGGAGGATTGAGGGCGACCCGTCACCACCCCAGGTGAAACAGCACCAGCGCCAGGAAGCAGGCGACGACGATGGCGACCGCCGTTTGCAGCCGTCCCGCGGGCTGGCGGCCGGGCTCCGCGCGGGCGAGCGCCCAGTCCGCCCGGCTCAGCGCGTAGAGCAGCGCCGCCGCCGAGCCCAGCATCGCGCGCGTACGGCCTCGTCGCCCCAGGGGCGCGCGTCGATTCGGCCGGTAGAGCCCGGGCAGGTCGCCGATCAGCGCGCTGCCGAGCACGCAGACCGGCAGGAGCTGCAGCGGACGGTAGAGCGGGTGCTTCATCGCTTCGGCAGCGTAGCATGCCGCCGGACTTCATCGCGCTGGACGCCCACGGCCATCGCGCCTGACCCGCATCCCGCGCCGGGGGAACCACCATGCCGGTCCGCGGCCGTCCCCCGGCCATCCGCCAGAGAGGAGAAAACCATGTCGCTCCGGATCAACTCCGAAGCTCGAACTTCACCGCCGACACCAGCGAGGGCAAGATCGACTTCCACAAGTGGATCGGCAACGGCTGGGCGATCCTGTTCTCGCATCCCAAGGACTTCACCCCGGTCTGCACCACCGAGCTTGGCTACATGGCGGGCTTGAAGCCGAGTTCGACAAGCGCAACACCAAGATCATCGGCCTGTCGGTCGACCCGGTGGACAACCACAGCAAGTGGGCCAAGGACATCGAGGAGACCCAGGGCCACAAGGTCAACTACCCGATGATCGGCGACCCGCAGCTGAAGGTGGCGACCGCCTACGACATGCTGCCGGAGGGCGCGGGCACGACCTCGGAGGGCCGCACGGCCGCCGACAACGCCACGGTGCGCTCGGTCTTCGTCATCGGCCCGGACAAGAAGGTCAAGGCGATGCTGACCTACCCGATGTCCACCGGCCGCAACTTCGACGAGGTGCTGCGGCTGCTGGATTCGTGCCAGCTGACGGCCAAGCACACCGTGGCGACGCCGGTGAACGGAAGGCCTGGCGGGACGTCATCATCCCGCCCTCGGTCAGCGACGAGGCGGCGAAGGCGAAGTTCCCCGAGGGCTGGAAGACGGTGAAGCCCTATCTGCGCGTCGTGAAGCAGCCGAAATAGCGGGCGCGGCTCCCTGGAGGACCGGGGCGGGGAGAGCCGTCATGGCGCCTGCCTTCCCGCCGGTCCTGCGGTCACACTTGCAAGGGCCGCGACAATTCTTTCCAAATGCCGGAAAACTGCCGCCTGTATTTGAGCGAATACCGCTCTTCTATTTACCACGGCGCGCGTTTCTTGCGCTCCTCGCGGAATGCGGGCAGGATGCTTGGAGCACGCCCTGGGCACGGCCGCGGATCGTCTGCCGGCCGGCCCTTAAGGGGAGGAGGGTGCCCATGATGCGGCTGGCCATCCATCGCTTCCTTGCCGACGACCGCGGCGCGGCGATCGAGTACGGGCTGATCGCAGCCCTGGTCTCGGTGTCCGCCATCACCGCCCTGCAGACCATGGGCGAGTCGCTGCGCACGATCTTCGAGTTCGTGACCGCCGCCGCCGGCAGCGCCGCCGCGCGGCCTGAGGGCGCCGGCCCCGTCGGTGTCCCTCGGCCACCATCCCCGCGCGGCCACCATCCAGCACGGCCACCATCCGGCTCGGCAACTCCAAGCCCCTCTGGCGCCTCCGCCGGCGCGCGGGGCCGCGCCCCAGTCACCGCGCCCCGCCAGTTATCCCCCGGCAATCGCCGCGGATCGGGAACCGCCGCCCCGGCGCGATTGAGCAGGCGGCCTCGCCGCCCGGGCCGCGCCGAGAGGGAGGAGCTCATGCGCCGCAAGTCCCAAGGCAGCCCCGTCCAGCCCGACGCCGACGAAGACCTCCGCTGGCGGCAGGCCGCTGCCGCGCCCGCCGCCTTCCGTGCTCGCGCGCGTCAGGCGCGGCGGCGCGTGGACCCGGAGCGCAAGCGCCGGCGCGGGGTGAAGCGGCTGGCATGAGCCACCTCCCTACAAATCTCAGACAGCATTCTCCGTTGACCCCCCGCCACCGCGAAGCGGGGAGAGGGTCGCTAAGGCTGTCTCCCCTGTGTGCCGAACCCGGCGCTGGGGCGCGTGCCGGCGCGTGTAGATGCATTGGCCGCGAGGTAGCCTGTTAGCTTCCACCGGAGACAATGCGCTGCAGTGCTTCCGTCGGCTTCACGATGGGAATTCCGTCAAACTCCTTCAGCACGAGCAGATCGTGGTCGCCCGAGACGATCAAGCGGGCGGCGGGCGCAGGCGAGCACGTGGTCATCGTCGGAATCGCGGCTGACGGACGCTGGAAGCGGCGCCGGTTCGACGAGGTTGGCCAAGCGTCGGTAGTCCGCGACGAGCGCGGCGGCTGAGAGTTCAGCCCGTTGGATGCGCCGCGCGAACTTCCCGCGGCCTATGACTTCGGCGAATTCTGCGAGCAGGAAAAGGCTGGTGTGCAGGGTGATGGTGCCGGCGCGCGCCGCATCGACGATCTGGCGCGGTGGCCCCTGCCAGAGCACACCAGACAGAACGGTGTTGGTATCAGCGACGATCCGCATTTCCAGCAGCCGATCTTCCCCGGCGCTCGGCGCGCGCGGCATCGATCTCGGCCTGGATTTCCTCGGCGCTCATGGGCGGCTCGTCGAGGGCGTCGAGCTTCTTGAACGCCTCGCCCAGGCGCGCAGCTGCCTCGGATCGCTCCTGCGCGGCGCGCTCTCCCAGAAAGTCCACGAAATCCAGCACCTCGGCCTGCCGCTGGGGCGGGAGGGAGCGGTACTTCTCTAGAAGGGCCTTCTCGCCCGACGCGCTCATGGTGCGGTCTCCTAAGAGGCAGCGATCTGGCTCACCTTGATGGGCTGCCTAGCCGAAAACCTTGCCTGGGGCCTGACCGAGTGTCCAGCATCCTTGACCGGCAACCCGGACGCACTGCATTTACAAGTATATGCCCATCACCCCCACCGACCTCTCCCATCTCCATGGCGCGCTGACGCTTGCGCGGCGAGGCCTGGGCAATGTTTGGCCGAACCCGGCGGTGGGGTGCGTGCTGGTGAAGGACGAGGTCGTCGTCGGGCGCGGGTGGACTCAAGCCGGCGGGC
>JBGALV010000092.1:0-19372 GCA_044223515.1 Alphaproteobacteria bacterium
AACCCTGAAGGCGCGCGGAGCATACAGAGGGTGCCCCCGGGCATCAAGCCTCGCGCGCAGCCGAAGACGCGCGGTATCTCATTGAAAAATATGACAATTTTATCAAGCTGAAGGCGCCCCGGGACTCCGGTGGCGGTCAGGCGCTCATGTCCAGCTTGGCCAATTCGACCCGGGCGCGAAGCTCGATCTCGTCCAGGACCTCGGTGAGCCTGGGATCCATCGTCTGCTCGCGATGCTGCTTGACCAGCTGGTCGAGGGCCTCCAGCCGATCGCGTGGAATCGAACCGGTGAGGAGCCCGATGCGGATCTCTTCAAGTCGATCGAGAATGTCCGAAGCGCGTTGCTTTGCCCGGCCGCCGGAGCGGTCGGTGGCGTCTCGGGTCGCGAACAGGGGATCGAGAGGGGCGGCAGCGCCGGTCGCGCGCGGCGCCTCCGGCTCGTCGGTGCCTTCGAGCAGCTTCGAGAACTCGCCCGGCTTCGCCTGAGCTCCCTTGTCGGAGCGGCGAACCGAGGCAGCCTTGGCCGTGCCCGTCGGATCGACTTTCATGGGCCTCCTGCCCGTAACGCCCCCTATATATCGTTACGGAAACAGCCGGAGCAACAAGTTAAACGAATGGGCGCGACCGGAACCTTAGCATAGGTCGCGAAGGCGCCGGGCCGGCAAAATCTGCCGGGGCAGGCGTACCGAATTACCGGCCTGCGCCAGTTAACCCACGGGAAAGGCCCCGTTTCCCGGCCTTTTCCTTGGCATGCTTCTAGCATCCGAAGGCCTCGCAAGGAGTGCCTCATGACCGTCCGACCGATGTCCCCGTCCCTGCTGAGCCGCTGGTTCGCCGCGGCCGCTTTGCTGTTCGCCCTCCTCGCCCCGGCGGCGGGACAGGCGCAGTCGCGGATCAAGGACATCGCCGACTTCGAGGGCATCCGCGACAACATGCTGGTCGGCTACGGCCTGGTCGTCGGCCTCAACGGCACCGGCGACTCGCTGCAGAACTCGGTGTTCACCAAGGAAAGCCTGGTGGGCATGCTCGAGCGGCTCGGCGTCAACGCCCGTAACGACAGCCTCCGCACCAAGAACATCGCCGCCGTCATGGTGACGGCGACCCTGCCTCCCTTCGCCCGCCAGGGCACGCGTCTGGACATCGTGATCTCGACCCTCGGCGACGCCGCCAACCTTTTGGGCGGCACCCTCCTGGTGACGCCGCTGGTCGGCGCCGACTCCGAGGTCTACGCGGTCGCCCAGGGCACCGTCGCGGTCTCCGGCTTCACCGCCCAGGGCCAGGGCGCCTCGGTCACCCGCGGCGTGCCGACCGCAGGGCGCATCGCCAACGGCGCCATCGTCGAGCGCGAGATCCCCTTCCAGCTCGCCCAGCTCGACCTCGTGCGCATCTCGCTCCGCAATCCCGACCTCACCACCGCCCGCCGCGTCGCCCAGGCGATCAACGCCTTCGTCGGCGTGCCGGCGGCGAAGTCGCTCGACCCGGGCACCATCTCCTTGCAGATCCCGGTCAACTACCAGAACGACGTCGTCGGCCTGCTCACCGACGTCGAGCAGCTCCGCGTCGCGCCCGACCAGGTCGCCAAGGTCGTCATCGACGAGCATTCCGGCACCATCGTCATGGGCGAGAACGTGCGCATCTCCACGGTCGCGATCGCCCAAGGCAACCTGACCATCCGTATCACCGAGACTCCGCAGGTCTCCCAGCCCGAGGCCTTCTCGACCGGCGGCACGACGCAGGTCGTCCCGCGCACGCAGATCGACGTCGACTCGGGCGAAGGCAAGAAGCTCGGCGTCATGCGCGCCGGCGTCACGCTCCAGGAACTCGTCGACGGCCTGAACGCCCTCGGCGTCAGCCCGCGCGACATGATCTCGATCCTCCAGTCGATCAAGGCCGCGGGCGCGCTGCAGGCCGAGATCGTGCTGATGTAAGGGGAAAGTCGATGGCCACCACCTCCGCCCTCTCGACGATCGGCATGGACGCGCAGACGCTGAACGCGACGCGCCCGACCAAGTCGTTCAACGTCAACAATCCCAAGGACATGGCGGCGCTGAAGAAGGTCGGCCAGGACTTCGAGTCCCAGTTCCTCTCGCAGATGATCGGCCACATGTTCAACGGCATCAAGACCGACGGCCTGTTCGGCGGCGGCCAAGCCGAAGAGATGTTCCGCTCGCTGCTCACCGACGAGTACGGCAAGTCGATCGCCAAGTCCGGGGGCATCGGCATCGCCGACCAGGTGGTCCGCTCCGTCATGCTTCAGTTCCAGGAGGCCAGCCAGAAATGACCAATCCCGCCGCCCGCCTCAACGAGCTCGTCGTCGTCCTCGAGCGCCTGGAGACGGTGATGTCCCAGGAGACCGAGCTGCTGCGCCGCGTGAAGGTGACAGAGTCCGCCCCCTTCGCGCAGGAGAAGCAGCGCCTGGCCGAGGTCTATTCGAACCTGCACCAGCAGATGGTGGAGGACCCGACGCCGCTCACGATCCTGACCGAGAGTCAGCGCCAGGGACTCCGCGAGATGATGGCGCGCTTCAAGAAGGTCACCGAAGAGAACGAGCGCGCGGTGAAAGCGTGCAAGACGGTGAGCGAGCGGGTGATCCAGACCGTGATCGACGCGGTCAAGCAGAAGCGCGTCGAGCATGCGAGCTATGGCGCCAACGGCGTCGTCGGCACCGGCTGGAAGGAACAGAAGGCCGTCTCGCTCGCCTACAACGCGCTCGCCTGACCCGGCGGTTCCGGGCACCAGGGTTCTCCTGGCCTATCGGGATATCGGTTCCAGCCGACCGCGGCGTGCAAAGCGGCGAAGCGGATCGGCGCGGCGAGCGAGGGCGCCTTCCCTTAGCAGATCGAGACACGCCGGATCGCGGTCTCACAAGTCGGCCGTAGGCGGCCGCGACGGCGTCCTTATGGAATTCCTATAAGGACGCCTATCCTCCCCGCACCGGGGACAAGGAGGTCAAGCTTTCCCCGAAGGAGTACGACCTGCTTCGCCTGCTGGTCCAGCGCGCCGGCAAGGTGCTGACCCACGAGTTCCTGTTGAACGAGCTGTGGGACGGGCTCACCGACGCGCATTATCTCCGCGTCTACGTGCGGCAGCTTCGGCAGAAGATCGAGCCCGACCGCCCGCGCTATGTCCTTACGAAAACCGGGATCGGCTACCGGCTGCGCGCACCGGACTAGGGACGAAAGGATCCCTGGGCTCCCCGCAGGGGCCCTTCACGATCGCAGAGATTCAATTCGCGAGCGTTCCCGCCCGTCAGGCAGTCACTTCGACCCGTTCAGTCCCCTCGGCGCCGCCGGTGTCGGCCGGAGCCGACTCGGGAGCGCTGGAGCTTTCGGTCGACTCGCCGCTGCTCTTCTGGACCGGGGCTTCCGCCGCCGCGGGGCGAGGTTCCGGGGTTGCCCCCGACACATCCTTCGGAGCCGCGTCGCGATACAGCTTCACGACCTTTTCCGACGGATACTGCCGGGTGACGTTGCCGGTCTCGGAATCGCGGAACTGGAAGACCAGTACCCGAGCCGCCTTGTCGAACCGGAAGACGGGGCTGAAATAGGGCTCCTGCGGCGTCTCTGGGACCGCAGGCGCAGGCGTCCCGGCGGCGTCGCTGCGCGCGACCCCGGGGAGACGTCCGACCGACCCTGTCAAAGCAGCGATCTGCATCGCGGCCAAAACCCCTTTCTAGCTCCTTTACAATAGGAACGGGATTGCGGTTTGTCCAGGGGCGCGATAACGGCTCGTTCAGGGCGCGCGTGGCCGCGCCCGAAAAACTATTCTAGATTTCAGCCTAGATGAACTTCGACAGCGTCAGGTCCTTGAGGATCGAGGTCACCTGGAAGCTCGAGCTCAGCTGCGACTGCAGGCCCTGGAGCTTGGTGATCGCCTCGTAGGGATCGGCGTCCTCGAGCCGGCCCAGCTCGCCGTCGAGCAGGGTCAGCCGCTGCTCATGCTGCTGGTCGACGCTCTTCAGCCGGTTCTCGATCGCGCCGATCGTGCCGAGCACCGAGCGCAGCCCGCTGAAGGCCGGCGTCGTGCTGGACGGGATGCCGGCCGGCGGTGTCAGGTTCGAGCCTTCGAGGGATTGATCGATGCGGAAGCTCGCCGCGTCCATCAGCTGGAAGAAGGCTGTCGACTGGGCCGCGCTGTAGTTGGTGGTGGCGAAGGTGTAGAGCCCCTGCATAAGGGCCGCGACCGAGGGATCGTCGCCGCGGACGGTATAGGCGACGTCGGTCGCCTCGTCGATCCGGACGGTCAGTGCGTTGGTGAAGGGCGGGACGTTCGAGACCGTCGCATTGTCGCCATTGTACGGATAGGTGTTGGGCGCCGCGCCGGTATACGCGGCCGCGCTCGGCGTGAGCGTGGTGATGACCGCGTTGAACGCGGTGGTCGCGCCGTTGGCGACGTAGTTGGAGGCGCCGGCGGTGTTGATGACGTTGTCGAGCACGGCGAGCGGCGTGCCGGCGGTCGACGTCGCACCGGGATCGACCATCGGCGGCGTCGAGACCAGGCGGCCCGAGAAGAGATAGCGCCCTTCGTAGGAGCTGTTGAGGAGCTGGTTGATCTCCTTGATCGCCGACTGCGCTTCCTGCTGGAACACCGAGCGCACCGTCGGGTCGGTGTCCATGTAGGTGCGGTTCTGCAGGTACTTGGCGCGGAACTCGGTGGCGATCTCGGTGACCCGGGTCATCGCCTTGTCCATCACGCCGACACGCGCCTGCGTCGAGGCGATGGTGTCGCGGTAGTTCTGGACCTGCTCCTTCTGGCGATGGAAATCGAGCGTCATCCTCGAGGTGGAGCCCAGCCCCGAGTAGACGTCCGTCTTCTTGCCGGACGAGATCTGCAGCTGGAGCTTGTCCAGCTGGTTCTGGATGTTCCGGACGTTCGTCTGCAGAAGCAGGTTCTGCGAGAGCGTTGCGACGCTGTTGATACCGCCGGCCATGGCGCTTCTCCTTGAGTCCGCTTAACCGGCGAGACGCAGCAGATCGTCGAACATCTGCGTCACCGTCGTCATCACCCGCGCCGACGCCGAGTAGGAGTTCTGCAGCTGGATCATCCGGCTCAGTTCCTCGTCGACGTTGACGCCGCTCTGATCGCGAAGGCGCTCCTTCAGCGCATCCGTGACCGTGGTCTGGTCGTCCTCGGCGGCCTTGTAGGTCGCCGTCTGGGTCGCCTGGAATCCTGTGAAGGCGTTGGCTGCGGCCTCAACCGTGTTCGAGGTGCCGAGCGAGACCGCCGCGGTGTAGGTCTGCGCCGTCTCGAACATCGTGAGCACGGAACGAAGCTGCGTCTGGTCGCCGCGGAAGGTGCTTTCCGTCGCAACCGCGGTCGAGTTGGTGCCGTCGCGCAGGCGCCAGAGATTGCCGGCGGTGTTGAAGATCGGGTTGGTAACGATGCGTCCGGCATAGCCGACGGTATTCGCGGCGGTGTTCGTGAACTGCGCCGCCGGCGGACCGACGGCCGCGGCGTTGTCGGAGAAGAGCGTGACGGCGGTGCCGGCATAGCCGGTGCCGGTGCCCTCGAAGGCGACGGTGAGCCGCCTCGCCTGCTCGTCGAGCTGCGCCTGGGCCTGCGGCAGGATGGTGTCGCGTAGCGAGAACAGTCCGGCCAGGCGGCCGCGCGTGATCGAGCTGGTGATGTCGATCGCCGCGCCGCCGGCCGGATCGGGAATGGTGATGCCGTTCAGCGTCGCATTGAAGCCGGCAGCCGGCGCACCCGAAGGCACATAGGCGTCGGCGGCAACGATCGTGCCCTTCTGGGTGAAGCTCGCGGTGACCGCGGACTGATCGAGAAGGAAGCGGCTCGACTCGGTGAGGATCGCCAGCCGGCCGTCGGCCCGGACGAAGGTCTGGACGCCTATTTCCTTGGCGAGATTGGCGACCTGCGCATCGCGCTGATCCTCGAGATCGGCGCTCGAGATGCCGCTGTTGCGGTTCTTCGCGATCTCGGTGTTCAGGTTCTGGATGTTCGTCAACGCCGTGTTGACGTTGGCGACCGAGTTCGAGATCTCCTGCTCGACCTGCGTGCGGAACGCCTGGATGTTGGTCGTCAGGGTCGAGAAGGTGGTCGCGAGCGCGGTCGCCTTGTTGAGTGTGTCGGTTTGCGAGGCGACGTTGTCGGGATGGTTGGTCAGGTCCTCGAAAGCGCTTCGCACCGAGGACATGCGCCCGCCGAGGGAAAGCTCGTCGCCGGGCTGGCCGTACAGCTTCTCGAGGCGGCCGAGGAATTCGTTGATGGCGCCGAGACGCGCGGTGCGCGAGCTCGCGTCGCGCGCGTCGCGCTGCAGGTAGAGGTCGACCTCGCGCGTGACCGCCGGAAGCTGAACGCCGTTGCCCGCGCCGCCGACGACGTTCGGCAGCTGGCTCTGGATCTTGCGGGTATAGAACTCGGAATTGGCGTTGCCGACGTTCCGCGACACCGTCTCGATTCCCGCCTGGCCGGCACGGAGACCGGACAGCGAGTTCGCTAGCGACGTGTTCAACGAGTTGAGCGGCGTCAAAGCCATGTCGGCGGTTCCAGACGTGGTTCGCCCCGGTTGGGCGAGCTTCTAGAAGCAATGGCCATGCCACGGGGCGGATATTTAATTGATTGAATTTAAACGATAATTTCTTCCCTCTCAGCATCGCCGAAGCGCCCTGGCCGGCAGGGATGCGCTTTCGACCCGGCAAGACTTGCCGATGAGGCGGAAGTCGAGAGGGCTATGTTTTTCCGTTCCGGCCCCACCGAGGCGGATGTTACTTTCCCTGCAATGAGAGCCGCTTGGGCTCTTGGGATGGCGCAAAGATTGCAAGAATGCGCCCCTTGAGAGCATAGGCTCACCCGACCGGAAGTGATCATGGCCGAGAAAGTCGACATCCTATTCATCAACCCCGGCGAGCCCGCCCAGATCTACCAGGGCCTCGGGGACGAGTTCAGCGCCATCGAGCCGCCGGTCTTCGCAGGCCTCTTCTCCACCTACGCCCGCAAGCGCGGCGCGTCGGTCGCGATCATCGACGGCCCCGCCGAACGACTGAACTCCGCGCAGGTCGCCGAACAGGTGGCCAAGGACTACGACCCGACGCTGGTCGTGGTCGTCGTCTACGGCTTCCAGCCCTCGGCCTCGACGCAGAACATGACCGCGGCCGGCCGCGTCGCGCAGCTGATCCATTCGCACGATCCGTCGATCAAGATCATGATGACGGGCACCCACCTCGCCGCCCTCCCCGAGCAATCGATGCGCGAGGAGTCGATCGACTTCGTCTGCGATCGCGAAGGGCCGGTCACGATCTTCAAGACCATGCAGGCGCTCAAGGCGGGCGAGACCGACTTCTCGAAGATCCCCTCGCTCTGGTGGCGCAAGGACGGCCACGTCATGGCGCCCTCAGAGCACGAGGGCCTGCTCGTCGACCTCGACCAGGAGATGCCGGGCATCGCGTGGGACATGATGGACCCGCGCAAGTACCGCTCGCACAACTGGCACTCCTTCGACCACATCCACGACCGCACGCCCTACGCGGCGATCCACACCTCGCTGGGTTGCCCGTACAAGTGCTCGTTCTGCTGCATCAACGCGCCGTTCGGGAAGTCCTCCTACCGCATGTGGAGCCCCGAGGTCGTGGTGAAGGAGATCGACCACCTCGTCGCCAACTACGGGGTCAAGAACATCAAGTTCGTCGATGAGATGTTCGTGCTCAACAAGCGCCACGTGCTCGGCATCTCGGACCTTCTGATCGATCGGGGCTACGACCTCAACATCTGGGCGTATGCGCGTGTCGACACGGTGCAGGACCAGTTCCTCGACAAGCTCCGCAAGGCGGGCTTCCGCTGGCTCTGCCTCGGCATCGAGAGCGCGTCCGCCGACGTCCGCGACGGCGCTGCCAAGAAGTACGACCAGAACGACATCGCCGACACGGTGCATCGCATCCAGGACGCCGGAATCCACGTCCTCGGCAACTACATCTTCGGGCTCCCCGACGACACGCATGAGCGCATGCAGGAGACGCTCGACATGGCGCTCGCGCTCAATTGCGAGTTCGGGAACTTCTATTCGGCGATGGCGTATCCGGGATCGCCGCTCTATCGCATGGCGGTCGAGTCGAAGCTCGAGCTTCCGGAGAAGTGGCACCACTTCTCCCAGCACGGCTACGAGTCGAAGCCGCTCCGCACCAAGCATCTGACCGCGGCCGAGATCCTCGCCTTCCGCGATCACGCCTGGCAGAAGTACTTCAACAGCCCGACCTATCTGCAGATGGTGCAGCGGAAGTTCGGCGCGGACGTGGTCGACCACGTCCACCGCATGACCCAGATGCCGCTGAAGCGGAAGCTCCTCGAGAAGATCGCGGCCTAACGGCCCCAGGGAAAGCTGCTGGCCGGCGGCAGCCTGCCGCCGATCGCCTCCGCCGACGGATCCCCTCGTTCCATTTCGCCATGCGCTCTGAGCGCGTGAACGAGCCGACCTTGAGCTGCGGGCAGCCCCACCCGACGGCGAGATGGACGATGGTGACGTCCTCGGTCTCGCCGGAACGCGCCGAGACGATCGCGCCGTAGCCAACCGACGACGGGACTCGTCGAACGCGGCCTTGGTCTCGGTCAACGTGCCCGCCTGGTTCGGCTTGATCAGCGCGGTGTTGCAGGCACCTATCTTCGCGGCCTCCGCGATCCGCGCGGCATTCGTGACGACGAAGTCGTCACCGACCACCTGGACCTTGTTCCCTGCCGCCTTGGTGAAACGGGCGAAAGCTTGGGGATCGTCCTCGGCCAGCGGATCCTCGATCGAGACGATCGGATACCGGGCGAGCCATCCGAGCAGCATCTCGGAGATCCCGTCGGAGTCGAGCTCGCGACCGTCCTTCGCCAGCTTGTAGCGTCCGTCCCGGCCGAAATCGCTGGCGGCGATATCGAGCGCGATCCCGACCTCGACACCCGGCGTGAAGCCCGCCTTCTCGATCGCGCGCACGAGCGTCTCGATCGCTTCCTCGTTCGAGTCGAAGACCGGCCAGAAGCCGCCTTCGTCGGCGACGCCGGCGAGCTTGCCGGCATCCTTCATCAGCTTGCCGGCGGCGAGATAGACCTCGGCGGTCCAGTCGAGCGCCTGGGCGAACTCGGTCGCGCCGATCGCGATCACCATGAAGTCCTGCAGATCGACGCGACGCCCGGCATGCGCGCCGCCGCCGAAGATCTGGATCTCGGGCAGCGGCAGCGGACCGGACCCGCCGAGATATTTCCACAATGGTTGACCCGCGGCCGCGGCGGCAGCGTGCGCCACCGCCATCGAGGTCGCGATCAGCGCGTTGCCGCCGAGGCGTCCCTTGTTTTGGGTGCCGTCGCGCTCGATCAGCCGCGCATCGACGCCGGCCTGCTCGGTCGCGTCCATGCCCTTGATCGCCGCGGCGATCTCGCCCGAGACATGCGCGACCGCGCGCGCCACGTCGTAGCCGCCGAACTTCGTGCCGCCATCGCGCAGATCGACTGCCTCGCCCGAGCCGGTCGACGCTCCGGCCGGCGCGATCGCGCGGCCGGTCGCACCGCCCTCCAGGCGGATCTCGGTCTCGACGGTCGGGCGGCCGCGTGAGTCCCAGATCCGGCGCGCATGGACATGGGCGATCTTGGTCGAGGTCATGCGAGTTCCTGTTTCCAGCGGTCGGCGACGAGGGCGAGACGAGCCACGGGCTGATCGAGGAGGTGGCGCGCGACGCGACGCACGAGGGTCTTGTCGGCCTCGTCGGTCAGGTACTCGACCGGCGACTTGCCGTCGACCCGGGCAAGCAGCAGCCCGGGAACAAGCACCGCCGCGCGCGCCTCGATGTCGGCAGCAGGCTCCCAATCGACACCGGCAAGATAGCGCCGGGCCATCGCCTCGAAGGATGCAAGAAGCTGCGAGGCGGCCTCGCGGCGCACGAGGCATTTCAGCAGCAGATGGTTGAGGCAAAAGCCGAGGTCGAAGGCCGGATCGCCGAACCAGGCGCATTCGGCATCGAGGAAGACCGGGCCCGACGGCCCGACCAGGATGTTCTTCGGGCTGACGTCGCCATGCACGAGCGCACGCCTGGTCGTCGCCGTCGTCTGCACGATCCGATGCAGCGCCTCGGACCGATCCGGGTGCTTCGCCGCGGCCGCTTCGAGATAGGGCGAGAGGCGGATGTCGTGGAAGATCGCGTCGGTCGGGAAGAGGCCGGGGATCAACTTGTCGCGTGCGGTCGCGGAATGGATCAGTGCGAGCCGCCGCCCCACCTCCTCCGCCGTCCCGACCTCCACATGACCGTCGAGGAGTTGGCGCTTCCACAGCGGATGGCGGGCGGGATCGAGATAGCTCATCGCGAAGACGCCCGCGTCCTCGTCGGCGGCGACGATCTCCGGAAGATACGGGCGACGGTGCGTCCTCGTCGGCGGCGACGATATGGCAGCTCGCTTGACCGCGCCTCCGGGATGACCTTCCAGATGTCGGACGGACGCGAACCGAACGATCGGATCTCGTAGCGGTCCGATGGCGAGTGCGCCAGTCCGGGCGACCTGCTGGCAAGCGCCCGCTTGACCGCGACCGGCCCGGAAGGGAGGTCGGCCTTCCAGATGTCGGATGAGACGCCCCCGGTCAGTGGAGTCGCCGGCGGGCGCTCTCCGGGGCGGATCAGGCCCAGGCGAGCCAGATCAGCGTAAATCGTCCCTGGATCGGTCATCCGGGCGAAGCTAGGCAAGACCGCCGGCAGGGGCCAGCGCCAAGCGTTCAGGGCGAAAGCCGGCCGCCTTGACAAGCCAGCCCCGCGAGGCGCCAATCGCCTCCTTTCCAAGCTCCATCAAGAGGCGCCGCGTCATGGCCGTTCATCGCAATCTGATCGCCGGAGAATGGGTCGAGGGCAAGACCATCTCCAAGAACGTCAATCCCTCGAACCTGGCCGACGTGGTCGGCGAATACACCCGCGCCGACGCGGAGCAGACCAAGCAGGCGATCGGCGCCGCCCATGACGCCTTCCCGGCGTGGTCGCGCCACGGCCTCCAGGGCCGCGCCGACATCCTCGACAAGATCGGAAGCGAGATCCTGGCGCGCCAGGAGGAACTCGGCACGCTGCTCTCCCGCGAGGAAGGCAAGACCAAGCCCGAAGGCATCGGCGAGGCCAACCGTGCCGGCAACATCTTCAAGTTCTTCGCCGGCGAGGTGCTGCGCCAGGCGGGCGAGAAGCTGGGCTCGGTCCGTCCCAACGTCGACGTCGAGGTGACGCGCGAGCCGCTCGGCGTCGTCGGCATCATCACGCCCTGGAACTTCCCGATCGCGATCCCGGCCTGGAAGATCGCCCCGGCGCTGGCCTACGGGAACTGCGTGGTGTTCAAGCCGGCCGACCTGGTGCCGGGCTCGGCCTGGGCGCTCTCCGAGATCATCAGCCGCGCCGGTCTGCCGAAGGGCGCAGTTCAACCTGGTGATGGGACTGGGATCCGAGGTCGGTGCCACGCTGCTCGCCGACAAGCGCGTCGTTGGCATCAGCTTCACCGGCTCGGTCCAGACCGGCCGCAACGTCGCGCGCAGCGCGGTCGAGCGGATGGCCAAGGTCCAGCTCGAGATGGGCGGCAAGAACCCGCTGGTCGTGCTCGACGACGCCGACCTCAAGGTCGCGGTCAACTGCGCGGTCCAGGGCGCCTACTACTCGACCGGCCAGCGCTGCACCGCCTCCTCGCGCTTCATCGTGACCGAGGGCATCCACGACAAGTTCGTCGGCGCCATGGTCGACAGCCTGAAGGCGCTCAAGATCGGCGACGCGCTGAAGCCCGAGACGCAGATCGGCCCGGTGGTCGACCAGAGCCAGCTCGACCAGGACATTAGCTACATCGACATCGCCAAGAAGGAAGGCGGCAAGCTCGCCTTCGGCGGCGAGTGGCTCAACCGCGACACCGAGGGCTTCTATCTGGCCCCGGCGCTGTTCACCGAGACCACCAACCAGATGCGGATCAGCCGCGAGGAAGTGTTCGGCCCGGTCGCCAACGTGATCCGCGCCAAGAACTACGACGAGGCGCTGGCGATCGCCAACGACACCGAGTTCGGTCTCTCGGCCGGCATCTGCACGACGTCGCTCAAATACGCGAACGACTTCAAGCGCTCGTCCCAGGCCGGCATGGTGATGGTCAACCTGCCGACCGCCGGCGTCGACTATCACGTGCCGTTCGGCGGCCGGAAGGGCTCCAGCTACGGCCCGCGCGAGCAGGGCCGCTACGCCGCCGAGTTCTACACCACGGTCAAGACCGCCTACACGACCGCCTGACCTGCTGTATCCTCTCCCGCCGCCCGGCGCGGGAGAGGGTTCCGCTGTATGATCCCCCGATGCTGAGCGATGTTCAGCTCGCGGCCTATCGCCGCGACGGATTCCTCGTGGTGAAGGGCTTCGCCGATCCGGCTGCCTGCGACCGGCTGGTCGAGCACAGCTACGAGCTGATCGACGCGTTGGATCCGAGCACCGTCTCGGTCTTCACCACCGACGAGCAGACCCGCACCACCGACGACTATTTCCTCGGGTCCGGGGATACGATCCGCTGCTTCTTCGAAGCCGAGGCCTTCGGGTCCGATGGCAAGCTCGCGGTGCCGAAGCGCCAGGCGATCAACAAGATCGGGCATGCACTGCACGACCTCGATCCGGTCTTCGGGCCGTTCTCGCGCGATGCCAGGCTGGCGGCGATCGCACGCCAGATCGGCCTCGCCGACGCAAAGCTGCTGCAGTCGATGGTGATCCTGACGCCGCCCGGCATCGGCGGCGAGGTCTCGGCGCATCAGGACGCGACCTTCCTCTACACCGAGCCGGTCACCGTCGCCGGCTTCTGGTTCGCGCTCGAGGACGCCACACTCGAGAACGGCTGCATGTGGGGACTGCCGGGCGGCCATTGCCTCGGCCTCAAGCGCCGCTTCAGGCGATCCGGTGGTGGCGTCGTCTTCGACGAGCTCGATCCGAGCCCCCTTCCCTTGCCGCCCGACGGCTACGTCCCGCTGGAGGCGCCGAAGGGTTCGCTCGTGCTGCTCGACGGCCTGCTGCCGCATTGGAGCGCCGCCAACCGATCCCCTAAGTCCCGCGTCGCCTATTCGCTTCACGTGATCGACGGCACCGCCCAATATCCGTCCGACAACTGGCTCCGTCGGTCGCCCGGCCTGCCGCTCCGAGGATTCTGGAACCGATCATGCGCTATCCCACCAACCCGGCCTGGGACGCGGTCGCCGCCCCGGCGATCGCCGAGACCCGGGCCTGGATCGCCGGCCGCAGCTTTCCCGCCGACAAGCCACTGATCGACGTGGCGCAGGCGGTGCCGGGGTATCCGCCGCCGAAGGCGCTGACCGATCACCTGGCGCGGCTGGTCGCGGAACCGGGCTCGCACCGCTATACCGAGATCGAGGGCCTGCCGAGCTTGCGGCACGCCCTCGCCGAGCACATGAGCGGCTTCTACGGCGCACCGATCGGCGCGGACAGCGTCGCTGTCACCGCAGGGTGCAACCAGGCCTATTGCCTGGCGATGCAGGTCCTCTGCGCTCCCGGCGACGAGGTGATCCTGCCGCAGCCGGCCTACTTCAATCACCAGATGTGGCTCGACGGGCTCGGCATCCGCGCCGTCCACCTGCCGTTCCGTCCCGACCGCAAGGGCGTGCCGGATCCCGAGGAAGCACGCCGACTGATCGGGCCGAAGACGCGCGCGATCGTGCTGGTGACGCCCAACAACCCGACAGGCGCGGTCTACCCGGCGTCGGAGATAAGGCGCTTCTACGATCTCGCCCGCGAACGCGGCATCGCGCTTGTGGCCGACGAACCCAAGGCGACTTCCTGCCGGCCGAGGGAGCGCCGCACGACCTGTTCGGCGATCCGGGCTGGGCGGACACGATCGTCCACCTCTACAGCTTCTCGAAGGTCTACTGCCTCACCGGCTGGCGGGTCGGATCGGTGATCGCGCATCCCGATCTGATCCGGCGCATCGCCAAGGCGATGGATTGCGTCGCCATCTGCGCGCCCAGGCTCGGCCAGGAAGCGGCCCTGTTCGGCCTGGGCAACCTCGGCGATTTCGTCGCCGGCAACACGCGCATGATGCGGAGCCGGGCGCAGGCCGTCGCCGAGGCGTTCCGAACCAACGACCCGGGCTACGAGCTGGTCAGCGTCGGCGCCTACTTCGCCTATGTGCGCCATCCTTTCGGGGCCACGCCCGGCCGCGATGTCGCGAAGCGACTGGCGGACGAGCAGAACCTGCTCTGCGTGCCCGGTGCCATGTTCGGCCCCGGGCAGGAAGGCTACCTCCGCCTCGCCTTCGCCAATGTCGAAACCGACCTGATGCCCGAGATGGTGCAGAGGTTGAAGGCGAGCATGCGCTGAACGGGGCTTGCCGAGCCGTGGCTGGCGTAGCGAAGGCCGCTTTCGCCTTGCAGGCTACGGTGCGGCGGTCTTCGCGCTGCACGCGAAGGGCCAGGGCGACAGACGGGATCGAACCGCCGACATCCTCGGTGTAAGCGAGCGCTCTACCGCTGAGCTAATCGCCCAAACTCGTTTCGGCCGCACCATACCCAGAAATGCGAAGGCCAGCGACACCCTGGGGCGCGCCGGCCTTCGAAACTTTCGGTCGCCGCGCTTCGGCGGCGGAGGACGACGCTCTAGTTCAGAGCGTCCTTGAGGCCCTTGCCGGCCTTGAACTTCGCCGAAGTCGAAGCGGGGATCTTGATCTCCTCGCCGGTGCGCGGGTTGCGGCCGGTGGTCGCCGCACGCTTGGAGACGACGAAGGTACCGAAGCCGACGAGGCGCACCTCGTCCCCGGCCTTGAGCGAAGCGGTGATGGAGTCGAAGACGGCGTCGACGGCCTTCGTCGCGTCCGTACGGCTCAATCCGCTGCTGTCGGCGACTGCCGCCACGAGATCGTTCTTGTTCACTGCTCGGCCCCCCATTCCTCAGGAAGTTTGGCCTTCGTCGCTCACGCAGGGGTGATCGCGAAAGAGGCGCAATCTAGACAGCCATTTCAGCGCGCGTCAACGAGCAAAGCAGTGAAAAAACCGCTGTTTTACGGGGTTTTCGACGTGATGCGGATCAACGACAAGCGAAGACTTCGACGCGGCGCGAAGACATCCCGCAAATGAAACGGGCCGGAGAGCGGTGTGCTCGTCCGGCCCGTCGATAGTCGAGACGAAAGACTCAGTGCGTGACGATACCGTCGCGCTGTTCTTCCTCGGTCGGTGCCGGACCGGGTTTGTCATCGCTCTCTTCCCACTTGATGGGCGTGAGAGGCTGCGTCAGCGCCTTCTTCAGAACCTCGTCCACGGTGGCGACCGCGATGATGTCGAGGTCCTTCTTCACGTTGTCCGGAATGTCGGCAAGATCCTTCTCGTTGTCCTTCGGGATCAGCACCGTCTTGAGGCCGCCGCGCAGCGCCGCCAGGAGCTTCTCCTTGAGACCGCCGATCGGAAGCACCCGGCCGCGCAGCGTGACCTCGCCGGTCATCGCCACGTCGCGCCTGACCGGCACGCCCGAGAGCACCGAGACGATCGTCGTCACCATCGCCACGCCGGCCGAAGGACCGTCCTTCGGGGTCGCCCCCTCCGGCACGTGCACGTGGATGTCCTTCTTGGCGATCAGCGACGGCTTGATGCCGAACTCGATCGCCCGGTTCTTCACGTAGCTCTCGGCCGCCTGGACCGACTCCTTCATCACGTCGCCGAGCTTGCCGGTGGCGATCACCTTGCCGCGGCCCGGAACGGTGACGGCCTCGATCGTCAGCAGCTCGCCGCCGACCTCGGTCCATGCCAGGCCGGTGACGACGCCGACCAGGTCGTCGGTCTCCGCCTCGCCGTAGCGGAAGCGGCGGACGCCGGCATACTTGTTGACGACCTTCGGCGTGACCTTGATCGCCTTCGCCTTGTCCTTCTCCTTGACGATGTCCTTCACCGCCTTGCGGGCGAGGTTCGCGACCTCGCGCTCGAGGTTACGGACACCGGCTTCGCGCGTGTAGTAGCGGATGAGCTCGCGCAGGGAGTCGTCGGAGACCGAGAACTCGCCCTTCTTGAGCCCATGCTCCTTCATCTGCTTCGGGATCAGGTGGCGCCTGGCGATCTCGACCTTCTCATCCTCGGTGTAACCGGGAATGCGGATGATCTCCATGCGGTCGAGCAGCGGCTGCGCCATGCGGAGCGTGTTCGCCGTGGTCACGAACATCACGTCCGAGAGGTCGTAGTCGACCTCCAGGTAGTGATCGGCGAACGTGCTGTTCTGCTCCGGATCCAGCACCTCGAGCAGGGCCGAGGCCGGATCGCCTCGCCAGTCGCTGCCCATCTTGTCGATCTCGTCCAGCAGGAAGAGCGGGTTCGAGGTCTTCGCCTTCTTCATGCCCTGGATGATCTTGCCGGGCATCGAACCGATGTAGGTGCGACGGTGGCCGCGGATCTCGGCCTCGTCACGGACGCCGCCCAGCGACATGCGCACGAAGCTGCGCCCGGTCGCCTTCGCGACCGACTTGCCGAGCGAGGTCTTGCCGACGCCGGGAGGACCGACGAGGCAGAGGATCGGCCTGACCTTGCCGACCCGCATCTGGACCGCGAGGTACTCGAGGATCCGCTCCTTGACCTTCTCGAGGCCGAAGTGATCGGTGTCGAGCACCTTCTCGGCGCCGTCGATGTCGCGCTTCACCTTGGAGCGCTGCTTCCACGGGATCGAAAGCATCCAGTCGAGGTAGTTGCGCACGACCGTCGCCTCGGCCGACATCGGGCTCATCGCGAGCTTCTTCACCTCCGCCAGCGCCCGCTCGCGCGCTTCCTTCGACAGCTTGGTCTTGTTGATGCGCTCCTCGAGCTCGGCGCCTCGTCGCGGCCTTCCTCGTTCTCGCCCAGCTCCTTCTGGATCGCCTTCAGCTGTTCAGTTAGTACTCTCGCGCTGCGTCTTCTCCATCTGCCGCTTGACGCGGTTGCGGATGCGCTTCTCGACCTGAAGGACGCCGATCTCGCTCTCCATGAACGCGTAGACGCGCTCGAGCCGCTCGGAGATCGTCGGGACCTCAAGCAGGGCCTGCTTGTCGGAGATCTTGATGTTGAGGTGCTGGGCGACGGTGTCGGCCAGCTTGCCGATGTCCTCGATCTGGTTGATCGAGACCAGGACCTCGGGCGGGATCTTCTTGTTGAGCTTGATGTATTGCTCGAACTGGGAGACCACGGCGCGCGACAGCGCCTGCAGCTCCTGGCCCTGGCCCTCGACGTCGGGCAGCACCTCGGCCTCGGCCTGGAAGAACTCGTCATTGTCGGTGTAGCGGAGCACGCGGGCGCGCTTCACGCCCTCGACCAACACCTTCACGGTGTTGTCGGGCAGGCGCAGGAGCTGCAGGACCGTGCCGACGGTGCCGACCTTGTAGATGTCGTCGGTCGACGGATCGTCCTGGGCGGCGTTCTTCTGCGTCACGAGAAGGATCTGCTTGTCGTCCTTCATGACGTCTTCGAGCGCGCGCACCGATTTCTCGCGCCCGACGAACAGCGGAACGATCATGTGGGGGAAGACGACGATGTCCCGGAGGGGGAGGACCGGGAAGAGGCTGACAGAAGAGGATTCTGACATGGTGCTCGCTTTCTATAGAAGCCGGGCCAGGGCTCGAACAAGGCAACCGCTGGACCCGCTTAGAGATTCAAATGGCCGACCGTCCCTCCCCTTTCAACCTCTTGAACTTAGGCGCTCGTGGCCTAATTGGCCCCCCGTTCAAGCCGAGGTCGGCGCTGCGTCGCGCGGGCGCTCGGAGTGGACGTAGAGCGGCTTCGAACCGACATCGACCACGTCCTTGCCGATGACGATGCGCTCGACGTCCGAGAGACCGGGAAGGTCGAACATCGGATCGAGCAGGATTCCTTCCATGATCGAGCGGAGCCCGCGGGCGCCGGTCTTGCGCTGAAGCGCCTTGCGCGAGATCGCGCGGAGCGCGTCCTCCTGGAAGTCGAGGCGCACGTCCTCCATCTCGAACAGGCGCTGGTACTGCTTCACCAGCGCGTTCTTCGGCTTCGACAGGATGTCCATCAGCGCCGCTTCGTCGAGGTCCTCGAGCGTCGCCACCACCGGCAGACGGCCGATGAACTCGGGGATCAGGCCGAACTTCAGCAGATCCTCGGGCTCGACTTCCTTCAGCACGTCGCCGGTGCGGCGCTCCTCGGGGCTGCGGACGTCGGCGCCGAAGCCGACCGAGGTGCCCTTCTGGCGCATCGAGATGATCTTCTCGAGGCCGGCGAAGGCGCCGCCGCAGATGAAGAGGATGTTGGTGGTGTCGACCTGCAGGAACTCCTGCTGCGGATGCTTGCGGCCACCCTGCGGAGGCACCGAGGCGACGGTACCTTCCATGATCTTGAGCAACGCCTGCTGCACGCCCTCGCCCGACACGTCGCGGGTGATCGAGGGGTTGTCCGACTTGCGGCTGATCTTGTCGACCTCGTCGATGTAGACGATGCCGCGCTGCGCGCGCTCGACGTTGTAGTCGGCGGCCTGCAGCAGCTTGAGGATGATGTTTTCGACATCTTCGCCGACGTAGCCGGCCTCGGTCAGGGTCGTCGCGTCCGCCATCGTGAACGGCACGTCGATGATGCGGGCAAGCGTCTGGGCCAGCAGGGTCTTGCCGCAGCCGGTCGGGCCGACCAGCAGGATGTTCGACTTCGCGAGCTCGACGTCGCTCGACTTCTGGCCGTGGGCGAGACGCTTGTAGTGGTTATGGACCGCGACCGAGAGCACGCGCTTGGCGTGCTGCTGGCCGATCACGTAGTCGTCGAGGACCTTGCAGATGTCGCGCGGGCTCGGGACCCCGTCGCGCGATTTCACCAGCGTGGTCTTGTGCTCCTCGCGGATGATGTCCATGCAGAGCTCGACGCATTCATCGCAGATGAATACGGTCGGACCGGCGATGAGCTTTCGGACCTCGTGCTGGCTCTTTCCGCAGAACGAGCAGTAGAGAGTATTCTTGGAGTCGCCGCCGGACTTGCTCATGGCCATCCTCGAAACGCCGCCCACAAGGCCCGAAGGGGCCGGGAACGGGGACTAATCAGCATGTTACAGGCCGCCGCAACCGGGGCACAACCCGGAAAAGACCGCCGAACCTACGCCATTTAATGCAAGAAACGCGCCTTTCAAGGCGCGTTTCTCAGGCGAATCGGTGGTTCAGCTCTTGGCCTTGGCCGCGTCGTCAGGACCCGGGCGGTGGGTCATGACCTGATCGATCAAGCCGAAATCCTTGGCCTCCTCCGGCGACATGAAGCGGTCGCGCTCGACCGCCTTCTCGATCGCCTCGAGCGGCTGCCCGGTGTGCTTGACGTAAATCTGGTTAAGACGCGCGCGGGTGTTAAGGATTTCGCGCGCCTGGATCTCGATGTCGGTCGCTTGGCCCTGGGCGCCGCCCGAGGGCTGGTGGACCATGATCCGGGCATTCGGAAGGGCGTAGCGCGTGCCCTTGGCGCC
>JBGALV010000093.1:0-19262 GCA_044223515.1 Alphaproteobacteria bacterium
AGGCCCGCGGGCAGGGACGCGGGGCGCCTGAAAGCCGATTCGTGTTTGTTTTCACGCGCGTCACCCGGGAATGGTCCTCTTTCAATGCCACGATGGCCGAAGAGGTTTCCTGTGGTCCAGCCCCTAAAGGGGCCGGACCGGGGACGTGGGACGGCTAGTCGGCGGCGCGCGCCTCGAGGGCGGTGCGGCGCCGATTCCGCCGCTTGATCAACCACATGCTGACGCCGGTGACCGCGAACAGGGGCGGCAGGAAGCCGGACAGGAAGACCAGGATCTTCCAGGTCCAGCCCAGGCCCTCGCCGGCATGGAGGGCGTGCTGCCAGGCCATGATCGTCTCGCCGATTGTGTAGCTCCGGGGATCGCGGGCCTCGATCACCTTGCGCTCCCACGGGTCGACGAAGACGGTCGCCATCGGCGCGCCGTGCTTGTGGCCGGGACGCACCAGGCCGACCCGCATCGGTTGCTCGGGGCGGACCGGCAGGCCGACGAAGCGGACGCTGGTGCCGGGTATCGTCTCGAGCGCGAGGCTCGCGGCGTCGTCGACGCTCATCGGCTGGGCACCCTGCAGCGGCGTCACGCGGAAGGCGTTGGGGCCGACGAAGCCCGCCCTGAGGTCGCGAGCGGGCAGAACGGCGCGCACCGCTGCGCCGAGCTGCTGCGGGAAGGCGAGGTACACGCCGCTGATCGTGACCACGAGGAAGACGATCAGGCTCCAGAAGCCGATCGCCGCATGCAGGTCGCGATGGAACCGCGCTCCCTTCGCCTTCCAGGTGAAGACCAGCGCCTGCATGAGCCGGCCGGTCATCGGCCACCACAGCACGAGTCCGGTGATGGCGAGGATGGTCATGCCGACGCCGAGCCAGCCGATCGTCTCGCGCCCCGAGCGGTCACCGCGGACCATCAGGTTGGCGTGAAGGAAGAAGATCTGGCGCAGCCAGCTGTCGCCGCTGGGCTGGCGCGTCGCCAGCACCTCGAGCGAGACCGGATCGACCAGGACCTGCGTGCCGCCTCCGGGCCCCTGCTGCGCGCGTCCCGCAGCTTGGAACCGAACGGAAGCCGGCTCGCCGGCCTCATCGGGCAGCCCGACCATCGTCGCTGCCGCACCCTGCGGCGCGAAGGCCCTGGCTGCGGCGACGATCTCGCCGAGCGTCTTCTGCGGCCCGGCCGCCGTCGCATGGACGGGTGGCGTGACGAACAGGTCGTTCAGCTCGTGCTCGAAGACGAGAATGCTGCCGGTGATGCCGAGCATCACGAACGGAAGGCAGAAGATGACGCCGACCCACAGATGTATCTGCTGCAGGACCTTGCGCAGCGTTAGGGGCGATTTCGCCTTCGCGGTCATGTGTCGGCCCATTGTCGGAGAAGGTTGTGATAGACGCCGGTCAGCCTGACCAGGCTGGGGTGGTCGGGCTGATCGCGCGCGATCTGCTGGATCGAGGTGTCCAGATCGAACAGCAGCGTCCGGTGCGCGTCGCCGCGCACCATGCTCTGGATCCAGAAGAAGGAGGCGAGGCGCGATCCGCGCGTCACCGGCTTCACGTGATGCAGGCTCGTCGCCGGATAGAGGATCATGTGGCCGGCGGGCAACTTCACGCGGTGGGTGCCGTAGGTGTCCTCGATCACGAGCTCGCCGCCGTCGTAGCTCTCTGGATCGGCGAGGAAGAGGGTGGCCGAGAGATCGGTCCTGACCCGATGCGGCGTGCCCCGGACCTGGCGCACGGCGTTGTCGACATGGGTCCCGAAGGATTGGCCGCCGTCGTAGCGGTTGAACAGCGGCGGAAAGATCTTCAGCGGCAGCGCCGCCGACAGGAAAAGTGGATTGCGCTCGAGTGCGGTCAGCACGAGGTCGCCGAGGCGTCGCGCCGTCGGATGGTCTTCGGCAAGCTGGCGGTTGTCCTTGGTGCGCGCCGACTGGTAGCCGGCGGTGGCGCGCCCGTCGATCCACGCCGCCTGCTCGAGGGCGGCACGGCATTGCGCCGCATCGGCGGCGCTCAGGACGTCGGGAACGTGCAGCAGCATGACGGCTCTCTGAAAAGGAGGAGGCGCCCGCCCGCGGGCCGGACGGGCGCCTTCGGCTTCAGAACTTGAAGCTGGTCGACAGGATCGCGGTGCGGCCGGCACCGGGAACGGCGTGTGCGCCGCCCGAATGGAGCCGCTCGATGTAGAGCTCGTCGGTCAGGTTGTAGACGTTGAGCTGCAGCTCGATGTTCTGCGTCACGCGGTACGAGGCCATCAGATCGAACAGCCAGTAGCTGTCGACCATGCCGGTGTTGGCGTTGTTGGTGTAGCGGTCGGAGATGTACTGGACGCCGCCGCCGACCTGGAAGCCCATCGGCAGCTCGTAGGTGCTCCAGAAGGCGATGTTGTGATGCGGCGTGTTCGGGATCTCCTTGCCCGTCTCGCCCACGACCAGCGACCTGACGATCTCGCTGGTCTGGTAGGTGTAGCCGCCGAACACCTTCCACTTCTCGGTGATGCTGCCGGTGGCGCCGAGCTCGATGCCGTCGACCCGCTGCTCGCCCTGCAGCACGGTGATGGCGCCGATCGGGTCGGTGGTGCGGGCGTTTGTCTTTTCCGTGCGGAACAGTGCCGCGGTCAGCGACAGCCGGTTCTGCATCACGTCCCACTTGGTGCCGACCTCGAAGGACCGGCTTTCCTCGGGATCGGTCGAGCCGGCGGAGACGGACAGCGCTTCCGCCGACGGGTTGAACGAGGTGCCGTAGCCGGCATAGACGCTGCTGTTCGTCGTCGGCTTGTAGACCAGAGCTGCACGCCAGCTCGGCATCTCGTCGACGCGGCTGAGCGTGGTGTTGGTCGCCGGGGTCCGGGTCGTCGCGTCGAACTGGTCCCAGCGGGCACCGAGCACCGCTTCCCACTGCTGGCCGAGCTTGATCGTGTCCGAGGCGTAGACCGCGACCGTGGTCGCGTCGGTCTCGGTGCGGTTGCCGAGCGTGCGCGTGCCGGTGAACGGCGTGTACGGATTCGGGTTGGTCAGGTTGTCGGTCGCGGCGCCGGCGAAGGTGATCGGCTGGTTGTTGAACTCGTCGCGCGCGAACTCGACGCCGGCGACCAGCGTGTGGCTGGCCCAGCCGGTGGCGAAGCGCGCGGTCGCGTCGGTCTGGTTGATCAGAAGGTTGTACTTGGCGTCGCGGCCCGTCGGATTTCGGGTCAGCGAATTGGTCGCGAGGTTGGCGTTGCGCGGCGGGGAGACGACGGCGTAGCGGCTGTTCTCGCCGTAGCGGAGCCGCGTCGCCAGCATCAGGTTGTCGTTGACGTCGTGCTCGAGCACGGCGGTGCCGACATCCGAGGTGGTTTCCTCGGTATTGAGGCCGGCGAAGCCGTAGAAGTTGCTGCGGCTGACTGGCGCCACGCGTCCGCTGATCGTCGGCAGGCCATAGTCGGGGACGTTGTCTTCGTCCAGGTGGAAGTAGTTCAGCGTGAGGCGGGTCGGCTTGCCGAGGCCGAGCGCCAGCGAGGGCGCGATGCCTTTGCGCTTGTTCTCGACGATATCGCGGCCGGCGACGTCGGAATCATGCACCATCGCGTTGAGCCGGAAGGCGGCGGTGTCCATGCCGAGGCCGGAGAGCGGCGTGTTCACGTCGACCGTGGCGCGCATGTAGCTGTCGAGGCCGAGGCCGGCGGTGCCGGAGTAGAAGCGGTCGAGCGTCGGCGTCTTGGTGACCTGGTTGATGCTGCCGCCGGTCGAGCCGCGGCCGCTGTAGGTCGACGACGGCCCCTTGACGACCTCGAGCGACTCCAGCGCGAAGGAGTCGCGGCCGTACTGGGCGATGTCGCGCATGCCGTCGATGAAGATGTCGGTGTTGGCGGCGAAGCCGCGGATGCGGAAGTTGTCGCCCTGGGGGCCGCCGCCTTCGCCGGCCATCGCGGTGATGCCGGGGACGTAGCGGAGCGCGTCCTTCACCGACGTGGCGCCCTGATCCTCCATCACCGCCTTCGGGATCACGATCATCGTCTGCGGCGTGTCGACCAGTGGCTCGGTCAGCTTGTTCGAGGACGGGCGGTCGACCTTGTAGTCGTCGGGGGCGGGTCCCTTCTGGCCCTCGACCGAGATGCGGGGAAGCTGGACGGGGGCGTTCTGCGTAGGCGCGGTCTGGGCACGGCCGTCGGCGGGGACGGCGGCGGTGACCGCACCGAAGACGAGACTGGCGATCACGCGGTGCGAGACCGGGCCCAGGCGACGGGCAAGGGAAAGGCGGCGTAGGTCGGGGGACATTGGATTTCCTCGGGGTGTTCGTGCGGGGGGATCGACGTCGGCGGACGCCACGAGCAGCTCCGAGGGTAGCGACGCCTCTTAGTTTTTGCAAATGATTATCAGAATTACAATCGTCTTGACGACGGTGGTATATGCAAGTCATTCTCAGTATGAATACGTCATTCAGGCTCGACCTCGCGCCGTCGCCATCGGCTGAGGCACGGCCGGCCACCCGCGCTCCCGAGGAATTGGACATGACCGGCGGCGTCGATCTGCGCAGTGCGGCCTCTCGGTGGATCGCCGCCGGCGCCCTGGCTTTCTCCATGCTGCTCGGCGCGGCGGCGCTCGCCGAGGACGGCAAGGTCGGCGTCGAGCTGAACAAGACCGAGGAACAGTCCGGCGGCTGCCGACTCTACCTCGTCCTCGACAACGGCATCCCCTCGGCCTTCGACGTCTACAAGCTCGACCTCGTGATGTTCGGCACCGATGGCGTGATCGCGCGCCGCCTCGCGGTCGAGGTCGGGCCGCTCCGTCCCACCAAGACCTCGGTCAAGCTGTTCGACGTCGCCGGCCTCGCCTGCACGGGCATCGGCAGCGTGCTGGTCAATGACGTGATGTCGTGCAAGGCGGGCGCCGACGAACGGTCGAACTGCATCGACCAGGTCGCCGTCGCCTCGCGCGCCAAGATCACGCTCACGAAGTAGGAAAGCTCAACCCCATGCCTCCCGCTACGACCGTCGCCGACGTCACCCTGGCGGCCGTCCATGACTACAGCATGCTCGGCCTCTTCCTTCAGGCCGACCCGATCGTCAAAGGCGTGATGGTGCTGTTGATCGCAGCCTCCGTGGTCTGCTGGGGGATCATCATCGACAAGATCGTCCGCTTCCGGCGCCTCGCGCAGGAAGCCGGCAGGCTCGAAGGTCTGGTGCGGGCGCAGGCGACCGTGCTCCCGCGCGGTAGCGACGGGCTGCTGGCGCGGATCCTCGCCGCCGGCGTGCATGAGGCGCAGGAGCGTCTCGACGGCGAGAGCCGGGGCGAGAGCCGCGAGCGCTGCCAGCGCGCGATGCGCTCGGCGATGGCAGACGGATTCCGCGCCTCCGAGCCGGGCTTGCCGTTCCTCGCCACGGTGGGATCGACCGCACCCTTCGTCGGATTGTTCGGCACGGTCTGGGGCATCATGAACAGCTTCACCTCGATCGCGCAGAGCAACGACACCAGCCTCGCCGTCGTCGCCCCCGGCATCGCCGAGGCGTTGTTCGCGACCGCGATCGGCCTCGTCGCCGCGATCCCGGCGGTCATCGCCTACAACAAGCTCGCCACCAATCTCGGCCGCACCAGCCAGCGCATGGCGTTTGCGATCGACGATCTCGCCACCCAGATGACGCGGCGCACCGGCCGCGGCCTCGCCGTCGAGGCGGCCGAATAGCATGGCGATGTCCCCTTCATCCTTCGGTACCGAAGGCGATGGCGGCTATCGGCCGATGGCCGAGATCAACGTGACGCCGCTGGTCGACGTCATGCTGGTGCTGCTGGTGATCTTCATGGTGACGGCGCCGCTGATGATGGTGGGCGTGCCCGTGCAGCTGCCGAAGACCTCGGCTGCCAAGGTGAGCCAGACGACCAAGCCGGTCGTGGTCAGCATCAACCGCGAAGGCAAGATGTTCGTCCGCGAGGAGGAGATCCCGCAGGAGTCGCTGCTCGGCCGGCTCGCCGCGCTGAAAGGCGAGACGCCGGACGCGCCGGTCTATGTCCGCGCCGACAAGACCATTCCCTATGGCCGGGTGATGGAGGCGATGGGGGTGGTGACCCAGGCCGGCTTCGCCCGCGTCTCGCTGATCGCCGAGGGTGCCCCGGCGATGCCGCCGAAATAGATGCGCGCCTTCCTCGACCATCGCTGGCCGTGGATCGTCTCGACGCTGGTGCACAGCGTCGCGATCGCCGCACTCGTCTTCAACCTGTTCGACTCCCGCTCCAAAGCGGCGAACGTGCCGGCCCAGATCGAGATGGCGCTGGCCCCGCTGATGACCGTGCCGGCCGTGGTGCAGCCCGACCAGGCGAAGCCGGTCGAGCCGCAGCACCAGGAGGTGAGCGAGGCGAAGCCCGAGGATCTCAAGGAGCAGACGACGGAAGAGGTGAAGGCGGTCGACCCGATCCCGCCGGTCGAGCCGATGCCGCAGCTGGCCGAGGTGCAGGAAGTCCTGCCGGTCGAGACCAAGGCGGTGCCGCCTCCGCCGCCGGTGAAGCCGAAGCCGCCGACTCCGGTCGTCGCCAAGGCACCGCCGACGCTCGCTCCCCCGGCCCCGACGCCGGTGACCGACGTGCCGATTCAGACAGCGCCTGCGCCTGCGGCCCCGATGCCGCCGCGGGTCGCCACATTGCCGCCGTCGGTCGGCCGTCCCGGTGCCGATGCCGAATACTTCTCGACGGTTCTGGCCTGGCTCGAGAAGCACAAGGAATACCCGCGCCACGCCCAGGCGCGGCGTCAGCAGGGAACCGCGGTGCTTCATTTCGAGCTCGACCGCCAGGGCCACGTGCTGAGCTACCGGATCAAGTCGAGCTCGGGCCATCCCGATCTCGACCGCGAGGTCGAGGCGATGATCAAGCGCGCCGAGCCGCTGCCGCCGATGCCGGCGGACATGACCCAGGCGAGGCTCGAGCTCCAGGTGCCGGTGCAGTTCCGGCTGCGGTAGTTCAGGCCGGAAACGTCCGGAAGCGCGTGTCCCCGTCGCGCTCGATCTGGCGGACGAGGTCGACCTCCCACGAGAGGTATTCCTTCATCGCCGCCTCGACGCCGGTGGCGCGGTCGTAAGGGCGATACCAGACGTCGTCGGGCTCGGCCGGAAGCCCATCGATGCCCGATTGCGTCGGAAGCCCGGCCGCGACCCAGGCGTCGGTGCCGCCGAGCAGGGCCGCGACGTCCATCTCGGTGAGTGCACGCACTTCGTCGGCGGCGAGTTTGGCCACGAGTCCGTCGCCGGATGTCAGCACCAGGCGCCGACCTTTCGGCAGCGTTGGCACCAGATCCTTCAAGCGCGAGCGGATGCCGAAGACCGCGCCTGCGATCCGGCGTTCGCGATAGCGGAGGCTGGTGTCGAGGTCGATCACCACCGCCTCCCCGGCGTCGATCAGGCCTTTAAGCCCGTGCGGATCGATCCATGCCGCCTTCACCTGGGCGAGGCCGGGAACGGCCCGATGCTCAGGCCCGGTCTCCAGCGCACCGTCGAGTCCGTCGGCCAGCACATAGACGTCGCTCCAGCCCATCTGGATCAACCAGGAGGCGGTCATCGTCGCGCGCACGCCGTTGTCGTCGACCAGGACCACGCGTGCGTTGCGGGTCGCCATGTAGCTGTCGGTCGCCTGCACGAGCTGGCCGCCGGGTGCCGAGCGCGATCGGGCGCGATGCCCGGCGCGATACTCCTCCGGTGAGCGCACGTCGAAGACGTAGAGGCTGCGCTGCTCCCTCTCTTCCTCGAAACGCGTGAGATCGGCGGCGCCGATGCTGCGTACGCCGAAGCGGGCCGCGACGCGCTCTGCCGCTTCCTTGGCCTTCTTCAGGCCCTCGGCCACCGGCAGCGGCGCCATCGTCTTCTCGCCATGCGCGAGCTTGAGGCCGGCGAGGTGCCAGCCCATCGTGCCGTTCTTGAGCGCCACGACCTTGTTCGGGAGCCCTGCGTTGATCAGCGACTGCGCGCCGATGATGCTGCGCGTACGCCCGGCGCAGTTGACCACGACCAGCGTCTCGGGCGAGCGCACCATGCCGAAGGCGCGGTGCACCAGCTCGGCGCCGGGGCAGTCGATGCCGCCGGGGATGCTCATCTTCCTGAACTCGTCGAGCGGGCGGCTGTCGAGGATCACGATGTCCTGGCCCTTGTCGGCCAGCGCCTTGATCTCGGCCGCCTCCATGCGCGGCGTGCCATCCTCGTGCTCGACGAACTCGCCGAAGGCCTTGCTCGGCACATAGGTGCCGCTGAACAGCTCGTATCCCGCCTTGGCCCAGCCCTCGATGCCGCGGTCGAGGATCGCCAGGTTGCGATAGCCGAAAGTCATCAGCCTCGCCGCGGCACGCTGGGCGAGGCCGTCATCGGCATCGATCAGCACGATGCGTGCCGAGCGGCACGGCACCAGCGCGTCGATGCGGAGCTCGAGACGGCTCAAGGGCAGCGACGAGGCGAACAGCAGGTGGCACTTGGCGAAGACGCCTTCCTCGCGCACGTCGAGGATCGCGAGCTCCGCGCCATCGGTGATCATCGCCTTCAGGTCATGCGCGGGCAGCAGCGGCGCGCCGATGTTGGGCGCCCGCATGAAGCGCTCATAAGCCGTGTCCTCGGGCGTCTTGAAGCCGATGCGGTCGGGCAGGTGCTCGAGGCTGAGGCCGTAGAGATGAAGGTGAAGACCCTCCTCGTTGCCGGCGGTCTGGATCGTGTGGAAGTCGTCGGGCAGGTAGGAGACCGCGACGCCCTTGGTCACGGTGCGCTCGCCGGTCTTCCTGAGCCTGCCCTGGCCCGGCACCGAGCGGTCGTCGACGCGCTCGTACATGACGTTGTGCTCATGGCCGTAGACGCCGGCGATCACCGCCCAGGTGGTGTGATTGTGCGGTGGCTGGTACTTGCCGAGCGCGCCGGCCGAGGCATAGAGCGCGAAGCGGTGGTCCGGATCCTCGGCGAGCCGATAGATCGCAGGCTTGCCCGGCCGGATCGCGAACTGATCCCTCGGGAACAGCTCGGTGCGGGACGCCAGCTGGATCAGCTCACGCTCGATCGAGGCGAGCCCCGCCCGCGTGACGCCCTGGCGGCGCTCGATCTCGCGCACGCGCTCGATCACCTCGTTGACCGCGGCGGCGCGCCGGTCGAGCAGATCGGTCGAGGTCGCGTGGTTGGACAGCTGGCTCATGGGTCGTCTCCGGGAGGAGTGACCCCTAGGGTGCCCCAAGGGTGGGGCGTTGGAAATCCCTAGCCGCGGTTGCCGCCGTAGGAGCCCGCGAACACGTCCTTCTTCGCGATCCGGTCGTAGGAGAGGCGGGCGAAGTCGGGCTTGGCCTTGCCGTCGACGATCCAGTCGGCGAGCTCGGACGCGATCGCCGGGGCGATCTTGAAGCCGTGGCCGCTGCCGCCGGAGAAGTCGGCATAGCCCTGAAGTCCGGCGCGCGGGCCGACATAGGGATACCAGTCGACGGTCACGTCGTAGAGCGCGGCATAGGCGTCGACCAGCTTGGCGCCTTCCATGGTCGGGAAGCGCATCGTGAGACGGCGCTGCACCTCGGCAACGAAGTCGTCCTCGGCGGTCTGCTTGTAGTTATAGGGATCGCAGTCGAAGTATTCCTTGGGGAAGCCGCGTCCGACGACGTAGCGGTTGCCGCCGAGCGGCCGGAGGTAGGTCGCGTCCACCGCGTTCGAGATCGAGTGGGACGGGACGGGGCGGCCGGCGCGGGCTTCCCAGACAGTGTCCTGCTCGCGGATCGCGCGCATCTGCATCTCGATGTTGGCGCTCGCCGCCAGCATGATCGACCAGGGGCCGGAGGCGTTGACCACGGTGCCGGCTTCGATGTCGCCGGCGTCGGTCGAGAGCCCGGTGATCCGATCGCCCTTGCGGATCAGGCCGCGTACCGGCGTGCGCTCCCGGAACTCGCCGCCGAGCTTCTTGAAGTTCGCCACCATGGTCTCTGTCGTGCGCACCGGGTCCGCATAGCCGCCCTTGGGCTCGAAGGTGGCGCCGCCGACGCCGTCCATGTTGAGCCATTCGCCGGCCTTCCTCTTCAAGGCCGCCGGATCGAGCCACTCGGTCTCCACGTTGACCGTGCGCTGCATCGCCATGTTGGTCTGCGCGGTCGCGGCCTGCTCGGGCGGCACCAGGAACAGGTAGCCCACCTGCTCGAAGCCGACCGACTTCGCTTGATCCTGGAAGACGTCGAGCGAGGCACGGGCGAGGCGCGCCATCAGCGGTGTCGAGTAATGCTGGCGGACGATCGCCGCGCTCTTGCCGGTGCCGCCGGAGGCCGGGCGGTCGCGCTCGATCAGCGCCACGCGACCGACGCCGCGCTTCTTGAGGTACCAGGCCAGCGACGCGCCGCTGACGCCGGCGCCGACGACCACGACATCGAAACGCTCGCTCATCGATCAACCCTTCGGATAGGCGCGACGGAGATAGTCGGAAGAGAACTTGCCGGAGGTGGCGTCGCGCTCGATCGCCTCCGCCGGGCGCTTTGAGGGATCGCCGTAGCCGCCGGCGCCGGGCGTCTCCATGACGACCGCCTGGTCCGGCGTCAGCGTGACCTCGGCCGGCTTGTTGTCGAGGAGCGTCAGCTTGCCGTCGGGCTCGCGGCGCTGGAAGCGGCCGGGCTGGCCGTCCTTGCCGCCGAACAGGCCCCAGGGCGCGAAGCGGAAGCGTTCGCCGGTGCCGCTGAACACCGCCTCGTGGCCCACCGGCTTGACCACGCGCCGGAGGCCGAGTCCGCCGCGCCAGGTGCCGGCGCCGCCGGAATCCTCGATCAGGCCGTAGCTCTCGACGCGGAGCGGATACTCCATCTCGATCGCCTCGACCGGCAGGTTCGAGGTGTTGGTGATGTGGACCTGGACGCCGTCCTTGCCGTCCTTGGTGGCGCGGCCGCCGAAGCCGCCGCCGAGCGTCTCGAGGTAGACGTAGCGCTGCCTGGTCGCCGGATCGATGCCGGAGAGTACGGCCGTGGTGTTGGCGCCGTTGGCGGCGGCGACGGCGCGGTCGGGGATCGCGGGTGCCAGTGCACCGATCACGCAGTCGACGATGCGCTGGCAGACATGGGCGCGGGCGGCGGTGGCGGCCGGCGGCGCGCAGTTGACCACGGTGCCTTCCGGCGCCGAGACGTCGATCACGTCGAGGACGCCCTGGTTGTTCGGCACGTCCGGATCCAGCAGCGCCTTGATGGCATAGGCGACGGTGGCGCCGGCGCCGTTGATCTTGAGGTTGATGTTGCCGTCGACCTCGGGCGCGGAGCCGGTGAAGTCGGCGCGGATCCGGCCGTTGCCGACGGTCAGCTCGATCACGATCGGGATGTCGACCATGCCGAGGCCGTCGTCGTCCATGCGGTCGGCGAAGCGGTAGGTGCCGGGCGGGATCGTCCCGATCGCGCGTTCCATGCGGCTTCGCGTGCGGGTGACGATCTCCTCGAACGCGGCCGAGAGCGTCTCGCGGCCGTAGCGCTGCGCCATCTCCTTGAGCCGCCGCTCGCCGAGGCGGCATGACGCGACCTGGGCGAAGTAGTCGCCCTTGCGCTCTTCCGGCACGCGCACGTTCAGCAGCAGCAGGTCGAAGATGTCCTGGACGATCTCGCCCTTGCGGAAGAGGCGGACGACGGGGATCCGCAGGCCTTCCTGGTAGATCTCGCGCATGCCGCCGGCCATGCTGCCGGGCGCCATGCCGCCCATGTCGGCGTGGTGCGCGATGTTGCAGACGAAGGCCATGACCTTGCCGTCGACGAAGACCGGCATCGCCATGTTGAGGTCGGGCAGGTGCGTGCCGCCGGCGACATGCGGATCGTTGGCGACGATGATGTCGCCCTCGCTCATGTCGGCGACCTTCACCTTTGCCAGCACCGCCGTCATCAGGCCCCACATGGAAGCCAGATGGATCGGCAGCGAGTTCTCGGCCTGGGCGAGCAGCCCGGATCGTTGGCGACGAAGATGTCGCCCTCGCTCATGTCGGATACCTTCACCTTGCCCAGCACAGCGGTCATCAGGCCCCACATCGAGGCGAGATGGATCGGCAGCGAGTTCTCGGCCTGGGCGATCAGCCGGCCCTGGAGGTCGATCACCGCGCAGGAATGGTCGCGGCGTTCCTTGATGTTGGTCGAATACGCCGACTTCATCAACGCGATGAAGGATTCATCGGTGATCGAGCGAAGCCCGTTGTGGATGATCTCGAGGGTGATGGGATCGGTCATGGCTGGACCTCGACCAGGAGGGAACCCGCGGCATCGACGACGAGGGAGTCGCCAGGATAGAGCAGGGTGGTCGCGTCGAGCTGCTCGATCACGGCCGGACCTTGCAGCCGATGACCGGGCAACAGCGTGGCGCGGCGATAGATCGGCGTGTCGTCGGCGGCTTCCCAGCGGAAGAAGACCGGACGCCGGCCGACCGGCGTCGGCGCCGATGTCGGCGCCTTGGAGGCGGGCGGTGCCGCGATCTCCGCGCGCCTGGCACCGGCGGTCAGGCGGAAGTTGATCACCTCGATCGGCGCATCGAGGTTCGCGTAGCCGTAGCTGAGCTCATGCACGGCGGCGAACAGCTTCGCCAGCTGCTTCGCATCCGGCAGCGCCGCCGAGGGCAGCTTCACCGGCAGCTCGAAGTTCTGGCCGACATAGCGCATGTCGAGGATCAGCGTGGCGACGCGTTCCTTCGCCGGCACGCCTTCGGTATCGAGCCAGCGGTCGGCCTCGGCCGAGAGCTCGGCGATCACCTTGGTCATGGTCGGTGCCTCGGCCGCCGTCACCGGCGTGCGGCGCGTGCGGACGAAGTCCTCCTTGAGGTCGGAGACGACGAGGCCCTGGGCGCAGAGGATGCCCGGTGCCGGCGGCACCAGGATCTCCTTCATGCCGAGCGACTTCGCCACGTCGGTCGCATGCAGCGGGCCGGCGCCGCCGAACGGCATCAGCGCGTAGCCGCGCGGATCGTGGCCGCGCTCGACCGAGACCGTGCGGATCGCGCGCACCATGTTGGCGACGACGATGGCGAGGATGCCATGCGCGGTGCGCTCGATCGAGAATCCCAGCTTGTCGGCGATCGGCTGCAGCGCCTTGCGCGAGGCCGCCTCGTCGAGCGCCACCTTGCCGTCGAGGAGGCCGCGCGGGCTCAAACGTCCGAGCACGAGATTGGCGTCGGTCACCGCGGCTTCCTTTCCGCCGAGGCCGTAGCAGGCGGGACCGGGCACGGCGCCGGCGCTGGTCGGGCCGACCTTGAGCAATCCGTCCGGCGCGAACCACGCGATCGAGCCGCCGCCGGCGCCGATGGTGTTGATGTCGATCATCGGCAGGCGCACCGGGAAGCCGCCGACCTGGCGGTCATGCGCGGTGTCGGTGCCGTAGTCGCGGATCAAGGCCACGTCGGCCGAGGTGCCGCCCATGTCCAACGTGACCACGTTCGGCCGGTCGGAAAGCTTGGCGACGTGGATCGCGCCGACCGCGCCGGCGGCGGGGCCGGAAAGCGCGGTGCGGACCGGGAAGCGGTGCGCGCGGCCGATCGACATCAGGCCGCCCGATGACTGGTTGATGCCGATCTGGATCTTGCCGGAGAGCTTGCCGACCTGGTCGCCGAGATCGGCGAGGTAGCGCGCCAGCACCGGCTGAAGATAGGCGTTCAGCACCGTGGTCGAGAAGCGTTCGTACTCGCGGAACTCCGGTTGCACCTCGGACGAGCGCGAAACGTGGATGCCGGGGAGCGCCTTGGCCAGCGCCTCGGCCGCCTTCCGCTCATGCTCGGGATTGAGGAACGAGAACAGGAACCCGACCGCGACCGCGTCGACCTTGGCCGCCTTGATCGCCTCGGCGGTCTTCGCGAGATCCTTCTCGTCGAGCGGCGTCTCGGCGGTGCCGTTGGCGGTCATGCGCTCGGCGACCTCGAAGCGCCAGTGGCGCGGCACGAGCGGCTCCGGATGATCCTCCTGGAGCGAATACATGTGCGGGCGGATCTGCCGGCCGATCTCCAGCAGGTCGCGGAAGCCCTTGGTCGTGACCAGCGCCACCTTGCCGCCGCGGCGCTGGATCAGCGCGTTGGTCGCGACCGTGGTGCCGTGGGCGAGGCGCCGGATCTTGGTGAAGTCGACGCCGAGCCGCTCGGCCACCGCCTGGACGCCGTTGACGATGGCGCGTGCCGGATTGTCCGGCGTCGACGGCGCCTTGTGGACGAAGGCTTCGCCTGTTAGTTCGTTGAGACAATGAAAGTCGGTGAAGGTTCCGCCGACATCGACCCCGATGAACCAGGACATCCGTCCTCGCAAAGTGAATACACAGTGTATGCAGTATGAGCAGGCCACGTAAGCCGGTCAAGCGGTCCAAGGGCGCCGGCGGCGAGACGGCCTACCAGGCCTTGCGCGAGCGTATCCTGTCGCTGGCGCTGGCGCCGGGATCGGATCTCGACGAAGGAGCGCTGGTGGCCTCCCTCGGCATGTCCAGGACCCCCGTGCGCGAGGCGGTCATTCGCCTGGCCTCCGAAGGCCTGGTGACGATGACGCCCAACCGTGGCGCCCGCGTCGCCTCGATCTCGCTCGACGAGGTGCGCGCCTTCTTCGAGGCCTTCGACCTTTGCCAGCGGGCGATGACCAGGCTCGCCGCCGCCCGCCGGCGCCCGGCCGACGTGAAGCGCATCGAGGCGACCGGCAAGGCCTTCGAGGAAGCGGCGCGGAAGGGCGACGCCAAGGCGATGGCCAGGACCAACTTCGACTTCCACGCGGCGATCGCCGACGCCTCGGGCAATCCGTGGCTCGCACGCTTCTTCTGCGATCTGCTGAACCAGGGCATGCGGCTCTCGCACCTGGCGCTGGTCTACGACCCGCCGAGCGGCCGCAATCCGAACCAGCACGGTCGCGCCATCGTCGACGAGCATCGCCGCATGATCGAGGCGATCGTCTCCGGCCGCTCCGATGCGGCGGAGAAGCTGGCGAGCGCGCACACGGATCTGTTCCGCGACCGTGTCGTCGCCTTCGTCCAGGAGAACCTGACGGCGGGGATGGAGGTCGAACTTAGGCCGGCTTCACGCTCTTCACGTTGAAGGTGGCGACTGGCTTGCGGAAGCCCTTGAGCGCGAGCTCGCCGACCGGCTCGATGTCGGCGATTGTCGTGGCCGCGTCGCGGACGGTGCCGTCGATCAGGATCTGTCCGTTCTTCGCCTCGTTGCAGAGCCGGGCGGCGAGGTTCACGACGCTGCCGATCGCCGAATAGTCGAAGCGCCCCTCGAAACCGATCCGGCCCATCGTCGCGACGCCATGCGCAATGCCGATGCCGAAGCCGAGCGCGTGCCCGGCGACCTTCCACTGTTCCGCAAGCGCGGCGACGGCGCTCCGCATCTCGGCCGCCATTCGGACAGCGCGCGCCTCCGGCTCGGGGCAGGGAAGGGGATCGTTGAAGAGCACCAGGACGCCGTCGCCGACGAAGCGTTCGAGCGTTCCTTCGTACTTGTGGATGAGGGCGCCGAGCGCCGCGTGGTACTCGCGCAGGACCGTCATGACTGCTTCCGGCGTGGCCGCCTCGGCGAAGGCGGTGAAGCCGCGGAGGTCGCAGAAGACGACGGAAACTTCGCGGCGATGGCTTTCCAGCAGCGCCTCGCCGCCGCTGCTCTCGAAAAGGCCGGCGAGCTGCGGAGAGAGAAAGCGGCGCAGCCGCGACATCCGCGATTCCCTTTCCTGGGAGGCGCGGAGCTCCCCGGTCATCGAGTTGAACTGGTCGGCGAGCGACTCCAGCTCGTCGCCGGTCTGGACCTCGACGCGGTGACCGAGATCGCCGGCGCCGATGCGGGCGGCGCCTTCCTGGAGAACGCGGATCGGCACGACCATGCGCCGGGCGAGGAGGTACCCGGCGAGGCCCGAGAGGGCGAGACCGACGACGAGCAGGACGGCGGTGCGCCAGAACGAGGCGTAGAGGGGGGCGTAGGCCTCCTGAACCGGCAGCTCGACGAACATCATCCAGCCGGTCGGCGCGATCGACGCCGAAGCGCTCAGGACCTGTCGGCCGTCGATGTCCTCGGCGAACATCGTGCGGCTGGCTCCCGAATCGCCGCCGCGCATGCCTTCTCTCGCCGCCCTGACCTGCGGCAGCCCGGCCAGATCGGTGTTGCGCAGGACCAGGCTGATGTCCGGATGCGCGACCAGCCGACCCTTGTCGTCGACGACGTAGGCGAGACCCTGCGCGCCGACCTTGATGCGGGAGACGACATCGAGAATGAACTTGAGATTGACCTCGGCGACGCTGACGACCGCGTCCCGCCGCGGACCCGCGAGCGCGATCGTCATGTAGGGTTCCGAGTCGCGCCTGAACGTGACCGGCCCATAATAGACCTTCTTCTCGCGCGCTTCCGTGAAACGAGGATCCCTGGTCATGTCGGCGCGGCTGCAAATACCGCAAACGAAAAAGGCCGGGACGAGCCCGGCCTTCCTCGAGGATCAGACGGAGGAGGTCAGTTGACGATCTGCCACGACCCGTCCGGGCGCAGGCAGGCGGTGCCGTAGGTCGGGACCGGGCGGCCGTCGATCGAGGTGCTGCTCTGGTACTCGCGGCAGTAGTTGCCGGCGGAGTCGCGGCCCTCGCGGATCACGTTGCCGGCGGGCGGCGCAGTGTAGACCGCTGCAGGGGCGGCGTAGGCCGGTGCCACATACGCCGGCGCGTAGTAGACCGGGCGCGGCGCATAGTAGTAGGCCGGGTAATAGGGATAGGCGGGACCGTAGTAGTACGGGCCGGGATAGCCGTAGTTGATCCCGATGCCGACGCGGGTGCGCGCCTCGGCCGGGGCCGACGCGGCGGTTGCGAACACGGCGACGACGGCGAGGCTCGCCAGGATCAGAAATCGACGCATGGTGCAGTCCCTTTTCCCCAGGTCGCCCATCAGTCTGCCGGGCGATTGAGGCAGATTGATGGTCGGTTGACGGTTTGATCGCAACCTTGGCACGGCGCCGCCCGAGCTTTCCTGCGCCGGTTTCTTTCAGGCCGGGCGGTCCATCGCGAAGACGCTGCCGACCACGGTGTAGTCCATGTATCCGAGCCTGGCCAAGGGGCGGCAGCGGGTGATGTCCACCCTGCCGTCGGCGATCAGCCCGTCATCTATATGAATGCCAACCACTTGGCCGAAGACCGCGTAGTTCGCGCGCCCTGGATCGTCGCACGGAAGCTCGACGGTCTTGAGGTGCCGGCATTCGAGGGCGACCGGAGATGCCGCGACTCGCGGCGGCTTCACCAGGCGGGAAGGGGCCGTCTTCAGCCCCGCATGCGCGAACTCGTCGGCGCCGGCCGGAAGCGAGGCGGCGCTGGCGTTCATGGGATCCTTGAGCGCCTCGGTGGCCAGGTTAACGACGAACTCGCCGGTCGCCTCGATGTTGGCCTGGCTGTCCTTGCGGTCCGTCGCGCGCGGACGGAGCGAGGTGCCGAACACCACGACGGGCGGGTCGGCGGCCATCGCGTTGAAGAAGCTGTAGGGCGCCAGGTTCGGTCGGCCCTGGGCATCCAGGCTGGAGATCCACCCGATCGGTCGCGGGACCACGAGGGCCTTGAACGGGTCGTGGCGGAGGCCGTGGTCGCGGAGCTGGGGCTGGTAGAACATCGGGGCCTTTTTTATGGATATGCGGCGGTTACGCGAGCATGGGCCCCGGGCCGCACGGCCGCAACGTTCCCGTGACGGGGGTGCGGGCCGAAGCGTATAACAAGCGCTTAGAGAACCCCGCCTGATGCGACGGGGTCGATCATGAATAGGAGAGACAACGTGGTCGTCAGAAACCTGATCCCGCTCGCCGCGGGAGCGCTGGTGGCGCTGGCTATTGCGGGCGGCGCCAATGCCGCGACGCTGGTCTACTGCTCGGAAGGCAGCCCCGAGAACTTCAACCCGCAGATCAACACCACCGGCACGTCGTTCGACGCCGCCTTTCACGTCTACAACCGTCTCGTCGAGTTCGAGCGCGGCTCGACCAAGGTGGTGCCGGGCCTCGCCGAGTCCTGGACCGTTTCCGAGGACGGCAAGACCTTCACCTTCAAGCTCCGTCGGAACGTGAAGTTCCAGTCGTCGAACACGTTCAAGCCGACCCGCGACTTCAACGCCGACGACGTGCTCTTCTCGATCAACCGCCAGTGGAAGGCCGACCACCCGTATCACAAGGTCTCCGGCGGCTCGTACGACTACTTCGGCGACATGGACATGCCGAAGCTGCTGAAGTCGGTCGAGAAGGTCGATCCCTATACCGTCAAGATCGAGCTCAACGACGCCGAGGCGCCGTTCATCGCCAACCTGGCGATGGACTTCGCGGCGGTGCTTTCGGCCGAGTACGGCGACGTGCTGCTGAAGGCCGGCACGCCCGAGAAGATGGACCAGGAGCCGATCGGCACCGGCCCGTTCCGCTTCGTGAGCTACCAGAAGGACTCGACGATCCGCTACCAGGCCTTCGACCAGCACTGGAACGGCAAGCCGCCGCTCGACGGCCTCGTCTACTCGATCACCAAGGATCCGGCCGTCCGCTACGCCAAGCTCAAGGCGGGCGAATGCCACGTGATGCCGTATCCGAATCCGGCGGACCTGCCGAAGATGCGTGAGGACAAGGACATCACCGTCCTTTCCCAGGAAGGCCTGAACATCGGCTACCTGGCGTTCAACGTGCAGAAGAAGCCGTTCGACGACAAGCGCGTCCGCCAGGCCCTCAACATGGCGATCGACAAGAAGGCGATCGTGGACGCGGTCTATCTCGGCGCCGGTGTCGCCGCGATCAACCCGATCCCGCCGACGCTGTGGTCCTACAACACCTCGGTCAAGGACTACGCCTTCGATCCCAACAAGGCGAAGGCGCTGCTCGCCGAGGCCGGATATCCGAACGGCTTCGAGACCGATCTCTGGGCGATGCCGGTGCAGCGTCCCTACAACCCGAACGCCCAGCGCATCGGCGAGATGATGCAGGCGGATCTGGCGAAGATCGGCGTCAAGGCGAAGATCGTCAGCTACGAGTGGGGCGAGTACCGCAAGCGCGCCCAGGCCGGCGAGCACCAGATGGCGCAGCTCGGCTGGACCGGAGACAACGGCGATCCGGACAACTTCATGTACGTGCTGCTCGGATGCGCCGCGGCGCGCCAGGGCGGCAGCAACATCGCGAAGTGGTGCTACAAGCCCTTCGACGACCTGCTGGTCGCCGCCAAGCGCACGCCCGACGTCGCCAAGCGCACGGCCCTCTACGAGGAGGCGCAGAAGATCTTCAAGGAGGAGGCGCCCTGGTTCACCATCGCCCACTCCGTGGTCTTCAAGCCGATCCGCAAGGAGGTCGTCGACTTCCGCATCAGCCCGTTCGGCCGCCATCAGTTCGATGGCGTGAAGCTGAACTAGCCTCGTCCTGAAACCGGACC